>NZ_CP163443.1:0-625714 GCF_041053055.1 Streptomyces sp. R41
GAGTGCAGATCCGGACCGGGTCCCGCCGGATTTCGCCTGGCGCCCACGAGCCAGTGATGACGCCTGGGCCGCCATCTGCGACGGCGTCAGATCCAACGGCGGCACCGGCCGTGGCCGATCTGTTCGGCATGCACGCGAACACGCTCAGGGAATTCGCCCGACCTGTCGGCGCGGCAGGTAGCCGGATCGATCTGACTATCTGTCAGAATCTGCGCAAAACCTCAAGCGCCCCCATGACCCGTACTCCATGCGGTGAGGGGAGAGCTGGCACAGGCCCTCGGAGGGTAGCCCGAGGGCCTCTTGCATACCTGCGGTTGCCTGGCCGTACCGGAGCCAGACCGCAAGACACCCCAGACCGCTTCGGTCATCGTCAACTCCCAGTCCGTCACAGCGTCCGAGACCGTCAGCAAAGCTACGCGAGGGTGGACGGCGGGAAAATGATCAACGGCCGGAAGCGGCATCTGATCTGCGACCATCGCAGCCTCGTCCTGCTGGTCATGGTCACCCCTGCCGACGCCCAGGACTCGCTCGTGGCACGGGAGTTGCTGTTCCGCCTCACCCTGCTGCACCCGGAGATCGCCATCGTCTGGGCCGACTCCGCCTACAGTAGGTGGCGTCCAGGAAGACGTAGGGAAAAACGGTGTGGTCCAGCGGCCATAGACCTTGAAGGAGACAGTCACCTTCAGTCGGGTCACCCGCTGAACACGGCTGCTACAGCGATCCTGTTGGCCTACGGTGCTATCCGAGCCTGGCTGCCGGGGATGGCGAGACTCCTTTGCAGGTCGCGCGCAGCTACGACCACGAGCCAGCGCGCCGACGGCTTCAGCGGTTCCTGTCCCCCGGCAAGGGGCCGGGGTCTCGAGGGGGTGTGGGTCCTCCGCCGCAAGAGCCTCATGAACACCGCAACCGGCAAGCAGGCTCTCCCGCGACGCAGCCCCCGGCCGGGCAGGAAGCCCTCGACCGCGCTTGCCGCGGCCCGCGCGTTCGCCGCCGGCACCGGCCGCGAACGCCAGCTCCTGGCCGAAGCCCGCCCCACGGTGAACGCGCTCAAACCAGAAGCATTCCGCGTGCCGGTCCGGGGCGTTCGCCAACGGCCGTTTCTTCCAGATCCGGATCTCACTTTCGCGTTTTCAGAGCGTGTGCCACGCGTGGGAGTTCCTCATGCAGCAGACGGCCTACCAGCGCACCGCCGAACACGACCATGCCCACACCGACCAGCCAGGACTGGAGGACCAGCACAGTTCCGATGGGGCCGTAGGTAACCGTATTGGATGCAATCAACGGCGAAAAGACAAGCAGGGAGAAGACCCTGAGACCGATCAGCCCGATCACCGTAGCCACCGCGCCGGGCAGCAGGGCGCCCCAAGCGACCCGCCCACCGAGCAGCATTCGCTGCGACCACCACACAAACAGAATGGCGGTCAGGATTGCCGCCAACGTGACAGCCGATGACTGTCGCCACAACGTAGTGGTGGCGGACATGAAGAGGTACCCAATGAGCACGGCAAGCCACAGCGCATGCCGCCACCGGGCGTACCAGCGCGCCGGGGAGAGCTCCCAAACCTTCTCAAAGCCGGTCTGCACCGCCGCCCCCAACGACAGACCGAAGGCAGCAAGGGTGGCGATGCCGAACGCTGTCGTGGTCCGTGGTGCCTGGCCGGGCCGGGTGAACAGCTGCTCGATGTCCTCTCTGGAGGTCGCTGACACGCCGATCCCGTCCCCCAGCCACTGCGCGAACCCACGCCCGTGTGTCGGATCAGCCGCGGAGACAACGATCAGCAGTGGCACCAGCGTGAGAAGCGCGAGCGCCGCGAAACCCAGCGACCGCGGCCCCAGCTCTAGCCGGCGGTTCCGCCGCCATCCGCGCACGACCGGTGCTTGTCGGATCGCACGGCGCAATCTTGCGGACAGAGACAAATGGTCCGCGGCGTCGGAGGGCTTCATCGGCATGCATTTCCAGTACCACGGATGACGGGCGAGGCCAAAGAATTGACCGAGCACCCCGATTCGGCCTGCGGATCGCCCAGACAGCGGCGGCCCCTGCCATGAACAGAGAGTTCCCCTCGCGCCGGCAGTCCTTCGGGCCACGCAGCCGCCGTAATACACGACCGGCGGGTCGCGGCCTCCCTCATGTGGATGGTCATAGAGTCCGATCGCCGGGGCTGGTGGAACGTCTACGGCGACGTCCCGTTCAACGTCCAAGTCGGCCTCGTGACCGAAGACGCCCGATCCACTCCTACGAGCCTCTGGTAGCCCCCGGAGCCGAGACCGGCGGTCCACCAATACATCGCTATTGATCAGGATAAGTAGCCTGATACGGCTGATCTTCCCTGGCGCCAATCAAGGGCCAGAGGTGCATGCGGGGTCACCCCGCGCGCTCGGCGTCTGCGCGCGGGCGGTCTCGCGTTGGTCGATCAGGTCGTCGCGATCACTGCCGACGGCGGCCGTCTCGCGGCGCGAGGTACGGCCATGGCGAGAGGTGCGGCCGCGGTGAGAGCTGCGGCGCGCACCGGCCACGAATCCGGCCGGCGGGACGGAGTCCCGCACATCCGCACGGAGTGCGGATGTATTCCACGCGAAGCGTGGAATCCGCCGCGTAGCGGCGCCGCCCACGCCGTCCGTACCGTCACCGGGGGAATCCGCTGGAAACTTGCCGGACGCATCGACACCGTCCACCGCCCCAAACCGAGGCCGCCCCGCCACCGACCAGCCAACCACCATCAGCGACCGCCGTCACCACCCCGTCAAGATCACCAACAGAGTCACGGCATTGATCCTAGACCTCCAGTAAACAGTGGGTTGGCGAGACGCGGCGAGTCACCCTTGAGCCGCCGGTCAGCGGTTGCCCCTGAGGCCGAGGGGGATCAAAGTCAGAGAGGGAGAAGAACTCACCCGCGATCGGAGGACACCGTGATCGCCCTCGGAGTAATTCTGCTCATCATCGCGTTCCTGGCCAAGATCTCCATCCTGTGGATCATCGGGATCATCTTGATCGTCATCGGGGCGATCTTGTTCCTCCTTGGCCACGTGGGCCACGCGGTCGGCGGACGACGGCATTACTGGTAGAAGCAGCACACCCGCTGTGCGACGACCGCCGGCGTCGCCCCCTTGAGCCGCCCCTGCGGCGGTCGCAGACGGTGCTCACTTCAGAGGGGGTACGGTCTCGGGCCGCAGCCAGCAGCGGACACCAGTATCTAAATTTCGGATCACTGGTCGGGGGCACCCGCACTCCAGGGGTAGCCAGTCGGCCACAAGCGGAGGACCCAATGTCCGTCATCACAATCATCGTTGCCGTGGTGCTTGTGCTGATCGTGTGCGCGGCGGTGGCGTGGGTGGTTACCACGCGCCGCCGCAAACTACGGGAGCGCTTCGGACCGGAGTACGAGCGGACCGTGGAGGCCAAGGACAGCCGTCGGGCGGCCGAGCATGAGCTGCGCGAGCGCGAGGAACGCCACGATGCACTGGACATCAGGCCGCTGCCGTCAACTGTCCGGGATCGGTACGCCCAGGACTGGACCCGGGTGCAGGAACGTTTCGTCGACCGACCCGACGACGCGGTCCACGAGGCAGACCGGCTCGTGACCACCCTCATGAGCGAGCGCGGGTATCCGACCGAGGGGTACGAGCAGCAACTGAAGGACCTGTCGGTCGAACACGGGCGCACCCTGGAGCACTTCCGGGCCGCCCACGAGGTCAACGATCGCAGCAGCCGCCATCAGGCGACCACGGAGGAGCTGCGGGGCGCGATGGTGCACTACCGCGCGCTGTTCGAGGAACTGCTCCACAACGGCGACCGGCCGCGCGAGAGCCGGGCGTGAGCCCGGCACCAGCGACGTGAGCCGACGAGCTGGACCTGTCGGCGGCCGGCCCGAACGCGTCAGGAACGGAAGTGAAGAGATGCAGAGCCAAGAGACACCCGAGCCGAGCGAGGTCGGCCTGTCCACGGAGGACCTGGCCGGTGCTCGGCAGGACACTGGGGAAGACGAGCGGGGCTTGGCGGATGCGCCGGAGTACCCCGGGGAGTCGACCACCATAGACCGAGAGGATCGGCAGGAAGACGGCGGCCAAGACGCCGAGCCCGCTGGGGCGAATGCGGAACTCGACGAGGAGAACGAACCCCTCCTCGGACCGGAACAGGAGGAGTTCCGCGCCAGGTGGCAGAAGATCCAGAGCGAGTTCGTCGACGATCCACAAGATGCCGTCAACGCGGCCGACCAGCTGGTCGCCGAGGTGATGCAGGCCCTGGCCACGACCTTCTCCGAACACAAGCAAGGTCTAGAAGGCCAGTGGCAACGCGGCGAGGAGGTAGCGACCGAGGATCTGCGCGTCGCGCTCCAGCGTTACCGGTCATTCTTCAACCGCTTGCTCAGCACCTGACCACCAGCGCGGCCACGGCGCTGCCTCGCTGCGCGCGCGCCACCAGGCGCGCACGAAATTCTCGATCGGGACGGCGCCGCGGATCGCCGGTATCAGCAGGGCCTTCCTCCTGCCAGCGGGCGAAGTAGGCGTAGACGCTGTTCCAATAGGTAGTCGTGCGGGAGGTAGCGCCAGGGATCCCCGTGCGGTTCACGTAGAGCACCACGTCCAAAAGGCTCCGCAGATCGTGGTCAGGAGGCCAGCCGATGTCCAGGCCCCGGCCGCGGCGCTCGGACCACCAGGCGGTCAGGACCGGCTCGATCAACTCCCACCGGGCATCGGACAGATCACTGGGGTAACGGCGACGTTCTGGCACGATCAAGGGCTACCCGCCCATGACCGGCCGGGGCCCAGGCACGTGTACCGGCGCCCGAAGCACAGGGCGCACAACACAACGCCTTGGCATGAAACAGGAGCAGCCACACAGAGACACCCGCGCGACTGCCGCTCCTGCACCACACACCTCACCAGACCCAGCACAAGGCCGAAGCCAATATCGGCACAAATAATCTGAATCTCGGTCTAAACGGCCCGCATGCGGAGGTGTGGGGGTGGTCGGGCAGGGGACTTGGTGGGCAGGCCGGGTTCAGCGGCGTCCCATGGGGCTGGCTTGGCCCAGGCTTCTCCGGTTCAGCCCACGAGCCGGGGAAGCCGCAGGTCAGGTCACGAAAGGCTGCCCTCTTCACAGACCCGGCGGGCGACCTCGCGGAGCTTGATGGTGTTTGCTTGTGAGGAGCGGCGCAGCACGTTGAACGCCTCTTCTTCGGTGAGGTGGTGGCTGCTCATGAGGATGCCCATGGCCTCGCCGATGACGTGGCGAGTGGCGACGGCCTGTTCCATCTGGGCGTGGCTGCGAGCGTTGGAGAGGGCGACCGCCGCGTGGGATGCCAGCAGCCACCGGCCAGCTCGCTGGCCTCGGTAAACGCACCGGATTTGCGGGAGTAGAGGTTCAGCGCGCCGAAGTCCTCGTCATCGGTGAACAGCAGGAAGCCCATCATGCTGCCCACGCCGAGCGCCTGGGCCTGCGGGGCGTAGGCGGGCCAGCGCGGCTGCTCGCCGGTGAGGTCGGCGATGCGAAAGACCCGCTCGCCTTGCGAGCTGTTGGCGGCATCAAAGCACGGCCCTTCGCCCAGACGCTGCTGCAGCAGGTCGCTGTCGGTGACCAGCTGGTGGGTGGGGGCGAGCGTCTCCACCTTCGTGTCGTGCAGCACGAGAATGCCGGCCGCGTCGCAGCCTTCGACCAATTCAGTGGCCGATGCGGTGATCCTCTCCAGCGTGGCACCGACCGATTCCTGCGCCAGGAGATCCCGCGCCATCGACGCCATCTGCTGCGCGAACTGACCCCAGTCCACTTCGTCCTCCGCTACTCGTCCTGCCCAGACAAGCCTCATACCCAACTTTTGCCAGGTCCTCCAGGCGGGCGCCGGTGCAGTCCTGGTAGGTCTGGCTGAGGTCGACGATTCCCGGCTCGCCTTGGTGTTCGGCGGGCAGTTGCAGCCATCGCCGTGCGTAGCGAGTGGCTTCGTAGGTGAAGGTTGTGATGTCGTTTGTCGTTCAGTGCGGACGTCACCGTCATGTTGGCGGAGTCGAAGTCGCCCAGTTGTAAAGGCACTTTGGGCCTTGTGGTGGGACGATGGCTGTGCTTCTCCCGCTGGGGGCACCGGTGCGTCTGTCGAAATCCAAGGTGGCTTTGTAGGTCAGTTTTGTCACCTACGAAGCCACTGCCCCCGGTGGGCCAAACGGATACCGGGCATGACGGCTGGCCGTCAGCGTGACGGCGATGAGAGTGATGTTGGTCAGGCGGCGGTGGGCATGCCGGGGAGATTGGCGCTCGCCTAGGCTTCCCTGACCGCCGCCGTGGAGCAGGGCATTGGTGGCGTGTCCGGAGACCACGAAGGCGAGGGCGTCCGCCGTCCCCGGCACCGGGTCCGGGTTGAGACCTCGACGAGGACGCGGGTGGCGTCACGAACGTGAGCGATTCCGGCGGGGCCGCCACCCTCAACAAACCACAGGACCCTGGGACCTTGCGTGCGTCGTCTCCGCGTCGGTCATGCGCTACGACCCCGCCCTGGATCGGTTGTGCCGCCAGGCTCGGCCTGTGCCCGCTGGGCCGGACTCACCCCGGGACATCACTCTTCCAGGTGTATCTGCGGCAGAAATCCACGCATCAACCCCGAAGAAAACCTGCCGCGGTCACAGTAGACATTGGCTCGTCGCAGGGTTACGGTTTCCGTTGTACCCAGGAAGTCGATGAGGGCACGGCAGAGATGAACTGCCGTGCATGCAGGTCAAGCAGGACGCGGCCCGAGGGGCCGCGAGCAGTACCCGCGTTATCCAGCAGTACAACCGAGTAACCGAAGGTAAGGAGCAGACGCCATCAGGATCGCCCGGGCGAGGAAGAAGTCCACCCGGGTAACGCAGGCCCCGGATTGGAAGGTGGTCCCCGGTCACGCATCCGCGATCCCCGCAGCCCCGCCCTCCCAGGCGGAACCTGCGGACAAAGAAGTCCGGCGCAGTTCGCCGGTAGATGGTGTTGAAAGCTCGGGGCCCGGGTGCCGCACGGCACCCGGGCCCCCCGACGCGTCCCCGAAAGAAGAGGTCTATGCCCCCTGCCAGTTCCCGCCCCGCCGACAATCTCGACGATGACGACTACCCCGCCTACACCATGGGCCGGGCCGCCGAGATGCTCGGCACCACCCCCGCCTTCCTCCGCGCCCTCGGCGAACACCGCCTGATCACCCCGCTGCGCTCCGAAGGCGGCCACCGCCGCTACTCCCGCTACCAACTGCGCATCGCCACCCGCGCCCGTGAACTCGTCGACCAGGGCACCCCCATCGAGGCCGCCTGCCGCATCGTCATCCTCGAAGACCAACTCGAAGAAGCCCGACGCATCAACGAACAACTGCGCACTCAGGGCCGCGAGTCGCAGCCGAAGACCTCAGCCTGAATCAGGACGCCGGGCCTGGGTCTGAGGCGAACTCCGACCGCCGGCGGACGAGGCTGCCGTAAGCACTCCTCGATCGCCCCCGCCGCCGGGGTAGTCCGAAGCTGGCGCGGGGCGTCGTTTCTGACGGCTGCGGAGGTCGTTGAAGAAGACGGCGCGCACAGGCACCCCCGGCAGATGCGCGGCATGTGAGGGCCCGAACCCCGCCCGGATTCGGGCCCTCACTCACGTGGCTGCTTGTTGGTGCGTGCTCCGCAGGCCCAGCAGTGTCCGCGGTCGCGAGCGGTGCACGAGTCGGGACACTCGTCAGGATCGGGCTTCCCGATCATCGGGTTTCGGGTGTCTCGGTCGTCTCGGCCCACGGCACCAGTCTGCGCCGACCTGCGACCAGAAGTGTCACCACGCTGGTACGGGCGGGCTGTACGGGGCACGCTGAGAAGTGCCCTCTCCGGGTACACCGCCGTGCGAAGGGAAACCTCGATGATCCAGAGCGCGGACATCCGTGAGTGGCGCACCCACGACGTCATCGACACGGGCGGCCACAAGATCGGCACGCTGGAGTCCGTCTACGTGGACACCAGCACCGACGAGCCCGCTATGGCCACGGTCCAGGTGGGGCTGCCCACCCGCCGTCATCTGGTCTTCGTCCCGCTGGCCGGGGCGATCGTGGGGCCGGGCTACGTCAAGGTCGACTATGACCGGTCGCTGGTGAAGAAGTGCCCGGCGATCGGCACGGACGATGTCCTGCCCGCCGAGGACGAGGCCGCGGTGTTCGCGCACTACGGCCTGCCGTACAAGCCCGGTACAAACGGTGAGCGGCAGCTCGCCCGCCGCTGACCGGCCCATCGAGGAGGTGTCCGCACCATGATGTTCTTCCTGCTCCTCGTCATCGCGGCGATCGTGCTGGGCATCATCGGCGCCGTGGTCAAAGGGCTGCTCTACCTGCTCATCATCGGGATCGTGGTGTTCGTCGCCGCCCTGGTGTACCTGGGCGTGCACCTGCGGCGCTCCGGCCGCCACCGGCGCACGCTGCGCTGAGATGTCATGAGGCTGCCGGGCCGACAGGGGGCCCAACCAGAACCGGCCGGTCCCGGCAGCCCCGGGTGGCCGGGCAGGCTTCCGGGGCTGCCGGCCGGATGGCGTGGGTGCCTGCCCCGGGGGAAGGCAGTTGCACCGACGCCGGTCTAGGGGGCGGGCCACGGGCAGCGGCTTGCCAGCATCGTCCACTCCCGGTCCGCCTGGCCGGGCACGACACGCCCCGCCGCCTGCCAGCGCACTGCCAGCGCGGCGTAGATCGGCTCGTCGGAGCGGAGCTGGGCGGCTTCGCTGGTGCGGCCGGCCGGGTCGAGGGCGGGTACCGGCCGCACGGTCATTGCGGTCATGGTCGTACTAACGCGCCGGTCCCCGCTTGGGTCACCTTGCGGAACTGCGCCGCTGGGCGAGGCCGGCGCGGGCCTGGGCGGGGCTTGTCGCTGATCGCCGTACCGGCGATCAGCGACGTGGCTGGGCGAGGGCCGTCAGCCGGTCGGGTGCCCGGTACCGGAGCGCTCATCGGTCGTGTGGGGCTGTCCGGCCTCGGATGATGCTTGGTGCGACTGCCTGGAGACCTGGTGGGGCGGCTGCTTGACCGTTAGAGTCCGCAGTCGTGATCACTGAGAATGGGCCGTCCCAGCACGCCTCGGTCATACCGTATGGGCGACGTCGGCTGAATGGATGGCTCATCGTCATGCCGTTCATGATCGGTCTTGTCGGCGCACCGACGTGGGCGTTCCTTGCGGAGGGTAACCCCGGTGTCCTCGGCTGGATCTGGGTCTATTTCTCCCTGGTCATGGGGTGCGTGATCGCGGCGGTGGCCTTCTCCCATTGGCGGCGTCGCCATTCGGAGATGGCCTTCGACGCCGTCGGATTCTGGTGGATCACCGCTGCGGGTAACGTCCTGGTGCGCTGGGACTCCCTGGAAGGCATCGGAATCTACCGGTTCGGTCGCGTCGTCACGCTCGAACTCTGCCCGCGGGAAGGGCTGGAACGCGATCATCCGTTGCTGTGGAAGTTCGTGCGGGACACGGAACCGCTGAGAGC
The DNA here is from genome assembly GCF_041053055.1 of Streptomyces sp. R41. Taxonomy (NCBI): domain Bacteria; kingdom Bacillati; phylum Actinomycetota; class Actinomycetes; order Kitasatosporales; family Streptomycetaceae; genus Streptomyces; species Streptomyces sp. R41. Next base: position 9,440 of record NZ_CP163443.1, read on the forward strand.
AGGCCTGCCGCGTCTGCGGTATCGCATAGATCTGGAAGCGAACCTCAAGCCGTGCGAGGAGGCGTGCCAACGGTGGGCGCCGCACCTCTGGTTCGGAAGGATGGACCAGCGCCCCGGCACCCAGGGCAGCCCCGACTACGCTGGCCACGACGAGCGGCTTCGTGTTCGTGCGACGCCCGCCGACTAACCTCCGCTGTCAGACGTCGACCTGATGCCGCAGCCGTAGCGACAAAAGCGCTGGGGTGAGGTCCGTCGCGCGCCTCACCGAGGACCTCACTTCCGCCGTCGAGGCGCTGCTCTCTGCGGTGTCCTCGCCCTCGCTCAGTTCGCCCTACCTGATCAACGGCGCTGTAGCGGTTCGACAACGACACCGCGAGCCCGTCGCGGTCCACCTGCAACGGCGCCCGTGCCGCGCAGTGGCCTGCGGGTGACGATCAAGCAGGGCGGCAATGTCTATCTGGCCGGAGTGAGCCCCCAGCAGGTCGGAGCGATTCGACGCGCCGACGGTCAGATCCAGATCACGGTAGGAGGGTGGCCCGTCTATCGACACGCGGGTGACACCAGGCCGGGCGATCTCAACGGGGAGGGCAGGCGGAACATGGTTTTGCTGTCGGGCCCACCGGCGAGAAAGCCACACGCTGACGCAGTCGGCACTACGCAGGCCCGCTTTCGCCCAGGTTCTTCTCGCCCGTCGTTCCTCGTCCAGCCGCGAACGCACGTCGCGCGTCAGCCCGACGTGCCGTTACTCTTTGTGTAGCAGAAACGGCATCCTCTCCCCCACGAGGTACCCCAGGTTCGCCGCTGAAGGGGCGCCAGCGTTCCGGCACCGGCTCCAGACAACGCTCCGCCGCACACCGGCAGATTGCGGACCCGGGAAGTACCGCGACAACGCCAGACCGAAGACCTTATGGCGGACGGCGCGTCTCCCTGCCGACCGAGCGCTTCGCCCCGGAACTGCGGCCCCACCGCGCCCTCGACCATGTCCGGCGTCCTCGATGCCGAAGACCTCTCGACGGCTGGGGCTCGAAACGCTGTCGACGAAGGGTTCGACACACATCCCTGCAGGTCAACCGGGCCGCTTGCTCACCCATATTGGACTGAGCGGACCATAACGCGTGCGTCGTCGCCCTGCCCCACCGCAGGGCGACTTGCACAGCAGCGCCGGCGAAAGCGAAGAGGGGACCCGGACGCCGGCCCGGCGACAGATCAGCGGGCGTTCAGTTTGACGATCCGAACAAGGCACCGGGAGAAAGACCCATGGGACAGCTTGACGGCAAGACCGCGCTAGTCACCGGCGGAACCACCGGCATCGGCCTGGCCACCGCCCGGCGCTTCGCGGCGGAGGGCGCTCACGTGTTCATCACGGGCCGCCGCCAGAAAGTCCTCGACGCCGCAGTGGCCGAGATCGGCGCGAACGCCACCGGCATCCGCAGCGACGTCGCCGACCTCGCCGACCTCGACCGGCTCTACGCAGCCGTCACCGCGCAGGGCCGCAGCATCGATGTGCTGTTCGCCAATGCTGGCGGCGGCGAGTTCTCCACTCTGGAGCAGGTCACCGAGCAGCACTTCGACTCGACCTTCGACATCAACGTCAAGGGGACGCTGTTCACCGTGCAAAAGGCGCTCCCGCTGCTCAACGACGGCGCCTCGGTGATCCTCACCGGCTCGACCGCCGCCACCACGGGGGCCGAGGCCTTCGGTGTCTACGCCGCTTCCAAAGCTGCCGTCCGCTCCTTCGCCCGCACCTGGGCCAACGAGCTGAAGGACCGTGCGATCAGGGTGAACACCCTCGTACCCGGCCCCATCGATACGCCGGGAATCACGGGTCTGGCCGCCGACGAGGAGCAGGCCGGCCACATGCGCGGATCTCTGGCGGGCTCGGTGCCGCTGGGCCGAATGGGACGCCCCGATGAGGCCGCCTCCGCAGCCCTCTTCCTGGCCTCCGACCAGAGCAGCTTCATCACCGGCGCCGAACTGTTCGTCGACGGCGGCCTCAACCAGGTCTGAGCCCCGAGGCCGAACCTCGAGCGGCCGGGCTGCGAACAAGCAGCCGGCGTCCCGACGAAACCCTTCAGCTTGATCCTCTGGCTTGGTCTCGTTCGTAGAGGGTGCTGGGTCGTTTCACGGTTTTGCCCACGTCGTGGCGGGTGGCGGGGTGACGGTTCTTGGAGCCGGGCGGGCGTCCGGGGCCGGGGCGGCTGGGTTTGGGCACACGGGCTGGGCAGGCCAAGTGCGGGCGGATGTGTCTGAAGCCGCGCCGGACCCGGGTCGGAGTGAGGACCGTGCCGGGGCGGGTGGTCTTCTCCCAGGGATTGCGCTGGTCGGCGGCGAGCGGGGCGGCGAGACGGAGTTGGGTGTGGGCGGTGATGACGAGCCAGGTCCAGCGGTCCGCTGCCTGCGGGTCGCGAAGGCGCTGTCGGGTCCAGCCGAGGGTCTGTTTGAACAGGCGGAATGTGTGCTCAAGGAGCAAGCCGCAATGCACACATAGACGACTCTGGATCGGGGAATGTGCCGGTCATAGGGGTGGACGGCTTGCTCCAGGCTGCTGCGGTGGTGCAGCAGTTGCGGGAGCGAGGGGCCGATGAGGATGAGGGGGGTGGGTCGCGGTGTCCGAGGACGTCGCCGCTGAGCTCCCCAGATGCCGTGGGAGACGGTTCCCGAGCTGAGCCGTCAGCAGGTGGTGCGGCTGCTGGCCGAGCTGGCGGCTCGCATGGTGATCGCGGCGGGACGGGACGGGGGTGAGTTCCGTGACGGCGACGGCTCCGTGGGAACGGCTTGACGGCAAGATCCAGCCCTGGCATCTGGACCGGCTCGCGGTCGTCTATGTTCGTCAGTCGACCCCGCAACAGGTCCTCGACCACGCGGAGTCGACCCGGCTGCAGTACGGACTCACGCAACGGGCCGTCGATCTGGGCTGGCCGGCTTCCAGGGTCTTGGTGATCGACGAGGACCTGGGGCAGGCGGCGTCCGGCCTGGTGGACCGGCCCGGCTTCCAGCGGCTGGTTTCCGAGGTCGGCCTCGACCACGTCGGCCTGGTCCTGGGCGTGGAGATGTCCCGGCTGGCCCGCAGCGGCCGCGAATGGCACCAGCTGCTGGAACTGTGTGCGCTGGCCGGAGCCCTGCTCGCCGACCCGGACGGCGTCTATGACCCGGCCGAGCACAACGACCGAATGCTGCTCGGTCTCAAGGGCACGATCAGCGAGGCCGAACTCCACCTGATCAAGCAGCGGATGTGGAACGGACGGATCGGCAAGGCCCGCCGCGGCGAGCTGGCCGTGCCGTTACCGGTCGGCTATCTGAGGCTCGCCGACGGCCAGGTCGTCAAGGACCCCGACGAGCAGGTGCAGGCCGTGGTCCGTCTGGTCTTCGACCTGTTCGACGAACTCGGCCTGATCAACGGGGTGTTGAGGTTCCTGGTCGACCACGGCATCCAGATGGGCATCCGGACCCGCGAGGGGCCGGAGAAGGGCCGGCTGGTGTGGCGGCGCCCCAGCCGGATCATGATCCAGAACATGCTCCGGCACCCGGCCTATGCCGGAATCTATGTCTATGGCCGCAGCCGCACCGATCCCCGCCGGCGCATCCCTGGGCGTCCCTGCACCGGCCGTGTCCGTAAACCGCGCGAGGACTGGCTGGTGTACTTGCCCGGGATGCTGCCCGCGTATATCGGCGCCGAGCAGCATGAACGCAACCTGGCCCGGATCGAGACGAACCGGTCCCGGGCGCTGAGTCTGGGCGCCCTGCGCGACGGTCCGGCCCTGCTGGTCGGACTCGTCTACTGCGGCCGGTGCGACACCCGGATGACCGTGCATTACCAGCGTGGCGCGGGCGGCAAGCTGTGGCCGAAGTACGAGTGCAGCCGCGTCAAGGCCGACTACGGCGGCGTCTTGTGTCAGCAGCTCTCCGGAGCCTGCCTCGACCGGTATGTCACCGCTCTGCTGCTGACCGCCCTCGCCCCGGCCGCTCTCGAAGTCTCCCTGGCCGCGGCCGAGCACGCCCAGCAGCGGCGCCACGAGGTGGACCGGATCTGGCGCCAGCGTCTGGAGCGGGCCGACTATGCCGTCGACCGGGCCCGCCGCCAATATCAGCTGGCTGAACCGGAAAACCGCTTGGTCGTCCGCGAGTTGGAGCGCGCCTGGGAAGCCGCGCTGGCCGATCGGCAGCACCTGGGCGAGGACTACGACCGCTTCATCGCTGCCCGGCCGCGAGTCCTCACTGCCTCCGAACGCGAGCAGATCCGGGCCCTGGCCAGCGACCTCCCGGCGGTCTGGCAGGCGCCCACCACGACGGACACGGACCGCAAACAGCTGATGCGGCACCTGATCGAGAAGATCCGCGTGACCGTCATCGACGACAGCGAACGCGTCACCGTCCAGATCACCTGGGCCGGCGGCCACCGCACCGACGGCGAGACCGTCCGCCCCGTCGGCCGCCTGGACCAGCTCAGCTACTTCCCTCAACTCGCCGCCCGCGCACGGGAACTGGCCGCCGCCGGACAGACCGCCCCCGCCATCGCGAAGATCCTCAACGCCGAGGGCTTCCGACCGCCCAAACGCCGCGACCACTTCGGCACTCAAGGCGTCCGCCAGCTCCTGCGCGAACTGGGCTGCATCAGCCCGCAGGAACAGAGCCTGCGCCGAAACGCCTCACCCCTCGGTCCCGACGAGTGGTGGCCCAGCGACCTCGCCCGCGAGATCGGCATGCCCCGCGTCACCCTGTTCGGCTGGATCAAGAACGGCTGGGTCACCGCCCACCAGCAAGATGACCGGCGCCGGTCCTGGGTGATTCACGCCGATCGTGCCGAAGTCGAACGGCTCCGCCGCCTGCACGAACTGCCCCGCGGACACGGAGCACGCCAACCCTGGCTGTACCACCAGCGGATGGCGATAATCCAGAACGAGACAGGAGCCCACGGCGATGACGACGAACCGCAGCTATGACAGCACTGCGGCTTGCTCATCTCCAGGTCGAATCTTCGCAGGTAGCACGACCAGGCGAAGTCGACGTCGGCCGGGGTGGCGCCGGTGGCCGAGGACCACAGCCATACCGGCGGTGCGTCGCGGTCGCCGGGTAGATGGTCGACCTTGAGCCGGATCAACGTGCCCTCGATGATGGGGAGTTCGCCCTCGTGGTCGATCCAGGCGGAGCGTTGCTGGAGTTCCGGGTGGAGCCGGTCCCAGGCGCGGGCTTCGGCCTTGCCGTAGCGGGGTGTGTCGTTCACCGTCATCACCGACGGCTCGGGCCAGGTCCCCGGCTTCGCGAGGCCGAACTCCGTTCCGTGCTTGGGCGGTCGGCCGCCCTTGGGCTGGTAGACGCGGGGCGGCGCCGGCAGCCGCAGGGCACGGTCCGAACGAAGGCGGCCGACCAGTTCGACCGGCAGGTCCCAGCAGCCACGCCAGACGCATCACGTCGTAGCCGGCGTCCATCACGATCAGCATGTCCCGGTCTCCGGGCTGCCACTGGCCGGCCGCGATGAGGCGTTCGGTCACCTGCCGGAGCTGGTCGGCCGTGACGGCCGCAGCGTCGTCGGCAGGTCCGAGGCGGACCGCGTCCAGCACCGCGGTCCACGAGGTGCGGTCCGGAGTCAGCGCAGCGACGAAGGAGTACGGCCAGCCCGGGATGATCTGTGCGGCCGCGCGGGAACGGCCGTGGACGTGGCAGAACAGCCGCTCCGGCGAGCAGGCGGCGTCCGAGCGCAGCCACGGAGAGACGTCCACGGAGAGCACGATCCGCCCGCCAAAGCGCGGCAACGGCAGCGATACCAGCAGGTCACGCGGGGCGTCAGTGTCGAGCCGGCCACGGTTCAAGGCCCCGTACAGCGAGCCGTAGCCGCGCTGGTGCTCGGCAATCAACGACAACTCGACCGGCGTCCGCACCGGGCCGTCCGCGCACAGCAGCGCGTCGGTCAGCTCGAAGAACGCATCCGCCCGCGCGGACAGACACCCGTAGAAGGCCGTCCGAAAGCGTGACAGTTCCGCGAACACATCCCGTTCACCGACCTGCGCCAGCACACTCATCACCACGGCCTTCCTTGTGAACCCCTGTATCTCGTCGCAGAGTTCAGGATCACGAGGAAGGCCACCCTCATACCCAGCGATCACTCCAACGAGTGACCACACGGCAGCTATAGATCAAGGCCGAGGTTAAGGATCAAGCTGATGAGACGTGGCCAAACTACACGCGGCGGCGCGGACGGCCTCGCCCTCAACGGGTTACCCGCTGAGGGCAGCGACAAAGGCGGGAGCGAGCGCGCGAATGCGGTCTGCGGGTACATCGCCGGCGAGTGCCTGGATCGCGAGGTTGGTGCCGGGAGTGGCGGCCGCACCGAAGAGAGTTCGCAGAAGCTGCATGCCTTGGCGGGCAGTGTCGCCTACACGCGGGTCGTTCCGCAGGTTGGCGAAGGTCTGCGCGACTTCGTCGGCGGGGACAGTGGTCATGATGCGGTAGACGTCGCCGGCGTCTTCGTTGTTGAGCCGGTCGGGGCGCTTCTGGGCATCGCGGATGCGTTCGTCGAGCTTGATGGCCTTGGCGACCAGGAGCGCGGTGGGGCCGGCGACGTAGGCGTCGACCTGGCGGGGGTCGCCGGGAGTCAGGCTTCGGATAGTCATGCTTGAACGGTCGGCGACTGCAACTTCGAGGCCAGCGACCTTCTTGGTTGCCCATTCATCGTGCGGTGGCAGCTCGGTGCGGCGTTTTGTGTTGGGGCGTGGTGCAAGCTGGTGAGGCACCAGCAGGTCGACTTCTACGGGGACGGTGAGGGCGCCGACTTGCTGGGGGCGTTCCCATAGACCTGACTGGCGGTCCCTGAGGCGGAAGCCGGCGTCATGCATGGCCTGCTCGATGAGCGGCTGGTCTCCGAGGCGCTGCGGATCGATGCTGATGTCGCCGTCAGCGGTGTAAGCAGCGCTGCGGATGGTCGCGTGCTGGGTGTGGAGGTAGACGGCCTGGGCTCCCACGACAGTCGTGGCGTCGCGGTGGTCCTGCAGTGGCTGTGACGTCGATATGCGGCCCCACGATGTCGGCTTGACCTGGACCCGTTATGTGAAGATCCATGACTGCTTGAAAGTCGCTCCAATGGACAGCGTCAGCAGCTCACGGGCCGTGGTGGGGCCAGTTCAAGCCGTCCCTTCACAGTCGGGCCTCCGTGGTAGGCCGCCGAACGCCGTCGCGGCCACACGAACGCCCGCGCCTTCGATGACAATTCGCCATCGTTCTGCGGCCGTTGCCTGTGTACTCCCGCAGCAGTGCAGCACAGTTGCGGCGTGACCTCATCGTTGAGCCGCCTGTTCCGGCGGTCAGCCATGGATACGAGGCCCACCGCCCCGCCACGTATCTGGCCCCGGGCCGTGGCAGCGTCGGCGGGGCTAGTGCTGCTCGGCTGGCTGATCTGGCTGCTCGGGCCCGGTGCGGGCTGGGTGCTGGAGCACGTCGACGGCGTTACCGACGTCAGTGACAAGGAGCGCGCCCTACTGCTGGACGCTATCCGTGGCCGCGCATTGACGATCACCACAGGGCTGGCTGCACTCGTGGCCGTCTACTTCACCGCCCGCAACGCCGACACCGCCAGACGCACCTACGAGGTCGGCCAACGCACCCTCGCCCTCGCCGAACAAGGCCATGTCACCGACCGCTACACCAAGGCGATCGAGCAGCTCGGCTCCGCCGAACTCGCCGTGCGACTAGGCGGCATCTACGCACTCGAGCGCATCGCCCGCGACTCGGCCCGCGACCACTCCACCGTGCTGGAAGTCCTCACCGCCTTCGTCCGCACATCCCCTCCCCTGGGTACGACGCTTGCTCCGGCGCCCCTACCAGAGCGCCGGGGCCGGCCCCGGCTCCGGGCGGACATCCAGGCAGCCCTGAGCGTTATAGGCCGCCGGAACACAGACCACGACCGCCCTGGCCAACACATCGACCTGGCAGAGGCGAACCTCCTGGGAGCCGACCTGGCAGGTGCGGATCTGCGTGGCGCCGACCTTGCCCAAGCCGAACTCACCGAAGCGGACTTCAAAGGCGCCGACCTGTCGCACGCCAATCTGTGGCGGGCGAACCTCACACGCGCCGACCTCGCCAGGGCGAACCTGGCCCATGCGATCTTCGAGGGCGCCGATCTCACCGATGCGCAGCTCGACGGCGCGAGCCTCCACGGCGCCCGTGGGCTGCCCCCCGGCTGAGAAGGCGCGGGCGTTCGTGTGGCTGCGACGGCGTTCGGCGGCCCACCACGGAGGCCCGACTGTGAAGGGACGGCTTGAACTGGCCCCACCACGGCCCGTGAGCTGCTGACGCTGTCCATTGGAGCGACTTTCAAGCAGTCATGGATCTTCACATAACGGGTCCAGGTCAAGCCGACATCGTGGGGCCGCATATCGACGTCACAGCCAAAACCGGCGTCTCGAGCGCTGGGGAGCTCTCCCACAGCCGCATGGAGGCCTTGGAGGATCTCGATCCCGGGTGGTGCCCGATGAGGTGGGACGTCTCCTGGCAGCGTAACTACCGGTTGGCGCTCGCCCACGTGAAGGCCGGCGGCGCGCTGCCTGGCGGGCCGCGTGAGGTGGTGGTGCAGGGCGAGGACCTCGGCGTGTGGATCGCCGGGCAGAAGGCCGCATGGCCTCAGCTGACGCCTGCACAGGCCTACTTGCTGGAAACGTTGGGCGTCGACCCGGATGACACGGCGGGTGCGCGGCCGGCCCCGCGCTCGCAGGACGACCGGTGGGCCGCCAACCTCGCCGCAGCTCGCCAGTTCCGTGCCCGCGAAGGCCACCTGCGCCCGGCCCGAAAGCACCTTGAAACGATCACTGTGGGAGTGGGTGGAGACGGCGGCCAGGAGGTGGCGGTGAGGCTGGGGGCGTGGTTGGACAACACCAGGCGAAGGGCGGCTAAGTTGAGCCCAGAGCGCCGCGCTGACTTGGATGCGCTTGGGACGCGGTGGTCCTGATGCCGGGTGGGGATGAGCAGCACGATCCATACCTGGAAGAGCTGGCCTGGATCAGCCTGCACCAGCGTGATGCGGTGACCGCGCGCATCACGATCTTCGATGCGCGCGCCCTGACCTGCCGCCCACGGCACGTGCAAGAAGCGGTAAAGTCTGGCGTCCTTCCACGAGACCGAGGAGAGCGCATGCTCAAGAAGACCGCTGCCCTGGGCGCGGCCACGCTGCTGTGCTGGGCGCTGGGAACCGCCCAGGCCAGTGCCACCTCCTCCTACCGCCACCTGCGCAACGTCGGCGATGTGGGCGAGTGCCTCGACTTCCGGGCCGACTACGGCCCCTATACGACCGGCTGCAACGGAGGCGCCTACCAGACCTGGACCATGGCCACGCTCCCCGAGACCGCGACCGCGCTGCGCCAGAACGCGGGCGATCGTCTGTGCCTGGTGGCCCGCAGCGGCCAGCCGACGATGAAGCCCTGCCTGGCAGGCGACCAGGCCGCCCTGTGGACCGTCCACGACTTGGGCCCCAGCAGCACCGGATACGAGATCATCAACAAGGCCACCGGGACCTGTCTGGTCGCCGGGTCCGGGGCGATTCATCACGTCTCCCTCGGGGCCTGCACCGGAGGCGGCTCACGGCAGTGGATCGTGTACTCCTGACCTGCGAGCCGGGCCCCGTCCTCTGCGGAGGGCGGGGCGCTCGGGCAAACCCGACGGAGTACGCCAGGAACTCTGGGCCCTGCTCTGCGTCTATCAGGCACTGCGGACCCTGATCGCGAAGACCGCCGTGATCGCGGGCATCGACCCGGCCCCCTTCCTCCAGGAAGGGGGCCGGTGTCGCATCCGGCGCAGCACGCCCGCGCAGAATGCAGACATGACTGTCCTCACCATCCGGGACGTGCCCGAAGAGCAGGTCCACGTCCTCAGAAGCGGTCCACCAGCACGGATGCAGAAGGCCGCAAGACGGAGACCGTCGAGGTCAAGCCGTCCGTTCCGCCAGCGCACTGATCTGACGGAGACGTCGGAGAAGAAGGGCACCGTATGAGCAGGCTGCTGGAAGCGGTGTGTGCGCTGACCGTGGGCGTCCTCGTTGCGCTCCTTGTATGGGGTGCTAACCCTGGCGCCGTGCGGGTGGCGTGGCGGGAGGGCGAACTGAGCGGTGTGACGGTCGTGTTCGTGGCGGCGTGTGCGCTGTGGCTGGTGCTGTGGCGCAGGCGTACCGGGCGCGGCTGGCTGGCATGGCCGCTTGTGGTGCTGCTGTGCGGTGCGGCTGTTGCGCTGGTCGTGGCGGCCATGGCCGGTTGACCGGGGCAGGCAGGCAAGTGGAGCTTCCCGTTCTTTTGGGCGCGGAGCCCCGCTGGCGTTTTCGGGCTAGACGAGCTATTCCAAGGGGTCGCTCCGGCTGTTCGTCAGCTCAGTTGCCGTACTGATATGAGTAGATGGCGGTGGTCTTCGCGTGCCGCGTCATCCTCGTCCGGTACGCCACTGAGTAGTGCCCGCTGGCCGGGGCCCAGAAGTTCAAAGCGCACTTGGGAGGCGTTGAAGGAGTTGAGGGCTTCCAGCAAGTACGCGGGGTTGAAGGCGACCGCCAGGTCATCGGCGTCGGCCAACGTGGCCGCGAGCTGCTGCGAAGCGATGTCGTCTTCGTACCCCGCTTGCAGGAGGACGGTTCCCTGGGCGGAGAAGTCGAGCCGGATCGGGCTGGTCGGCTCCGCGACGACCGCGACACGGCGGACCGCGTCGGCGAGCGCCTCCCGCCCGGTGACCGCGACTGCCGGGCCGTCCAGTGTGAACAACTTGTCGTAGCGCGGCAGCCGCCCTTCCAGCAACCGCAGTGTCGTACGCATCCCGGTTCCCTCGAAGGCGATCAAGCCACCACCCGAGCCACCCGTGTCGTTCAGCCCGATGCGGATCAGCCCCGACTTCGTCAGCGCACGGGAGATCTCGGTCAGCCTGCGGCCGGGAACCACTACCTCCACCGCATCGGAAACCGCCCCCTCCGGCTTCCACGGCAACACACGCACGGCATACCGGTATCGGTCCGTAGCGGCCAACGTCATGGACTCGCCATCCAGCCGGAGCTGGATCCCCGTGAGCACCGGGAGGTAGTCGTCACGGCCGGCGGCTATCACGACCTGTGCGACCGCCGCCGCGAACTCTGCCGCATCCAACGTTCCGCGAAAGGCGGGAAGCTCGGGAAGGGCCGGATACTCCTGCATGGGCAAGGTCGACAGCCCAAAGCGCGTACCGCCCCCTTCCATCGTGAAGCGCGCTCCTTCCAGCGCGCACGCCACCATCGCATCGGGCAATACCCGGCAGATATCCAGCAGTCTGCGCCCAAGCACGAGCACCCGACCGGCTGTCGGCGTCTCCGCGGGGACCTCGATGGTCGCGGACGCCTCGTAGTCGAAGCCCGAGATACGCAGCCGTCCCTCCGCCGCGTCCAGCATCAAGCCACCCAGCACAGGCACAGGCGAACGTGCGGGCAACGACCTGGCCGCCCAGGCCACGGCCTCGGCGAGAGCGCCTCGCTCGATCCGGAACTCCATCCGTACATCCCCCATCGCGTCGCACCAGTTGGTCCGCGCACGCTATATGTCGCCACTGACAACGCTCGGTCCGTCCCGGCACACCAAGGCGAGGGAGCCCACGATTTGGTGGTGACGCCCGACTTGGACTCCCTCGCGACCGCGCTCTATGCGAAAATCGACGACCTGCTGAAGGAGTCGCCGCATCTCGCGCCATGGCGGCCCACGGTAGGGATCGCGCCGCAGCTGACCGACGCCGAGCTGGTCACGCTCGCGATGATGCAGGCCATGCTCGGCTTCACCTCCGAGGCCAAGTGGCTCCGCCATGCTCGCTGCCACCTGCGGCATCTCTTCCCGTACCTGCCCCAGCAGCCCGGCTACAACAAGCGGCTGCGCAAGGTCGCCGAGCTGCTCCGCCGGGTCACCAGGCTTCTTGCCGCCGACACTTCCGTGTGGAGCGATGACGTGTGGATCGTGGACTCCACACCCGTCGAGTGCGGTCGCTCGCGCGAGACCGTCAAGCGCTCCGACCTGGCCGGATGGGCTGAATACGGCTACTGCGCCAGCCACAGCCGCTTCTTCTGGGGCCTGCGTCTGCACCTGGTATGCACCCTGCAGGGACTGCCCGTCGCCTTCGCACTGACCGGAGCGAAGGCCGACGAGCGCGAGACCCTGCTCGACCTGCTCGCGGCCGAACCCGGCATCGTCGCCGCCCGGCCCGGGCAGACGCTGATCGGCGACAAGAACTACTTCGGCCGCGACTTCGAACATCAACTGGCCGAGCACGCCATCCAACTGCTGCGGCCGGCCCGCAAGGGCGAGCCCGAGCGGCCCGGAGCACCCTTGTTCAAGCCGTTGAGACAGGTCATCGAGTCGATCAACGAGACCTTCAAGGGCCAGCTCGATCTCGAACATCACCGCGGCCGCACACCCCGCGGCGTCATCGCCCGGGTGATGCAGCGGATCCTCGCACTGACCGCCGCGATCTGGCACAACGACCACACGCGACAACCCGTCCGACGCTCACTGATCGCCTTCGATCACTGACCCCTTGGAATCGATCATCTAGTCGTACTCATTGACCCTGCTGCCAGCGCGCTGGTCCCGCTGGCCTGACGGCAGAACCAACACATCTGAGGGGCCTCGCGTTTTCCGGACAGACGTCTGACCGTCTATTTCATGCGGCGATTCGCAACTTCTCGTACTCGGCGTAGACTTCGCGCGGAGGACGGTAACCCACCGCCGAGTGGAGGCTTTTGCGATTGTACCAGAATTCGATGTAGCGAGTGATGTCCTGCCGGGCGGCCTCGCGGGTCAGGTAAGTCACCCTTGATACGCGCTCGTTCTTCAGGGCGCCGAAGAATGATTCGGCCATGGCGTTGTCGAAACAGATCCCGGTGCGGCCGGAAGATCTGCGGAGACCGAACCGGTCGAGCGTCTTCCCGAACTCAGCTGACATGTAGTTGCTTCCGCGGTCGGAGTGAAATATAGCGCCGGCCGAAAGGTGCCTGTTCCGTGCCGCGTTGCGGATCGCCCTGGATATCAGTGGGGTTTGGTAGTGGTCGTCCATTGCATAACCGATGACTTCCTTCGTGCAGCAGTCGATGACCGTCGCGAGGTACAGCCAGCCTTCCCCGGTCGCGACGTAGGTAATGTCGCCGACGATTCGCCGGGCGCGTCAGCGGTGAAGTTGCGACCGACGAGGTCCGGTACCTGGCTGGCCGTGGCCTGGGTGAGGCTGAACCTCTTCGGCCGCGGCTGGCAGGGCTCAAGACCCAGCTCACGCATGAGCCGGCGGACCAGTTCCAGGCCGGCAGTGACGCCCCAGCGGTCCAGCTGAGCCTGGATGCGCCGGTGGCCATAGGTGCCGTCGGACATGTCGAAGGCTTTCCCGATGAGCAGTTTCAGTTCCTCGCGCCACTGGGCCGTTGCGGATTCCGGGCGGGATCGCCAGTCGTAGTAGCCGGATCTGGAGACGCCGAGTCGGCCGCACATGAACTCGACGCTGTAGGCGTACTCCTCGGTGCCGAGCCGCATCTCGTCGATGAACTCGCACTTACTTGCTACCGGGGATCCTTCGCGAAGTACGCTGCGGCTTTTTTCAGGAAAGTAACTTCCATCTCCAGCTCGCGGTTGCGTCGTTCGAGTTCCTTCAGGCGCGCCCGCTCATTTACCGTCAGTTCCGCATCGGGATCCGGTTCCTGCTGTTTCTGATGCTTCTTGACCCAGCCGCGTAGCGTCTCCGGGTTCAGCTCGAGCTCCCGGGCGACTTCGGAGATCGTCTTGCTCGACCTCAGAGCGATCTGGACGGCTTCCTCGCGGAACTCCGGCGAGTACTTGCTGGGTGGCGCCACTTCTTCCTCGTTTCCTGTTCAGGACAACCCTATTGGGTCCCTGTCCGGAAACTTCGTGGCCCCTCACGCGTCACGCTCACCGCCATGGCGCACGGACACCAGCTCGCGTCCCGTAGGGTGACCCGCGCATGGTTCGGCACCGGCGTGACCAGCAGAAACCTCACCGTCGCGGCCGACAAGGTCGCCGGGACCCTGCACCTGCCTGCCCCTGGCACCCCGCGGCACTCGGCGGTCCTCCTCTTCGGCGGTTCAGAAGGGGGAAACAGCAATAAGCCTGCTGCAGCCCTGCTCGCCTCGCACGGCTACCCGGCCCTGTCGCTCGGCTACTTCAACCTCCCCGGCCTCCCCCAAGCCTTGGAGAACATCCCCCTGGAGTACTTCGCCACCGCTGCCCGGCTGCTGGCCGCGCAACCAGGGGTCGACCCACGCCACATCCTGGCGATGGGCTACTCACGCGGCAGCGAAGCAGCCCTGCTCCTCGCCAACGACTACCCCGACCTCATCCACGGTGCCGTCGTCTACTCCCCCTCTGCGCAGGTCAACAGCGGATTCCCGGACTACGGCACCTTCGCCTGGACGAAGGACGGCAAGCCCATCGCCGAACGGCTCATCCCGCTCGGCCACGTCAGCGGCCCCGTCATGGCCATAGCGGGAGCTCACGACCTGCTGTGGACATCGTCTCGATGGGCGCGGCAGATCGTCCAGGAACTTGACGCCGCCGGCAACCGGTATCCCCACCAGGCTCTGATCTACCCGAACGCCGGGCACGGCGTCGGTACCTTCCCCTACCTCCCGGCCGGCACCCGCTTGATTCACCCCGTGACACGCCGGGAGACCGACCTCGGCGGCACCCGCGCGGGCGATGCCGCCGCTCAAGAGGCAGGCTGGCCCAAAGTCCTCGCGCTCCTGGCCTCACTCGGCTCCTGAGCACCCCAACAACCTGGTGAAGGAAGGGCGCATGGACGCACAGCGCGCGGTCGACTGGTCGGAAGCCGCCTGGCTCAACCCGCCATTGAGCGCAGAACTGCACGGTGACGAGCTACTGGTGACGAGCCGGAACCGGAGCGACTTCTGGCGCACCACGAGTTACGGCTTCGTACGAGACAACGGGCACGCCCTGTTGACGGACCTTCCCGCCGGTGCCGCCGTCGAGGTCACCTTTCTTGCGCAGTTCGAGGCATTGTATGACCAGGCCGGGATCATGATCCGCGTGGACGACCGGACCTGGATCAAAGCCGGTGTCGAGATGACCGATGGAGCGCCGCACCTGGGCGCCGTAGTCACCCGCGGCCAGTCGGACTGGTCCCTGACCCCTGCCCCCGGCTGGAACGGATGCAAGATCACCGTTCGGGCCAGCCGTGAGAAAGACGCAGTGACCATCCGGGCGCGCCGCGAGGACGAAGCCTGGCAGATGGTGCGACTAGCTCCCCTGGCACCTGACGCGACGGCATCGGCTGGACCCTTCTTCTGTTCCCCGCAGCGAGAGGGACTGCAGGTGCAATTCACACGGTTCGCCTTGGGACCTGCTGATATCTCGCTCCACAATCCTCAGGCCTGAAAGGGTCGTTCTCTCCCGGCGTTTCATCCTGGAAATGCCGTTTGCCCCGTGGTGTCGAGTCGCGCCAGGAAGATGGTGGCTTCGCCGTTGCTGCGGCGGGCCCTCCATCCCGTACGGACTTTTCGAGGAGCGTCAACGACTTGGGCGTACCGCCCGGCTGCGGCTTGCCTTCCTGGCGTCCGACAACCTGATAGCCGGCGTTGAGGTAGTACGCATTCAGGCGTGCGTTGCCGGCCAGGCAGTCCAGACGTACCAACGGTCGGCCCGCCTCGGCCACGCGGCGCTCCGCGACTCGCAGAAGCTCCCGCCCTGTCCCGGGCGGGACACTGTTGTGGTCGACCATCAGCCGGTGCACATAGCCGGCCGTCGGCGGCTGTGGCCCCCAGGCGTCCTCGTCCTCCCACCACAGCTCCCAGGCCCCGACCACATGATCGGCAGCCTCCGCGAGCCATACCTCCCCGTTCTCCATGATCCGGCGGAAGTGGTCCCCGCCCAGCTCACCAGGCCGCTATCTTCGTCGCTTTCAGTCGCCGCGTCCCATGTGGGTGACAGTCCCAGCTGCTCACCTCGGGCCCGCTCATACGGAAGGGGTTCACCCAAGGTCAGGTAATGATCCTCCCCGTCTCCGGTCTCGCAATAACGCCGCACAACGCTGCCCCGCTCAGCGATGAGCCAGGCCGAACCGTCGCCCTGCGCACCGTAGTAGTAAGCCTGCGCCTGCCCGTAGCGCGCGCTGAGCTCTACGCACATACGCAGGACCTCGTCGCTGCGTTCGCCGTCGCACGGGTTGCACCAGCGGCCGATGACTAGGGTCCACCCATCGAGTTCGGGGCTCACGTACACCCGGGGGCGCCCCTGAGGCTCCTTGTTGAATCCCCGATGGCTGTCCGCGTCGATTACCTCTTCGGCGACCTCGAATGTCACAGGGCTGGGCTGAGTCAGCCCCAGGGACGCCATGACCCCTGCCTGGTCCCCCGTCGGTACCGCCAACCAGTGAAGCCAGCATGTCGTCAGGGGTCTGGGCCGGTCTGCCGTTGAGATGTACACGAGCCCACGATGCCATGCCGAGGCTCAGTGACTGAGCTGAGGTTAAATCTCAAGCTGAGGGATCAGGGAACGGGCTCAGTCCGTGGGGACGGGCGTGCAGACCGCGTACACGTCGAAGGTGGTCGAAGCGTCGCCGCCGTTGAATACGGTTCCCGTCCAGCCGGTTGGGGAAAGGGGCACTCCCAGGGGGAACGTCTCGACCAACCTCAGGTCGTCGCTGCCCGCGCTGACTCCGCCGCCGAGCGGCCTCTTGCCCGCGGGACAGTCCACGGCCGCGCTCGCGGTGGTTCCGACGGCCACCGGCACGTTGCCGACCCCGGCCACCTCATAGCCTTCCCCAGGGCTGACGCGCGCGCAGATCACGTACACGTCCATGACGGACTCAAAGCCGCTGCCGTTGAACACGGCTCCCGCCCAACGGCGCGAGCTCGTGGGGAACGATTCGACCACCCTCATGTCGTCGTCGCCGGTATATACCCCGCCGCCGAGTGGCCTCTTGCCCGCGGGACAGCGCATGGCCGCGCTTCCGGTGGTTCCGACGGCCACCGGCACGTTGGTGACTCCGACCGCCTCATAGTCTGCCTCAGGGCTGACGCGCGCGCAGACCGCGTACACGTCGAACACGGAGTCGGTGCCGCCGTTGAACACAGCTCCCAGCCAGCCGGTCACGTCGCCGGCCCCTCCCAAGGGGAACGACTCGATCAGCCTCATGTCGTCGTTCCCTGTATAGACTCCGCCACCGACCGGCCTCTTGCCCTCGGGGCAGTCCACCCCCGTAGCTCCGGTGGCTCCCGCAGCCACCGGCACGGTGGCGCTGACCACCTCGTAGCCGGACAGCGGGAAGACAGCCGCATCCGCCTGTGCCGTCGGCGCGGTCATCTCGCCGACCACCAGCACAAGCAACGCCCCCAACGCAGTCAGCAGACGCTTCATTCGGTCTCCTTCGATGGGCCAGGCGTCCCACCTCTTTCGGTGGTGACCGACTCATCGTCCTGCTGCAGCGCGCCGTGCTCGCGGCGCAGATGGGCTGTGCACCCGTCCGTGGTATCCCGTCCGAAGGCCGACGATGAATTTTCGAACGCTTCACCCGCCTCGACGCCGCACGCACCCCCTGGCAGATGACCTATCACCGCCGGCCGGCCCACCCGTCTCGGCCACAAGCTCACCGCGCTCGACCCGTGGTGGAACCCGCCCTGGCCGCTCACCTGGCAACGCTCCTACTGGGCTGCCCACCACCACACCCACGGCATGCCCGAGGGTGTGGTGTGTGGCCCGACGCACCGGACGAGGAACAGGCACGACGCTGGCTCAGCGTGCAGCAAGCGTCACGACCGCACCAGCAGTCCGGGCAACAAGAGTTAGTGGACACTCTGGCAGCGGCCCCACCGGCACCCCACACCGGTCTTTGTGCTGCTCACAGGCGTGAACTCGCCTCTGATCTTCCCGCGGTCGATCAGCGCGCTGGAGGCACAACGCCGCAGCGCGGCCGACGGCCGGCCGGTCGTCTTCTGGCGGCCCGGCTGCATGTACTGCGTGCGACTGCGCATCCGGCTGGGCCGTAGCGCCCGCCAGGTGCACTGGGTCAACATCTGGCGCGACCCCGCTGGATCTGCAGCGGTGAGGGCAGCCAACGACGGCAACGAGACCGTGCCGACCGTCATCGTGGCGGGCTGGCCGCACACCAACCCCGACCCTGCATGGGTGCGCGAGCAACTCTCCCGTTCCGCGTGATCGGGAGCAGCCGAGGTTAAAAGACAAGCTTAGAGGTCGTTTTCCTCTGTAGTGCAGTGTTATCTCTAGTTTGCACCCACTGGTGATCTGGTGCTGGCGAGTCTGCAGTGCGGGCCGCGGTTGGCGAGGCGGATGGTGTGGCGTCTGGGGGGAGAGCCGACTTACGCCTGTCTCATTCCAGGACGCCCAGATTTGTCCCGTGCTCCCGCGAGGCAGAACACACGCCTGGGCGCACGCCCCCGAACGGCGGTATGCCCAGGTCATGACCGACCGTCGTGCGTATCCGAGTGATCTGTCCGATGCCCGCTGGGAGTTGATCGAGCCGGTGCTGTCCGCCTGGCGCTTCGAACGCCGCGGCCGGGCGCTGGACTTCGGTAGGCCGCCCCGGCACGACCTGCGCGAGATCATGAACGCGATTCTCTACGTGGACCGCACCGGCTGCCAGTGGGCCTACCTCCCGCACGACTTCCCGCCCCACCAGACGGTCTACGGCTACTTCGCCACGTGGCAGACCGACGGCATCTACACCCAGCTCAACGGCCTGTTACGGGAGTTGGTGCGCCAGCAGAAAGGCAAGCACCGCCACCCCTCGGCCTGCGTGATCGACGCGCAGAGCGTCAAGACCTCCACCTCCGTCCCCGCCAGGACACAGAACATCGACGCGGGCAAGAAGATCGTGGGCCGCAAGCGCAGCATCATCACCGACACCCTCGGCCTGCTGCTGGCGGTGCTGGTCACCGCGGCCGGCGTTCAGGATTCCACCGCCGGCCGGGCACTCCTGGAGTAGGCCGCCGCCGACCATGCCAGCCTGCGCAAGGTCTGGGTCGACGGCGGCTACCGCAAGCACTTCGTCGAGCACGCCGCCGCCCTCGGCATCGACCTCGAAATCGTCCAACGCGCCCCCGGCGCAAGGGGATTCACCCCGATCCCAAGCGATGGGCGGTGGAACGAACCTACGGCTGGCTCATGCTGCACCGGCGCCTGGCGCGCGACTACGAGACCCATCCGCACCGCTCCGAAGCCATGATCCATCTCGCCATGACCGACTTGATGGCCCGCCGCCTCACCGGCGAGACCACCATCTCCTGGCGCGACCCCGCAAAACTGCATCAACCGCCAATTCCGGGATGAAACAGGAGGAGAAAACGACCTCTTAACGCCGCTCTTCGCGGGCTGGAATCGGCACGGCCGCCGGCCGCCACTCTCGCCTGATCAACCCGAACACCCACGAGTCGGATACCTCGCCGTTCACGACGCAGTCCTCCCGCAACGTCCCTTCACGCATGAATCCGATCTTCTCCAGGACCCGGGCAGATGCCACGTTGCGCGTATCGGTCTCAGCCTGAACTCGATTCAGGTCCAGTGTGTCGAATGCCCACTGCAGCAAGGCGTGCGCGGCCTCCGTCGCGTAGCCGTGTCCCCACATCGCTTCGTCGAGGACGTAGCCCAACGACGCGCTGCGGTAGTCCGGGTTCCATCCGGTCAGACCGCACCAGCCGACGAAGGCCCCGTCAGAAGCGCGGTCGATGGCCACCCGGGCCCCGGTGCCTTCGTCCGCCATCTTCCGGCACATGTTGATGAAGCGTTCGGCGCGGGCCCGTTCGTTCCACGGCGGGGAGTCCCAGTAGCGCATCACGTAGGTGCTGCTGTGCAGGGCGAAGAGCAGGTCCGCGTCGGCGTCGGTGAAGGGGCGCAGTCGCAGGCGAGCGGTGTGCAGTATGGGGGTGGCCAAAGTCATGCGCACCATCTTGTGTCCTCATGGGGCGGGCAGAACACCGAATATCCGATCCCGGTCCGATCCTCACGACCAAGGCTCCGCCTACCAGCAGATCGTGCACGGCACGACTACTCGGCCTGCCCACGGACGACCCAGACATGAACGTCACCCACAGCCGCCTCGCCCGCCAAGGCTTCCTCACCCAACCCGGACGAGGTCACTACTAGAAAACGGACTTAACGACCTCTCAGTGGCCTTGGCGGGGTGCACCAAGAGTGGCACTGACGCTGTTCAGTGGGCTCTGTCAGCGATCGCGGGAAGCCGGCCCGGTCGGTGAGAGTGGTGTTCGATTCCCGCGTCTGCGCCGGGGTGCGCCGTGCCGGATAATCGCCAGATGTGACGCTCCCTCATGTACGTCGAGACCGGGCCTCGGAATGATGGATGCCGCATGCCGTGAATCGACGCTGACCATCGCCTCTCCGTGATGGGGCCCAGCCGGGATCCATGTCGCGATATAGCGTTAGTCTTCATCTCGCGCCGCTGCCTGCGTCGCGCGGAGACGTTCGACAGGACCAGGACGGAAGTATGTCGGGAGAGATTTCGCCCACCGGGAAGCGCTCCGGCCCCGACTCGTCGCCCGAGCTGAGGGCCTCTCATGCGGACCGGGACCGGGTGGTGGACGTGTTGCGTATCGCGGCGGGGGACGGCCTGCTGACCGCGGACGAGTTGGACGAGCGCGTGGAAGCTGCCCTGTCGGCACGTACCGTCAGCGAGCTGACCGCGCTGACCGCTGACCTGCCGGCCGTGTCCGCTTCGACCGGCACGGCCGTAGCGGAGGTCAAGGACGTACGTACTCCGGATCGAGGGGATTCACAGTGGTGCGGTCAAACGCGTGGGGCGCTGGGTGGTGCCGCGGAGGCTGGAGCTGGCTACTGCGTGGTGTGAGCTGACGCTCGACTTCACTCAGGCAGTGATCACGCAGGAGACCTTGCGGATCGACATGAACACGGCAGGCAAAAAGCTGACGCTGATCACCAAGCCGAGCATCGTGGTCGATGCCGGTGCCCTGAGCCTCGTACACAGCAAGATCAAGATTCGTCAGGCTCCAGACCACGGGACGCCGATCACGCTGCGCGTGGAGCTGGTCGGCACGACGACCCACGGCCGCGTCGTGGTGCGGCCCGCACGGCGGACGTTCGGACAGTGGCTGCTGCGCAAGCCCCCGTCCCTGCCTGCAGGCGATTGACTCCATCGTTGTGAACTGTCGGCGGTGGCCCGGGGCGCGGTCCGAATTCGTCTGCCGCCGGTCGGTTCAGTCGTTGTCGTTGTAGAAGGCGATGCCGCGCCAGTCGGTGACGCACGAGCGGCTGAGGAAGATCCAGCCGATCGCGCTGTCGCGCACGACGATCGCCGGGTTCGAGCCGTTGGTGGTGAAGCGGTACATGGCGGTCGAGCCCGGGTTGCCGGCCACGTCGCGCAGCGAGCCGTCGCTGTAGGTGCTGGTCGTGTAGTAGTTGTAGTACGCCGTGCAGGCCGGGTTGACCGTGATCGCCGTGCCGTCCGTGGCCGCGTGCGCGGCCGCGTTGAAGTTGTAGCCGACTGTCCGGCGGTGCGCGATGTTGTCCTTGGTCGCCTCGCTGCACGACTCCGCGACGGATGCAGTCGGGCTGGAGCCGAGGGCGCCGGGCGGAATCCAGGCGCAGATGTTGTTGCCGCCCCAGCTGCGCCCGTAGTGGTAGTTGCTGGCGGCGGTCTGGTGGACGTCGAAGGACGAGCCGGCCATGGCGGTGCCGACCCAGTAGCCGCAGACCTTGTTCTGCATCCAGGTGCCCGCCGGGACGGTGCCGGAGTTGTTGCACGCCGCCGGCTTGGGGGAGTTCGGCTGGACGGTGTACCTGTTGACGTTCGCCTGGGAGGTGATGGGGAGCAGGCCGACGAGCGCGGCCGCCGCGGCGAGAACGGTGGCTGCGCGGGTGCGGCGCCGGAGAGTTGTACCGGTCCTGGTCATCACTGCATCTCCTTCGTGGCGGGATGGTGCGGTGGGGTGGAGCGGTCAGCGGTACACCAGGAGCCGAGGGCGGAGCGTCGGATCCGCGGCGGCGCGGCCGGCGAGCACCGTTCGGCGCCCGTTGTCCGCGGTGTCCTCGGCCCCGCGCGGGCTTCCGATCAGCAGGAAGCCCAGCGCGCCCTGGTGCAGATGAGGAAGTGCGTCGGTGACGTCGAGTCGGCCGGGGCCGGCTGCGGGGAGCACGGCAGCCGACCGACCGGGAAGAGCGCAGCGGTTGCCCAAGAATCGGGCGACAAAGTCCCACAGCGTTCCCGAGGGTCTACCGAGGAACTGCACGAGATCGGGGGGAGGCACCGCCAAGACCAGGGCCTGTCCTGCCGTGCTCGGCAGGACAGGCCCTGCGGCGTTCCCGGTTCAGCAGAACCAGCCGTCCTGAACCCAGCCGTGGCGGTTGATGTAGCCGTAGGCAAAGCCGTACACCCAGCCGGACTGCTTGCTCTCCACCAGGAAGGTCTGGCCCTGGTAGAGGGTGCCCATCCAGGCGCCTCCCGGGTCGGTGCGGACGAAGAGGTCCTGGGCGCAGACGGTCTCGCGTTCGCCGATGGTGCCGTTGGCGGCCTGGGTGGGGCCCGAGCCGAGCAGCAGGGCCGCGCCGACGGCGGCTGCCACCGCCGCGGTGCGGACGGTGCGGGGTGCGGACATAACGTTTCCTCCCGAATCCCGGCTCACCAGGAGCCGTAGCCGCCGATGCATTCGTAGCGCACGTAGCCCCAGTCGTTGGGGCCGAAGTCGAAGGTGGCGGCCCAGCCGTTGTAGACCGGGTGGACGCCGCGGGTGTGGCCGACCTTGTCGCCGTAGGACAGGGTGCGGAGGAAGCCCGTCGGGCCGGAGGAGCTGTCGTAGTTGGCGTAGAAGCTGGCGCTTTGACAGATGATGATCGCATGCTCGGGCACCACGGCCGCCTGGGCCGGGGACTGCAGCAGCGCCGCCGTGGCGACCGTGGCTGCGGCCGTGGCAAGCGCCCGTCTGACGTACGGCATCGCTCATCGACTCCTTGAGGCGAGATCATCGGAATCCGGTCAACGCGCGTAAACCATAGCCTCGTGGTTGTCATGGCCTCAACACTTCAGCTCAGGTCCAGTTGTCACGACGAGCGGATCGACGGGCTCGACGAGTTCCTGCCAGACCCCACGTCGCACCCGGACTTCGCGTTCGCCACCAGGTCCGATGCCGTGGTGATCCCAGCGATTCACCGCCCCGAACCGCTCAACGCCGAGTGCCGCCATTTCGTCGACTGCATCCAACGCAGACTCCGCGTCTGGCCACGGGGATCGCACGCCCTAACACGATCAGCTCCTCGGCGACTCCCCCGTAGGGTGCAGCACCGGTGATCGGGTCCAGGGGTTCGAATGGTGGCGTGCCGATCACGAGGAGGACTCCGGATGCCTTGGTGTCCGGCCCGATCTGTCGGGGATCAAGGCTCGACTCCGCCGCGACTGTCGGCGCGTCGCAGTCGCCCCAAGTAGCCGCCCAACTGCTGGCCCGGTCGTCTTTGGGGGTCAAGGTCTTCGAGCCTGCCGGGGATGCCGAAAGCGTCCAGGAGGCGGTGTTCGACGCCGAAAGGCTCGCCCATTGCCAGCTCGGGGCACTCGGCGATCCACCGCCTGATGACGGCGCCCTCTTCGGCGATCAGCCAGGCCTCGCCGTCGTTCTGCTCGCGGTTCGATCCGGCTCGGCCACCACGTGCGACGTTCAGCAATAGTCGGCCATCCACAGGCGAAGCCGCCCAAGCCCTGGCCGATGCGTTACAGCCTGGGCATAACGCCCTACTGTCGTCGGCATGACGGAGCCAGTGGCAGAGACGCACCCACACGAGAACGCCACGGGCGCGGCACGCCTGATCGTTCTGTCCGACGGCGTCTACGCCATCGCGATGACACTGCTCGTTATCAACGTGGCGGTCCCCGCACATCTGGACGACGCCGCATTCCACAAGGCCCTGAGCGATGCGCTGCCCAACCTCGGCGCCTTCGCCCTCAGCTTCACCCTCATCGCCGGATTCTGGCGTGATCACCGCCGCCTTCTCACCGCACTACCCATCGAGACGGCCGTGGTCACCCGCCTGATCCTCCTCGGTCTCGGCCTGGTCGCGCTGCTGCCCTTCCCCACCGCGCTCCTGGCCGAGTACGCCTCTCAGCCCGAAGCCGTCGCCCTCTACGCGGGTGCCATGGCCGCGATCCATGCGGTGCACGCAACCCTGCTGCTGCTCACGCAACACCAAGTGCACCCCTCGCCCGCGTCATCCGCCGCCGTGGCCCGCCGCCGCTTCACCGCCCAACTCGGCTCCAGCGTTCTGATCTTCGGCCTCTCCATTCCCGTGGCCTTCGTCAACACGGAAGCAGCCATGTGGTTCTGGCTCACGCTCATCCCCGCCCACTACGTCCTCGGCCACTACCGGCCTCGACCCCCGCACCAGTGACAAAATCCGAAGCGAGCTGCCCAGCGTGCCGGTTCGGCTCCAGCACGAGGCCCAGACCTGTGGACGGGCCCTTGTCCCCCGTGCTCGCTGGCGCCATGACGTGTCAAACGAACGCTTGGCTCGCTGGACAGTCTCCATGGCATGTCAGCATCAGACACAGGCACTGACATCACCCAGGACTCATGCAGCCCGGCTTTCGTGTCACCCGCGACCGTCAAGGGCGTCGGCGAGGCGCGGGTCGATGTTTCTGAGCGCCGCGACGGAGAACTGGGTCGCGAACTCGGCGGCCGACGCGGGATTCAGCGATTCGGTGACCAGTGTGTACCGGGCACCCTCGACGACCAGGCCAACGACACAGGCGGCACAGAGCTCTGCGCTGGTGCCCCAGGGGCCGTCGCCGTGGCGCCCGGTGAAATTCCTGATCAGGCCGGTGATCTCGCGGGCGGCAGCCGACATCAGGCGCTGGCTGGCCACATACGCCGCGCCAGTCGCGTGTGAGCCGAAAAGCAGCCGGAATCTCGCCGGATGAACGGCTGCGTAATCGAAGAACGACGCCACACCCGCTCGCACCTGCCGCTCGAGCGGGAAGTCCGCGGCGGCCGCGTATGCCTCGAACAGCGACTTCGCCAAAGTGCCGGCTGCCAGGTCCGTGCATCTGGCGAAGAGGTCCTCCTTGCTGCCGAAATGCGCATACAGGGTGGGCTTGGTGGATCTTGCGCGTCTGGCCACCGCGTCCATGGTCGCCGCATGGAATCCAACCTCACTGAATACCGAGGATGCCGCGTCCAACATGTCTGCGTCAGTCGGCCGCGCCGCGGAGGGACGCCGCCGGCCCACAGTCGGCCGAGCCTCGGGCGAGGGATTATTCATGAAATAACTTTACTTCAAAGTAAATTCGTATTACGGTTTTACTCCGAAGTAAACATTGATTGATTGTGATCGACTTCACTGGTCCCAGAAGCCGGTCGGGTGGAGGCTCCCATGCACCACACTCACCTCACCGGCCCGACCGGGACCGCGATACCTCGTCCTGTTCCCGGCCCAGCACCTGACCTCGCCCCTGGCCAGGACCTGCTGGCCATCGCGGGCCCCTGGCCGCTTCCCCGGACTCCGGAAGCCTGTAGTCAGGCACGCAGAGCGGTGCGCCGCACCCTGGACAACTGGGCCCTCGACCACCTCGCCGACACGGCCGAGCTCCTCGTCAGTGAATTGGTCGGCAATGCGCTGCTTCACGCCTGCGGTCCCGTCAGCCTCACCGTCGTACGCCGCCAGGTCATCTGCTGCCAGGTCCGCGACGGCAGCCGGGAGCTGCCGTACTTGCGCTCCGCCCAGGCCGACGACGAATTCGGGCGTGGCCTGCACCTGGTCGACCTGATGGCGAGCAGTTGGGGCGCCGAACCGACCGCCCGGGGCAAGGAAGTGTGGTTCGAACTTCCCGAGGCCCCAGATCTCCTTGCTGGAACGGGACGCTGAGCGCAGCGATCCGGCGTGGATGACGTCACGGCGGTCGTACTTCTCCGGCCGCCCGCCCGTCGGCTCAGTGCAGATCCGGACCGGGTCCCGCCGGATTTCGCCTGGCGCCCACGAGCCAGTGATGACGCCTGGGCCGCCATCTGCGACGGCGTCAAATCCAACGGCGGCACCGGCCGTGGCCGATCTGTTCGGCATGCACGCGAACACGCTCAGGGAATTCGCCCGACCTGTCGGCACGGAAGGTAGCCGGATCGATCTGACTATCTGTCAGAATCAGATTCCTTAAGCGCCCCCTTGACCCGTACTCCATGCGGTGAGGGGAGAGCTGGCAGAGGCCCTCGGAGGGTAGCCCGAGGGCCTCTTGCATACCTGCGGTTGCCTGGCCCCGACTATCGCCGTACGGGGATAGTCGCGCTTCTGCACGACTCCCTGCTGGACCGACGCCGCGATGTGGGGCACCGGCTGGTGATCGCGAAGTTGGCGGCCGGTCGGCGTGATCTTGTCCCCATCTACGCCGGGTGGGGATGGAGCGTAGGAAATCCCGGCGCGGGGGTAGCGGTCGAGATCGGCCACGAGCCCATAGTCCTCGCAGAGGACGCAGCCACACGCGTGGCTTGGACCGCCCTCGCGCCTCAGGTGCGACAGAAACCCTCGAAGACCTTCACTGATCCCCGGCTTTGCGCGGCCATCGTCGATCGGCTGACCTTCAACGGCGCGATCATCCAGACCGGCACGGAGTCCTACCGGCTCGCCCACACCAAGGCCCAGGCCCGTCAGGGCTGACGCCGCGGGCTGATCGTTCACGCGAGCGTGTCCGCCATGGGGTGGAAGGCTGAGCAGGACGTTCCCGGGCGGGGCATTGGGAATCGCGATGCCCCCAGGTCGGCGGTGGACCTTCCTGACCAGCCACACGCTTGGATACGACTCGTCGCCGCACGCTGTCCAGGAGCGCGGGTCCTCTGCTTGACCGCTGCGGTCGGCGGCTCCTGCCTGAGCTTGTCCTACCTTCCAAGCGTGGGTCTGAGCTGGTCATTCGTAAGATCGGCGGACCCGGGGGTCACTTTCCGTGGACGTCATTTCGACGTGAGTTCGGGAGTCACCCGTGACGCTTCTGCATGATCAATGTTGATGAGAATCGATGTCGCCGCGGGCTGATCCGAGTGATCCCGGCGGTCCGCCCTCGTTCGGCCGACAGCGCGGGCAGCGCCTCGCTCGTTGTGCGGGTGTGGACGATGAACGGAGGGGTGTGGACCAGTGGCCGTACGGGGCGGGGCAGCAGCGCTGCGCGCTGAGGTCCCGCATCGAGGCCGCCCTCGCCCGGCGCCTGGGGGTGACGCTCAAGCCGTCGGCGTGGCCCTCTCCGGCGAGCTCCGGGGCCAGGCGGCGCGATGGCTGGTGCCGGCTCGTAGGCTGCGGCCATGACCGAGATCCAGACCCCGACGCCCCGCGACGCCTTCGAGCTGCTGCTGGCCGGTAACCGGCGCTTCGTCGCCGGCGCCCCTGAGCACCCCAACCAGGACGCCACCCGCCGCGCCGAGATCGCACCGGCCCAGCAGCCCTTCGCCGTGCTGTTCGGATGTTCCGACTCCCGGCTGGCCGCCGAGATCATCTTCGACCGCGGCCTGGGCGACCTGTTCGTGGTGCGCACCGCAGGCCACGTGATAGGCGCGGAAGTGCTGGGCAGCATCGAGTACGGCGTGGACGTACTGGGCTGCCCGCTGGTCGTGGTGCTCGGTCACGATTCGTGCGGCGCGGTCGGCGCGGCATGCGCCGCGCTGGAGGACGGCATGGCGCCGGCCGGGTACATCCGGGACGTCGTGGAGCGGGTGACCCCCAGCGTGCTGGCGGCGCGGGCCGCCGGACGGGTCGAGCCGGAGGAGATCCTCGCCGAGCACATAAGGCACACCGTCGACCTGCTGCTGAACCGCTCCCGGGCGCTCGCCGAGAAGGTCGCTGCCGGGCAGGCCGCCGTGGTGGGTCTGTGCTACCGCCTGGCCGACGGCAGTGCGCAGCTCGTTGCGTCCCGCGGCCTCGATGCGGCGGTGCCCACCGCGTCCTGACCGCCCCGGCCGTGGCTGCTCAGCGTGCGTTTGCCGCGGTCGGAGGACACCCGTATACGTGAATGAGGAACCCCTCGCGTTCACCGCTTGATCATCCGTGGAAGGGCCCCCGATGGCTCACGGAGCCGACCCCGCGCCCAGCACCGTACCCCGCGCCGACCTGGCGTGGGCCGCGGGCTGCGAGGTGTGCCGGGGATGGGGAACGGTCGTCACCGACGACTGGCGGCACGAGCTGTGCCCGGCCTGCCAGACCAGTGGGCGCTCAGCCGAATCCGTCACCAATCAACCCGGCACCGGCGTCCGGGAGCAGTGAGGGCACAGCGTCGGTGCTGGTCACGCGGTAAGCCGGGGCCCTGCGGCGCGGCGGAGCCGGTTGGCGATCCCCAGCCCCTCCTCCACCGGCAAGGACGCGACGATGAGGTCGCACCTCTGCTGATCGAGCTCGCGCAGAAACCCGTACAGGCCGCGCGCATAGGCGGCTGGCGAACCGGGCACCGTCACCACGGCGTGCGCCTTCACCGGAGCGTCGGCGAGGGAAGGGGGAAGAAGGACGCCCACCTGATGCCCCAGCTCCTGCGCACGCTCTGCTTCGGCGATGACCTTCTCGGGCTCGACGAGGACGACCCGCGCACGCGGCGCGTAGTGGGACGGGTGCTGCCCCGGCACCCGGACGGGGCTCGTCGAATGGACCGTGAGCGGGCATCCCAGAACCGCTTCGAGGTCCTCGCGCGTCACCCCGCCGGGCCGCAGGATGCTCGGGATCTCGCCCGTGGCGTCGACGATCGTGGACTCGACGCCGACCTGGCAGGGGCCGCCGTCCAGCACGAAGTCGACGCCATCACCGAGCTCCGCACGGACGTGGTGTGCTGTTGTGGGGCTGACCTGGCCGAAGCGGTTGGCGGACGGGGCCGTGACGCCGCCGCCGAAGGCCGCCAGAAGTGCGAGTGCGACGGGGTGGTCGGGCACGCGCACGGCCACCGTCTGAAGGCCGCCTGTCGCCTCAAGGGGCACCCGGTGACCGCGCCGCAACACTAGCGTGAGGGGCCCCGGCCAGAAGTGTTCGGCCAGCAGGCGCGCCGTTGCCGGCACGTCCTCGACCCAGTCGTCCAACAGCTCCGCGCCGCCAAGGTGGACGATCAGCGGGTGGGAGGGCGGACGCCCCTTGACCTGGAAGATGCGCGAGACAGCGGCGGGATCCTCGGCGTTCGCGCCCAGACCGTAGACGGTCTCGGTCGGGAAGGCCACCAGCCCTCCGGCGCGCAGCACAACGGCCGCCTTCTCGATGTCACTGGTTTGTGCCGTCACCCTCGCAATCCTAGGGCGACGATCATGATCAATCTCAGCGCCAACCACGGTTCCAGTCCGGGGCCGTGATCGCTGACGCGAGCGTGTCCCGCTGGTCGCCGGCCGCCCCGGATCTCGGATACGGTCCAGGCGTGGACAGGTGGGACGCCGAGGTCGTACGGGCGCGGATACATGAGAAGGCTGCGCGGGATCCGAGGCTTGCGGTCCATGGGGCCGCAGACCACCGGTACGAGCTCGGTCAGCGGCGTACGGAGGCTGAGGTGCGAGCCTTCGAGGAGGCCCACGGGATCCGGCTACCCGAGTCGTACCGCTCCTTCCTCACGGAGATCGGCGACGGCGGAGCCGGGCCAGCCCACGGGCTCCTGCCGCTGCTCGACCCGGTACCCGAGGAGCACGGGGACGAGTGGGCGTCGGTCGACGAGCGACGAAGAGACCGGATACCCGGCTTCCTGGCCGCGCCGTTCCGGTTCACCAGGCACGTGCCGATCGGCCGCGTCCTCGACAGCGACTCCTCCCTCGCCGGCACGCTTACCCTCTGCGAGATAGGGTGCGCGACCTTCTACCGACTCGTCGTGAATGGCCCCTGTACAGGGCAGGTCTGGTCCCATGACCCGGACTGGGGCGGCTTCCGGCCGGGTCCCGACTTCCGTGACTGGTACACCGCATGGCTGGACCAGCCGTGACCCGCTTCGCGCACACCTCGAGACTCCCCCGACCACCCCACCCCACCCCACCACCGGGGCCCCTGAGATGCTCCGCTGTTCGTGGCGTTAGCATCGCCAGGTGGGAATTTCTGGGTGCCCGTGCATCCTGTGTACACAGTCCTCGCGGGAAGCATCATGGGACCAGCGTGACCGGACGATAGCCGCCAGCACCCGGGACCACGGCTGGCACGTTATGGGAGTGCACGCAGACGACGACACCCCGGCAGGCTGGGCCTACTCCATCGGTCTGTGGCACACGCTGCGCAGCCCCGAGATATGCGTCTTCGGGCTGGCCGTCGACACCATGATGCCCCTCATCAACGCTGCGGGCGACGCCGTAGTCAACGGTCCTCCCCTCATGCCCGACCAGCGCCGGAACGACATCTTTGACCACGTCCCCGCCGTCATCCGGCCCGTGCATGAGAGCTGGTGCACCGACTTCTTCGGCGCGGGGCTGGACTTCTACCAGGTCTCGCCCCTGCCCGTGGCCCAGCTCTTCTGGCCCGACAGAGAAGGCTGCTTCCCCTGGGAGGACGGGGCTGCCGACTACTGCCGGGACAACCAGCCTCTGCTGTGGATCCCCAAGCCGGACACCCCCGGTCCGTGGGGAGCGAGCTGAGTCCTGAATGATGGTCCAACAGCCGCGATGACTGCCCCGGTCAGTGAGGGCCGTGGCAGAGACTGCCGATCAGTCGCCGACGAACCATACGTACCTATGGCGCCCTTCTTCCGCTGTCCGGCACATGGCCCGCACCCTGATCGACCCAGGGACCGCTACGCTCCGCGGGCAGTCGATCCAGCTCCTCCAGCAGCATGGGTCTCTGCCAGCTGTTGAAGACTGTGTCCGCGTATGGGCACAGCCCCGCGAGCACGGGGAACTGTGCTGGGTCGATGTCCACAAGCGCCTCGTCCCAGGACACACCGCGAGCATCTCGTACGCACGGGCCGACAGCGGCCCTTTCGACTGGGCCGCGGCATACAGCAGCGCGCGACTCTCCCGCGCCGACTCCTCGACGAAAGCCTCGGCGTCCGGGTCGGCCAGCAGCTGATGGAAACGAGTGAGGAGCTGCGGTTCCGGGAGGCTCTGGCCCGACAGGTAACGCGAAAGCCGGGTGGGATCCACACCAAGCACCTCGGCCAGGTCTGCGGAGGTCATCCCCGCCCGCTCGCGCAGGCCACGAAGGTGCTCAGCGAAGGCTCTCTCCTTCTTCCCGAGTTCATCACTGAGTGGTGCCAGCGCAGGCGGCCGTGGCACGACAGCTCGTTCCGGCGACTGCTCAGTCACTGATCCTTCTCCCCCGGATTGTCTGCCCGCAAGATGCCTGGAGCACCGCAAGATGGTCTTGCTCTCTGCCGCAACAGGTGTGCGGCGCGGTGGGGTTGACCCTAGCCGGACCGCCCGGCTGGAAGGAGATCCCCATGCCCACCACCCCCTCACCGCAGCAGCCCCGGCCGTTCCCCGAGCTCCGAGTCGGTGGTCTGCGCCTTGCGATCAACCGCCTCCCGCACCGACTGCCGGCACTGCTCAGTCGCACTGCCGGTCCGTGCCGGACAGGTGAATCCGACGGACGCGGACAGCGGTACCGGCGCCGGGCAAAGGCGCTGCTCTGGCGCGCAGCGCTCGGCGCGGCGTACGCCATCGGCACGGGCGCGGTCACGATCGCGGTTCGCTGGGTCGTTGCCTCGCTCTGACAGAGCGTCGGCCGGCGTGGGGGGACCAGCCCGCGCCGGCCGACGCTCGCGCTACAGGACGAAGCTTCAGACGCGTCTTTAGTCGGAGCACAGGATCAGATGAAGGCCGTGTTCACGTCCCCGGAATCCCCGCACGGGCGGTCATGTTCGGGGCATCGTTCGAGGCCAGACCACAAGAACAAGCTGAGCTCACACCTCATTCATGACACTCCCGAAGCCCTTTCTTGACCCATTTACCCTATTCGCCCTTTTGAAGTGCTTTTGCGTCTGTTAAGTGTTCGCAGCGAAACAGTTCGTCAGCTGACAAAAGGAAGCGAGGGGCCCTCGAGTGGTGTGGCGAGAATGGGTTAAGAAAGGGCCGCAGAGATTGGCCACCGTCTCCGCGCTGGTGGCCGCGACGCTGGTCGGACTTCCGTCCGCAGCGCCGTCCGCGGCCGTGCCCGTGCAGGAGGCTGCTGCGATGGGTGCGTATGTGGTTGTGCTTCATGACTCGGCGCGGGGACAGCTCGACGCGATCGTGAAAGAACACCGCGCGCGCTATGGGGAGGTGACGGGGTTCGTTTACCGGCATGCCCTGGTCGGCTATTCGGCCCGGATCCCGAACTCCCAGGTGTCGCGCCTGCAGAACGACCCCAGAGTGGAGATGGTGGCGCCTGACAGGCCTGTCCACGCCACCCAGCAGAGACTGTCGATCGGCGTGGACCGCGTGGACGGCGACGTGAGCAGCACGCGGTCCGGGAACGGGTCCGGGTCGGTGGATGCCGGTGTGGCGATCCTTGACAGTGGGATTGACCTCGACCACCCCGATCTGAACGTGGCCGGCGGGGTCAACTGCGTGAATCGCGGCAAGCCCCCTCAGGACGACCAAGGACATGGCACCGGCGTCGCCGGCATCGTCGGAGCCAAAGACAACGACGCGGATACGGTGGGCGTCGCGCCCGGCGCCCGGCTCTATGCGGTCAAGGTGCTCAACACCCGCCTGGCCGGGAATGACTCCAGGATTGTGTGCGGGCTCGACTGGGTGGCCCAGCACGCCCAGGGCAGCAACATCAACGTGGTGAACATGAGCCTCGCGGGAATCAGTCCCGACGACGGAAACTGCGGGCGCACCAAGCGCGATGTGCTGCACCTGGCGGTCTGCAAGGTCAACGAGGCCGGGGTAACGGTCGTGGTCGCGGCCGGCAACGACAGCACCGACTTCGCCAACACCTCCCCGGCCAACTACAACGAAGTCCTCACCGTCACCGCCATGCAGGATGCCGACGGCCAGCCCGGCGGCCTCGGCACGATCGCGCCCGGATGCCAGACAACGGTTCCGTACGACGACGCGGCGACAGACTTCTCCAACTTCACCACCATCGGCTCCGCCGATGCCGCCCACACCATCGCCGCCCCGGGCCTGTGCCTGCGGACCACCGCCCTCATCGACGGCCCCGGCGGGGGCAACGTGATCTGGTTCGGCGGAACCTCGTTCTCCTCGCCCCACGTGGCCGGCACCGCCGCCCTCTGCATCACCACGAGCTGCGCCGGAATGACCCCCGCCCAGGTCATCGCCAAGCTCCGTGCCGACGCCGCAGCCCAACCCGCCAGCTACGGCTTCACCGGCGACCCCCACACTCCAATCGACAACCGCTACTACGGCTACCTCGACTACGCAGGAAAGTACTGACCTGGGCAACCGCCCGGCTGGGTCACCCAGTGGCTCCAGGTATCGGTGTCCACGGCACTGTGCTCTCGCAGGCGCAGGTGGTGCAGTGCCGTCGACTTGCCTGTGCCGGACATCCCCGTGATCAATGGCGGGCACCTCCGTGTAGGTCCCGGACACGCCCTTCCAAAGGCTGCCCCAGCGCCCCTGATTGCGACCGGCCGTGGTTCTCGCCCAATGCCCGCCTCGGTCGCCCGGCGGGCTTCCCGCCGAACATTGCGATGCAGCAGACTCACCTCTGGCGGCCTTGGTCCTGACAATGTGAACGCGCGCTCTGGACAGCACCCAGGATCACGCCACGGCCGCCACCACGTCCCCTGAATCCCCAGGTGAGTGATCAAGTTCGAGACGCCGTTCGAGGACCGGAAGAAAAAGATCAACGGCGTGCGATCGCGTCCCGCGGTGGTCACCCGACCGCGTCGTCCTGTCGGCGTAGTTCGCCGCCCGCCAGAACGACACCGGCGGCCGAGGCAGACATCAGGCCCGCGATGGCGAGCATCATGCGCTGCTGGCTTTCGATGACGGCCTCGTACTGGCTCCGCGAAAGCTCCACCTTGACTCGGGGCGAGGTGGATTGGTCGTAGGAGAAGTACCGGCCGCCCTCGGCCGTGGGCGACTCCAAGGCCCCTTCCCCGCCCGCCGCGTTGATGATGATCATCGCGACGCCCAAGGCGATCAGCAGCCCGGGCACCGCCTTCACCCGGCCGGGCAGACGCAGGAAAACGGACCACCTCGACCGCGCGTTCGATCCGGTCCCGGCCATGGGCACGACGGCGGTCCCCAGGACCAGAAAAGCCAGCAGGATCACTGGCACCGCCCACCCTGTGCCGTCGACCGGCGACGGCCCCGGTAGCCAGGTGAGCGCGACAAACGACAGCACGACGGCGCTCAGCCCCGCCGCGAACCCGCTGTGCAGCGTGAAAGTCCTTCTCATGACCCGGAGCCTCGCACTTGCACCGCTCCGGGTCATTGCCCTATCCCGCAAAAAACAGCGCGGTAAGCAACGTTCCTCGCCGGACTGTTGGCAGCGCATAGCTACGCTGCCCGGTGCTGATCCTCAGGCCACCGCGCGGCCGGGGCCGCCCCTGGGCGTGCCGGCGGGGCCGATGCCCGGTGGGACGGATCGCTGCCGGCCAGGCGGGTGTGGGTGAAGTGCAGCAGTCGCTGCAGGTGGCCGAGGATGCGGCGCACGCGCAGCCGGTGGCCGCGGCGGCGGGCCAGGTTCCCCGGCGGCGACCAGAGTGCCAATCCCGGCGCAGTCGCAGAAGTCGACGCCGGCCAGGTCGATCACCGTCTCTTCGTACACGGTCACCGCAGCGGCCAGTGCCTGGCGCAGATCCGCGGCGGTGTCGATGTCCAGTTCCCCGGAAACGGTGATCACGGCCCATCGCAGACTCGGCCCGGCACTCACCGCGATGTCCATGTCCCAGCCACCTTCCCCGCAGCACGGATGGGCCCGGCCCAGCACAGGGTCGACGTGTCACCGGGGCC
Organism: Streptomyces sp. R41; assembly: GCF_041053055.1. NCBI lineage: Bacteria > Bacillati > Actinomycetota > Actinomycetes > Kitasatosporales > Streptomycetaceae > Streptomyces > Streptomyces sp. R41. Next base: position 44,220 of record NZ_CP163443.1, read on the forward strand.
GGACCGCTCTGTGCCGCACGACCGCTCATCACATATGCGGCAGATATCAACCAAAACCGGGCAAGGCGTCCCTGTCCAGGGACGGAAATTCCCTGGACAGGGACAGCAGAGCCGCTGGTGGGCGCTGCCGCCGTCAGGGGCGCCGGTGGTAGGCAGTGAGGGCCCCTGGCCGGAGGCCCCGTTGCGGAGCCACGACGAAGGTAACTCGGGGGGGCAGGCCGGCTCCCCGCCGCCCGCCGCGCGGAACTCGATGCCCTCGGCATGCGCTGGTGAGGCCTGCTGCTGTCCCGGCGCAGGCCGGTACGTCGCCCAGATGCTTTGGATTCAACGGTGAGCCAGCGCGGTGCGGGCCGCGGGCATCGGATGGACTCATAACGTGATCCGCAAGGCTCCCCCAGCCTGTCGTCGGGGGCTCTGGAGATTCCCTGCCTCCCTCTCCAGGGCCCCGACGCGTCTGCAGCGCAGTTCTTCTGCCATGCCGGCCGCCTTGCTTGTACGGACAGCTGCCGGGGCTGTCACACACTTTGGTCCGGCCTGATGATCTGCGTCTCTCGTCGTACTCAGGAGAGCTCAGGGGGGATCGAGGCGCGGCCGCCCGCCCCGGACTGGCTGATCGAGCAAGGCGGCGTTTGAGTCCGACTGGCCACCATGGCGCCCCTGGCGCAGGGCGGCTCAGGATCCGGCTGGCTCCGGTACGGCGAGACAACTGCAGGGATGCAAGAGACCCTCGGGCTACCCTCCGAGGGCCTCTGCCAGCTCTCCCCTCACCACATGGAGTACGGGTCATGGGGGGCGCTTATGGAGTTGCACAGATTCTGACAGGTAGTCATATCAACCCACTACCTGCCGCGCCGAAAGGTCGGGCGAATTCCCGGGCTGTACTGGTAGCTGGTGGCGCTCAGGGCAAGACGGGGACGCCCGTGATCACCAGCCATCCCGGCGCAGCCACCCATCCATGGACGTACCGCCGTCCGGCATCGCCGTTACCGAAACGCCGTCACGGAACGGTGAGAAGCCGTGGACAAACCCATCAGGCTACGGCTGTCTCTGAACCGGGTGCTTCGGTCGGGTGTGTGAACGCGCGATCCCCGGCACAGTGTGGTGATGCTGAGGCGTGAGCATCAGAAGCGAGCATCCGGCGAATGCGGATCAGATCTATCGCGCCCTGGTCCTGCTGGGGGCCGATCCCCTACTGGATCCGGAACTGTGGCCGGAGAGCCCGCAGGAGGAGAACCGTCTGCGGCCGCTCCGTCTGCGGCTGCTTGGTGCTCTGCTCGCCAAGGTGGAGCTGGAGATCACCGCTGCGACCAGTCGGAATACGGAGGAAGAGCCGGATGACGTCGCCGACACGCTGATGGGGTGGATGGGGCAGACCGAGCCCGCCGCGCTCGGGATGAACGTGCTGATCAACCGGTTGCAGCGCACTGCGGTGCAACTCATGGGCCCGGAGGAAGTGGGAGACCCCCCGGCAGGCCGGGCGGCTTCCTCGGCGGCCGTGGTCGCGGCAGCCGGCATGCTCAGCGCTCACCTGGTGTTCCAACAGGGTGAGGTCGAGCGGACCCGGCGGGCCCTGGATCGGACCGGCGCGTCCGTCATCGCCGTCCTGGAGGGCATTCACGAACTGCGCGTCGCCATCGGTGACGTGGAGGAGTAGCAGGCACCGACCAGGGGGTCTCCAGGCCGGTGCCGGGCTGTGGTTGCCTCATCTCCCACTCAGCGCAGACTCGTCGACGCCAGACCAATCCCCCCGTCGCCGGTGGAGATGCGGCGTCGTGTCTGACGGCCGCAAAGGTCGTTGAAGAAGCCAGCGCGCACAGGCACCCCCGGCAGATGCGCGGCATATGAGGGCCCGAACCCCGCCCGGATTCGCGCCCTCACCCGCGTGGTCGCGCTGGCATGGGGACTGCTGCCGGCCCGGGGCACATTGGTTGGGCGGCGGCCGACGGGACCGGTTCCGATGCGGAGCGACCACGCCAGGCCCGGCCACATCGCGGCAGCTGCCGCTCCCCCGCAACCACGGCCAGCGGTGCGATCTCCTCACTCTGCCGCCGGGGCCGGCGGCGCCGAGAACGCCGGGCCCCTTCGTACGGATCGGCCGCAGCGAGATCACGCGGGCCTCCCTTCGTCGGCGGCCTGTCGGGCCAGCAGCTCCAGCAACTCGGCGTTCGACCCGAGACGTGACCTGGCGGGTGAGGCATTCCATGAGTTCGGGATCGGTGCCGCCGCTGACGGGCTCGGCGATCCGGACGGAGACCGGGCGACGCTGCTCGATCACCCGGGTCCGGTCGTCCGGCTCCTGCTGTTCGGCTTCGGCGAGGGCCCGTACAGCGAGGCGACCGAGGGTTCGGGTGCCCGCGTTCTTGCCGGTCCTGATGGTCAGCTTCTTCGCGATCTCGGGGACGGGGACGCCCTTGTCCTTCCAGCGCGCGGGCGAAGAGGAGGGCTTCCTCGCCGATGACCTTCGGCCGTCCGCCGTAGTTGCCCTTCGCGGCGGACGCCACCTGGCCCTCCAGGGGCTTCTCCGGTACTCATCCCGCCGAAACCGCCGCTACCTGCGAAGACGCCAGATCAAGCACACCATCCCCGAGCCGAAGGACCAGCGGGCCAACCGCAAGCGCCGTGGCAGCCAAGGCGGCCGGCCCACCAGTTTCGACAAGACGATCTACAAGCGTCGCAACGAAGTCGAGCGAACGATCAACGCCCTCAAGAACTCCCGGGCCGTCGCCACGAGATATGACAAACGGGCCTACATCTTCCACGGCACCGCCACCGTCGCAGCGATCCGACTCTGGCTGCGGCCTTGATCCGCTGGGTCAGCCTTAGTTATCGAACCAGACCACCAGACGGACGTTCTCGGCCCCGTGTCGCTTGGCAAGCACGGCCATTACCGACCAGACGTCACTCCAGTCCTCGTCACGCACGACCTGGCGCCGGGTGAGACGTGTCTCAGGCGCGGATGGCCCCGCAATTGATTCCGTGCTGTCCCAGTCAGCCTCTTCCAATTCCGCCCAGCTCACCACGGCGCCCGTATCTCTCACCTGGCTGGACGCGCAGAACGCGGAGTACCCGCATGGTGCTCGAACTCGCCAGCAGCCGTCTCAGCCGCCCAACTCGTCGGGTCAGCGGACCATCGCACCTGCGGTACTGCCTTACGGGCATTGGCGGGTCACCAACCTCCTCATGCAGACGTTCGACGCGCGGGGGCTGCCGTGCCACCGAGGCGGAGGCGGAAGAGGACTTCCTTCGCGGCTGAGGAGTCGTGCAGGTCGGCCGGGGTGACCAAGCCGAGCAGAGGCAGACCTCCCTCAGAACGCCCGTAACAAGGGATTAGGTACGGAGTGCCTGAGTGTCAGAAATCGGGTTGTCGGCCGGGCCGATCACGGTCCTGCGGCGAGGACATTACGGGCTGACTCCTGCTCGTCGCCCGTAGCGGGGGTTCGTCGTTGGCACGGCGTGAGTGGTGTGAGCAACGGCGAGGACAGCGTGGTCTATGCCCAGTTGAACGGCGCCTACTGGTTGGACGCCTCCGGCGGGGAGTGCCGCTGGTGCAGTGAGCTGTTCACGGGACGGCAGGCGTCGGCTGGTGCCGGCCATGGCATGCCAGGCCGATGGGGACGGTTGCGTGTGGTCATACTGCCCGTTGCGGTGCTCACGGTGGCGGCCGCGCTGCTGGTGGGAGTCCTTGCCTAAACCGCCTTCTGCGACATGCAGGCAGTGTGCTGCGGCTGCGGTCAGGGCGTCAGGTGGGCTGCCGGGGAGGGCCCAGGGGCGTGATCACGCAGTCGTGGGCGGGTCGGCCAGTTCATCCGCGTGCTCGCCAGTCACCAGGTACACCACGCGGCGGGCGATCGAGACGGCATGGTCGGCGAAGCGTTCGTAGTAGCGGCCGACCAGCGTGACGTCGACGGCCGTCTCCACGCCGTGATGCCAGCGGTCGTCCATCAGGTGCTGGAAGATCACGCGGTGCAGCTCGTCCATCCGGTCGTCGTCCCGTTCCATCTGCAGCGCGGCGTCGATGTCGTGGGTGATGAGCACATCGGCGGCCTGCGCCATCAGCCGCTGGGCGAGCTGGCCCATCTCCAAAATCGTGCGGCGCAGATCCCGTGGCACGGCGTGCCTGGGATAGCGCCGCCGGGCCAGCGTGGCGACATGCTGGGCCAGGACACCGCAGCGCTCAAGGTCCGCGCTCATCCGCAGGGAGGTGACGACCACGCGCAGATCGGTGGCGACCGGCTGCTGCCGGGCCAGCACCGCGATCGCCTGGCCCTCCAGATCCCGCTGCATGCCCTCGACCTGGTCCTCGACGGAGATCACGCTCTGCGCAAGCTGAAGGTCAGTGTCCAGCAGGGCGCCGGTGGCACGGCCCATGGCCGAACCGACCAGGTTCGCCATCTCCACCAGAGCCTCGCTGATCGACTCCAGCTCCTTGTGGTAGGCCTCGCGCATCCGCCCTCACCGTCCAGTCCTCGGCCCGCCTGCACCACCTGCCAGATTCGCACACGGTGTTTTACCGGGCGGCCGCTGGAGGGCTCGTCAGCGTTCACGGCGGTAGCCGGTGACGAGCTCATGCGGGCTCGGGGTCGACAGAGCCATGACCTGCGCAAGCCGTGAGAGCGCGAGTGGTGGCTTTGTAACCGAGGGTGGGAGTCGTTTCGAGGTGACTGCGGGAGTCACCTTCTGACCGAGTTTGCGGTGTCGGTTTGTTTTGACGTCACCCAAGGGCTTGCGGTGGGACGGTGGGGTGTGCTTCTGCTGCAGGGGGCCGGATCGGGAAGTCGCAGTCGAAGGTTGATCTGTACGCCGCGATACGCCGTGACCACCTCGGTGGTCTGACCCAGCGGGCTTTGCAGCGCAAGTACAACGTGACCTGGCGGATGGTGCGGCGGGCTCTGGACGGGCAGTGGCCGCAGGAGCGCAGGAAGCCGCGGCGGCGGGAGTCGCGGCTGGATCCCTACAAGCCGCTGATCGACGGGATTCTGCAGGCGGACCTGGACGCGCCGGCCAAGCAGCGGCATACCGCTCAGCGGATCTTCGACCGGCTGGTGGACGAGCACGGCGCCGATGACATCTCGTATCCGATGGTCCGCTCCTATGTGAAGGACCGCCGTCCGCAGGTGCGACGGGAGGCGGGGTTAGGTCCGCAGGCGATGTTCGTGCCACAGACGCACCTGCCCGGGGCGGAGGCGGAGGTCGACTTCGGCGAGGTGCACATCGTGCTCGCGGGCGAGCTGACCCGGGTCTACCTGTTCTCGCTGCGCCTGTCGTACTCCGGAAAGGCGGTGCACCGGGTGTTCGCAACCGCCGGTCAGGAGGCGTTCTTCGAAGGCCACGTGCATGCTTTCCGGGTGCTGGGCGGTATCCCGCGGGCGCGCATCCGCTACGACAACCTGCGGGCCGCGGTCGAACGCGTCCTGGGCTTCTCCCGCGGCCGGGTGGAATCGGACCGCTGGACAGCGTTTCGCTCGCACTGGGCCGTCGAACCGTTCTACTGCCGGCCCGGCATCGAAGGCGCCCACGAAAAGGGCGGCGTCGAGGGGCAGATCGGCTTCTTCCGCCGCAACCACTTCGTCCCCGTCCCCGAGGTCGCATCGCTGGCGGAGCTGAACGCGATGGTCGATGAGTGGGACCAGGCCGACGAAGGCCGCCGGCTGCGCTCGCGCACCCGCACCATCGGCGAGTACTTCGCCGCCGAACAGCACCTCCTCAAACCGCTGCCGACCGAGCCGTTCGAGACCGGCCGCTGGTTCTCCCCCAGGGTCAACCGCTTCAGCCAGATCAGCGTCCGCGGCAACACCTACTCAGTGCCGGTCCGCTTCATCGGCCGCCAGCTGCGGGTGCTGCTGCACGCCAACGACCTCATCGTCTACGACGGCCGCAACGAGATCACCCGGCACGAACGCCTCGGCGGGGTGCACGGCTCCCGACTGGTCCTGGACCACTACCTCGAGGCCCTGCTGCGCAAGCCGGGCGCCTTCCCCGGCTCGACCGCCCTGGAACAGGCCCGCTCCGCGGGCCGGTTCACGCCCGTTCACGACAAGTGGTGGGCGGCGGCGAAGGCCGCCCACGGCGACGGGGCCGGCACCCGCGCGCTGATCGAGGTCCTGCTGCTGGCCCGCCACATGGAGCACGAGCAAGTCGTCGCCGGCCTGGCCGCCGCCTACCGGGCCGGGGCCCTGACCGCGGACGCGGTCGCCCTGGAGGCCCGCAAGCTGGCCCCTCTCTCGCCTACGGCCACATGGAAGATCGAGCGGTGTCGCGGTCGATGGTCTCCCGCGAGTGAGCCGCCAGTCCCGACGAATCCTGCCCGTCCCTGCCGCGGTGGCTTCGTGGACGCTGCCGTTCTACCGTGGGAGTAGCGGTAGATCCTTGGAGCGCGTCATGATCGCCATCCTCGGACTCATCATCTTGATCGCCGCGGTAGTCGTCGGCGTGGCCGGTGTTCTCACCAACAGCGGCAGCGGGCATGAACTCACCGGCGGGTTCTCGGTATTCGGCCACGGCATGACCGGATCCACCGGCACGCTGTTCCTCTACGGCATCATCGTCGGAGCGGCGGCCCTGTTCGGGCTGAGCCTGCTCTTGACCGGTGCACGCCGCCGCGCTCCTCGCCGAGGCAGCGCATCGCGCCGCGAAGTCAATCAGTCACGCCGCGAGACGACCTCTGCCGGGCCGGGCCGCAACGACCGGGGCGACCAACGCGAGCCCGCCCGCGCGGAAAACGCGAACGCGCAGGGGGACTCACCCCACGGTGATCGCGCTCCCGCCCCGGACGGCGGTCGCCGGAGCAGGCTGCACTTGTTCGGGCACCGATCCGCCCCCGGGTAGACCGCCCCCACGCGTAACTCGGTGGCCGGCCGGCGTCACGGATCTTCCTGCCCCTGAACACCAGCAGACAACTCACCCAGGGTGGCAACCCATGAGTATCGCGAAGAAGATCGCACACAAAGCCGAAGCGATGAAAGGCGGCGCCAAGAAGACAACCGGCCGCGCCACCGGCAGTCGGCGCCTGCAGGCCGAAGGCCGCGGAGACCAAGTCAAGGGCAACATCAAGCAGGCCGGGGCGAAGATCAAGGACGCCTTCAAGCACTGACCACTCCGCCCCGGGCCCGGCGAAGTACGGGTCGATGGTTCCAGTTGAGCCGTCCCGCTAGGAGTGGAAGCTGTGCAGAGTGGGGGAGTTTTGCTGTCTGCGGGGAGTTTTAGTATCCGCCAGTGGGCGGCGATCGTTTCCGCCACCGGGGAGATCAAGGTTTCCGCCGACAATCCGGGCCCTCCAGCGGATTCGCCGCATGCCAGTCGGTTACCACGACTGCTCTGTCCCTGAACTGGCGGCCAAACGATCTCAGCGCGGAAACGGGTTTCGCCGCCAAATGCCTCTTCTCCCGCCACGGGTGCGCTGAGAGTAGGTGTTCACCATGGATCGGCTGACAAGGCTTCCTGGTATCGCACGGCTGATGCGTACGCACGTGTGGCGGGCGTACGAGCGGCTGGCCAAGACCCACTGGGCCCGGCTCGCCGCCGCCATCACCTACATCAGTTTCGTCGCGCTCTTTCCGCTGATCACTGCGGGCGCGGCGATCGGCGCCAAGCTGCTGAGCAAGGACCAGCTCAGCAAGCTCCAGGACAAGATTGCCGGCCAGGCGCCGGGCCTTTCCCACCTGCTAAACCTGAACAGCCTCGTCGCGCACGCCGGAACCGTCGGGCTCATCGCGGGCGCGCTGCTGCTCGTGATCGGCATCAACTGGGTCGGCGCCCTTCGCGGGTGCCTGCGTGCGGTCTGGGAAAAGGAGCAGGACCCGGGAAATCCGATCCTGCTCAGGCTCAAGGACACCGGGGTACTGGTCGGTCTCGGCGTGGTCGGGCTGGTAGCGATGGCCAGTTCGGTATTCGCGAACAGCGCGGTCGGCTGGGCAGCCGACAAGGTCGGGATCGAGGGCGGGGCGGGACGGGTGCTGCTGTTCTTCGCCGGCCTGGCCATTGCCCTGCTCGTCGACTTCCTGCTCCTGGTCTACCTGCTCACCAGGCTGCCGCGGGTGCATCCCGGCCGACGTGCGGTCGTGGTCGCCGGTCTGATCGGTGCGGTCGGCTTCGAACTGCTCAAGCTGCTGCTGACCGGCTATTTTCAGGGCGTCGCAGGGAAGAGCATGTACGGCGCCTTCGCCGTCCCGGTCGCCGTCGTGCTGTGGATCAACCTCATGGCCAGGCTGCTGCTGTACTGCGCCGCTTGGACGGCGACGGGCACAGCAGCGGAGTCCAGCGAAGCAGACGCAGGTGAGGGCCCGGTTCCCGGGACCAGACCCGCAGTGACCGACAAGCCCCAGCGGGCAGCGGAAGGCGGCGGTCCACCAACAACACCGCACAGGCCCTGATCCCGAGCGGTCCCCAACCCGCCCCTGCGGCGAGTGCCCACCGACACCCACCGAAGGGGATTGGGCTCCTGCCAGATCCTGCTTCATTCCCACGACGAGGGCGCGCCAAAAGTCCGCCGCAACAGCCACACTGGGCAGCCTGCCGAAGGGCCAGGGGTGGACGGGCCGCCGACGACGAGTCGGTGAGCGTGTTCACAGAGTGTCGCAGTACTCGTGACTCACATTGAGTCCGAGCAGGTTGACACCTTCCGGTTCACCCGAGTGCCCCTTTCCGATGGTCCGATCAGGTGCTGCGGAGTTGCATGGACGAGCGGGAGGGGGCGCGGTCAGCAGCGCGGTACCCGGCTCGCCCCAGACGAAGCGACCCCACGGCCCGCCGGGGCCTCAACCAGGGGAGAGGCCGATGTACGAGATGATCGCCGCCCCTGCGACGACCGATGCCGGGGTCATGTGGCACGTAAAGGCCAAGGGCGATGCCCGCACCACACTGTGCGGACAGGAGGTCGCACAAACCGTGCGTGCCAGACCCGTCCTCGATGACACGCCGGCCGAACGCTACTGCTCGCCCTGTATGGCCGTCGTCCACGCGAGGATGCGGTCTGATGCAGGCTGATCGGGCGCACGCCTCACTGGCGTCGGTCGTCCGTTCGCGCTGTACCTCTTGTCCGTCTGCCAGTCCAGTCAGGCGTGAGCAGTTCCGGGCTCCGAGGTCCCGTCTCATCCTCGCCGTTTCAGTGCACGTGCCACGCGTGGGAGCTCCTCGTGCAGCAGCCGGCCGACCAGGGCACCGCCGAAGACGACGACGCCCACACCGACCAGCCAGGACTGGATGACCAGGACGGTTCCGACGGGGCCGTAGGTGACGGCGTTGGACACGATCAGCGGCGAGTAGACGAGCCGGGAGAAGACCCTGAGACCGAGCAGCCCGACCAAGGTGGCCACCGCGCCAGGCAACAGAGCGCGCCAGCGAACCCTCCCGCCCAGCAGTATGCGCTGCGACCACCAGAAGAACAGGACGGCGCTCAGCGAGGCGACGAACGCGCCGGCCAGGGACTCCGGTCGCAGCGTGGTAGTGGCGGAAGCGAAGAGATAGCCGATGAGTACGCCGAGCCACACCACATGGCGCCACCTGGCCCACCAGCGGGCCGGGGGCAGATCCCAGACCTTCTCATAGCCGGACTGCACCGCTACCCCGAAGGCCAGGCCGAAAGCGGCGAGGACGGCAATGCCGAACGCGGTCGTGGTCCGCAGAGCCTGACCGGGACGAATAAACAACTGCTCCACATGTTCCCTGGAGGTCGTCGACACGCCGAGTCCTTCCCCCAGCCACTGCGCGAATCCCCGCCCATGCTTTGGATCGGCCGAGGAGACAATGATCAGCAGCGGCACCAGCGTGAGGAACCCCAGCGCCGCGAAGCCCAGCGAACGCTGCCCCAACTCCAGGTCGCTGCTCCGCCGCCATCCACGTCCGACTGGTGAATGGCTGATCACGCGGCCCAGCCGTTCGAACAGAGAGGAACGGCCCGCAGCACCCGGGGTCTTCATCGGCATGCCTGTCGACTACCACGGTCGACCCCGGCGCTCCGCGAGGGCGCGACGCGGCTGCCCGAACGGCGCAGGACGAGGCCATGATCCAGGAAGCCGATATCCGTGAGTGGCGCAACCACAACGTAGTGGATCCTGGGGGCCACAACATCGCCAAACGGCCCGTGATGATCATGCTCTTCGCCGCGATCATCGCCCTGCTGTACTGGGCGGCACCCAACGTCAAACGTAAGTTCCGGTGGGTCAGCCCCGGCAGCCTCATTGCCATCGTGCTCTGACTCATCGCCTGCGCCGCGTTCGCCTTCTACGTGGCGAACTTCAGCAGCTACAACACGACCTACGGCAGCATTGCCGCGATCATCGTCTTCCCGGTCTGGATGTGGATCTCCAACATCGCCATCCTGCTCGGCCTGGAATTCAACGCCGAACTCGAACGCGCCCGGGCCATCGACAGCGGCCACCCGTCCGGGGAAAAGCCCTACGCCGAGCCCCGCGTGGCTGTGACGTTGTTCAGCGGGGTCTGGCACAAGTTCCGTGAGCGGTCACCCCCCGTAGTTATTGATCTTCCGTCGCGTGGTACGGAAGTCGCCTTGAAATCGCTCCTCGTGCGGGTGACACGGCCGACATTCGATGGCCGTGAACGAGGTGCTGTCCCGGTTGCAGGAGTTGTTGTTCCCATCGGTCCCGGGAGTCGCTGTCGTGGCCGTACGTACGGAAGGCGAGGCGTTACGCGTCGAGGCCCGGTGCACGCCCATCGGGGCCGCCTGCCCCGACTGCTCCCACTGGACGGAACGAGTCCACAGCTCCTACCTGCGGTTTCCCGCGGACCTACCCGCGGCCGGGCGGAGTGCACAACTCGTATTGCGGGTCCGGCGGTTCTTCTGCACGGCCAGGGCATGCGGCCGACGGACGTTCGTGGAGCAGGTGCCCGGCCTGACCCGCCGCCACGGTCGGGTCACCGAGCGGCTGCGGCAGACGATGAGCGCGATCGGGCTGGCACTGGCCGGCTGGGCCGGCGCTCGCCTCGCCCAGCTCATGGGCATTGCCACCAGCCGGACCACGCTGCTGCGCCGGGTGATGGACCTGCCCGACCCGACCGCGACGCGTCCCCGTGCCGTCGGCGTGGACGACTTCGCGCTGCGGCGCGGGCACGTCTATGGAACGGTCGTCATCGACGCAGAGACCCACCAGGTCCTCGACCTGCTGCCCGAACGCGACGCCGCCACCCTCGCCCCGTGGCTCGCAGCCCATCCCGAAATCGAGGTCATCTGCCGCGACCGCGCCGGCGCCTATGCCGAGGCGGCCGACACCGCCGCACCCCAGGCCCTCCAGGTCGCTGATGACGGCGGACTTGCGAAGCTCTTGGTAGGCGGACAGATCGGTCCGGTCTGACGGACAGTAAACGTCCTGGTGCACGGACGTGTGATCTCCACGCTGGTCCCGTTCAACGAAAGATCCCTCCGGGCAGGCTCGCGCTGTTTGCGATCAGCTGCCGCCGGCCCGGAGGGATGTTGACCAAGTCTGCCAGGGATGTCATGGAGATTCTCGAAGCGTTCGACCTGACCCGCTGCGCGTTCTCAGCCGCCCAGCTGGCCGGGTGCGATCCGAAGACCGTTCAGAAGTACGTCGATCGCCGTGAGGCCGGGCTCTCTCCGCAGGAGACGGTCCGCCGGCCCCGGTTGATTGACCAATTCCTTCCGAAAATCGAGGAGTTGGTGGATCACTCCAAAGGACGAATCCGCGCCGACGTCGTCCACCAGCGGCTGGTCGCGATGGGCTTCACCGGCACCGACCGCACCACCCGCCGGGCGGTCGCCGAGGTGAAAGCGGCCTGGAAGGACGGCCACCGTCGCCGCTATCGGCCCTGGATGCCCGAGCCGGGCATGTGGCTCCAACTCGACTGGGGCGAGGGCCCGAAGGTGGCCGGCCGACGCACCCAGCTGTTCTGCGCCTGGCTGTCCTGGTCCCGCTTCAGGGTGGTCATCCGGGCCTGGGACCAGACGTTGGGCACCCTGGTGGCCTGCCTGGACGCCACCCTGCGCCGGCTCGGCGGGGTCCCTGCCTACGTGCTCACCGACAACCCGCGCACCGTCACCATCGACCGCGTCGCCGGGATCGCGATCCGGCACCCGGACATCGTGGCCGCCGGCAAGCACTACGGCTGCACGGTCGCCACCTGCGAGCCGTTCGACCCGGAATCCAAGGGCGGCGTCGAGGCCACAGTGAAGATCGCCAAAGCGGATCTGGTGCCCACCACCGCCAACCTCCGGGCCGAGTACGGCTCGTTCGCCGAGCTGGCCGCAGAGTGCGACCGATGGTGCGAGCAGGTCAACGCCCGCCCGCACCGCTCCACCAAGACCGCCCCGGTGCTGCGGCTGACCGCCGAGCGTGAGCACCTCCACCCGATCCCTGCCGCCCCGCATCATGCCGCGCTCGGCGACGAGCGGGTCGTCGACGACGACCAGACCATCAGTTTCGGCGCGGTCCGCTACTCCACCCCGCCCGGCTTCGTCGGCGCCCGGGTGTGGTGCCGGGTGACCGGCGACGAGCTCGCCGTGACCGCGATGACCGAGACCGGGCTGGAGGAGATCTGCCGACACCAGCTGTCAACACCGGGTAATCCACGGATCGTTGACGCCCACTACCCGCACCATCCCGACGGCCGCGGCATCCACCGGCCCAAGCCGAAACCCCGCACATCGCAGGAGATCGCATTCCTCAACCTGGGTGAAGGTGCCCACCGGTGGCTGGTCGAGGCCGGCGCCGCCGGCATCACCCGGGTTCGTTCGAAGATGGCCCGCGCGGTCGAACTCGCCGTCGCCCTCGGGGCCGAGGCGGTCGACGAGGCGCTGGGCATGGCGGCGATCGCGGGCCGGTTCGCCGACGACGACCTGCCCTCCATCCTCGACCACCTGGCCTCCGCGGCCGCCGTCGGCGACCTGGTCGTCGCGGACGAGAAGCACTCCGTCCAGCCCGGGACCAACTCCTGGAAGGGGTTTGGCCAGTGACCACCCATCCCACTGCTCCACCGATCCCGGACGCCCTGGACCATCCTGCGCCGGATGCGGCTGCCCTACCTCCGCAAGGCCGCACCCGACGTGCTCGCCACCGCGCGGGCCCAACGCTGGGATCCCGCCGAGGTGTTGCGGGTGCTGCTGAACGAGGAGGTCATCGGCCGGGACGCGGCCACCCCACGGATGCGTCGCAAGACCGCCAACTTCCCCACGGGCAAGACGTTTTCGTCCTGGAGACCGGAGGAGTCCTCCATCCCCGAGCCCACCCAGCAGGCCCTCAACACGCTGGAGTGGATCGGCCGGGCCGAGAACCTCGTGCTGGCCGGCCCGTCCGGCACCGGCAAGTCCCACTTCACCGAGGCCCTCGCGCACGCGGCGATCGAGAAGGACCTGCGGGTCTCCTCGTTCACCCTCGAATCGCTGACCGCCACCGTCGGCCGGGCCAAGGTCGACAGCACCACCGCCCGCACCGTCGCCAGGATCTGCCGCAGCGACCTGATCGTCGTCGACGACATCGGCATGCTGCCGGCCGGACAGGACGCCGCCGAAGCCTTCTACCGCATCGTCGATGCCGCCTACGAGCGCAGGTCCGTGGCCGTGACCAGCAACATTCACCCCTCGGGCTTCGACTCGATCATGCCCAAGACGCTCGCCACCGCGACCGTCGACCGGCTTCTGCACCACGCACACCTCGTCCCGACCAAGGGCGACTCCCACCGCCTCGCCGAGGCCCTCGCCGGGAAGGGAGTGATGCCGCTGAACTGACGCCTCAACCGGAAATCACGTGTCCACCAGCGCGGACAGAACCTGTCCACCAGCCCGGATGTCCACCGCCCGCCCAACCAGACTTCTCCATGACCGTTGACATGCGTTGCGGAGAACGATCCCGTCACCCGATCAGTGGCCACGCTGAAAGAGCTCAGTGAACGCCTTTGCTCCGCAGCGGTGTCGGCTACACCCCGTCGCCTGAAACGCCACTCTCTGCGGGGCCAATTGCCTGGGCAAGCCGCGGGTCTCCTGCGAGGTCGCGTACGTTCCAGCCAGCATGCCCATCGATGACTGATTCTGTGAAGATCCTTTGACTCTTCCGTGGTGTCCATGATCCGATTCGCCGGGCTGGGTGCGACATGTGTCCGCATCCAGCTGCATGTTGTGCGCACATGACCAGTGCGCGCTGACACGTCAGACAGGGGAGAAGACGTGCGACTCAGACGAGTCCTCATGGCGATATCCGCGCTTGCCCTCATCGCGAGCGGAAGCAGCACGGCCGTTGCCTCGACCGACGACGCGGCCAACTCCGCACATGCGGCGGCCATTTCGCCGACACGGGAATCCAGCTCAACTGACAGACCGCAGGTTGTGCAGCCGCGAAAGAACGCCAAGAGCACCGTGCCGTGCGACCAGATCCGAAAGCAAGCAGCGGCCCAGGGAAAGGCGACGGCCCTGTGCGTGGAGTCCGTCCCGGTGTTCCAAGCCCCCAAGCGGGTGGCACGGGCCGCCACTGGCAGTGGTGTGACCTGGTGTGATGCTCAAGCGCAGGGTCAGGTGTATGTGACCCGGAAGTCTATCTGCGAGAACCAGGTGTCCCACGTGAGCCTGATCGTCCCGGAGACGCGGGAGGTCCTCGGCGAGGCTTGGCTCAACATCAAGCAGGAAGTCAACACCAAGAACACCGACGTCAACTTCAGCGAGGACTTCTTCCTGCGCGTGCAAGCAGTGACCGGTGCGCTGGTGAGCGGCTTCAACGTGGCAATCAAGGGCGAGTGCGCTGCAACGTCGGCATGCCAGCAGGGGCTGGGCCCGTGGACGGGGCCGGCCCCGGTGACGCTGTTGTCGGAGAAGGAAGGGACCTGGCAGCGTAACTGGAAGAACACAACGGGATTTGACACCTTGATGCTCGAGTACACCCTCACTGCGTCATACGGGGCCGCGAAGGCCTCCTACTCGTGGGGGGTGAGCCAGAATGCCGGCTGGCAGGTCCGGTGCGACAAGGAACTCAGCACCGCGGGATGCGTGGTCCCCAAGTACACGCCCACCTTCGAAATCCCGTCCAAGTACAACGAGGCACGTCAGTTCATCGGCATGGTGCAGGCGAGCATGTCCAGCCACCCGGGCTGGGAGGGCAAGGGAGAGCCGCTGCACCGGGAAGCCAACGAAACGGTCGCGCGGAGGAATCGCGACATCGTCTGCGACGACACCTTCAGGCCCAGCTCAAGCACCCCCAAACCGGTCCAGTGCGATGAGTTCCCCTTCGCCGGGTCGAAGGAAAGCGGAGCTCAGCAAGGGGTCACCGAAGGGAAGACCTGTCAGCAGTACTCGGTTGTCTCCGAGACCAGGGAGGGCAAGGAGTACCTGTCACTGACCTGGCCCGGACTGAACCAGGGCAAGATGCCTCCAGCGAACGCCAAATGCGCCCGGGCCAGCATGCCGAAGGTCCAGAACGAGGGCGTGGGCGGCGAACTCGGAAGGAAAACGAAGAAGTGGCGACTCCTCATGGGAGACGCATACTGGGTGGACGCCGGGAACAAGTAACCGCCAGCCATGACGCCGCTGTTCGGCCCGTTGACGGTGACGAACAGCGGCTATTGCAGCAGGTCAGACAACCACGCCGAGGTAGTCATGAGCACTGAAATTTTCCCGAATAATCAGCTGTACCAGTTCGGGTACTGCGCGATCTTCGCGAAAGCCATTTCACCGATCGACCTCCTCACGAGAGTAGCCGGTGGCCCAGTCCAGCCAACCCTGGTGAGCCGCACCCAAGCAGAGATCATCGTGGCACTTGGAGAGGACATCAGCGAGGACGACCTGCCCGAGCTGGACATCGACGAGCTGCACAGTGTCGGGCTCCTCCAGGACGACGGCCCCCTGCTGCGCGCCGGCACGCACGGCGACTGGTCATTTGTCATCGAGCCAGAAGGCCCCTACCTGGCCAACGACGAAGTCCTCAAAACCGTGTCACATGACACTACCGCCTTGTCAGTACGTCAGAGCGATTCGGGATCCTCCTGGATTTCCTACGCCGAGAACGGAGAAATCCTCTCGTCCTTCGATCCGCTCTTCCCCGGCAATGACTATGGGAAGCAACCCCAGGTACTGGAGCAACTCACCGGGCACTTGGAAGCCATCAGCCATGGAGAGCGCTACGATTCCTTCCCAAACGCACTTCGGAAAATTCAGAAGGAATTGCATTGCACAGTTCCTCAGGAGGCAGACGCAGGTCCTCTGCAAGCGATCCGAATCGCCGGGGGCTACTAACAACTCGGAAACCTACAAAAACGCGAGCCCACCTCACCGCGCGGCCTTCATGTCTGATTGCCTCTGGATGGAGCACGGGATCAAACGAAGGCCGCCTCCACGCCCGCCAGTTCCTGCCTCGGGTCACCAAGCTCTAGGAATCACTCGACCAGCGACGCACCCCAGGACGAATAGTCATTTCCTGAAGGGGCGGTGTACGTCAAGTACCCTGTTTCCGGCTGTCAAAGGTTGGGCCCGCAGGGCCCCAAGTACCTTCTGTGGCAGGCTCGATACCGGAGGTATCCATTCGAAGCAGCCCCTGACGCCCGTCGCGGGTTTGACGACCAGGGATGTGTCGCGGACCCCTACGGCCAGGTACCAGACTCCGGGTGACAGTAGCGCCAGACGGCCAGCTCACTCAGCTCTCGGCCGCCTCGGGCCTGCCCCGGTCCCGGCACTCACGGAGGAAGCGCAGAACCTCGCTTCCGAGCATGAGGACAGCAGCGGCTGCACCAAGAGCCGCGTTGAAGGTTTCCACTGCCCAGGGTCCCTCTCTCCGGGACCTGGGCATCAGGCGTGCCAAGATCCCGGCACGTCTGTACATGCCTGGATTCCTTGGTCACGCCCGGCAACTGAATCCGACAAACTGCGGCTTCCCCCGACCAGTTGCTCTTCGCGGGCAGTGGTTGGACCCCCGGCGCTGACGCCCCTCCATGGGAGCCCGACATCGAGGCGATACCCCAAGGCGGACATCAACAATCCTAGGAATGACGCCCGTCAGCTCCTGACCGCTCCCCCGTCAGCACACGCGCGCGAGCAGGTGAGTCGACCCGGCCCCGCCCCGCTTTCGTGCGGCACGCGTGCCTGGGTAAGGGTCGGGTGCGTCCGATGTCTGCACCGACATGGGCAACCGGCCCTCGGGAGCTGGTGAAGGCCTGGGACCTTGGGAGTGGGGCTTGCCCGCATCGTCCAGCAGCGGTACGCACAGGGGTAGCTGGTGCGGGTCTCGGTGAAGGCGGAACGTGCTGTGATCACTGGCGGGTTGTGATGACGCGCAAGCGGGGTCGTCCCCGCCGTGGGGCTCTTCTGGAGCCAGGAGTCGGGATGCGCGTGCGATGGAGCGGCCGGCAGGTGGCGGAGGCGTCGTTGACTCCCCGCAGTCCCGGCCGGTACGAACGTGTCCTCATGCCCAGCGACGAGAAGACGCTTGCAGCGATCGGTGCGATCGCCACGGGTGAGAGCAGTGCCCGTCTCTATGTCGCCCCCGCCCCGCCGGACCAGCCGAAGCGGCTGCACTTGTGTGTTCGCGGAGCTCCCGGCGCTGTGCGGGTCACCGGTTTCCTTGAGGCTTACCGGGATCTTCTGGTGCGGCAGACACAGGCTGCCATGCGGCGTGCCGCTACCGAATATCAAAAGGCTGGCGACGCAGAAGTCGCAGGCCGGCTGCGGAGCATGGCCGGTGCTTTGCCTGCCGCGAGACGGGCTGCGGACAAGAAGAGCAAGGGCCGCAGTGTGCGGACGGTCTCCGGTGGGCTGCCGACGCTCGGGCACCGCCACTGAACCTCGATCTGTCTGTTGTGCCCGGGCGGCGAGGCCCACGTCGGCGGCCTGCTCGCAGCGTCGCTCTCGCGCAGATGGTCAGGCCGGGCCCGCGTAGACGCCGCGTTGTCCGGGACGGGTGGTGGCGCTCAGCCGCGCACCAGCGGTGCCGGGCATCGGGGTGCGCGGTCTTCCACGCACAGGCAGAGGAGTCGGGTCCGAGCCCGGCGTTGACGATCAGCATCTCGCCCAGGCGGTTCAGCCTACGGCAGCCCGTCGGCCCGGAGAAGGAGCCGGTTCAGGGCGTCACGGGTCAGCTGTCGCTGCTCTGCGAGGACCTGTTGGACGCGTTCCTTGGCCGTCTCCACCGGGCCATGAACGCGTCCTGGCCGGCCATCAGATTACCGACGGTGCATAGCGGTCGGCATGAGAATGACCCGGCCTTTCGTCACTCACGTCAGCCACAGATGAACACCATCCGTCAGTGCCAACCACGAGGTCATTGAGCCTGCGCCACTGACGCTCAGATGACGATGCCCAACTGACGCTCCTCCGCAGACCGTCACACGACAAGAGCCGACCCCGAGTCGAGCGCTCCCTGCTGGCCGTGTACTGGGCAATCTCCGGCTACGGCCTGCGCGCCTCCCGAGCCGCGGGTGGCTGGCGCTGACGATGACCGCCACATTCTGCGCCCTACTGCCGTGGGGCCTGCCGAAGGAAGCCCCGAAGCCGGAGACCACCGGCCGCCTCACCGGCCAAGAAATCTCCCTGCGCACTGACACCCCAGCCCCTCGCAACCCGACCGGGCCGCTGAGCGAGCAGCTCAACGGCGAGCGCGCTGAGAAGGCCCTGCGGGTGGTCCTCAACTCGGTGATCTTCCGCACTTCAGGGCAGAACCTCACCACCGCCGGCACCTACATCGAGATGGCCTCCCGGTTCATCGAGCCGATTTCTCCTTGCCCTGGCCCTGCTCGCCGTCCGTGGCCGCGTCAAGCGGTAGCAGCAACACCAGCTCGGCCGGGACCTCGACCAGGGTTCCGTCGAGGCTGTGCAGCTCGCCAACCGCGGCGCCGTCGTACGGCGCGACGGCACCGTGCTGTACGCCAACGAACTCACCCCCGAGGGCAACTGGTCGCGCCATCCCGCAGCAGAGCGGCGGTGCGCGTGGAGCGGTCGCGACCGTGGACCGCTCCCGAGACCGCCGTCCTCCGCCGCGAGCTGCCCCGCACCCGAGGCGCCTCCCCCGCGGAGCAACGGCCCGCACGGATGCCTGCGCTTCGACTCCGCCGCCTACCTCCCCCTACGGCACGCAGGTAACCATCTTCGACCGCATCACCCCGGTCATGCACTACAACCGGCTGCGAGGAGCTCAGATAGGTCCCCAGATTGCTACTTCGCCGTCTGGGACGCACACAATGCGTCGCCCATCTGGGTAAACCACCCCCCAAGCCTCATATTCATCGTGCGGAGGGGCGGTCAGCTCTTCCCCTCCTTCAAAGGACATGGACAGCACTCCTGCGTCGCTGTAGCTCGCAGTTGAGATCACCGAATGGAGTAGCTCCACGATGCGTCCCGCCACTGGACCGGGGCTTTCGGGATCAAACCTCACGTGAATCCCATCAGCTCCCATGAGCGTTGCGTCCGTTTCGATGCGCATCTCGACATCTCCACTGGTGAAAAGGGTCAGCGCACTATCGAGGCAAACTCTGTCGACCGATTGCCCTCGAAGTTCCAGGTCCATGACTACCATCCAGCCGGCAACGGGTAGGTTCCGTCGGAATTCATGGGGATATGTGTTGCCGCTCTGTCCCCAGGCTTGCCATTCAGTCCAATGGGTTGACCATGCTTGTTTTCGAAGCGGACGTAGCCGTTCGGGTATCTCGACGTCGGGCTCATGATGCGAATCGACGTGGATTTACCTTGCGCGTCGGCGGGCGAGCGCCAAATCATACCCTTTCCGTTTTGGGCGGTACCTGCAGTCCATTCACCCGTGGTTCCTGCGGGACGCTGCGGAAAAATACTATTTCCTGCAGAAAGCTGCGGACCAAAATTCGGACACGCGGTGCTGTTGTGAACCAGCACCGGAATATCTCCTGCAAGCACATAATACGTGTGGAGCCCGTTAACAGTCAGGTCGTGCATGTCGGCCTGGCCAGGCCGAGCAAGCACCGCGACAATCACCGCATGGCTGGCATCTGCGGAATTCACGATGTGGCCTGGTGTCAGTCGCCCTGCTTCCTTCCACGCCTTGGCCGTATCGTCCCAGATGGGGTGGAGAGATGTCGTGTGCAGGGTCTGCAGGCGTCCGTCGCGACCGCGGATCTTCACATCGATGAGGTCACTGTCGTGATTGATGTAGGTGGCCGTTACCTCCCGGGTCCCTTCATGGCGTCCCGTGCCCGGATCGGCAGCCTCGACTTGATCCCCTGGTTCGACCTTGCCGATAGGCTTGGTTTTCCCGTCCTTCATCAGGACCGGAGTTGAATGACTGAAGCTGCATCCGGCCGCTTTGAGGACTTTACTGAACGCTGCTCCGACTTCTCCGGCGAGAAGGATGGGAACGGTCTCTGACGCTTCCTTCATCGAGTCATACGCGCCCTTGTCGACTCCGCAGAGTTCAGCGTTGTCAATGCAGTAGGTGGCAGCGATTCTCTTCGCTTTGGCGAAGTCGCCGGTTTCCTTCCATACCCGGTATGCCTCGGAACAGGCGGCTCGACCGAAGCAAGCCATGGCTGTTCTGTCGCCGTCGCCGACGGGTGCGTCCCAGTAACCTCCACCCGTGCGGTTTTGGCCGTAATAGACCCAGAGGTTGGCAAGACGATCCTCATCCATGTTCTCGGGCCGCGGCAGAAGCGACAGCATGAAGTCGCCTGTGGTGGGGTCACCATCGGTGCCATTGCCCTCCTGAAATTCGCTGGTACCGCCGTAACCGTCGCCTTTGCCGCCGGGTTCGTAGTCGCTGCCGCCCTGGTCGAGGTGTCTTGTCAGGCCGGTGGGGTCGGAGTAGTTGATGGGGTCGTTGCCGCTGTAGCTGTAGGCGGAGAGGTTCTGCGGGTCATAAGGGGCGCTGAGGGGATCGGGGCTGAGGAAGCGGCCCAGATGCGGGTCGTAGGCGCGGGCGCCGAGGAGGGAGAGGCCCGTGCTGGTGTCTTCGGTTTTGCCGAGGAATCCGTTGTTGGTGCCGGTGGGCAGGGCGCCGCTGCGGTCGTCTCCGAAGGGGGTATAGCGACGGCGGGTGGCGGTGCCGCTGGTGGCGTCGACCGTGAGCTGTGTGGAGGCCTGGTTGTCGGCCATCAGGTAGGTGACTTTGCCGCCGGAGGTGGTGTTGCCCATGGTGGTGCGCATGGCAACGGTGGATCCGCCGCTGCTGTAGTACCGGGTTGCACTGACTTTGATGCCGTCGTTGCGCAGTTCCATGCCGCCGATGTAGGCGACGGTTTCCTGCGGGGTGGTGCGGACGGCGAGGTTGCCGTCGGCGTCGTATACGTAGCGGGTCAGGTCGCTGCCGGACGCCTTGGTGGTCTTGACGGTGGAGAGTTGGCCCTGCTTGGTCCAGGTGTAGTCGGTGGTGGTGCTGGGTTCGACGCGCTTGAGCATCGTCCCGTCGGCGTCGTAGGTGATGGTGTCCGTACTGGTGGTGGCGCCGGCGGTGATGTGGTTGATCTTGCGGACGCCGTGCGGCCAGTCAGCGTTGGCGGTCGTCCAGGTGCCCGAGTCGTTGTATCCGGGGTAGAGGTAGTCGCGGTTGGTGGCCTTGCCGGCCTGGTCGGTGTCGGTGACGGACTGGAGGTTGCCCAGGCGGTCGTAGGTGTACGCGGTCTGGTAGGGGGCTTCGCCGGTGAAGTCGGAGTTGTTGCCCAGGGGGCACGTGCCCGCCCCTGCACGGGTGTAGGCGTTGGTCAGTCGCGCCTGGTCGTCGTAGCGGAAGCACTGCGCCTGCTCGGCCTGACCGCTTGCCTGTTCAAGCAGTTGGGTGATCTTCCCGTCGAAGTCGTAGCTGTAGGTGTCCTTCTGGGACTCGGTGATGAGCCGGTCGACGGTGGTGGTCGTGGAGATGCCCTGCAGCCAGCGGGTGCCGTTGTCGTCGAAGTAGCTGTACGAGCGCTGGGCCGTAACACTGCCGGCCCCGATGGTCGGCATGCCGTATAGACGGTCGGTCAGACGGCTGTACGCGTCGTAGACCGTCGTCTTGACGTAGGTCTGCTGGTCGGAGGTGAGGCTGCGGGGCTGTCCGTAGGAGTTGTATCCGGTGGTGACGGTTTCTTGGGCCAGGCCGCCGGCCGCGGGGTAGTTCACCGAGGTGACGTGGTCGGCGGCGTCGTAGGTGAAGCCCGTGGTGTAGTCGCCGGCCAGGCCGGTGACGTTGGCCGGGATGGTGACGGTCGTGCTCTCCGGGCGGCCGCGGTCGTCGAAGCTGTTGACCTTGGTGGTGTAGGTGTTGCCGCTTGTGTCCCGGCTGATGGCCGAGGTGATCTGGCCCTTGCCGCCGGGGGTGGACTGGCCGTCCCACACCCATGCGGCCAGTTCATCGGCCCCGCTGGTCACGGACGTCTTGCGGCCCAGGCTGTCGTAGCCGTAGGTGAGGACGGTCTTCCCGTTGTTGCTGGTGGTCTTGCTGATCTGTCCGTTGGCGTCGTATTCCGTGGTCGACGATCCGGCGTCCGGGTCGTCGACCACGGTGCGCTGGCCGGCCCAGTTGTAGGTGTAGATGGTGTTGTTGCCGCGCGGGTCGCTGATCTGCTTGAGCTGGCCCGTGCTGGTGTAGGTGTACTGGGTGGTGTAGGCGGAACTGCCGTTGTGCTCGACGACCTTCGAGGTCTGCCCGTACACGTCGGTGTAGGTGTCCGTGGCTCCGCTCGTCGTCGGGGTGACGGTGGTGTAGTCACCGTGGTACGACGCCAGCGCACGACCGTACAGCTGAGGCGAGGCAGAGGTTCCGTCACCGACGAGAATCTGCGACTCGGTGGTGCGGCTGGCCCAGTCCAGGGTCAGGTCGGTGTAGGAGGGAAGGTCCTTCACCTCGGGGCTGGAGGGTCCGCCGGAGCCTGCTGTGCCTTGGTTGCGGAAGACGGCGGAGGTGCCGGTGACGTTGCCTGCCGTGTCGTAACGGGTGACGGCCACCTGCCGGTTGGGTACCTCCTCGCCCGTCGACGGGTCGATGCCGTAGGGGATCGGAGTCTGTGTCTCCCGGGCGCGGCCCAGACCGTCGGCGTAGGTGTACATGGACAGATAGGTGGTCCCGGACTGCAGGGTCTGGGTGCCCACGCGGGGGTAGCCGTCGACCGAGTCCGGCACCCCGCCGATGGGGGAGGTGGGGATGCTGTAGCTGAACTTCGCCGACGGCGAGGTTCCGGTCTCGGTGGGCTTCCACACCTCGAGGGTGCGGCCTGCGGCATCCAGAGTGGTCTTGGTGATTTTCCCGTTGGGGTCCTTGCTCTGGTAGGCCACACCCCAGAAGCGGGACAGCCACACCGTGGAGGTCAGGGGACCGCGGTAGGCGGCCGGACCGTCGGGGTCGGGGGTCGTGGTGGTGATGCCGTCTACCGGCCAGGAGTTGTCCGGGCTGTAGGTGATGGTGGTGCGGTTCGCCTTGCCGTCTTCGGTCCACACCGTCCGGCCGGCGTTGTCGTAGCCGTGCTTCACCCGCAGGAAGTCGGTCGATCCTGACGAGGCGTAGGTGCGCAGCTCGGTCGGGTTGCCGTCGACGGGATTGTTGGCGCCCACCGAGGCGGCGTTGTCGTAGAAGGTGACGGTGTAGCCGTCCTGGTTGTCGGCGCCCCGGCCGTCGCATCCGGAGCCGTCCGTGCTGTAGTGCCGCGTTTCGTCGATGAGGACAGTCCACCGCTTGACGTTGCTGCCGTCGTATGGGTCGTCGTTGTAGGCGCGGCCGAAGGTGGTGCAGCGGTTGTCCGAGACGCCCTTCTCGCCCTGGTCGTCGACGCGCATGGGCAGCCCGTACTTGTTTGCGGTGTCGTTGTCGTCGAATTCGTTCTGGACGACGTGTTCACGCCAGCCGGTGGAGACTTTGGTGAAGGTGGTGGATTCCTTCTCGCGGACGAAGCGGGCGTCGGGCAACCCGGTGTAGGTCGCGGTGGGGTGAACCCAGTACTGGTGGAACACCCGTTCGTGCGAGTCGCCGGTGTCGTCCCGCTTCGACGTTTCGATCGTCTTGCCCTGCAGCCACGGCGAGTCGGTGTATGAGGTGCCCTCACCGTCGGTGACGCTGACCGAGCGGGTCTTCGAGGGATCGGCCTTGTCGGTGCGGTCGGCGTCCAGGCCGCGGTAGAGCCAGTGGAAGGTGGAGTGCTTGACGGTGCCGGTGCCGGTGGTGACTTCGACGCGCTGGTAGCCGCGCCAGTCCGACCAGGTCTCGTCGTCGTCCGCGGTGAGGGGGTCGTTGGTGAAGCGCCAGCCGGCCCCGCCCTGGTAGTCGTAGGTGGTCGTCATCTCCGGGGCGCCGTCCTGGTTGCTGGTCACCGTCGGGTCGACGGTGACCTTGGTGACCAGGAATTTTTTGAACCAGCCGGTGGTGGAGTCGGTCGCCCCTTCGGGGGTCCATTTCTGCCAGTAGCAGTCCTGGGTGTTCGACGACTGGGTGGGGTAGTTGTCCGAGCTGCACGCGTTGGGTGAGCCGTAGGAGACCGTGGTGGTCGCTCCGAGGTCCCCGTGGATCGTCTCAATGCGGCGGAAGTTCAGCTCCTTCTCGCCTACTTGGTTGTCCAGGTCGATGCCGTTGAAGTTGATGACCGGCAGGATGATGTCTTCGCCCGACTTGTACGTCTCGCGCTGCACGTAGTCCAGCCACAGCGTCTTGCCGACCGAGCCGTCCGGGTTGGGCAGCCCGTGCTTGGTCTGGTACTGCTGCACCAGGTCCCAGCCGGCGGCCGACGTGTCCAGCACGTAGGTCTTGATGTCCCACAGCATGTCCTTGGTGAAGAACGTGGGGTAGTACGTCTTGCCCGCACAGTAGTAATCCGCCGACGAGCCGTCACACAACAAGTCGACCGGCACATCCGGATACGACGACGGCGTGGAGGAGATCGATGGGCAAGGTTTCGGCTCGCTGCGCAGCGGGTCCGCGTCAGACATCCGCTCCACGCACCGGCCCACATGGGACAGGACGACCCTGCCGGTCGGCTTGGAGCCGGCGATCTGCGTCGGCCACCCGTACTGGATCTCGGTCAGGTAGCCGCCCGCGGTGTACGAGCGGGCCTTGTCGGTGTTGGCGACCGACCGGTAGTAGTTGGTGTCCTTGTCGTAGAAGTAGACCGACTCGACCTCGTTGGCATCCACGGTGCGGTCCAGGTTCCACCGCCAGGCCTGCGTGCACGGCTCGGGGAACTGGTCGTGGCACGGCTCGCCCTGGTCGTTTCCGACCACGGGTTCGGTGAAGACGGAGGCTGTCGCGCTGCTGGTGCGCTCGGAGCGGCCCCAGCCGAAGTAGTAGCGCTTCCCGTCCTGGGTGGAGATCACCCAGTACTCGTCGTCCGCGCCGTGCCCGCCCGTCAGGTGCTGCACTCGCCAGCCCGGGTCGTCCTGCACGTGGTAGGAGCCGGTGCCGGTGTTGTCCTGGACGAGCTGCGAGCTGACGCCGTTGAGGCTGATGACGTAGACCGCGCCGTCCGGCTCCTCGGCCGTGTTCGGCGAGTCCCAGCACATGTCGCCGATCGTCTTCAGACCGTCCTGGCTGCAGTTGCGGTAGCGCCGCTCGATGAAACCGACACCCAGGTCCCAGCCCATACCGACCCAGGAGGCCTGGTTGTTGGTGGCCGAGGTGCGGCCGTCCACCGACTGCGAGTTGTACGTCATCGCCAGCGACGGGGCCGACCCCATCGCCGGCCTGGGCAGCTGCACCGGCAGGCTGTAGGTGAACGCGCCGGAGCCGGTCGCCACGTCCCAGGACCCGCTCGGTGACAGTGCCGAGGCCCGGTAGTCACCCTGGTCCGAGGACGAGCCGGTGGTCACCGCGTAGACGCTCGCACCCGCACCACTGGTCAACTGCGAGGACAGCCCGCTGTCGTCCGGCTCGGCCACCACCGTTGCGGTCAGCGTGCCCGCGGTGGTGTCGTTGTCCACCGGCACGAATTCACGGCTCGTGCAGCCCTCGGCATCGGGGGTCTCCAACGCACAGGCGGGAAGCTTCACGAGCCGCAGCCGGGAAGCGAACTCGCCGCCGTAGGCGTACTTGAAGCCGGAGTAGTCGATGCTGACCTGCACCTGCCCTGGCGTGGCCACCCCGTCGGAGCGAGTGACCTGCAGACCGAGCCCGACCCCTCCCGCCGGCGCGACGTCGGCACGGTCCAGCACCCGCACATCGACCTGATCGGGAGACACCGGGTCATCCGCAGGCTCAGCCGATGCCGAAGGAGAATCCGAGGGCTCGGGTGAGGAGGTCACGCTCGTCTCGGGCGTGGGTGACGTGGCCGCCTCGGGGCTGTCCGAAGGGCCGGGGCCCGTGGACGGTGACGCGTCGTCGTCCGTGAGCCGTGCCGAGGCCAGTTGGGCAACAGCCCCATCTTCTTCGGGCAGAGGAGCCACCTCGACCACGTCACCGACCGCAGTGACGTCTTGGTCCTGCGACTGCGACGCGGACGCGCTCGGCGTCACCGCCCCCGCATCACCAGGCGCCACCTGCGACAGGTCCACCGTCGCCTCGGCCGCACTCGGCCAGTTGGGCGCGGGCAGCGCCTTGCCCACTTCCTCCGCCTGCTGCGCGGGCACCCTACCCAGCGACTGGGAGGGCACGATCGGTGTCGAGTCCTCCGCAGCGGCCGCCTCGGGCGGCGACACCACCGACATCGTCGACAGCAAGCCGGCCATCAAAGCACCGGCTAGCCCAACTGACAGCAAACGCGCACGCCTTACGGCCACTCGACCCCCCACGCATGCCACCTGCATCACACGCAAGGGCAGTCCAATGAATCAACTGCCGTCATCCGGGCACGCCGAACGTGCTCACCAGCACGACGGGATCGGCCTGACCCGGAATTTGATCAGTGAAGCGGGACAGTAGTTCCTGTGAACAGGGCGTGAATAGAGGGTTCGTTCGCAGGTTCCATCCTGGAGCTGTGACGTTCTCCACACACAGATGACCTGCCAAGCAGGTGCCTGACCTGCACTTCAAGCAACATTGTCCTGATTCGAGCTTTTGCGTGGCCGCAGCGAAGGGCCGCATCCGGCCGCATCAAGCACAGCGCAGCCCCGCCGCGGAGGGAATTTCCCGCGAGCGAGGCTGAGTTCTCTCCGGCATCTAGCTCGGCAGCAGCACGGTGAACGACGGTCTCCCCGAGGCGTCGAAGTAGGTCACCGTCCCGCCCCTGCGGACGACGTCGAGGACGACACTGCCCGTCACGGACTGGCCCGGCGCATACTGCCTGTCGATGTCCCCTCCCCCGACGGACTCCCGCGTCGTGCAGTCCCGCTCGCCTACCCCGTCCTGGCACCTCATCGCGCCATACGGGCTGAAACGCCCGGTCTCGTTCCCGACGTTCTTGATCGTGAGGGTGAGGACGACGTACTGCCCGCGCTTCGACCCGTGCGATGTGCCGAGCTCCGCCGCCGACAGATACTTGGCCGACTGCACCCTGACGCGCATCTTCGTCGACACCGATTCGTCAGACCCGTCCACGGCCGTATACGGGCCGACCGTTCCGACCATCAGCAACGGGGCAAGCGCCGACGAGGACGGCTCCTCCGACGGCTCCGAGACAGACTCCACATCAGCCTGCGCAGACACCGACGGCTTCGCAGCCCCCTCATCCGAGGGACTCTCTCCCGAACACCCCACCGCGAAAGCGGACAGGACCACAGCCGGCACAACGGCACGGCGAACACAAGCGCGCACAGCGCATCCCCCCCATGAACAGCGGCCCTCCCTGGCCGCAGGAGCCGTAAGAGTAGGCCACGCACCGCGTGCACCTGCGAGGTGTGTCCCCTTCCCCGTGCGCGCAGCAGCGGCCGCGTCCTGGGCGCACCGGGCAGACACCACCGACGGGCCGCCTTCGGGCCGCTGCCAGGCGACCTTACGAAGGGCACGAATCACAGGGCGTGCAGTGGCCGCCTGGGCCGTGTCGACGACCGGTGATCATGTTGGGCACCGGCCACGGTCTAAAAGTCCTGCGATTCCCGTACGCCGAGCCGCCCTGCATCCACATCGTCAGCGGCCGACGGGTCGGTCGAACGGTCCCCGTGGAAAACCTCGTCACGTGCGTTGAGCAGGCGTGACACCCCCTCCACGCGAACCCGGTTGGAATCTGGCTTCTCAAGTGGCGGGCCGTGGAAGGCCTCGCCCCGTCAAGCGGGCGCGCGGAGTGGTGGGATCCGCCGCCTGCAAGGGATGCGCGGGAGCATGAGGGTGGATGGCGTCCCGCCAAGTGGTGTAGCGGGGCATGGCCCTTCTTGGGTGGACGTGGCTATCTGAAGGCGCCGTCAGGTGAACGCGGCTGCTGGCAGCTCTGCCTCCGTCTCCTCCCAGGGGAGGTCGATGCCGAGCTCGCCCTCCAGGAACCGCAGGAACGCGACGTCGCCCATCTCGTTACCGCTGTGAACGAAGCCAAGCGCCACTTCGGCTGGTTCGCCGTTCGTAAGGTGCGGCTGGCCGGGCTCGAAGGACGTCACCGGCTCCCCGCCGTTTCTTTTGGCGTAGCTGGGCTGTTGGTGCTACTCATCAGCCCAGCCGGCGGTGTTCGAGTAGGACTCGTAGGAGTAGCGGGTGCTGCGATCCCACTCTTCACCGGTGATTCGACTGTATGCCTCGTCTGGCACGTAGAGCAGGCTCTCTGCCCAGATGAGGTCTTGGGCGTAGGGAGTAAACAGCTGCGGATCGCGGAGCACTGCTTCGTAGGCTTCGCGGCTGGCGGCCACAACGGCTGCGCGGGTGTAGAGGAAGCTGTCGCTCGACAGGTCGTGCCCGTACTCCTTGCGATCCAGTCGGTAGAGCGCCCATGACAGCTGCTCGGCGAACCCGATGACCGTCGCAAGCGGTCCAGCGGAGAGACGGTTTGTCAGTGCCATGGCCAGTTGTTCGGCGTCCGGGTCGGGCGTGGAC
Organism: Streptomyces sp. R41; assembly: GCF_041053055.1. Lineage (NCBI taxonomy): Bacteria > Bacillati > Actinomycetota > Actinomycetes > Kitasatosporales > Streptomycetaceae > Streptomyces > Streptomyces sp. R41. Next base: position 72,968 of record NZ_CP163443.1, read on the forward strand.
GGTGTGCAGTCGTCGATGAGCTGCCAGAAGGCGTTCTCGTTCATGCGCAGAGCATGATGGAGGGCTCTGACAGCGGCTGCCCACGGCCCCACCGTCTGTGCCCTACCCCACCAGACGACGGTGGGAGATGAGGGCTGTGGAGATGGCGACGAAGGCGAGGAAGTGTTCAGCTTTGCGCTTATAGCGTCGCCTGCCGGCAGAACGGGGACAGAGGGTGGACTGAAGCCGCGTGCTGTCGCACAGACCGCCGGGCATTCTACGATCCGGCGCATGATGGACCCCGAGGTGCCACGTCCGATCCTGTCGACCGAGGCAAGTACGGCTCGAAGATCCACCTGATCACGGAAAGAACCGCAGATTGGGTGACCCGCACGTCCGTCCGCACTTACTGATCGTTTCAGAATGAGTTCCGGAGGCGGCGAAGGCATATGAGGCTGCAGGTCAATTCGAGCAGACCTTGGTGGAGATCGGCGCGTCGTTCGTAGCGGGTCCGGAGCCGGCGACGTCGCGTCGGTCGATCAAGGGTTTGATGCCGCGTTTCCTCGATGCTTGACGCCTTCGACGCATTGCCTGAGCCGTTTTAGAGATCATCTCAATTGGTGAGTCTGCGGTAGCAGATGAGGGTGCAGGCGATGCTGGTGAAGGCCAGGAAGTGGATGGCCTGCCGCTCGTAGCGACGGTGGAGACGTCGGCAGCCGGCGAGCCAGGCCATGGTGCGTTCGATGGTCCACCGGTGGCGCCCCAGCTTCTGTGACGTCTCAACTCCCTTGCGGGCGATGCGTGGTGTTATGTGGCGTAGGCGGAGCCATTGCCGCAGGTGACGGTTGTCGTAGGCTTTGTCGGCGTGAAGCTTGGCGGGGCGCCGACGGCGTGGACCGCGCCGGGATCTGATCGGTGGGATGCCGCGCACGAGCGGTTCGAGGGCCTGGCTGTCATGAAGGTTGGCGCCGGAGATGCCGACGGAAAGCGGCAGTCCGGTCCGCTCGTTGATCAAGTGGATCTTCGAGCCGTACTTGCCCCGATCTACAGGATTCGGACCCGTCAGGTCCCCTTTTTCAGGGCCCGCATGTTCACCGAGTCGATTGCGCATCGTGACCAGTCCAGCTCGCCTCGAGCCCCCAGCTCGTCCAGGACCAGACGATGCAGTTTCGCCCAGACCCGTTGTCGGCTCCACTCCATGAACCGGCGGTGAGCCGTGGCCCCCGATGGCCCGAACACGGGCGGGACCTGCGACCACGTGCACCCGGTCGTGGCCACGAAGACAATCGCCGCCAACACCTCACGGTCCCCATGACGGCGCCGACCACCACCCTGCGGCCGAGTCGGCGCCTCCGGCACCACCCGCTGGAACAACTCCCACAGCCCATCTGGGACCAGACGCTCAGTCAGCAACACAGCACCAGACTACCGGCATCACCAATTGAGATGATCTCTTAGAAGCCGTTGTCTTTCCGGACGTGATCGTTGAGTTTCCGCTGCTCAGGCATGGTTCGGGTGTCGTTGCGGGAGAGTTCGGGCGATCAGTTCGTTCTTGGCGATGCGGAGATGACCGGTGACATCGGTGATGGGTTTGCTGGAGGAACGTGAGACGGCTGCCCGGGTGCGGGCGGAGGAGCTTCAGGCGGAAGCGGACCGGATTCTCGCGGAACTTGCCGAGGCGGAGGCGGTGTTGGAGCGTCGGGTGATCGCCAGGGTCGAGCTGGCCGAGGCCCTGGCCGCGCCTGGCGATGCTGCCGATGCGTCTGCCCAGGAGGTGGCGGCCCCGGTGCCGCCGGCCGGGGCGGCGAGGGTTCCGGTCTCCGGGTCCGTCGTGCAGCGGTGGCGGGAGGGGATGACGGCGGTGGCGCTCGCGCCGGACTACCGGCGGATCGTGGAGCTGCTGGAGGATGAACTGACGGGCGGCGGGGAGGGGTTGATGGCGAAGGAGATGACGGTCCGGCTCGGGCTCGAGTCGGTGCCGGCGAAGATCGAGGGGGTGCGGTCGAAGGCGAAGCGGCTGGTCGAGCGGGGCTGGCTGACCCTCGCGCCGTCGGGCCGGTTCATGCCGCGAGTGTCGTCTGTTCCTGACGCGGCATCCTGATCGTCTGACCGTGGGCAGTGGTGCGGGCCAGGCGGCGGGCCATAAGCATGCTCGCCGAGAAGTGGATGAACGCCTCGCTGCTGGCGGGTAGCGTCTCGTAGTCCCGGGCCAGACGCCTCGTGCGCAACAGCCACCCCAAAGTTCGTTCCACCACCCACCGTCTCGGCAGTACCACGAATCCCTTCATGTCGTCGCTCCGCTTGACGATCTGCAGGGTGAGCTGGAGTTTCTCCTTCGCCCAGTCGACCAGGACGCCCGTGTAGCCGCCGTCGGCCCACACCAGGCTGATCTTCCTGAACCGCGTCCGCAGCCGGGGCAGCATGACGCGGGCGGCCTGCCGGTCGGTGACGTCCGCGGCGGTCACCAGCACCATCAACAGCAGGCCGAGGCAGTCCGTGATGACGTGCCGGCGCCTGCCGTTGATCTTCTTCCCGCCGTCGAAGCCGCGTGAAGCAGCCGGCACCGAGGCGGCGCCCTTCACCGACTGCGAGTCGATGATCGCCGCACTCGGCTCCGTCTGACGGCCCTCGGCCTCACGGACCTTCCCGCGCAGCCGGTCGTGCAACTCCTTTACCAGGCCGTTCTCCCTCCACCTGCGGAAGAAGGCATACACGCGGTCCCAAGCGGGGAAATCCGCAGGAACCGAGCGCCACTTCACGCCGTTGTCGGTGACGTAGAAGACCGCATCCAGCATCTGCCGGTGACAGTAGCCCTCCGGCTGGCCGCCCCTACCCTCCAGCCACGCCGGCACCGGCAGCGCGTCACGCACCACCGCCCACTCCGCGTCGGTCATGTCCGACGGATACCGCCGCGCCCTCTCGGGCCGGTCGGCCGCGTTCCCGAACCGGTGAGCGAGGCAATCGCACACCGACACGCGGGAGTTGGACGGGACGAGGGCCGTCACGCAAGACTGGAACAACAGGGCCTCCTGATACTCGAGTGGCGTCGCAACCCCGAGCTACCAAGGGGCCCTGTTCTCATGCATCCACCCGGCTAAGATCACCCGACCAGGCACCCTGTTCGACCAGAACCGTCCTCGTGATCGATAGGAATACGGCCTCTTAGACGCCATCTCAATTGGTGACGAGTGGCGTCGATAGTCGCTGGCAGACGTGCTGTGGCGGCGGTTGAATGTCGTGGTGAGCAACTTCTGGACAACACCTGCGCATCACGCGGTCGAGCACGAGGATGCGGAAACCCTGGCCCAGATGCTGGCCGACGGCACCGATCCCGATGAGGTCTTCAGCAACATGACGCTGTTGACGCACGCGATCGATGCCGAGGGCGACGGCTCCCTGCAGAGCGGCAAACCGTTGACCGTGCACACCACTGCTGTGCTGCTGGCCTTCGGGGCTGACCCGGAGCTCGCCGACCCAGACGGTCGCACCCCCATGGACGTGGCCGAGTACTACGGCCACGACCTGGCGATGAAGCTACTGCGGGCCCACATCAGCGGCCGAGCCGCCGGTAACAGATGAGCGTGCAGGCGATACTCGTGAAGGCGAGGAAATGCTCGGCCTTGCGCTCATAACGACGGTGGAGGCGGCGGCAGCCGGCGAGCCAGGACATGGTGCGTTCGATCGTCCAACGGTGACGTCCCAATCGCTGGGAGGTCTCAACTCCTTTGCGGGCGATGCGGTGCCTGATGCCGCGGCTGCTTAGACGTCATCTCATTGGTGAGTCTGCGGTAGCAGATGAGGGTGCAGGCGATGCTGGTGAAGGCTAGGAAGTGGTCGGCTTTGCGTTCGTAGCGGCGGTGGAGTCGGCGGCATCCGGCGAGCCAGGACATGGTGCGTTCGACGGTCCAGCGGTGGCGGCCAAGTCGTTGTGAGGTCTCGATGCCCTTGCGGGCGATGCGATGCCGGATGCCTCGGCTGGATAACCATCGCCGCAGGTGGGCGTAGTCGTAGCCCTTGTCGGCGTGAAGTTTGTCGGGCCTGCGGCGTCGGCGTCCCCGGCGGGAGCGGATCGGAGGGATGCCCTGTACCAGGGGAATCAGCGCCTGGCTGTCGTGCGTGTTGGCGCCCGAGATGCCGACGGACAGGGGCAGGCCGGTCCGTTCCGTGATCAAGTGGATCTTTGACCCGTACTTGCCCCGATCTACAGGATTCGGGCCTGTCAGATCCCCCTTTTCAAGGCCCGCATGTTGACCGAGTCGATCGCGCACCGGGACCAGTCCAACTCACCGCGGGACCCGAGTTCGTCGAGGACCAGGCGGTGGAGTCTGGCCCAGACTCGGGCCTTCGTCCACTCGGTGAATCGTCGGTGAGCCGTCGCGCCGGACGGCCCGAACGACGCGGTCGGCAGCTGCTGCCACGTGCATCCCGAGGTCGCCACGAACACGATTGCGGCCAACACTTCGCGGTCGCCGTGCCGGCGCCGACCACCACCCTGAGGCCGCGACGGCGCCTCCGGCACCACCCGCTGGAACAGCTCCCACAACTCGTCCGGCACCAGCCGCTCAACGATCCCCGCCATGGTCGACAGCGTACTCAACCAAATGAGATGGCTTCTTAACCATCGCCGCAGGTGGGGATAGTCGTAGCCCTTGTCGGCATGGAGCTTGCCGGGCCTGCGGCGCCGGGGGCCCCGGTGGGACCGGACCGGCGGTATGCCCTTCACAAGTGGGATCAGGGCCTGGCTGTACCCGGCACCGCGGTTCGGACAAGGCCGAGCACAGCGTCAACCAGCGCCGGTTGCTGCTGCTCCTGCTCGACAAGCGGCAGCAGGTAGCGCACCTGAGTGCGCTGGCGCAGGTGCCGCTGGCGATGTGGCTGTGGTGGGACGGCTACGTCTCCACCCGGCAGGCGCAGCGGGCGTGGGTGACGTGGGTGGGGCGTGGCAGGCGCAGCCAGGAGGTGGCGCGCGAGGGTGCTGTGGGTCTGCTGGAGCAGGTCGGGCATCAACTGGCCGGCGAGACCGCGCGGGCCCGGTTCGTGCGGATCATCACCGCACTGGGCAACGGGAGGACCCTGACGGTGCGCGGGCGAGCCGAGCTGCTGGATGCCGTACGGGACGTGATGGAGCCGGAGTCGGTGTTCGCCGCCAGCGGCCTCGTCCGCGCGCTCGGCCCCGCGCAGACACCGATGACCGTCGAGGCGGTCGTGGGCCACGTCGAGGCCCTCAGCGCCGCGCTGAGCCGCACCCTGGACGGGACCGTGGACAGTGCGCTGCTGGAGCGTGCCCGTGCCGTCCACCGTGCCTCCATGGCCGACTACCTCGCCCAACGCGGCGACCTCGCCGCCGGAGCCGGAGAGCTGGCCAGCCTCTTTCGCGAGCCCACCCTCCAGGAACAGTTCGACCAGGCCGGGAAGCAGCTGCTGCTCGTCGTAGGGATGGAGCTGCTCCACGGCCGTACCCGTCCGGCCGGGCGGTAGGAGCGGCGTACTTCGCCGGCCAGACAAGGCGCAGCCGTCAACGGGCGGTTCGCGATGCCCTTCGAAGGGCGTCGGAACGAGGCCGCGAGATCCTGCTGCGTTCAGCCCCCCGGGTCCTGGGGGTGCCCGTCCATATCACCGTGCCGCGGGTGAAGGGGGTGGGTGCCGTCCAGGGCGTCGGCTTACGCCGAGGCGTGCGGCACTCGATCATCGACCAGGTCACCCACTGAAGCGAGGTAACCACCAGGTTCGCGTAGCGATGGCCGGCCTCGGACGCCCCCCAGGAAGCCCCACAGCCCGGCCGATCCTCTGGAGATACCATCAGCTCTCTTTGCGATCATCTAGGGGAAACCGTGCGTCGACGTCGAGTATCCATATGTGCCGCTCTTGGAACTCTTGCCCTGGTCACAGCCTGCTCGGACTCACAGGCCTCCCCCACCTCCACCGCACAGCCATTGACTTCGGCCACCACGCAGTCATCGACTCCGGCCACCACGCAGTCATTGACTACGGCCACCACGCTCGACCAAGCCGATGAGCGCCTCCACGAGCTGTTGCTCAAGGTGACCACGGCCGCACGGAAGTCAGGACCGCCCCCGATCGGCGCCGTGCATCCCGCAGTGGAGACCGCTCCTGACTGCCAGGATCCGGGCACCGCGAGACACACGGTAACCATGTCGCTCCTTCAGGGGGCCGGGTCTGCGGACGTTGGCCCGGATGTCCGAGCCGACCTCCAGAAGCAGGGCTGGAGCATGGGCGGATGGCGCATCCATGACAAAAGAAGGCGCTACACATCTCCGGGCAAGTTCGGGGGATTCACCATCTTCGTCTCCTACGTGAAGGGCTCCGGCGAGACGAACGTGCTCGCGAACACTCCGTGCCTGAAGGGCTCGCCACTCACGAAGTCCTCAATGTTCCCCGAACCTGGCAGCACCGAACCCCAGTAAGCTCCCAGCGGTGCGCAGGACGACAAGGACGGCGGACTGCGGCTAAGGGCTGGCTAGCTCGTGCCCGCACGCACCTCGTGCAGCAGCTGGCGATGCGGTGCCGGATCCTGCGGCCCCGGAGCCATCTCCTCAGGTGGTCGTAGTCGTAGCCCTTGTCGGCGTGGAGCTTGGCAGGACGTCTGCGGCGGGCCCTCGGCGGGAGCGGATGGGCGGGATCCCGCGCACAAGGGGCTTCAGGTAGGAGTCGGCTCGGGCTTGTCGGCGCGGACGGACATAATTCGGCTGTGGATCTGAGACCGGAGTTGTTGCCCCCGCCCGTGAGTCGGCAGCGGCTGGACGAGGTGTGCGCCGAGGTGGAGCGGATCGCTGACCTGCTGGAAACCCGCCCGGAGGCGGCGGGTGAGGCGATCAAGGCCTTCAACGCGATGACCGGGCACGACTACGTGGCCCTCGACTTCGCCGAGTACCACGGCAGCAGGAGCCTGGAAGAGTTCGGCACAGAGGCGGCCCGGCCGGCCCGCCCCGTGGTCGCGGACATCACCCGGGACGAACTCGTGGAGATCGTCCGCAGACTGCTGACGGTCTCTCCGGAGAGCGACTACTACCTGCGGCTCCTGGAAGCGAACGTGCCGCATCCCCACGTGATTGACCTGATCTTCCACCCCTCGGACGACCTTCAGGACGCATCTGCGGAGCAGATTGTCGATGCGGCTCTGAAGTACCGACCGATCGCACTCTGAACCCTGCGCAGATGTCAGCCGGCCGTGGCCTGTTGCTCGGCGCGGGCGCGGGTGGTGGGTCAGGAGACTGCAGGTAGCGGCGCAGCATGGAGGCGTCGAGGTCCTGGCGCTGGAGGTGGGCGGCGAGGTGACACACGTGGCAGCGTCCAGGCGGCTCAGCGCACCGTGGCGGCGTCTCGCGGGACGAACCGCGTGTAAGGGTGGGCGGGGTCCGGGCTCGGCTCGCCCGGCGGCAGCACGGGAGCGAGCGTCTCGAACACCCGCTCCATCACCTGGTCCGTGTACCCGTCCATCGTGGCCGATGCCTGGAGCAGCACACCCCCCGCCCGCAGCGAAAGCACCCGGTGGAACGCACCCGAGTCCTCCAGCGCCGCGGCGCCACCCAGCCGCGCTGCAAGTTCCGCCGGACAGACCGTCACCCAGGCGTAGCCGCGTAGGAACCGCCGGCCTTCGCGCAGGGACGTGCGCCGCCTGCGGCGCAGCACGGTATCGAGGTTGGTGAGCTCGTCGAAGTTGTCCCACTCGATGTGGCCGAAGAGGGGGCTGCTCCCATCCAGTGCGGCGTACAGGAAGTCCACCACCGCAGTGCAGGATGCGGCGTCATCCGGGGAGTTGACGCTGGCCGAAGCCGATGCCCGCCAGATGGAACCGTCATCCATGACGTGATAGGAACTCGCCCGTCCCAGCACAGCCATGGTCTCCATGGGACCGATCGCCCCGACCACTCGACCGGCATCGGTGACGGCGAGAACTGGGCCGACGGTGCCAGCCTGAATCTGATGGTGGAGGAATGCGAGGCCGTCGCTGGTGAGGCGGTGGGCGAAGGCGGCGAACGTGGCCTGTACGGGCGCTGGTAGGCCGTGTACGGGCCGGACTGGCCCTTCTTTGTGTGACTGGGCCTGGCCGAGTTCCCGGAGCTGTACGCGCGTGACGGCCGTCCCGGCAGGGGGTTCGTCGTTGGGGCCGTGGAAGGTGATCACGCGAGCTGTGGCGGTGGCGTGGTCGGCCGCGAGCTTTGCCGCCAGGTCGGCCGCCTCGTCATGGCCGGGCCCGTAGGTGTAGACCGTGAGAGTGCCGTGGCCGCGGTGGATCAGGGTGGGGATCAGGGTGCGGACGCTGTTGTGCTCGATTGCATCGGGCAGGACTATCTCGTCCTTGTGCTCGGACCAGCGCTGGTCCTTGTCGTAGGGGAGGAACGTGCCGGTGCCGGCGACGCGGACGATGTCGGTGAAGAGGCCGGGATCGAGGGCGCCGGGGTGGACGGGGCCGATCGTCGGCACGTACGGCACAGCTACGACAGGCTGCAACCAGTCCCACTTCAAGCGCATGGCACTCACGCTACTCGCCTGGCGCACAGGGCTCAGGCCCCGGCGCGTTCGGCGGATTCCACGCGACCATGCAGGGGGCCTTTCTCTGCTCTGGGGTCAGGCTTCGGGGCGTCGGTCGTAGGCGGCGAGCGTCGCCTTGTTCGTCGACGCGTCCTGAAAGACAAGCTCCCACGGGCCGGTGTTCACATCGAACTCCTTGCCGAACCCGACCCACTTGCCCGTCATACGGCGGCCGGTCGGCTCGACGAGCAGCTGAATCGCGCCGTGGTAGCGGGCTCCGCGGTAGTAACCCTCGGATGCCGTCTGCTCCGTCCACGTGCCGGTAGCGACGTGACCCTCTATCTCCAGATCCATCGTCAGCGGCGAGTCCGACGAGCCGGGCAGGGAGCGCACCGTGAGCCGGTTGCCGTGCTGCAGGATCACCGCGTAGTGCAGACCCGTGAAAGCGGAGTCACGGCCGCTGGAGAAGTACTCGTACCGCGACAACCACACCCCCGAGTAGTTGCGTGACGAGGTCTGCGGCACTCCCTGCGGCGCGTTCACCGCGGGGCCAACGCCGTTGGCTCCTGCTTCCATGTCGTGCCCGCCGTGGCCGTCGTCAGAGACGCGCGCCAGGGGGACGGTGACGGTGAAGCCGAGCGATTCGATGGGCAGGCCGGTGACGTCCTCAAGGGCGCGGGCGTAGACCGGTCGGGGTGAGGTAGTGGTGCCGGCTTCCCAGCGCTGCACCAGTCTCTTGTTCGCATCGTTGGGGACACCTGCGCGGGCGCCGGCCTCACGGACCGCGCGGGCGAAGTCGTCTTGGGACAGGAGCATGCCCATACGTACTGCTCGCAGGGCGCTGTTCGGTGTGGCCATACGAGCACGGTAGACCTCGGCCGCTCGGAATGACACCGAAATGACACCCCCGATGTCGCCGGTTTGACGCCTGCACTGACGCCGCGCAGCCCACCGTGACGGGGCCACCTTGAATCCGTGACCGATACAGGCAGCGACAGCATGCACCCAGGTCTGACCATCACGGTCTACCGAGTCGACCCCGAGACGATGAAGCGCACCCCCGTCTACTCCCGCTCGCTCTCGCCCGCCGACGAGCCCGTATTCAGCCTGGCCTTCCCGCCGTGCCGCTGCTTCCGCTGCACGAAAGGCGGCTGACCGGATGAGCCCGATGTGGGACGACAAGCCCGAGCACACGGAAGGGATCTGCGTCGCCTGCGGCCAGCACACCGATAACGGCATAGTTCGCTGGCTGCCCCGCACGTCCGGACCCGACGTCCGCCTGATCGTCCACGCAGAGGGCAACGAGTGCTGGCCCAAGCAACCCGTGGAGCCCATCCGGCTGGCCAGCTCCGGCCTTTGAGACCCCGCCCTCGTACCCCGTGGCTCCTGAGGGCGGGCGGCCCAGTAAGCCCGATCAGAGCGGCGCACACATCGAAGCCGGTGCCGCCGTCCTGTCTATCCACAGAGGGGGAATGAACGGTGTCTCTGCACCCTGTCTCACCCAACACGGTGCTCGCCAACGCGCTCACGAGCGCCGAGGATGTTCTCGCACCATGCATTCGCAATACGCCGCCCGACCGCGTCGTGTTCGTCGTGGGCACTCAGATCAACGGCGCGCCGCACCTGGGAACTTCGCTCGTGCAGTCCCTCAGCTTCGCCGCTGCGGCGCGCGTCCGCGACCGCTTCGCGTTACCTGTCGAGGTGCACTTCGGCGCCCTCGACAACGCGCCGCACGAGGTCATCACCGACCCGGCATCGGGCCACAGCTACCAACGCGCCTACGCGCACGCGCTCGGCGAGGACGCCCTGGCCGCGGACGTCGATGAGATGTACCGGCCGCTGTTCGCCGAACTGTCCGAGCGGCTGCACGTGCCTTACTCGATCGAGATGTACTCGCAGCAGCAGGCCGGCGAGCACTTCCGGCGAACGTGGCTTCGCACGCATCGACGCATCAACGCTGCTCGCTGGTGGCTCGCCCCCTCGACGGGTGTGCCGCACGTGCGCGTCCCCTGCCCGCAGCCCGGGTGCGGATGGGCAGAGAAGTACGCCGAGCGGACCTGCATTCGCACGAGCGGCGACGAGCGCGCCGAAGTGAGCTCAGTCTGCCTGCATCACGGCCCGTATGAGGTCACCATCGAGCCGACCCGAGGCGGTTACCTCGACCTCGCAACGCTGTATCGGAATCTCGTCAAAGAGTTGTCTCTCGCCGGGTCCCCGGGGCGCCTGTACGTCATGGTGAAGGGCGGCGACTGGGTGTTCGGCTCGCAGCTCGTCGACGGCGCACTGCAGGCAGTCGGGCTCACGCCGGGGCAGCGGCCGGCGCGGCTATTCTGCCCGCAGGTCGTCACGGACACGGGCGCGAAGCTATCGAAGTCCCTCATACGAGACGGTCTCGCCGACTTGCCCGACGGCTCCGCCCCTTGGATGCTCGACACCCGACTCTGGTCAGGATCGTTGTCCGACTACGCCGAGCAGCTGCTCGGCATGGCCGAGGTGCTGCTGTCGAACCCCCGGCACTTCTTCCGCTCGTACTCGGCCGGCGAACTCGGCCGCCTGATGACAACAGCCACTAGGAGCGTTCCCGCCTCATGAAGGAAACCGCCGCTCGCGTCCACGAGCTGAACCTGTACCGCCGGTACTTCGACCTCGTCGCAGCCGGCCGCAAGACGATCGAGGTGCGGGTGCGGTACCCACACCTCAAGGACCTCACCGCCAGCGACGTGATCCGCTTCCGAATCAAGGGCACCGAAGAGACGTGCGAAGTACTCGTGCGGCGGGTCACCGCGTATGACGACTTCGAGGCGCTGCTCGACGGCGAGGGACCAGTGAACGTCAACCCGACCGCGAGCCGCAACGAACAGCTCGCGAACATTCGAAGTATCTATGGCCCTGAAAAGGAAGCGCTCGGCGCTCTCGCGATCGATATCGAGCTCATCGCATCGTGAGCCCAGGAGCCTGACACGCACGATGAGCCCCGGCCGGCGGCTGGTTCCCTGCCGGGGCTCTCAGCTGCCCTCAGGCGGGCCTGGGGCGAGGAGCAGGGAGTTCCCACTGCGCATCGTCGTCGACACCGTCGACACCAGCGACACGGCCTCGATCATGCTCTGTGCCGACGAACACCGGTGGGCGGAGGCCCGGTTCCCGCGCAGCAAGGGCGCCGTCGCCATCGGCGAGACCCCCTATGTGAGGGACGACGTCGTGCGGGACTCCCCGCCACCTGGTTGATCTCTGCATGACGAGTACAGCGCGGCCCAGCACACTCGTTGCTGCCCCTGTGCCGCGACCGCGCAGCGGCCCGACCATGACGCCGTGGTGGGGACGCCCCTGTCTCGACCCGCCAAGGTCTCCGACGTGGTCGGTAGTCTCAGCCCCGGACAGATCGTCGCGATCGAGTGCACGGTCTCACGCTCGTCCAGACCGCAAAGACGCTGGAATCGTGGGCGTGACAGTAGAGGTCGTCGGGATCGCGAGGCGATGACGGAAGCCGATGTCCGGCCGGAGTTCCGTGCGGCCGCATAGCAGCGGCGAAGTTAGCGGCCAGCCCGAGTCTCGCCTCACGCGGCAACGTCATTCCCAGGCGAGTTGCCCTCTCTGGAACGATGCCGGAGTGTGGCAGCGCCTACGCAAGGTGCTGCTTCGGCCCGGCCTCGGTCGACCGGCTGTGATCACCGACGGCCATGGCACCCCGCTCGCGGTGCTGTCGACCGACGGCAACCGCAACGGCGTCACCCAGCTACTGCCTTGCTCGACACGATCCCGCCGGTCCGCCGCTGGGTAGGCCGTCCCCGCCGCCTAGGGCGCGCCACCAGCAGGGTTGGAAACCACAATCCCAGAGGCTGAAAATGATGTCCGCAGCTGTGTTCGGAAGTGGAGGAGGGTGCTGATCACACCAGCCGCGGGTGTTCTGCCCTTCACTCGTACCGGCCAGATTCCTTGTGCCAGTCGTAGTTGGAGCGCTGCCAGTTGCCCATCCCCGTGATGAAGTACTCGACGCCTGGTTGGCCGGTGTCAGACAGGAGCCGGTATTCGTCGGTCGCCTGCAGGAGTTCTGCGTGGTCCTGGAAGCGCCGCACAGCGGCGTGGAGTTGTTCCCTGCTCCTAGCGAGGACCTCCTCGAGACTCGGCCCTGACCGCTCCCGGATGATCACATGGTCGTGGAATCCGCCGCTCTCCTTCTCCTTCTTTGCACTGAACGCGTCGTTCACCTGGGCGACGATGTCGCCCAGGTGCTCGCGCAAGCGATTCACCGGTGCCGTCGACTGGATGGACTCGGGAATCCCGAAGTGCCATCCACGCTCCAGTAGGTCGAGGTACACCGGCGCCCCACCGGCGATGGGGCGCAGTGCACACATAGCCCGGGAAGCGCTCAGCCCACAACCTGATGCACCATGACTCAAACCAGCTCGGGCTGCGGTTCCGGTTGCTGCGCTGGTGCCGCATTCGGATCCCACAGCTTGGTGGTCCGCACGTAGCCGTGGACCACTGAGGTCATCGCCAGAATGAGAAGTGGTCCAAACACCCACGGGTGTTTGGCCATCTCCATCGGCAGATAGCGATATGACACCAAGAGCGCGGCGAAGACCGTCGCACCGTAGGCGACCAGCTGGATTCCTGGCCGGTCCCAGCCACGGTCGAGCGAGCGCATCGCCGCCTCGATCGTGAGAGCAAACACCACACCGGCAACGAGATCCGCGCCGTAGTGGTAGCCGAATCCGAGCGTCGCGCTCAGCGTGGCAATGAGCCAGAACGCGCCTGCGAATCGCAGAAGCCGTGGACCCTTGCGGGAATGAATGAAGAGCGAGGTGGCCCACGCCGTGTGCAGGCTGGGCATGCAGTTGCGTGGGGTGATCTGGTCGAACGGGATCTGGTGCGGGGTGTAGATCGGCGGCGGCATGTCCGGCCACAGGTTGGCCACCGCCCAGTGGCCGCCGTCGGCGCCGTAGGCGAAGACCGGTCCGACCACCGGGAAGAGCATGTAGATGCCGGGCCCGAGCAGGCCGATGACCAGAAAGGTGCGCACCAGATGGTGGCCCGGGAAGCGACGCTCGACCGCCACGTTACGCAGCTGGTACAGCGCGAAGATCGCCGCTGCCAGCGGGAGCTGACCATAGACACCGGCGAGAACATGGGAACCGATCGGGCCGATGGCCTCGACAATCCGCCCTGCCAGCCACGACGGGTTGCCCAGCGCGTGATCGGCGGTTGCCACGTACTGGTCGAGCACCGCCGGGCGGGTCTTCGACGTGATGAGCAGCCAGGTATCGCCAGTCTTGTGGCCGGCCACCAGCAGCAGGCCCAGCCCGACACCCTTCAGCAGCAGGACACGTTCCCGGCCGGTGCGGCGCGTGACAGCGATGACCGCATAGCCCAAAATCACCCACAACGCGCCGTTGCCGAAGTTCATCCTGGCGTCGACCGCCCACCGCACCAGCCAGAAGGCGACGTCGATGCCGATCGCGACACCAGCCGCGATGAACCGTTGCCGCCAGGTGAGCACCACCATCATCAACGCCATACCGGCGTACAACAGCGGCCCCGAATGGGGGGCGAATATCACCTCTCGCACCTGGTTGGTGATCGGCCCCGGCAGGCCGTAGCGGCGCGCGGCGATCTCCAGCGTGATGAGGAATCCGAGAGCCGCCACACCGGCCATGGCCCACAGCATCGCCCGCCGTTGACGCCACGCGGCGAACGTAATTCTGCAGGTTATTCGCGAAAACACCCGCAACGCTATAGATATCAATTGTTCGGCCGATTTGTTAGATGTTAGGTAGATGGGTAACACGGAACGCCGGCCGCGGTCAGGGCGTCGATGACGCCGTGAAGGCGGGCGGCCTTGATGTCGTGTACAGCGCCGGACGGTCCCGGCGACGCCCAGCGCCGTGCGCCCGCGGGGGTTGCTCCGACCGAAGGGGACCGTCCCACACCGTCTCGGTGTGGGACGGTCCCCTTCATGCGTGCGGTCCGCTGCCCGGACAGCCCGGCGCTCAATGCGCGGGCAAAGTCACCGTGCCCCAGAGGGGCTGGTGGTCCGAGGGGTTGGCGGTGTTCGAGCCGATGGTGCAGCCGGACCAGGTCGCGGAGGTCGAGCCGAAGAGGTAGTCCAGCTTCGAGCTTCCCTTGGTGGGCCTGTTGGCAGGCTGATCGCACTCCTTGTACGCGTTGTACAGCGGCTGGAGGACCGGCTCGCTGCTCCCGTCCGGCGTCACGGTCGGGGTGGCGTTCAGATCGCCGCCGAAGACGGGCCGGTAACCGCTGTACTGAGCGACCTGCTGCGCCAGGTAGGTTGCTTGGGCCTGCTGCGTATACCGCTTCGGGTCGTCGTAGCCGGAGCCGCCGGTGCTGAAATGGGCCGTGCAGGCCATGACGGCCCAGGTCGGAACAGCGGCGCACAGGGCGGTGCGGCGCTCCGTGTCCGCCGGGGACTCCAGCTCCACTGCCTTGTACCAGGTGTTCTCGGCGGGCACGGCGATGGCGACGCCGTAGGCCCCGCGATTCGCGCCGCACGACTTCTGGGCCCAGTGGCTGGTGCCGACCTTGTACTGGATCGGGGCGAACCGGACGTCCCAGGTGTCCGCCCCGCCGTCGAGGGTGGCTTCCAGCTTCTGCTCCAGCGGCTTGGCCAGCTTCTCGCAGAACTCCTCGAGGAAGATCACGTCAGCCTGCGCGGCGACGGCCCGCTGCGTGACGGCGTAGGCGAACTCGTCGGCCGAGTAGTCGTACATCGGGCAGTCGCCGTTGTTGCTGCAGGTGTTCCAGGTCAGCGCGTGGATATTGCGCGTCGGCGTGGACGCGGCGGTCGGTGGCTGCGACGAGGCGGGGATCGGAACGAGCTTGAAACGCTCCCAGGAGCCCGGCGTCGTGGTCATACGGGCCCGCAGCAGTCCCTCGTCGCCGCCGGTGCTGTTGACCTCGGCGGAGACGTAGTAGTCCTGGGACGTGCCGCCCTCGGTGAAGTTGTACTGCAGCGCGTACCAGCCGTCCTTCAAGTCGACCAGCTCAAACCGCTCCCAATTGCCGATGGCGTCGGTCTGCCGGGCCCGGAGCATGCCGAAATGGGAGTCCGCGTCGTGGAACTCGGCGGACACATAGAGGCCGTTGGCTTCGGAACGCAAGGCGGCGTGCGAGCCCTTGTCGTCGGTGTGCAGCGTGAAGGTCTCCCACGACCCGAGGCTGCTCGGGTCGCTGCAGTTCGTTCGCGCGCGGAGCTTGCCGGACTGGTTGCCGGCGTCGTTGATCTCCGCCGAGACGCACACCGGCTTGCCGGCGTTGTCGCTGGCCGCCTTCGACTGGAGCGCGTACTTACGCCCCGCCGACTTCTCGGTCAGGACGTCGCCCGCCTGCGCCGACGACGCTATGGACAGCGTGAGGAACGTCAGCAGGAGCGCGAGCAGGGCTCCCGTACGCGTTGTTCTTCGCAACGTAACTCCGTTCTCCTTCCCAGGGTGTTCCTCGGGAGGTCCTCATTTCTCGGTTCCACCGGCGGTCTCCGCGAGGCCGGTGCCGGATGGTGCCGAGCGTCGTGTCGGGCACGCCCGCGTGCGGCGGCACGAGGACACGCAAGGGCCCGGCACAGCCTCGTGTTAGCCCGTGCCGTGGGCGATCTGGATCTTCTCATAGAGTTAAAGTCCGATAAACAGAGAATGAGGTTTTTCTAAACTTCCTCCGAGGGTCGGCAGTGGGCTGCGAGCAGGGCCTTGGCCTGCGGAAGCTCAATGTCGACCAGGAGTGGAGGCCAGATGCCAGAACCTCAGCTTGGGAAGCTCAGGTGATGTAACACGGCGCCCCCGCTGACCTGCGGAGTCGGCGCGCTGACGCGTGGCCGGCCACCGACTCGGCAACTCGCCCTGAACGGCGGGGATCTGGGGAACCTCGACTCGTATTCGACAGGACGGTTGAAGCGGTCGGGCCCGACTGCCAGCGCTCTTGCGAGGGGTTGAGAACTGCTGGCATTGGAGTGTGTGTGAGTGTGTAAGACTATGTATTAGTGTATTGGCATGAACCTTACGGAGTGGGCGCGAGCGCAGGGGATCAGTCCCCATACCGCTTACCGCTGGTTCCGTAACGGCACTTTGCCGGTGCCTGCTGAACGTGTCGGGCCGCGCACGATCCTGGTGAACGTCGAGGCCAACACCGCACCCGAGGCGGTTGGCGGGATCGGCCTGTACGCCCGCGTCTCCTCCCACGATCAGAAGGCGGATCTGGAGCGTCAGGTTGCTCGGCTGTCGGAGTGGGCGGCGAAGGCCGGTCACCGGGTGGTGCGCGTGGAGTCCGAGATCGCCTCGGGCATGAGCGGTGCCCGTTCCAAGGCCCGCCGCCTGCTGGCCGACCCGGACGTGACCACGGTTGTCGTGGAACACAAGGACCGACTGGGCCGCATGAACGTCGAACTCGTCGAGGCCGCACTGTCCGCCCACGGCCGCCGCTTGGTGGTCCTGACCGACGGTGAAGTTGAAGACGACCTCGTGCGGGACATGGTGGAGGTCCTGACCTCGTTCTGTGCCCGCCTGTACGGGCGCAGGTCGGCGAAGAACAGGGCGTGCAAGGCGCTGGAAGCCGCCAAGCGTGGCTGAGCTCCGCCCGATCGATCCGCCGTTCGTTGCTCTCGGCCCGTCCGGGGTGGCGATCCGCGACCGCTTCAAGGGCCTCACGGCCGAGGATGACAAGGTGTTGTGCCTGGTCGGGCTACATCTGGGTTCGCTCGCGTCGAAGGACCTCGCGGCCCGCTGTCGCGATGGGCTGGAGCATTCCACGGACACGTGGGCGGCGCGGAAGCGGGAGCTGACCTCGCAATCGTCGTCGCGGTGGGCGGGGGCGATCACCAAAGCCACGCATGATCAGTGGGCGCTCGCTCGCCGCTGTCAGCTCGCGCACATCCAGAACCTTGAAGCCGGCATCAAGACCATCCGGCATCGGCTGTCCCTGCCGATCGGGGAGAAGGGCAGCAAGAAGGCTCCGGGCGGATACCGCAGTAAGCAGGAGTGGTTCGCCAAGGCCCGGCGTTTGCAGGTGCTTGAGGACCGGCTGGAACGCGAGCGGACCGACCGCGAGGCTGGACGAGTTCGCGTCGTGCGCGGAGGCAAGCGTCTGGCCCGTGCCCGGCACAACCTGGGGGCCGCGCAGCTCACCGAGACCGGATGGCGGCAGCGGTGGGAGGCCGAGCGCTGGTTCATCCAGGCGGATGGCGAGTCCGGGAAGCGGTGCGGGAACGAGACGATCCGCGTCACCCCGGACGGCGAGGTGAGTATCAAGCTCCCGGCCCCGCTGGCTCATCTAGCGAACGCAAAGCATGGCCGGTACGTCTTCGCTGCAAGGGTGCGGTTCCCGCACCGGGGGCAGGAATGGGCCAACCGGATCGAAGCGAACCGGGCTGTGGCCTACCGCATCCACTACGACGTGGCGCGCGGGCGCTGGTACCTGACCGCCTCCTGGCAGTATCAGCCAACCAAGACCATCCCCATCGAGGCCGCGCTCGCCGAAGGCGTGATCGGCGTCGACACCAACGCTGACCACATCGCCGCATGGCGCCTCGATATCCACGGCAACCCGATCGGCCAGCCGCGCCGCTTCTTCTACGACCTGTCCGGCACCGCGGAACATCGCGACGCGCAGGTCCGGCACACCCTCACCCGGCTGCTGAACTGGGCCAAGACCTGCGGCGTGCGCACTGTCGCGATTGAGGACCTGGACTTCGGTGCGGAAAAGACGCGCGAGAAGCATGGCCGCAAGAAGCGGTTCCGCCAGCTCATCTCGGGCATGCCCACGGGTAAACTGCGCGCCCGGCTGACGTCTATGGCCGACGCCGCCGGTATCGCGATCATCGCTGTGGACCCGGCCTACACCTCCAAGTGGGGCGCCCAGCACTGGCAGAACCCGCTCACCAGCAGCAAACGCAAGACCACCCGTCACGATGCGGCGAGCATCGCGATTGGACGACGCGCCCAAGGGCACCCGATCCGGCGTCGGACGGTACCGCCCCCACACGACCAGAGCGATCGTGTGGGGCATCGGACCGTCCAGGCCGACCGGCGTGCTCATGGGTGCGAGGAACTCCGCCCCCGCATTCCCGGACCACGCACACGATGCGCTGGGACCGGATGCGGAGCGAATACGGGGGACCAGTGTGCCCAACACCGTTCGGGGCACGCGGCTGAACATGTGCAACTCATGCTCAGTCTTTAGGAACGGTACGAGACTCCCGAAGCGTGGTCGGCGAGCTGTGGGAGCTAGGGAGGATTGAGCGCCTCGCCATCGGCTTGTGAAGTCCGAGCAGGGCGTAGACCAAGGGCCCAGTTCCCAGGCGGACCTGAGCGGAGAAGTACGTGACCGTACCTCAGTGTGTGCATGCCCCAGACGAAGGGTTCCCGGCTCACGCGAGCCGGGAACCCTCCGAACCGGTGTGGACTATCGGTTGATGCGGCTCATGTCGGCGTACCGGTCGCCGACCGGTGCCACCACCTCGGACAGCTGCTTCAGTTGCTCGGTCGAGAGCACCAGCTCGTCCGCCACCACATTCTGCTCCAGGTTGGCGACCCGGCGCGTGCCCGGAATGGGCGCGATGTCGTCGCCTTGCGCGAGCAGCCACGCGAGCGCAACCTGAGCGGGGGTCGCGCCGAGCTGCTTGGCGACGTCGTCCACCTGCTCCACGATCCGGATGTTCGCCTCCAGGTTGTCCCCCTCGAAGCGCGAGTTGGACCGACGCCAGTCGTCGGCGTCGAGCTGGTCGAGCGAGCGGATCGTGCCGGTGAGGAAGCCGCGGCCGAGCGGCGAGTAGGGCACGAAGCCGATGCCGAGCTCGCGCAGGGTGGGGAGCACTTCGGCCTCGGGGTCGCGCGTCCACAGCGAGTACTCGGTCTGGATGGCGGTCATCGGGTGCACGGCGTGCGCACGCCGAATGGTGGCGGGCGCCGCCTCCGACAGACCGTAGTGGCGGATCTTGCCTTCCTCGATCAGCTCGGAAAGCGTCCCGACCGTGTCCTCGATCGGCGTCCCAGGGTCTATCCGGTGCTGGTAGTAGAGGTCGATGTAGTCGGTGTTCAAGCGTCGCAGCGAGCCCTCGACCGACCGCCGCACGTTCTCGGGGGTGCCGTTCAGCCCGAGGACCGGCAACCCATTCTTCTCGGGCACGAGGTGGTTGATCTGACCGAACTTGGTGGCGATGACCACCTCGTTGCGGTGGCTGGCGAACGCCTTGGCGAGCAGCTCCTCGTTCGTGTACGGACCGTAGGTCTCGGCGGTGTCGAAATAGGTGACGCCCAGCTCCATGGCGCGGTGGATCGTGGCGATCGACCCGGGGTCGTCAGTACCGGCGCCGGTGTAGCCCCCGGACATGCCCATGCAGCCGAGGCCCAGACGAGAGACCTCGAGCCCCTCGCGTCCCAGGGTGATTCTTCTTCATGCGGATAGCCTTTCCTGATAGGGACCGATCTTGTAGTCGATGGCGGCGAGGCTCACCGTTTCCTTGAGCCCATCCATTGCTGGGCATATCCCTTCGGTGAGTGAGGGTGCGGCGCTGGCGCGGCAGGTGGGAACAGTGCCGGAGGCGCTGAGGCGGGAATGCGCCGCCTGCAGTGCCCGGTAGTTTCTGCCCTGTGCGCAGAACGAGCGCTTCGACCGGTGCGTTGACGCCCGGTGAGTAAGTCCACTGCAGGAGCGCGACGAGGGTTACAAAAGGTACTTTTATGTTCCTGGGGGACACCGGAATTGGGCACCTTCATGGATGACGACGACTGTGCCCCCTACCGAATCGCTGCGTAACGCGGCGACATCCACAAGGCGATCCACCGCCTTCGTGAACTACGTCCGCCATTCGCACGATCAGGGTGCCCGGCCTCAAATGGCCCAGCGCCGACTGCCGAGTGCGGTAAGCCCGGTCATTTATGGAGCCGGTGCGGGGAGCGGAATGTCGCCCACGTTCCCACGCCGCCCGTGCGCCTTGTGTATGGATCACGCCAGGTGGAAGGCCGTCCGTGCCTTCCACCCGGCACCGGAACGCCTCCGCTCGGAGCGTGCCGGGGATATGAGGCTCAGGACGAGGGGCCTTGATGGCGGCGGTGAGGGTGCTGAGGGCCGGAACGGTACGACACCGACGCGCTCGCCGAGATTCGGCGCTCCGTGGGCGAGCGGGTCTGGTGGAGCCTCTACATGCAGCAGCCGCGCCTGCAGGACGGCGGCGTGTGGCAATGGCCGTGGACCAGCAACAACCCGCATCAGCGCAGCTCAATTCCGCGGCATCGACCTGGCGCGCATCGTAGTTGCGGTCGACCCGGCGGGCGGAGAGTCCGCGGTCGGCGACGAAACCGGCATCGTCGCCGCAGCCTCCGCCCGCGACGGCCACCTGTACGTCCTTGACGACCGCTCCGGCAACCGTGGCGCCGACTCCTGGGGCCGTGAGACCTGCCTTCTCGCGATCGAGCTGCGCGCGGACGCCATCGTGGTGGAGAGCAATTACGGCGGCGACATGAGCCGCCAAATCCTCCAACAGGCCTGGCAGGAACTCCAGCGTGAGCAGCGCACCGAGAACATGGCGATGCCCGCGGTCCTGCCGGTCACCGCCAAGCACGGCAAGAGGTTGAGGGCGGAGCCGATCGCCCAGCTCTACGAGCAGGGGCGCGTTCACCACATTGGGGAGTGGCCAACGCTGGAGCAGCAGATGGTGACATGGGTTGCCGGCATGGACTCCCCAAACAGAATGGACGCAGCGGTACACGCACTGACGCAGCTCGCCGACCCGCAACAGGGCGGCTTCACATCGTCGGCCTATCAGGATGGCCGACTGAGCGGACGACGATGACAGTCAGTCCGCGCCTCACCCAGCTATGCCGTCCCCGCGTCATGAAGCCTCGCTGTCAACTACCTCGGGCTGAAGCCCGAGGCTTGTAAGTCCTGTCCGCCACTGGCTGTGGCGTCTGGCCTACGTCCTACACCTTGACGGTGTTGGGGCGGTTGACTGCGCCCCGCTGCCACACAGCCTCGCCACGGTGGGCGATGTTGCGGGAGCCGTTGCGGTCCGCGTGCATCACCACTCCGCAGGAGCGGCACGCGAACCAGGCCTGGGACACCCGGTTGGTGCGGTGGGTGTGCCAGCACTCGGAGCACTGGCGGGAGGTGTTGCGCGGGTCGACGAAGACCACGGGCACACCTGCCCGCCGTGCTTTGTACTCGACGAACGCGCCGAGCTGGGCGAAGGCCCACGAGTGCAGCCGGTACCGCTGTTCCTTCTTGGCCGTGACCCTCTGCCGGATGCCCTTCAGCTCTTCCAGGGCGACCCCGTGCGAGGTGCGTTCAGCGGTCTTGACGATTGTCTTGGCGATGTGGTGGTTGGTGTCGGCGGCGAACCGGGCCTCGCGGCGGCGGATGCCTTTCAGCCTGCGCTTGGCGCTTTTGGTGCCCTTGGCCTGCAACTTCTGGCGCAGGCGGTTCATGCGCCGCCGGTAGCGGTTCACCTTCCGCCCGGACATGATCTTTCCGTCCGACGTGGTGGCGATGTTGACGATGCCGAGGTCCACGCCGAGGAAGCCGTCAGGCTCATACGCTGCGGGTTCGGGCAGGTCGATGGTGGCGACGAGATAGAGCGTCCCGTCACGCAGCATCAGGTCGGACTCGCCCTTGCGGTACTGGAGCATCTTCAGTGCCTCGGGCGAGCACACGAACGGCACGCCCTTGATCCGGCCCGCGACGGTCCAGATGGAGACGGTCTTCTCGTCCAGGTTCCAGGTAAGGCACCGGTCGTCGAACGGCTGGGCCGCGTCCTCGCGGAAGACGATCGGCTTGGACTCCGCTTTGCGCCTGGCCTTGCCGGTCAGGTGGCCGGCCTTGATGTTCCCGGCCATCGTCGCGTAGGCGTCCACGACCTTCTTCACCACTCGCACCGCCGGTTGCGCCGACAGATCGAAGGTGGCTTTGAGGTCGTAGTACACCTCGTCCTGCAACTCGTTGCGGCGCTTGAGGCCCTTGTTGAACGCCACCGTGGAGACCCAGTTGGCACCTCGGTTGCAGGCACGCAGGGTCGCGGCCAGCGTGTCGGCGTCATAAGCCGACCGGGGCCGCAATTTCACCTGCGCAACAATCTTCACACAGCTGACCCTAGTAAGCCCGAACAAAGTAGGTCAACTCGGGGCCGCCCTGGGGGCTTTGTGCTGCGCAGCGATGCTGCGGCGCTCCGCGCCGCAAGACCGAGGAAGCCATTCCTCCCCAGCCTGAAGGCCGGGGCATCCTGGCTAGATGTGGGTGAAAGGCCACTTGAGCTGGTGAACGATCGCGGCACGACGACGTGATCAATCCTTCTCCCTCCGGGGGTTGGGCGCAGGGGCACTGTTCGCAGAGCAGAGGGCGGCACTAGGCTGCCCGGTGAGGCCCGAGCCCCCGGCAGCAGCTCAATTGCTCCGCCCCAGGGAGGCGCGTGGTGCACGCAGGTCTCGGCAGCGCCTTCGCGCATTCCCATTCGGCGAGGCAGGACTCGACCTCCGGCAATCGTCAACGCTGTCTCGGCTGCGGCGATGCACCGCGTCCCAATTCGGTGTCAGGGCATCGAACCAATCTTGACGTGATCCGAACTTCACGACGAAGCCAGCCAGTTGACCCAGATCTCCCTCTCGTTTCGGCGGCAACCGGCCGCTGGCCCCCGATGCCCAGCCACACGAGGAGTCCCCTGTGACTGCAACTGCTCTCGCACCCCCTGAGACCACCGTCGGCGAGGAGTTCGGCAAGGAACTCGACCGAATCCGCTCCGAGATCATCGCCGCGCGCGGCGCTGGCGACGCGCACTACATCCGTACCGTGATCGCCGCCCAGCGCGGTCTGGAAGCGGGAGGCCGGCTCGCCCTCGCCGTCTCGCTATTTCCGCCTGCCTGGGCGGCGGGCACGGCCATGCTTTCCCTCGCCAAGATCCTGGAGAACATGGAGCTGGGCCACAACATCCTGCACGGTCAGTGGGACTGGATGGGCGACCCGGCCATCCACTCCACAACCTGGGAGTGGGATTTCCTCACGCCCGCCGAGGCCTGGAAGCACACCCACAACCACCTGCACCACACGTACACCAACGTCGTGGACCTCGACCGCGACCTCGGGTACGTCGTCTTCCGGATGAGCGCCGAGCAGGCCTGGCGTCCGCGCCATCTGGCCCAGCCGTTCTACAACTTCCTCCTCGCGCCGCTCTTCGAGTGGGGCATCGCGCTGTACGACCTGGAGCCCGATGCCGTCGCCGCCGGTCGCAAGTCGTGGCGTTCCTTCCTGGACGACGTGAGCGGGTTTCTTGCCAAGGCCACCCGCCAGCTAGCCAAGGACTATGTGATCTTCCCGTTGCTCGCGGGCCCGTCCGCGCTGCCCTGCCTGCTCGGGAACCTCACCGCCAACACGGTGCGCAACGTGTGGACCCACACCATCATCTTCTGCGGCCATTTCCCCGGGGCCGTCCAGACCTTCTCCGGGGAGCGCATCGAGGGCGAAACCCGCGGCGAGTGGTATCTGCGCCAGATCCAGGGCTCCGCCAACATCGAGGGCGGTCCGCTCTTCCACATCCTCAGCGGAAACCTCGGCCACCAGATCGAGCACCATGCCTTCCCCGATCTGCCCAGCAACCGCTATGCGGAGATCGCCCCGCAGGTGCGCGAACTCTGCGAGAAGTACGGCATCCCGTACGTCACCGGCCCGTTGTGGCGGCAGTACGGCTCCACCTGGGGCCGCATCCTGCGCTTCGCCGTACCGACCGGCTGAACTGCCCTGACGGAACTGAGGCGTTCGCCGCTTCGGACGCCTCTTGGGGCCGGCACGCAGCCACCTCAAGAAGCGCGGGACGCTCTGTCCGGCCGGGGGGTCGTTCCGCAGCCTTCGAGTAGCTTGCCAGGATATGGCTGAGGAGAATTCCCGTACCCCGCGCGAGGAGACGACACTGGAGCTGGCCGACCGCAATTACGGCGCGCAGATCCTGTTCGCGTTTCTGCTGACGCTGGCCTTCACCGCCCGCTTCCCCACGCTCGATACGGCGCAGCGCACCATGTACATCACCACTCTGCTGCGCGCGGTGCTCGCGGCGGCCCTGTTCACTGCACCGGCTGCCTTGCACCGCACGCTGTTTCAGCGCGGGGCCAAGCCCGAGATCGTGCGGACCTCTCCACGGCTCGAGGGGGCGGGTATGAGCGTCTTGATGCTGGCTCTCGCCGGTTCCGTGCTGCTCGTCGTGGACGTGGTGCTCGGCCGGGTCGAGGGCATGATGGCGGGGAGCGCGACGCTGCTGTGTGCAGCGGTCTGTGGGGGCTGTTGCCGCAGCTCGTCAGGCGGCACGCCGCACGGTCCGAGGCCCGTGCGGCCCTGGGACCGCCGACCAGAGCAGGCCAAGTGGGCGCAAGTAGTCAGGAGTGATGCCCGTCGTGCCGAACCTAGTTGCCGACCGTGACTGCGATGCGGGTGACCGGTCGGCTCCCCCCTGATTCCAGAACACAGCCGCCGCAGTCACCGGTGTGATGCATGCACCGGTTCCCTGCGGCGGCTGTGTTTCCTGCGGGGAGGGCAGTGTTACTGGCTGGCGGGTGCTGACATGTGCAGCAGCCGTTCGGTGATCTCCCGGTACGACCTGAGCGCGAGCCGTAGTTCCTCGGTCTGCGTATCTGTTTCCTGGTCCTGCCAGCCCGATCGCAGGACGCGCCGCTGCTCCGTGAGGGTGCTCGTGAAGTGGGTGGCGACTTCGTCGAAGACACTGTCGGCTTCCTCCACGGCCTGGCGTGGGCTGTCGACGAAGGTGTTGAGGGCCTGTTGGAGGCGCAGGGTGAGCTTGTCATGTTCGCCCTGCGGGAGCAGCTCCGCGACCGGCTTGCGATCGGGGCTGGGGCTGGGGCGGTCGGCGTTGGTGGCGGGTTCACGCGGTGTGTGAGCGGGTTGGGTGGGAGGTGTCTGAGAGGCCCGCTGGGTCTGCGGGGTGCGCTGGGGCGCGGGATCCGTGCCTCCGGGCTGGGGGTGCCGTGCGTGTTCGGCGTTGTGCGACATCAGGTGCTGCTTCCCTTCGCGTGGCGTCGGTTCAGTGCCCACGGGGCGTGGCCGTTGCCGTCGGGGGACGGCGGGCGGTGCCGGTCGAAGTCGCCGGCTTGTTCGGTGACCAACGTCTCGAAGAGGCTTCGGGCCTCGATCATGGCCTCCCGCATGTCCTCGGTGTCGCCCTGGCCGTGTGCCGCTGCGTGCACGCAGCGGTAGCCGTGGACATGGGCGGCGTGGTGGACAGAAAGAGCAGCGAGTTGCTCCTCGAACTGTTCGCCGTCGGGGAAGCCGCGGTCCCTCGCCAGGCCTGCAAGGAGTGCGTCGGCCGCGGTGACGGCCTTCTGTGGCGAGTCGACGAACTGTTCCTGGATGTCGGCCCACTGAGCCCTGTATTGCGCGCGGGCCTCGGGCGACAACGGCTGCTCCACGAGGGAGCCGTGTTGCTTGACGCGCTCGCCGAGTTCCTGCTCGGCAGCCTTGGTGTCGCCGTTGTGGTCGGCGACGGCACGGTCGTACTCGGGTCCGAAGCGGTGCTTGAGCCCGCGCCCGCCGCCGTCGCGGATGCGTCCACGTCCGACGATGAGGACGGTGACCGCCGCGATGACGATCACGGCGATGATCACGATGGTGAGCATGGCGGCCTTCTCTGGCTCTCGGCTCGTAGGTTGTTTGGCTTCATTACCGTCCCCATCAATTCCTGTCGGCTGACTCCGCGTTGGCCTGCCGGGTGGTGTCCACGCGACGTGGGCACCACCCGGGGCGTTTGTGGTCAGTGCCTGAAGGCGTCCTTGGCCTTGTCGCCGGACTGCTTCAGGTTTCCGGAGATCTGGTCGGTCCTGCCTTCGCGCTGCAGTCGCCTGTTGCGGGTGGTCCGGCCGATGCGTTCGGTGACCCGGCCCTTGAATGCCTGGGTCTTGTGCTTGATCGTCTGTCCGACGCTCATGGTTGTCCTCTGCTCATTCGCTGGATGGGCTCCCGCGCGTGATTGCCGTACAAGCCGCCATTCCCGCGGGCGGGAGAGCGCCTGGTGTGGACTACCCGCGACTGCGCCCGTACCGGCGGCCGCCACCGCCACGCCTGCCCCCGCCGCGTCCGCGCATCGCGAAGCCGACGAGCCAGACGACCAGCAGGACGGCGGCGACCCACCAAAGGGCCTGCATGGTGAAGCCGAACCCGAACACCACCAGGATCAGCAGAAAGAGAAGAATCCATAGGATCATCGCCGGGCCTCCAGATCGCGGGGATTTCCTGTGTTCCGCGGGGTCTGGGCGAAGCGGGAAGGTGGAATGCGTCGCCCCGAGTGATCCGGAGCGGCATAGCCCTACGCCGTGCTGTCAGTCAACGCCTGGCAACTTCCCTTGTCAACGTAGTGTCGGCACGGGGGAGTTCTGCGAGCTGGGCAGGGGCCGCTGGGGCAAACGGAGCCTCGGCGGGAGCGTCGACCGGCTCGGCCGGCGGCGCCGGCAGGATGCGGTCCTCCCACCAGGACAGGGCCAGCACGGTGGCGAGCAGGACGAAGGGCGTCGAAGCCGGAACGATCAGCGCGTACATGTGTGTCGCCTGTCGTGAAATGTGTGCGGCGCGGCGGGCAGCAGATGGACGGTGCCCGCTTGGGGCGCATCGAGGCTGCGTCAGGATCGCGTAGCGACGGCGAGTGCGGGAGCGGCCCGTTGGTGGCGGGGCAGGTTCCGGCACCGATGCGCGAGGTGCGCCCTCGAAGGAGCGCGAGAGGTGATCGACGCTGCCGGGGGCTCGGGCCGTACCGTGCACGGTAGCCCTCGCCGCACTCCCTGAACAGACGGCAAGTGGCCATCTGCACCAGGTAGAAGACCGTTACATGGGGCGCTATCCGCAACCTCTGGGCAGGGTTACGCTGTTCGCACAGGCCCCAGTCCCCGGCAGTGATGCCTGGTTCCGCTCCCGGGGAGGCCCGCCGTGTTCGTTCTGCTTCTCGTCCTGATCGTGGTCTTGTTCGGCCTCGGCTTCCTCAATCCCCTCTGGTGGGTGGCCGCGGCCGTGCTGGTCTTCGGCGCCACCCGGTATGGCCGCGGTGGTGGCGGGGGCTGGATCCGTGGTGACGGGTCCGATCTCGGGGAGTACCGGGACTACGAGAACCGCCGGGATCGTCAGGACCGCTGGGACCGTCGCTACAGCCGTCAGCACCGGGCGCGCTGGAGGGGCGAGGACCGGCGGGACCGCGAACGCCGCGGGTGACCTGTGAAGTTGCCTGACATCCAGAGGTTCCGGGGCGGCTTCAGCCACGCCGGATGCGTGGAAATCGTGGAGAGGTAGATGCCATGCATCGCACAACCATGCTCCCAGAGGATTGGTGGGATCTGCGAGCCGAGGCCTCGGTAGAGAACTCGGCGGGTCAGGATGTCGTGGCGCTGCGCGCTGAGATCGATCAGCTGCGGCGGTCGCTGGCCGCCCGTGCGGTCGTCGACCAGGCCTGCGGCATGGTGATGATCCTGGCCCCCTGCCGCCGGGGGCCGGCCAGGAACCTGCTGATGGACATCTCGCGGCAGTGCAACACCAAACTTCCGGAGGTGGCTGCGGCTCTGGTCGCCGCCTGGGAGGGGGAGCCGCTTTCGTGGCGGATGCAGCGGGCGCTTCGGCGCGCACTGCGGCGGCTCTACGCGGAAGACCGGGGGTGCGACTCACCACCGGCGGATGAGCCGTCCGGAAAGGGAAGGTCATGATTCACGCAGCCGACGTCCGCGAATGGCGCAACCGCGACGTCGTCGACACCGAGGGCCACAAGATCGGTGTGCTCGAAGCGGTCTATGTGGACACCACCACCGATGAACCGGCCATGGCCACGGTACGGACCGGACTGCCCACCCGGCACCGTCTGCTCTTCGTCCCCATCGAGGACGCGATCGCCGGGCCGGGCTATCTCAAGGTCGGCTATGTCAGAACGCTGGTGAAGCAAGCTCCCTCGATCGGCACCGACGACGTGCTGCCCGCCGGGCAGGAGGAAGCGATCTTCAAACACTACGGCCTGCCCTACCAGCCCGGTGCAGCCGGGGAGAGGCAGCTGGCGCGCCGCTGAACGCCCATGGACATGAGGACTGCGTTGCGAGGACTGCGTTGTGAGGTACGCACCATGCACCAGCTGACCACGCCCCATGAAGAACAGCCTCTGTTGACGGCTGTGGTTTCGGCGAGGGATGCGGCTTTGCTGGCCGAGGTCGTCGAACTGCGCGCCAAGAACAAGCAGTTGGAGCAGGCGCTGGCGAGCCGAGCGGTGATCGACCAAGCGCGCGGCATGGTGATGGCCCTGGCACCGTGTTCCAGCGAGCGGGCCTGGGACCTGCTGGTGGACGTATCGCAGCACTGCAACGTCAAACTCCGGAACGTGGCTGCAGCCCTGGTCGCCACGACGAGGGACAAGACGCTCCCGGAACCGATACAGCGGGAGCTGCGCCGGGGGCTGCGGCGCCTTCACGCGGCAGACCGGAGATGACGGCACGCGCGCCCAGCGGACGGCACCGGGGCTGTGAGCTCAACCCCCCGGTGCACTTGTCCGCGCTTGGCCATGGGACGCTCCGTCGAGTATCCCAACTCTTGTGATGGCAAGCACCCTCGGCCCGGCTCTCGCTGCTGTTTTCGGGCCTGCCCTTGACCATCACGTCCACCTTCACCACGCCTACGTCGTACTTGTGCTCCTGATCCGGTGGCAGGGGGGAGGCTCGCGCTTCCACGGTGATGCGGTGTGCCCGGGAACTGTTCCGGGCACACTGCATCGCGCCGCCCAGGCGTCAGCCGATACCGAACGGCTGCTGACCCATCTGGCCGTAGCCGAAGCCAGGCCGCTGGCCCTGCTGACCGAACCCACCACCCTGCTGGCCCTGCTGGCCCTGCTGGAGCAGCGCCACGATCGCCGTCGGCAGCGCCTGCTGCACGGACTGTTCCACCGCATGCTGGATGCCGGTTTGCAGCGAGCGGTGCAGCGCGAGAGCGAGGTACGGGTGCGCCTGCTGGGCCATGCCCTGCTGCTGGAGCTGCTGCTTGATCTGCTGGATCTGGTGGAAGGTCTGCTCCACTCGCTGCGCGACCTCCTGGCTCGCCTGCTGACAGGCCTGCTGGATCACCTGCTGGACCACCTGGGCGAGCTGCTGCTGACCACCCGTCTGCGGGCCGGCCTGCTGCATGGGTTGAGTACCGGTCATCGCCGACATGAATCCTCCATTCGAGGCCATCAACGGGAAGACGGCATAGGAATTTATGCCGTCTTTGTCGGATAAGCCTGAGGATCTAACCGCTAGGTCGGTGTCGACTCCACTGCAATCGGACGACTGACTCCTGGGTACCGCGTTCGGATTGCCGCCTCCACCGGCATACGGAGTGAGATTTTCTCAGTGAAATGATCTTCGTGAAGCGGCGCGAATCGCCTGCGCGTGGGCGAAACGGATGAGCGGTACCCGGCCACGGACAGGCCAGACGTTGGCCTCAAGCCGGTACGCGCCCATAGGCATGGGCCGGTCATCAGAGCAGATTCACGGCCGCGGTACAAGTCCATGCCCTTCCAACGACGACGCTGGGATTAGGTGCAACGGAATCGTCACCCAACCGCGGGGGCGGAATTCCGTCCGCCGCGCAGCAGTAGCTGGTGTCAGCCTCAGCCTGCCGAACAGGACGGATACCGGCGTCGGCGTAGTGGGGCGCTTCTTTCGCAAGATCCTTTTTGTCCTGTCGCCGGATACCTCGCGGCGGGTCGTGCGTGGAACGGATCGGGATGATCCGCACTTAGGCCGTCTACCAGTAGTGCCGTCGTCCACGGACCGCGTGTCCCAGCGATCCCAGGATCCACAGAATTGCCCCGATGACGAGCAGGATGATCCCGATGGTCCACAGGATGGCGATGTTGGCCAGGAAACCGATGACGAGCAGGATGACTCCAAGGATGATCATGATGTCCTCCGATCTCGCGGAGTAATCCCCCTACCCAGGGTCCCCGGCCCGCCTCAGCGCAAACCCACACCTGAGTGCCCGGAAGTTGGCTAGGTCGCGGCCGAGCGGCATCGCGGTCGATGGTCCCCAGCGAGTGGGCCACCAGTCCCCGGGGATCCTGCCGTCCCTGTCGCGGTGGCTTCGTGGGCGCTGCGGTTCTACTGTAATTACCAGGTAGACCCCGGAGCGCATCATGATCGTCATCCTCGGACTCATCATCTTGATCGCCGCGGTAGTCGTCGGCGTGGCCGGTGTTCTCACCAACAGCGCCAGCGGGCATGAACTCACCGGCGGGTTCTCGGTATTCGGCCACGGCATGACCGGCTCCACCGGCACGCTGTTCCTGTACGGCATCATCGTCGGAGCGGCGGCCCTGTTCGGGCTGATCCTGCTCTTGACCGGTGCACGCGGACGCCCTTCTCGCCGAGGCAGCGTCTCGCGCCGCGGAGTCAAGCAGTCCCGCGGCGAAACGGCCTCTGCCGGGAGGGACCGCGACGACCTGGTCGACGGACGCGAGCCCGCCCGCGCGGAGGACGCGAACGCGCGGGGGAACTCACCCCACGGTGATCGCACTCTCACCCCGGACGGCGGTCGTCGCAGCAGATTGCACTTGTTCGGGCACCGATCCGCCCCCCAGTAGACGTGCTGCCGCACACGCAGAACGCTGACCGGCCAGCGCCACGGATACTCCTCCCACCGAACCCCAGCAGACAACTCACCCAGGGTGGCTCCCCATGAGTATCGCGAAGAAGATCGCGCACAAAGCCGAAGCGATGAAGGGCGGTGCCAAGAAGACAACCGGCCGCGCCACCGGCAGTCGGCGCCTGCAGGCCGAGGGCCGCGGAGACCAGGTCAAGGGCAACATCAAGCAGGCCGGGGCGAAGATCAAGGACGCCTTCAAGCACTGACCACTCCGCCCCGTCGACCCGACCAGGGCGACGGAAAAGCACGTGTCGAGGGGCCGGGTCGCCGGTTCGTCAGCGAGCCTTCGCCGCCAGCGCATCGCGGACCGGCCAGTCCGTACGGCGGCCACGTCGTACAGGAAGAGCCCCATGCCCGCTGCCGCGAGCATGGCCACGACCGTCGCGGGCACGCGTCGCGCGGACCAGAACCGGTGCACGTGCCGACCGGAGTCGGCGCCTACCGTCGCGCCCGGTCCGGGCGTGCCCGCCGCGGTGGACGAGCACCCCATTCCGGAAGGGAGATCGGGGTAGATGGCCGGCACACGCTGGGTTGCCGGCTCCGGCTCCTGTTCGCTCATCTCGTCCTCCCCCGCCTCATGCCCCGCGTGTGCGCTGAATGCAGCTGTTCGACCGAGACCACGACTGTGTGCACGTCCATGCCTGTCAGCCCGCTCACCTTCTCGGCGACTGCGCGGCGGACCGCACCGCACTGCGCGCCGATGTCGGACGGGTAGCCCAGCTCCACCGCGATGTGCACCCGCGCCTGACCGAGCACGGTCCTCCGCTCGGCGGCGCCCGTGTCGGCAGCGCCTCGCGAAGCTCTTTCGCGTTCAGGTGCGGGCCGAACCGATACCGTCGCGTGCGGCTTCGAACGGCCGGGAGGGACGAGATGGGCGGACTCGCTGAATCCGCGCAGCGCCTCGCGAGCCGCCTGGGAGGCGATCTTCGCGACGACCCGATCGGCGACACTAGTCGCACCGCGGCCGCCTGCCGGCACCGCCTTGGCCGTGGCCTCGGTCTGGGGCACTGGTCACCGTCGCCGGTCGACGCGCTCGCGGGTTCGGGAGAAGCCGCCGAGCTTCAGGTCACCGTCCAGGAACCGCCCGGCGACGAATCCGCCGGCGCCCAGCGCCGCCACCAAGAGAAAAGCCCCGAAGCCGCCGAAATACCCGGCGAAGGCGAGCGCCATCCCGGCAACCAAGCCCACCACGGCCATGCTCATCGTGCCCTCCTTCTTGTACCGCCGGTCGGCTACCGCAGCCGTGACGGCTCTTCCTCTTCGTCCTCCTCGTCGGGAAGCTTCACGTCGCTGACCGCCACGTTGACTTCGACGACTTCCAGGCCCGTCATCCACTCGACGGCGGAGATCACACTCTCCCGCACGGCGCCCGCCACATCCGTGATGGAGACGCCGTAGTCGACAACGATCGCCAGATCGATGGCCGTCTGTGTCTCGCCGACTTCGACCTTGACCCCGCGCGAGACGGACTTGGTGGTGCCGGGTACGCGTTCCCGCGCGGCGCCGAAGGCCCGGGAGATTCCGCTGCCCATCGCGTGGACACCGACCACATCACGGGCTGCCGTTCCGGCGATCTTCTCGACTACACCGTCGGCGATGGTGGTCCGGCCCCGGGTGCCGGGCTCGCCGCCGCGCTTCGCGCCGACGTTCTTCCTGAGGTTGTCCCCCGTGAACTCGGCGCCGGAGTTCTCGGGCCGGTTCTGCTGTCCGGTATCGGTCATAGCCGGTCGTCCCTTCCGAGGAGAGGAACCTGCCGTCCGCTTTTCCACCTTAAGTCCGTTTCGCTGACACGGCTCCAGGCATGCGGCAGGCGTGGGACCGCCCCACCGAACAGGCGGCATGAGCAGCCGCAACAGGGTAGTTCCGGCAGTCTGGGCACAGCACGGCAGCGAAAGAACGCGGTAAGAGAAGGGGTGAGAGACGATGACGGATGACGGATGGGCCAAGGCCGTACGGCAGCAACTCGGCCTGGGCCGACTACTGCCGCTCGGCGGCCCCGAGGACGGGTCCTGGATCACCGAACAAGCGGCCAGCGGAGTACTGAGCCGCGCACCCTCCGGAGTATCCGGGATTCGGCCGGGCACGCTGCGGATCCGCCTGGCTGACCCGGAAGCAGCGCCGGAGCCAAGTATTCCGGCACCCTGGACCGCACTGCCGCCCGGACCGCTGCGGATCGAGGCGGAATTCTCGGCGCCGGCACGGCAGCCGCTGCCCCAGATCGCGGAGCAGCTGCGGCAGACGCTGCTCGCAGCGGCTGTCGAACGTCTCGGGCTGGTGGTGGCCGAGGTCGATCTGCATGTGACGGATCTGCTGGAGGTTGCGGCGTCGGCGCAGCAGCCGACCGCGGCCGAAGCCTCCGAAAGTGCAGCCGGAGAAACCAGTGCCTCGCACGTCGCGGTCACCAAGCCCGGGCACCCGTCGCCCGGGCCGGTGCCGGTGCGGGACCCGGCAGCGGAGCTGGCCACCGTTGCCATCGCTGTCCCCGGCGTGACCCGCCTCGCCCCCGTTCCAGGACTGCCCACGCCCATGGCCAGAGGAGGACTTGCTCGCCCCGTCCGGATCGAGGACAGCGACGAGCCCCCAGACAGACACGTCCAGATCCAGCTGGCGGTCGCCGAGACTCATCGCGCTCTCGATGTCTCCCTCGCCGTCCGTGCGGCGGTGGCCGCGGCAGCGGAAGGGGACGCCCCCGGCTCGGTGACCGTCGCCGTCCTCGTAACAGCGGTGGAGCCGGGTCAGGTCCTGCCGACATGACCGGCAGGACAAACACGGAAATCGCGGCCTCGCGTTCGGCTCACGGGTGGCGCGGTGTTGCCCGTGCACGCCCGTTGGCCGTCGCCCGCTGCGGCGCGTCACCGCCTGTGGGGCTGATTCCAGGCTCCGGTTCCTCCCCTCGGCTGTTTCGCCGGACTGCACCGCCGTCACTGTCGCCGTCTAGGCGGCGCAGTACACCAGCAGCCTGGCCATGAGGTTGATCCACAAAACGACGGCGACCGCCACCCCGAGAGGCCGCGATGCGCTGAACACTGAAGAATCGACTGCGACTTTCAGCGAAATGCTGAGCACTGTGCGACGCCCGACGCCAGTGGGGCGTGCGCCCGATCAGCGTGCCTCAGACTGCATCCTCTCGTGGACGGCGGTCATACATGGCGAGCAGTAGCGTTCGGTCGGCGGGTCATCGGAGACCGGCCTGGTACGCACGGTTTGTGCGACCTGCTGTCCGCACAAGGTGGTGCGGGCATCACCCTTGGCCCTTACGTGCCACATGACTCCGGCACCGGTTGTCGCAGGGTCGGCGATCATCTCGTACATCGGCCTCTCCCCTGGTTTATGGCCCCGGCTGGGCATGGGTCGCTTGCCTGGCGCGAAGCCGGGTGACGGGCCGCGAATCGGGCGCCATCCCGCTCGTCCATGCAACTACGCCAGCATCTGATCGGACCATCGGAGGGGGCCGACCGGGTGAATCAGAAGGCGTTGACCTGCTCGGGCCCAGTTGAGTCACGGCTACTGCGACACTCCGTGAACACCGCCACCCACTCGTCGTCGGCAGCCCGGGTCCAGCTCTGACTCCGGCTCTTTCAGCGGGCTGTCCCAGTGTGCTGCCCCTGGTGCGGCGTGACTGTTCCGGCAGAGGATCGGCGACCTCATCGCCGGAAGAAGCAGAACGGGCAGGACACAAAGCCCCTGGGGCGACGGTGGGCACTCACCGCCGGGGCGGGGCGTGACCAGAGGCAGATATGATGAACGGTCCGCGGCATCGGAAGGCACCATCGGCATGCCTGTCGACTACCACGGGCAACGACGGTCTCACGGACTGCCTGAAGTCACGCTGCGCACCCGGGAGAGAAGATCGCCGCCGCTGCCGTGAGGCGCAGCTTCTCCAGCGCGTCGATCTGGCCCCGCGCCCGGTCCAGCAGATCCTGCAACTGGGATTCATCCAGACGGGGCTCCTCCGCGGCCACGACAAGCAGCGTCCGCCAGATGAGAGTCTTCCCCTCGACTCCCAGCCGTAGGGTCTCGAGCTCGATGAACGTGCTCAGCCCGGAGCGCCGGTACACGACTCCGTTTGGTTTCAGGCGCCCCAGCCGCTCGGCCGCCCAGCCACCGTAGACCTTGTAACGGCGTGCGGGGACGCCGAGTGCGTCCATGAGTTCGAGCAGGGTCTCCCGGTCCTGGGCGATCTCGTCGGAGATGCGCTTCAGGTCGGCGCTGCGCGCCGAGTGGCGGTGCTGATGGGCGATGCGCTGCGCGAGCCCGATGCCGAAGGTGGCACCGGCCAAGTGGTCATTCAGGTAGATCCCGAGCTTGTCGCGATGCATCCTGGGCCGCCCCTTTCTCGACTGTCCTCGGCGATCTCCTCGACGGTGCGACCGCGTACACAGGCGGGCTGGGAGCACCGGCGTCGGAATTCCCCGCACCACGACAGCAAACCGCGAGAGAACGGAATCGACGGGGCGAAATGCTGGGAAAGGACCCGAACGGCTCACGGGTCCAGACGCTGGAGGCTGCATCGGAATCCTCCGCGCCAGCCTGGCAGTACCTGCCCCAGGCCGCACAGCAGCTGCGGCAGACCCTGCTCGCAGCGGCCCGCGAGCGCCTCGGGCTGGTGACGACCGAGGTCGACTGCACGTGACGGACCTCCTGGAGGACCCGGAATACCCGACCCCGGTCGCAGCCACCGAAACCGGAGCGTCCCACGTCGTGGTTTCCGGCCCCCTGCACCTGTAACCGGGCCCGGTTCCCGTGCGGGAACCGGGCGCAGAGCCGGCCGACGCGGCGATGGCCGTACCCGGCGTGATTCGCCTTGCTCCAGTTCCGGGGCTGCCCATACACCAGGCCGGAGGAGGGCTCGCTTACCCCGTCCGGATCGGGTAGGGCGACGAGCCCTCAGGCAGCACGTCGAGATCCAGCTGGCGACCGACGAGGGCCATCGCGCGCCCGCCGTCGCCCGCGCTGTCCGGACGGCAGTGACCGCGGCGGCGGAAGCGGACGCCCCCGGCCCGGTGACGGTCGCCGTTCTCGTGATGGCGGTGGAACCCGCCAGGGGTCGGCCAGCGTGACTGGCGAGACACGTATGGATTCGGGCGCTCTTGACCGCGCTCGGCATTACGGGCCGCGCGCTGGAGGCGCCGTGCGGCGCGGTGCTGCTGGTGCGCCGTCGTTGGACGCCGCCCCCTGTGATACGTCGCCGGCTGCTGGGCTGACCCCGGGACCCGGGCCCTCACCCTCGGCTGTCTCGCTGGACTGCTCCGCTGTCGCCGTCCAAGCGGCGCAGTACAGCAGCAGCCTGGCCATGAAGTTGATCCACAGCACGACGGCGACCGGCACAGCGAAGGCGCCGTACATGCTCTTCCCCGCGACGCCCTGCAGATAGCCGGTCAGCAGCCACTTGAGCAGCTCGAAGCCGACCGCACCGATCAAACCTGCGACCACGACCGCGTGTCGGCCGGGATGCACCCGCGGCAGCCGGGTGAGCAGGTAGACCAGGAGCAGGAAGTCGACGAGCAGGGCGATGGCCAGGCCGGCGAGGAACAGCAGCGCCCGTCCCGCCCCGCCCTCGATCCCGACCTTGTCGGCGGCCCAGCCGACGGCACTGTTCGCGAACACCGAACTGCCCATGGCGACCAGCCCGACCACGCCGAGACCGACCAGCACCCCGGTGTCCTTGAGCCTGAGCAGGATCGGGTTTCCCGGGTCCTGCTCCTTCTCCCACACCGCGCGCAGGCACCCGCGCAGGGCGCCGACCCAGTTGATGCCGATCACGAGCAGCAGCGCGCCCGCGATGAGCCCGACGCTTCCGGCGTGCGCGACCAGGCGGTTCAGGTTCAGCAGGTCGGAAAGGCCCGGCGCCTGGGCGGCAATCTTGTCCTGGAGCTTCCCGAGTTGGTCCTCGCTCAGCAGCGCAGCGCCGATCGCCGCACCTACGGTGATCAGTGGAAAGAGTGCGACGAAACTGGTGAAGGTAATGGCGGCGGCGAGCCGGGCCCAGTGGACCGCATCCAGCCGCTCGAACGCCCGCCACACGTGAGTACCCCTCAGCCGTGCGATCAGAGGCAGCCTCGTCAGTGATTGCATGAAGAACACCCACTCTCAGCGTACCCACGGCGGGGAGAAGAGGCATCCGGCGGCGAAGCCTCACCGAGGTCCGTGGCGAGGCGCGTGCCCTGTGAATGCGGCAGGAGAGCCGGGTCGGTAGTCGGGGCCTCGTGAGCGGTGAGCGCCGAAGGTGTTGCGCGAGGCGGCGGCCTTCAGCCTTCACCCCACCACTTACCAAATAGAACAATTAGGGGCAATTTGTGGAATCCTGGAATGTGGCACGTCAAGGGACGGCATGTGTGGCGGTGGTCGTCGTTCGCCCCTATCTGGCTGTCGGCGTGCGCTTTCCATGAGTGGAGGATGCGATGTCGACAATCGTCATCATCGTGGCTGTCGTGGTCGTCTTGGCTCTGGTCGCGCTGGCCCTGTGGACCATGGCCCGGCGCCGGCACCTGCGGGAGCGTTTTGGGCCGGAGTACGAGCGCACGGTCGAGGCGAAGCACAGCCGTGGAGCGGCCGGCCGCGATCTGCGCGCGCGCGAGGAGCGGCATGAAGCTCTGGAGATCAGGCCGCTGCCCTCGACGGTTCGGGACCGGTACGCCCGGGATTGGACCAGTGTGCAGGAGCACTTCGTCGACAGTCCCGACCGGGCCGTGGGTGAGGCGGACCGGCTCGTGACCACGCTCATGAGCGAGCGTGGCTACCCTACCGACAGTTACGAGCAACAGAAGCGGGACCTCTCGGTGGAACACTCCCGGACGCTGGAGCACTACCGCGTCGCCCATGAGATCAACGCGCGAGCCGGAGGCAGGGACACCTCGACGGAGGAACTGCGGAGCGCGATGGTCCACTACCGGGCGCTGTTCGAGGAACTGCTGCATGACGGCACCGGTTCGCCGGATGAGAAACGCCGATGAATGACCAGCGGCCGGGAGCGGCAGCTACCACCCCATGGAGGTGAAGGGACATGCAGAGAGAAGCGCCATCCGGACGCGACGAGTATCCCGAACCCGTCGAAGAGAGTCTGTCCACCGAGGACATCGCCCGGCCCCAGACCGATACGTCGCAGCAGCCCTCAGACGAGGACCGGACGGCAGCCCCCAATGCCGACCGAGCAGCGCCTAGGACCAGAATCACGGACGAGGCCGGAGACGAGCCGCACGCCGTAGCCGGCGAACGCAACGCGTCCACGCAGGAGCCCGATACTGTCCCGCTTCTCGGGCCCCACGAGAGCGAAGGCCTCCGTACCAGGTGGCAGGAGATCCAGCAGGGATTCGTCGATGACCCACAGAAGTCGGTCCTCGCCGCAGACGGGCTCGTCGCCGAGGTCATGCAACTGCTCGCCGTCACATTCGCCGACCGCAAACAGGCACTCGAAGGCCAATGGCACCGCGGCGAGGAGGCCGCCACCGAGGACCTGCGCCTGGCCCTGCGTCAATACCGGTCCTTCTTCGACCGCCTGCTCAGTACCTGACCACCGGCCCGGCCCTCACGGCCCGTCCGGCCGGTCACTGCAGGCACCTCGGCGAGGCGCATCATGACCGGATTCTCGCTACTGGGTGCGGAGTTGCCCGCTTCGCGCTTTCCCGGTGGGCCTTCTTCGCGCGCTCGGTGATGCAGTGTTGTCCCATGGGACTGTCGATGACCAGGTGCGCCCGGCCGCCCGGGCGGCGATCGTACCGACCGCTTCCGGGGCGACGGATGATGAACCCGCAGAGGATCTGATCGGTTTCAAAGTCGAGGCGACCGATGGCGGCATCGGCAAGATCGACAAGCACTCCGACGACGTCGGCGCCGCCCTGGTCGCCACGACGAACGGCGAGCCGCTCCCGGAACAGATGCAACAGGAACTGCGCCGGGCGCTGCGGCGCCTTCATACAGCAGATCGGTGGTAACGGCCTGCACACCCAGCGGGCGGCACCGGGAGTTGTGACCTCAACCCTCCGGTGCCTTTGTCCACGCCGGCGATGAGACGCTCTGTCGGGTATCCCCTCTCTTGCGACGGCAAACCGCCTGCGTGTGCGCATCCTCTTCGGCCATCTGCCGATTTTCGGGAGCCCGGTCCGAATGTTTGGCGAAGTCCGATGGGGGGACCCAGCCGACGGCAGTTCGGCGAACAGAAGCCCTGCTGTGTTTTCTTCGAAATTTCGAGGAGGAGTACTTCGTGAGTGACATATGGGGCTACGATCCGACCGCCGGCCACAGCGCGGGCATCAACCTGATCGGTTTCACGGTGGAAGCCACTGACGGCAGCATCGGGAAGATCGACAAGCATTCCGACGAAGCCAGCT
This sequence comes from Streptomyces sp. R41, assembly GCF_041053055.1. NCBI lineage: Bacteria > Bacillati > Actinomycetota > Actinomycetes > Kitasatosporales > Streptomycetaceae > Streptomyces > Streptomyces sp. R41. The sequence continues at coordinate 112,393 of NZ_CP163443.1, forward strand.
CGGCCTATGTCGTGGTGGACACCGGTGGATGGATCTTCGGCAAGCAGGTACTGCTGCCTGCTGGCACCATCAAGCGCGTCGACGTTCCCGAGCAGAAGGTCTACGTGTCCCGGACGAAGGAAGAGATCAAGGACGCGCCTGAGTTCGACCCGGAAAAGCATCTGGGAGACCCGGACTATCACGAGCGTTTGAGCTCCTACTATCAGCGTCCGATGGCCTGACCCGGCAGTGCTTGACTGCCTCGGTGGTGGTTCGTCCGGGGACCTGCGGCTGAACCGGCATCGGGGCGAACCAGGGTGCCGACCGCCCTGATCGCCGGAGAGAAACCGGCGTGGTCGGGAAACGTGGTCCGGGAAATAGGACCAGGGGTGTCTTGGGCCATAGATTTCCCCGGTCGTCCTCCATGCGTGGATCGAGTACCGGAATGACTCTGCCGCGGCTCGCGCTTGACTGCGTGACTGCATTTCCGCCTTTCACCGGAGGGTCATTCGGCTCCCGTGCGGTTCCTCAGGCCCCCGGTGCGGACTCCACCGCGCCCGGATAGGAGCGCCTTCCCGCAACGGAGGGGATCAGGCGCTGTCCCTTCGGTGAAAGCGACCGGTCCGCGACAAGCGAACTACCGCGTCCACGCCGGGATTTGGCGGAGACCAGGCGCTGGTCGCTGTTCCCCGGCCGACAAGCGTCGTGGGCCACCCCCTGTCGCCGACGGGAGTTCGACCGAATGCTGAGACCGGTACGGCGCTCTCGTAGGGCTGTCGGTGATGTCTCCACATGTGATAGTCGATCTGCATGCCGAAGAAGTCTTCCGGGGGCCACCGCTCGTCTGTGTCGGTACGGCTGTGCCGTGTGATCCGAGATTCGCCGGCCGAACGCGGATGGCGGCGGGGCAGAGAGATCGAACTTGGGCCGAGGTCGCTGGGCTTTGCGGCGCTCGGATTCCTCACGCTGGTGCCCCTGCTGATCGTTGTCTCCGCGGCTGATCCGGCGCACGGGCGGGGGTTCGCGCAGTGGCTGGGGGACGGGCTCGGCGTGTCGAGGGCCGCCAGGGACCAGGTCGCGCAGCTGTTCGCGCGGCCGGGCCAGGTGCTGCAGACCACGACCGCTTTCGGCCTCGCCGCTCTCGCTGTCTTCGGTCTGAGCTTCGGGGCGGCGGTGCAGACCGGCTACGAAAAGGTCTGGGAGCTGCCCCCGGCCCGCTGGTACGCCAGATGGCGACACGTGCTGTGGCTCGCCGTACTCGTCGGATCCCTCTTCCTGACCGGCACCACCACGCTGTGGCGCCATTCGGCGGCCGGCACGCTGGCCGCGACGCTGAGCGCCGTCCTGTTCTTCTGGTGGTCGCAGCGGATGCTGCTCGGCGGGCGGATCGCCTGGAGCGCCCTGCTCCCCGGCGCGGCGGCAACGGCGGTCGGGCTGCTCGGTCTTCGGGTCTTCTCCCGTCTCGTCTTCTCACCGCTGATCGCCTCCAGTGCCGTCACCTACGGTCCCTTCGGAACCGTCCTGGTCATCCAGTCCTGGCTGGTCGGTGTGGGCGTCGTCGTCTTCGGCGGTGCACTGGCGGGCCGCCTGCTGCACGAGGAACTCCCCCGCGTGGCACAGGCCCTGAAACAGCGGACTCGGCGACAACGGCCCTGACACAGCGACAACCGCGCGGAACAGCACAGGCGCCGACAGCAGGCCCAAGCCGGGAGTGGCCAGTGCTGCGTCGGCGACGCCCAAGACGATGACCGATGACTCAGCCGGCTACGCTCCGGCCGCTGCGCGTCGACCGCGCGCATCAATTCCCCCGCCCGGGGCACTCGAGAGCGGTGGACGCGCACCGCACGCCCACGCCATGGGGAGGACATCGTGACGTCGTCTCACACACAAGGGCGCGGCCGGGCCGCGAAGTCCGCGGCCCGTGCCACGGAGAACGAGACGCTGACTGCCGCAGGGCGAGCGGGCTTTGTCGCCCGCGGCATCGTGTACGTACTGATCGGACTCCTGTCCATCCGGATCGCCGTCGGGAACGGCGGCGGCCAGGCGGACCGCCAGGGCGCGCTGCACGAGATCGCGGCGCAGCCCTTCGGGAAGGCAATGCTGTGGGCGCTGGTGGTCGGCTTCGCCGCCATGGCGCTGTGGCGAGGTGCCCGCGCCGTGCTCACCCGGGGACCCCGGCGGAAGGCGAGTTCGCGCGTGCTGGACGGCGGCCGGGCGGTCTTCTACGGCTCCGTCTGCTGGGGCACCGCCGCGTACGCCGCCGGGGGCGGCCAGGGTTCCAGCGGCAACACGCAGTCGCAGGACTGGACGGCATCGGCGCTCAAACTGCCGTACGGCCAAGTGCTGGTGGGCGCCGCGGGCTGCCTCCTGATCGGCATCGGCACGGTACTCGCCGTCCGGGCGGCCTTGCGGCGCTTCCTGCGGCAGCTGGACACCGGCACCATGAGTCACCGTACAAAGCAGATCGTCACCGCTCTCGGCGTGGGCGGAGGCGTGGCACGTGGCGTGGTGTTCGCCGCGGCCGGGATCTTCATCCTGGTGGCAGCCATACGCTTCGACCCGCACGAGGCCAAGGGCGCGGACGCGACACTGCGTAGCTTCGCGCAGACACCGGTGGGGCCGTGGCTCCTGGTCGCCATCGCGATCGGGCTGATTCTCTTCGGCGTCTTCTCCTTCGCCTCAGCCCGCTGGCGCCGCCTGTAAAACGGTAAGCCAAACCAGGTCAGCGAGGTTTCAACTCTTCTGCCAGGGCTACCCGTTGAACATGTCCAGACGCTACGGCGGCAACCCCGCGGGGACGGTCATCCTCCTCATCGCGGACATCACGGCACTGATCCTGATCCTGTGGATCGCCTTCTACCTGTTCGACGCCAACACCGCCAACAGCACGGTCTCCTGGGTACACGACGCGGCGAACTGGCTCTCGGGCTGGTCACACAACCTGTTCACCATCCACTCGGACAACTGGCGCACCGTGGTCAACTACGGCCTGCCCGCTGTCGTCTACCTGCTGATCGGTCACGCGGTGGCCGGCCGGGTCAACCGCACCTAGCCTCCCTCCGCCGAGGCGCAGCCGCGCGTAGAACATCAGGGCGGGACGGGCCGCCATCGGCATCGGCCCACCGCCCTCGATGCCCACGTGCCGGAGTCCGTGCGCAGCATCGACTGTCCGCGAGATGCGGACGGCACTGAACGGGCAGCCCCAGTCCCAGTCCCCGGCAGCATGGCACTCCGCCCCGAGGAGGCCCACGGTGTCTGCAGGTACCGCAACTCCCCTCATCCCCGCAGAAGTCCCCCGCACTCCGAGGCGGGCGAATACTCGCATGTCCGTGCAGAACTGCTCCTCACCTGCCGTGTCCACCCCGGGCCGGCGGCCTGTACTCGCCGGTGTGCCGGAGGGCTGCGAGAAGGTCGTCGTCAGCGGCAGCCTCGCTCTCGCCACCGTTCCAGCACTGCGCGAGCGCCTTCTGAGCCCACGCCACAACCCCGGAAGCCAGTTGAACCTCGACCTGTCGGGCGTCACCTCCTGCGACACCCTGGGCCTCGGGCTGCTCGTCGCCACGGCACGCAAGGTCCACCTCTCCGGCGGTGGCCTGCGCCTCGTCGCCCCGAGCCACGCCGTCGCCGAGGCGCTGAGCGACAGCGGGCTGATCCGGCTCCTCCACGTCCTTCCCGATGCCGGCACAGCTGTCGGCATCACGGCGGCCGAGGCGCCCGACCCAGAGCTCCTGACAGCGGCCTAGACACACAGACGACCGATGGACATCCCCGCTTCGCCGGGCGCTGTGCCCTTGAAGGGGCTGAAAACTGCTCCATGGTTCATCAGTGGATGTCAGTCTTTCTGAGTGTGCATCATGAGCTCGTGAAGCTTTCCGAGTGGGCGGCACGCAATGGCGTGCACTACCAGACCGCGTGGACGTGGGCGAAGGAGGGCCGAATGCCGGTTCCGGCGCGTCAGACACCGTCCGGTACGTGGCTGGTCGACGAGCCTGCCGTGGACACGACCGGGCGCGTGGTGGTGTACTGCCACGTTTTTTCGGCGGACCAGAAGCCGGACCTTGACAGGCAGGTCGCGCGCGTCGTCCAGGGCGCGACGGTGTTGGGATTGCCCGTTGCCGGTGTCGTCACCGAGATTGGATCCGGCCTCAACGGTCGCCGTCGCAAACTGCACCGGCTCCTGTCCGACCCGGGCGTCGCCGTGATCGTGATCGAGCACCGTGACCGGCTGGCCCCATTCGGTGTCGAGCACTTGGAAGCTGCCCTGTCGGCATCCGGTCGGCGCCTGGTAGTCCTCGATCCCGCTGAGACTGCCGACGACCTGGTGCGGGACATCACCGAGGTGCTGACCTCGATGTGTGCCCGCCTGTACGGTCGCCGGGCGGCGAGGAACCGCGCCGTTCGCGCTATCGCCGCAGCAACCGCGCAGGAAGACCAGTAGTGCCGAAGAACAAGCGCCTGCAGCCGCAGCCGGGAACCGACCGGTACCTGTGTCCCGGCCCCGTATCCGGTGTCCTTGGAGTCAAGCGTCACATCATCGCTGAGGCCATGCGCCAGGCCGGACGGGATGAGCCGCTCTCCGTGGCCGAGGCCACGGCATGGCGTGATCACCCGGAGAAGGCGCCGGAGGTAGGCATAGCCGTGCTCGCCACCGTGGTCGCTGCGAAGGCAGAGCGTGAGCACCGCGAGCGCCAGGCGGACATCGAGTATGAGCACCACATGCTCAACCTGACCGAGAAGGTCACCAAGCGTCTGCTCGCTGGAGCGAAGCACTTTCGAAACCCGGACGCCGAGCTGATCGCGCAGGACATGGCGTTCCGCGCCAGCAAGGAATTGTGCCGCGCGCACACCGACAAGTGCGGCGAGATCAACCCCGAACTCCTCTCCAAACTCGACCTCGCCGCCCTACGGTGGGCCGGCATCGATCCATACGCCCACTCGACGTGGATCGTGCACCGGGGGGACTGCTCGGCGTGAAGAAGTTCCAGCCGCAGCCCGGTTTCGTGGTCCAGGCGTATCAATACGCCCTGGACCCGAACGCCGGCCAGGACAAGGCGCTCAGGTCGCACTGCGGTGCCGCCCGCGCCGCCTACAACTGGGCTGTGAGCTGGGTGTGTGCGGCGTGGTGGCAGCGGAAGGCGGAGGAGTCCTACGGAATTTCCGCCGACAAGCTCACCGAGTGGCGGCCGTGGTCGCTGCCCTGCCTGCGGAAGGCGTTCAACGAGGCCAAGCACACCGACCCCAGGTTCGCCAGATGGTGGACAGAGAACTCCAAGGAGGCGTACTCCACCGGCCTGGCCAACGCCGCCGCCGCGTTCGACAACTACGCCACGTCGAAGAACGGACGCCGTAAGGGCTCCCGCATGGGCATGCCTCGCTTCAAGTCGAAGCACAAGGCGCCTCTGGCGTGCCGGTTCACCACGGGCACGATCCGCGTCGAAGCGGACGGCCGGCATGTGACCCTGCCCCGGCTGGGCACGATCCGCGCCCACGAGCCCACCGGCAAGCTCCTGGGCCACGTGCAGAACGGGACGGCCCGCATCCTGTCCGCCACCGTCCGGCACGAGCGAGGATGCTGGTTCGTTTCCTTCCAGACCGAGGTCAAACGCGACATCGTCCGCGTCGCCCGGCCCGACGTCGCAGTCGGGATCGACCTCGGCGTGAAGGTCCTCGCGGTCATGGCCGACAGCGCCGGAGAGATCCGCTGCATCCCCAACCCGAAGCACTACGACGATGCGCTCAAGATGCTCAAGCGCCTGTCCCGACGTGTCTCCCGCCGCCGGGGGCCGAACCGCAGAACCGGGCAGAAGCCCTCCCGCCGCTGGGTGAAAGCGAACGAACAGCGCAACAAGGTGCATCACCAGGTCGCGAACCTGCGCGCCGATGCCCTGCACAAGCTGACCACCCGCATCCGCGCCGAGTACGGCACCGTCGTGGTCGAAGACCTCAACGTCGCCGGAATGCTCAAGAACCGTCGCCTGGCACAGAAGATCGCCGATGCCGGGTTCGGGGAGATCCGACGCCAGCTCACCTACAAGGGCCGGCGCAACGCCTGCCGCACCGTGGTAGCCAACCGCTGGTATCCCAGCTCAAAGACCTGCTCGAACTGCGGCGCGGTGAAAGCCAAGCTGCCGCTGCACGTCCGAGTCTTCTCCTGCGACGCCTGCGGCCTGGTCATAGACCGGGACGAGAACGCCGCACGCAACCTCGCCGACCTCGCGTCGGCCGGCATGACAGGTACCGGAGTGGCCGGAGACCTGGGCACGCGAGTGCCGAAACCGCGTGGAGCCGACCAGAAGACCCGCACCACCACCCGCAGCCGCACGGCCACGGGTGGGCGGGCAGGTGGCGCAAAACCGACCCACAGTCGGAAGGAACCGCGAGACCTTCATCAGGACACCACGACCCAACTCGGGCTGTGGTGACACCGTTAAGGACCTTCCGTGTGGAGACGCACGGATTGCTGATGTCTGACTACGACCTCAGCAACGGTGTCCCCGCAACCGACCCCTCCCTTGTGAGCACGTGGAGTGGCGGTCCGCCCTCTACCCTACGCGTCAGTGGACCGGGCGTCGGCGCGAGCGTGATACCGAGCGCACGAGCAGGTACAGCACGCCGGCGACGAGGAGCAGCACGCCGGTGGACAGTAGATACAGCATGCCGTCCACGACAGCGCCGATGATGACCAGCGCGAGGGCGCTGCCGAGAAGAACCAGGAAGAAGACCATGGCCCAACGCCTCCGGGCGTCGTGGCGGATGGGTGGACCGGACGACCTTGGGGCAGCATCAGGAAGGCGTGACCGTCAGTCGTACGAGGGTGCGACGGCGTGCGGAGTCAGGTCATCTACCCGTAGTGCTGGCGTCCGCCGACCGCGTGACCGACCACACCCAGGCTCTACAGGATGACCCCAAGAATGATCATGGTGTCCTCCGCTCTCGCACGGACCTCAACTTCAGGGTAGACGCAACCTGTGGCGGTGGCCTGCTGGGCAGAACGGTTCTACCGTGGGGAAGGGAAGTGGCTCCCGGGAGCGCGTCCTGATCATCATCGGACTCGTCATCCTCGTCCCCGCGCTGGTCATCGGCGTCGCCGGCGCTCTTTTCAACAGTGGCAGCGCCCACGAGTTCACCGGCGGATTCTCGGTCTTCGGTGTCGACGTCACCGGCTCCACCGGCACGCTCTTCCTCTACGGCACCATCGTCGGGGCGGCGGCTCTGCTCGGGCTGAGCCTGATCCTTACCGGTACACGCCGCACCACTCGCCGCGGCCGCACTGCACGTCGCGGGCTCCAACAGTCCCGGCGCGAGACTGGCCCAGCCGAACAGGAACGCGGCGGTCTGATCAACGAACACGACACCGCCCGCGCGCAGACGGAACAGCCGGAGCGGAATGACGAAGACCGCGCCGACTTGGTCGAACGCCCTCGTACCCCGTTACCTCATACCCGGGTCCACTCCGTCCGCTTCGCCGGGCCGCTCGGTGCTTGCGTTGTGTGCCAGGCCGTCCGGTGTCGCCTCCGTTCGCTCCCCGAGAGGAAGGACCAGCGCCCGCAGGATGGGCAGGCTCGGCGGCCGGTTCAGTTCTCCGACGTCCTGCCATCCCCAGGAGAGGAAGGCGTCATAGGTCACGTGGTCGGTCTGACTCACCAGAGTTACGCCGAGGGAGGCCTGGTGGTCGGCGAGCAGTCGCTCCTGCAGGTGGCGGGCGAGGCCGCGGTTGCGCTCATGCGGGTGGACGACGATTTCGGTGATCGCGAAGACATGTCCCGAAGCGGTGAGCTGCTCGATGTTCTGCGGGAGTGCCCCGACGAATCCGTGCCACCAGTCGCCGTCACGCCGCACCGGGAACCCGAAGACGCAGCCCACCAGCACTGCCGTCTCCGCTGCCACTGTTGCCTCTGCGACCATCATGTCGAATCCCGGCTTGCCTACATCGTCCGTGAGGCGGCCCAGGAAGCCCTCACGGTTGTGGTACTCCTCACCGGCCGCCGTATCCGCGGACTCCACGTACAGATCCGCCAGGTCCTCACGCTGGTCCTCGGCCTGCCAGCGGCTCAGCCCGCGCAGGTATATCTCTCCGCCCGCGGACGGCTCGTAGCCCTCTACCTTCTGGGCCTGCCCCGGTCCTGACCGTGCCATCACAGCGCACGGCCCAAGAGGGCAAGCGTGACCGGGGCAGGCGGTGACAGAGTTCCATCGAGGGACGGGAGGCGCAGTTGCAGGGACTTCCCTGCTACGGCGATCTGCTGCGGAATGGACATGACGCCTCGGTTCGGGTAACCCGCTGCACGTACGAAGAGCCAGGTGAACGGCCTTGCCGGCAGGCTGAGTTCCCGGGCCTGCTTCCCGGCCGTTTTCCCTGCGAGGATGCGCCGGGTGACCGGAGGAAGGTTCCGCTCCCGGCAGGCATCGTGGCCAACTGACAGTGTGCCGCCGGGGTCTGGGACGCCTACTCGGCAGCATAGTCCCCGGGCCGCGCCGATGGGCTGCCCGCAACAGTCATCGGCTGGTGAGCCGGTAGGGGATGGTGCAGATGACGGCGTCGGTGCTGGTGCGCAGTACGGTCGCGAGAAGTAGGCCGCGCTGGTTTTGCAGGATCCGGTAGCGCCATCGGCGTGGTTGGACCTCGGGGATGAGGACGGCGACCTGCCGATTGCCCTGTTGCGCGTGCTGGACGTACGCGACGATCGGGTGCACCAGGGAGCGGTGCGGGCTGTTGAGGGTGTCCAGCCGCACGCCGGGGTCCCAGAGGTCCCATTGGGTACGGAAGGCGGCGCTCTGCTCTTCCTCGGGGTGGACGCTCACGGCAACGACGTCGTTGCCGAGGGACAGTGCGGCGTGCAGGGCCTGCTCGGTGAGCTTGCTGATGCCGCCGACGGGGACGATCACCAGGCTCTTGGCCGGATGAGGTGGGTGCGGGCGTCGGCCCAGGTCGAGTTCGCGTCCTACGGCCTGGTAGTAGCTGTGGATCCGGGAGAACAGCAGCATCAGCGCTGGCACGGTGAGGACCACCACCCAGGCGCCGGCGGTGAACTTTGTGGCGATGAAGACCGTGGTGGCGGTCGCGGTCAGGAGTGCGCCGGTGCCGTTGAGGGCGGTTCGCAGCTTCCAGCGCGGGGAGCGCAGGCGGTACCAGTGGAGTACCAGGCCGCTCTGGCTGATGGTGAATCCGATGAACACCCCGATCGCGTACAGCGGGATCAGCCGATGGGTGTCGGCGTCCACCGTGATCAGCAGGACGGCCGCGAGTACCGCTAAAACGACCACGCCATAGCGGTGGACCGGCCGTTCGGCCCGCAGGCCGAACAGGTGAGGCAGCCGGTCGTCGTCGGACAGCAGGCTCATCAGTACGGGCAGGCCGCCGAAGCTGGTGTTGGCGGCCAGTGCCAGCACCACGGTGACGGCGATGCTGGCGGCGTAGTAGGCCCAGCCGGTGCCGAACGAGCCTGCGGTGAGCTGGGCCAGCACGGTGACCCCGCCGCGGGGCGTGACGTGTTCGCGGTGGATCAGCACCGACAGTCCGATGAGCATCGCGCCAAGCAGGCCGCCCAACATCAGCTCGGTGCGCTGGGCGTTCCGGGCACGCGGTGGGCGGAAGGCGGGAACTCCGTTGGCGATGGCTTCGATCCCGGTGAGAGCCGAGCAGCCGGCGGCAAAGGCCTTGAGGATCACGATCGCGCCGAGGGCCTCGCTGATGTGCACGGGTTGTGCGCTGCCGACCAGTGCGGCCGGGTGAGGGCGGAGCAGACCGATGACGATGACGCCGAAGACCGTGACGAGGAAGACCACCATCGGCAGCATCAGAACACGGGCGCTTTCGGCGATGCCCCACAGATTGACGGCTGTGATCAAGAGCAGGCCGATCAGGCACATCCCGAGCATGTGGTGGGCAAGGGAGGGGAACACCGATGCGAGGCTGGCGGCCCCTGCGGCGAGACTCACCGCGACGGTCAGTACGTAGTCCACCACCAAGCTCGCGGCCGCCAGCAGACTGACGGTGGCCCCGAGATTCTTCTTGCCCACCGCGTAGGCGCCGCCCCCGTCGGGGTGCACCGCTATGACCTGGCAGTAGGAGACGACCAGCACGACGAGCAGGCCCGCGATGGCCAGGGTGACCGGGACGGTCAGACGGAGCGCCGAGGTACCGGCCACCACCAGTACCAGCACGATGGCTTCCGGCCCGTATGCCACCGAGCTGAGCGCGTCGAGCGACAGTGCGGCCAGCCCTCCGAAGCTGGTGAGATGGTCCTTCTTCCCCTCCCCGTGCCGCGACGGCACCCTCGGCGTGACCTTCTTCGGCCCCGTTCCAAAGCCCATGCGTGCCTTCCCTGCTCCCTGTACTCAAGCGCGCCGGAGGACGGCTCTTGTAGTTACCGGCAACAAAGCCAGTGGGGTTCTTCCTGGTGGGGCGGCTGCGTCCGTTCGCCGCCTCGGAGACGGCGTCAGGCCACCAGGCCGTGGAGGGGTTCGGAGTCGTCGATGAAGGCGCGAGCCACATCGGACAGGCGTCGGTTGTGCGCACGGGCGTAACTGCGCAGGGTGGTGAAGGCCTGTTCCATGTCGATGCTCTGGCGTTCGGCGAGTTTGCCCTTGGCCTGCTCGATCAGTACGCGGCTGTTCAGCGCCGTCTGCAGCTGCTCGTTGAGAACCGTGCTGCGATGGGTGGAGCGTTGTTGCAGGAGGCTGATGGTGGCGACGTCGGCCAGGGCCTGGGCGATGAGTGTGCCCGCCGGGTCGAAGGGGCCGGGGGCGGCACGGAAGAGGTTCAGGGCGCCGACGACCTCGTCCCGCAGGCGCATGGGCAGTGCCTGGACCGCCCCGAACCCGCTGCGGTGGGCCGCCGTGACGAAGCGCGGCCAGCGGTCGACCTCCTGGGTCAGGTCGGGGACGATCACCGGTGTGCCAGTGCGGAAGCACTCCAGACAGGGGCCCTCGTCGTTCTGCAGCTGGAAGAGTTCCAGCAGGCGCACCTGCTCGTCGGAGGCGGCCATCACGCGCAGTTCACCGTCGCGGTCCGCGAGCAGCACTCCGGCCGCACTGGCGCCGAGCAGCCCCACGCAGCGGTCGGTCAGCAGGCGCAGGAAATCAATGAGGTCGAAGTCGGCGACCAGGTTGTCCGCCAGCTCGACGAAGGTCTTGGCCAGGAGCCGCTGATTCATCATGCACACCCTCGATTGAGACTAGTCCCGCCGGGAGGGGGCGGGAAGTACAGCACGTTCGTCGGTTGGCACCGGTGCGTCAGGTTTCCTCGTCGGTCCGTTCGGGTTCCGCGTCCGGGGAGAAGCGGAGTCGATGGGCCACCACGTCGGCGGCCACGTCCGCGAGCCGGCGGCCCTGCATATAGGCGTAGGCGCGCAGCCGTACGAAGGCTTCTTCGATACCGACGCCGAGCTGGACGGTGAGGATGCCGGTGGCCTGGTCGATCTCCGCCCGGTATCCGCCGAGATCCTCGAAGCCTCGATCTTCCAGCGCTCCGTCGACCGGCGCGCCCGTCTCCTCGATCCGGGCGTCGAGCAGGAGCAGCGTCGCGAGATCGGCGAACGCCAGCGCATCGGCCAGCTCCTCTGCATCCAGCACCGTCGGCACGTCGGCGTACAGGTCCAGGACTCCCGGGCTGATCGCCCCCATCTGCAGAGGCAGCGCGAACACCGCGCGTGCCCCGGCTTCCAGGGCGGCATCGGCGAACACGGTCCAGCGGTCCTGCAGCACACCGGTCAGCAGATCGGGTGTCAGGACGGCCGAGCCGTGCAGGAAGGCATCCACGCAGGGCCCCTCGCCCAGCGTGAGCTGCAACTCCTCCAACTGCTCGCTGATGTCGTCGGTGCTGCACAGCGGATGGCTCGCCGCAGTCCGGGACATCGCCGACAGCCCGGCCCCGCCGACCGGCAGCGCGGCCACGGCCGCGGTGCACACATCCACCACACCGACCCGGGCACCGCGTCGCGCAGCCTGCTCGGCGACCAGCACCTGAATCCGCGCCGAGCGGCTGTCGGACCTCATCCGGGCCACCGCGTCCAGGCATCGTGAGCAAGACCCTCCAGCCGCGCCGCGGTTCGCTCCCCGACCGGAAGGACCAGCACCCGGAGCACCGTGGCGCCGACTGACCTCCAGACTTCTCCTACGTCCAGCCAGCCCCAGGAGCGGAGCGAGGCGAGGGTCGGGTGATCGGCCTGGTCTACCAAGGTGACGCCGAGGGACGCCTGGTGGTCGGTCAGCAGCCGCTCCTGCAACTGGCACGCCACGTCACGGTCCTGGTCTTGCGGGTGCGGGCGGACCAGGATGTCGGTGATCGCGAAGACGCTGCCGGACTCGGTGAGTTGCTCGATGCTGCGCGGTAACGCGCCGTCGAACCCCAGCCACCAGAAGCCGTCGCTGCGCACCGGGAATCCGAAAGCGCATCCCACCAGGCCGTCCGTCTCCGCGATCACCATGGCGAACCCCGGCCGCCGGATCTCGGCGGTGAGACAGTTCAGAAAGTCCTGGCGGCTGCGGTATTCGTCACGGGCAGACATGTCGCGGGAGTCCACGTACAGATCCGCGAGCCCCCCGGCCAGGCCCTGCGCCTGCCAGCGGTTCACTCGACGCAACCGCAACGCGTCCATGGTGGACGGCTCGCCGCCATCGGGCTTGTGTGGCTGCCCTCGTCCTGACCGGGCCGTCACCGCACATCGCCCGAGAGGACAGGCACCAGCGGAACAGGCCGGTGCGGCGAGGCTTGAGCGATCGGGGCTGGGACATCCCCGGGAGGAGACGACAGGTTCCCGACCGGAGGGCCGAGGAGCAGGAACCCGGAGCCGGTGAGGTCGAGGATCAGGCCCAGTGCCGGTGGCGGGTGGTGCAGTCGTAGGATTCCGCCGGCCTCTGTGGTCTTCTGTGAAGCGTAAAGGAAGGCATTGAGGCCGCTGCAGTCGCAGAAGGTCACAGGGGTGAGGTCGACATCGACGATGCGGATGCCGTCGCTCAGACACCGCGCCAGTGCTGCGCGCACCAGCGGCGCCGATTCCAGGTCGATCTCACCGGCCAGGGTGATCAGCGTCCGGTTCTGTCGATCATGACGGTAGATGGTGAGCTGTGGGAGGGGCATGACGCCTCGGTTCAGAAGACCATCCGACAGTGCACGCGGTGACGCCGGGATTCCCGGCCCCCCTTGGCGCGCTCCTGGCAGGGGCGTACGTTCGGCGGAGGCGGAGCAACGGCCGGCCCACCAGCCTGTGCGACAGGACAGCGGACCCACCCAGTTCCCTCCAGGGATGCGCCGGGTGACGGACGAAAGGTCCGCTCCCCGCAGCCATCTGTATCGAGCAACGACAAGCCGCCGGGGTCTGGGACGTCCGTACAGCAGCATAGCCCTCAACTGGGTGCGGCAGACGGCCCGAAGCCGCCCAGTCCCAGGATGTGGACGGTGCCAAAGGCCAGCGCGCATATCCAGTGACCTGCACGGTACTTGGGCCAGCAGCACGAAGGCGGCGGCTGACAGCCGCTCAGGTATGGCAGTCCGTCGACTGCCCGAGGAGGTGGCTTCGCATGACGGAGCCGAACGGTTCAACCCGGCAGAAGTCCGATCCCGATGAGCCGAGCATCGGCGTGGGCACGACGCTTCAGGCCGCACGGCCCGGGCCTCAGGAACCGCCGGAGACCCGGGGCCGGACGACCATCGCGGACGGGGTGGTGGAGAAGATCGCGGGGATCGCCGCCCGGGAGGTCCCCGGAGTCAACGCACTGGGCGGCGGATTCACTCGCACCATGGGCGCCGTGCGCGACCGGGTCCCGGGCGGGCACGCGAGCGCGGGGCGCGGCGTCAAGGTCGAGGTCGGCGAGAAGCAGACCGCCATCGACCTCCAGGTCGTCGTGGAATACGGGGTCAGCATCCGCGAGGTCGCCGCAGAGGTCCGTGAGAATGTGATCGCGGCGGTGGAACGGATGACGGGCCTGGAAGTCGTCGAAGTGAACATCGCCGTCAACGACGTGCACCTGCCGGACGAGGACACGCCAGAGACCAGCGGAGACCGGGTGCATTAGGGCCTCACCCCAGCAGACACAGGCGCGGCTGTCAGAGGCGGCGGCCGTGCCGCGTCCGACAGGAAGGCGTGAACCTCGGCAGGCATACCGGTGACACCGACCTGTCCCGGACGTACTGAACAGTCGCGAGGCGTGCAGCGGCTCACTGTCGTAGGTCACCACCCAAACACCGATCGGCTGGTCGCCGACCGGACTGAGGGGGATGATCGACATTGCGACGAAGGAGCCGAGCCACGGCAAACCGACTGCCTGCGGCCAGCGGCGTATGAGCTCCTCCTGGTCAGAGAAGAATTGCGGCGTGCCGGTTCGGATCACACAGGTCACCAGTTCTGGATCACCCAGCGACAGGCCGTCCATGGCGTAGCTCTGCCGCGGCTCGACCCTGGCATCGGAGGCGACGCGTAGGAGCCCCGTCGCGTTGTCGACGAGCGCGAGCAGAGCGCCCGTGCCGCCGAAGGTCGCCGCGACCCGCGTCAGTACAACCTGCCGCAGTTCCTGTTCGGTGGCGGCGGCGATCAGGGCCGAGGAGAAGGCGGCGATCTCGTCGGCACGCTGCCGCTCGGCACTCAGCGTGGCCAGCACTTCCTGTCGGCCCTCCTCGAGCTGCGTCTCGTCGCGGAACACCCCAAAGACCTGCTCAGGGCCGCCATAGCCCAGCTGGATCCGACGGATCTGGCAGGCCACATGGTGGGAGACGGGGCGGCGGTCGAGCGCACGATCCGTCCCAAGGCCTCCCGGTCATCTGGGTGAACTCGCCGGACCATACTGGAAAAGGAAACGGAGGCCTCCGGGAACAGCGCGGCCAGGGCGGGTGCGCCACCCAGCCACTCCAGCTGGTGCTCCTCGGGTGAGTACATCCACAGGCCGAGGTCCGCAGCCGCGGCCGCCAGCTTGAACGGGACCAGCAGACCGCCCAGGTCGTTGCGCGCGTCCACCAAGTGCACCCACACCAGCCGGGGGCCACCCGCGGGATCTTCCACCGGCCGGGCCTCGACGAGGCTGACCACGGACGCGCTGCCCGGCCCTGGGAACTGCAGCACACGCATCGCGACCGTCTTCGTCGTGGCCCCGTGCGTCAGCAGATTCTCCCCCGAGGCCCGCTGGGTTTCGGGCAGCATTCGGAGGAAGTCATGACCTACGCACTGCTCCGCCGGCCTGCCCAGCATCGCGGCCATCGAGGCGTTGAGGGAGCGGATGGTGCCGTCCAGGGTCAAAAGAGCCGACGGTTCAGTCCTCCGAATGAGTTCGTCCAAGGTGTCCATCTGCCGCACCCCGACAATCATCGAGCGATGAACAAATGATCACTCCTCATCATATTCCGCGCTTTTTTCTGCGATGCCCTGTAAAGGGCTAGTGCACCCGCGCTACGCCGACACGCTGCATCGAGGCCGTCAGGGGTGAAGCAACTGGCCTGCTGAGCCGCGCGGGGTTGTCTGGGCCGCCTCGGGGCGACCAGGGTCGACCGGGGGCGACGGCGCAATCGCATGGGCAGGGGCCGCGTGGTGCTGCGCGGGTACCCGCCGGCCTGAGAAGTTCGCCGGCATCCCCATTGCCGGGGCCTGCCTACCTACGTAGAGCCCATCGAGGTGCCTGCGTCCTACGTCGATGACGTCCCGGCCGAGCTGCACGGCTCTGTCGGCGCAAACGTCGCGCGTCTCTACAGGCAGCTCGCCCGCGACCTGTCCGGCGGCACCCACACCGAGCCGGACTTCGAGCACGCCCTGGCAACGGCACCGGCTCATCGACGCCATCGAGCGCGCCGCCGCCAGAGGCACTCCAGATCGTGAAGTGACCGACACACGGACGTCCGGCGTGCTCGCGGGCGGGCCGCCACAGGAGGTAACCCTGCCGACGCGCTCGCGCACCCTCAGGACCCGGTCCGTACACAAACGGCGCATTCCCTGTCGCGTCCGCCAACCCCGGCCGCCGTCTCACTGAAGCGGGCCATACACCGCGCTCCCCCAGGGCACGCCCGTTCGGCATCCCGCGGTGGCACCTAGGACGGTCGTGGAGCCCGCCTGTCCTTGCGCTGTGCCAGTTCCTCCGACCGCTGCCGCGCACGTGGGGACCAAGCTCCTGCGGAGCTGCCATCACGCCCAGCACCTGGGCAGGTTCGGCGGCCACCGGCCGGGCAGCCTCCAGGGTGCTCCGACCGTCCTCACAGCGGTACGAGGCTCCGTGCCGTTCGGACTCTTCACCGGGTAGCGGATCATTCGCGGGGCGAGAATCAGGGAGTGACTGTGCCATCTGAGACCTCGCCCGCGTCGGGGCAGACCCTGTGTGGCAAGGAGGTTCGCAGCCCTCTGTTGGCTTTCCTCCACACCGAGACCGGCAGTGCCGCGGTGCTGCTCGCTGCCGCGCTCGCGGCGCTCACCTGGGCGAACATCGGACCCGGCTCATATGAGAACTTGTGGGGCACCGAGCTGTCGGTCCGCATCGGATCGGACGGGGTGTCCCTGGACCTGCGCGAGTGGCTGAACAGCGGGCTGATGGCTCTGTTCTTCTTCGTCGTCGGCCTGGAGGCACGCCGCGAATTCGACATGGGCGAACTGCGAGAACGCCGGCGGTTCACCCTGCCGCTGCTCGCCGGACTCAGCGGCATGCTCGTCCCCGTCGCGATCTACCTCGCCGTCAACGCGGGCGAGGACTCGGTCCACGGCTGGGGCACCGCCATGTCGACGGACACGGCCTTCGCCCTGGGCATGCTCGCCATTTTCGGAGCTCGGCTGCCCGGCAGTCTTCGGGTCTTCATCCTCACGGTCGCCGTCGTAGACGACTTCCTGGCCCTGGCCGTCATCGCCGTCGCCTACAGCGGAGCCATCGAGCTGCCCGCACTGCTGACGGCGCTCGGCCTCTTCGCGGTCGTCCTGCTGGTGCGTCGCACCCTCGGGGTCCGGATCCCCTCCTTGTACGGGGTGCTGGGCGTGGCGATCTGGGTGGCGCTCCTGAAGTCGGGTGTGGACCCGGTCGTCACCGGCCTCGCCATGGGCATGCTGACCTACGCCCGGCCCGCGGAGCGGAGCGACCTGGAACACGCCAGCAGGCTCTTTCGGCGCTTCCGGGAGCAGCCGACCCCGGAACTCGAGCGCAGCGTACGCCGCGGGATCGCCTCGACGCTCTCACCCAACGAGCGGCTCCAGCGGATGTTCCACCCCTGGACGAGCTACGTGATCGTGCCGCTGTTCGCCCTCGCCAACGCCGGCATCACCATCAGCGGCAACCAGTTGGCCCACGCCTTCACCTCGCCGATCACCCTCGGCATTCTCCTCGGCTATGCGCTCGGCAAACCGCTCGGCATCATCGGCGCGACCTGGCTCACCACGCGCGCCAGCCGAGGACGCCTCCACCCACCGGTCGGCTGGGGCGCCATCACCGCCGGCGGCACCCTGGCCGGAGTGGGATTCACCGTGTCCCTGCTGATCGCCGCACTTGCCTTCGACGGCGCTCGGTTGGAGGAGGCGAAGATCGGCATCCTCGCCGCCGTGGTCTGCTCGTTCCTGCTCACGTTGCTGGTCACCTGGGTGATCGGCGCCCTTCCCCGGCCATCCCGTGCCCGGGCCCTGCTCGGCACGGGCCAGGCCATCGTCGACCTCAGCGACCCCGTCGACGTGGACCGCGACCACATTCGCGGCCCACTGGACGCACCCGTGACGCTCGTCGAGTACGGGGACTTCGAGTGCCCCTACTGCGGGCTGGCCGAGCCCGTGGTGCGCGAACTGCTCGCCGACTTCGGCGACGTGCGCTACGTGTGGCGGCATCTGCCGCTGGCCGATGTGCATCCCAACGCCGAACTCGCCGCAGAGGCTGCCGAAGCCGCGGCCCTCCAGGGCAGCTACTGGGAGATGCACGATCTGTTGATGCAGCACCAGGGCAATCTAAGTTTCAAGGATCTGCTGCGCTACGCGGAAGAGGTCGGTCTCGACACCGACCGCTTCCGCGGCGACGTCCACGCCGGCGTGGGCGCCGGCCGGGTCGCCGCGGACGTGGAGTCCGCCGATCTCAGCGGCGTGTCGGGCACACCGACATTCTTCGTCAACGGCCGCCGCCATCACGGCGCCTACGACATCGCCACGCTGTCCGCGGCGGTACGCGCCGCCCGGGAACGGGCGGCCCTCACCGGGGCAGGCCAAGAGACCTGATAGTGGCTCAGAAGAAGCAATGCGGGAACCTCCGACTCTGCAGACAGTCGACGCGTGTTGCCGCTCGGCTGAAAACGCCACCAGGAGGATGGACCTGCGGCTGACGACTGCCGTCCAGGACACACTTCCATTCGTCGACTCGACCGGGATCCCTACCGCCTCAAAGTGGTGCCAGCGATGGAACGGCCTACGGCACTCCTTTCGCCACGGCAGTGAGGGCGGGTTCGATGCCCGGCGGTGCGCGGTCGAGATGCTGCCAGAGAAGGCGGCGAACGCCGTGATCGTGCTGGAAATCCTGACCAAGATGATCCTGTCCACCCTCGCCGAGAAGATCGCCGAGGGCGGACAGGATACTTTGCCGGCCGAACACGCCAACCTCGACGATCTGCTGATCGTTCAGCGGCTGCTCGGACACGCCAGCTCCACGATGCGGTCTCCGCGCCACATCCGGCGGACGAACCTGCTGGTTGCGAAGGCGATTGCGGAGTGAAACGACCAGAACAAGACCTACGCCGACAACGCGAGCCGTCTGGCAGAACGGCAGGCGGTCTGATGCCCAGACGAGGAGAACGCAGGTCCCGGTAGGGGGCGAAGCCGCGTGAGCGGGTCAGGCAGGTGTCCCGGATCGGGACGCGCGAGCTGATCTACATCAATCCCAAGGGCACAGCCACGCGGCGCGTGATCCGCCCGGAGAACTATCGGTGCTCGCAGTTGGTCATCCAGCTGGCGCACACCACCGGGCTACGGCTTGACGAACAGCCAGACCCAAACGCGCGTGACCAGGCTGCTCGCCGAGTTCACCGACGGCCGCCCGGCGGCCCCGGGGGCTGGAGGCGGCCGCAGCACGGCTGGACGGAGCGGTCATCGACCTGATGGAAGCGATCGTAATCTTCGCTTTCGAGAAGGACGTGCAGGACGGCTACCCCGCCGACTCGCCACGACCTCACTTGGCGAGTCCTTTCGGTGATCGTCAACCGTTAACTCAGACGGGAAGTTCGGTGATGCTGAGGGCGAAGTCCAAGTTACCCACCCCGTGGTTGGCGAGGCCCACCGTGACCACGCCCGCTCCTTCCAGCCAGTGCGCCATTTTCAGGCCGCCGACGTCCAGCGGGCGCAGCCCGAGGCTCTCGACGAACGCCTCCACACTTGCCTTGGCCTGCGCATTGTCGCCAGCGATGAAGACGTCGGGCCGACCCTTCTCCAGGACTTGGCGGAAGACGGTGTTGAACGCCTTCACCACGCTGGCGCTTGCCGGCGCGGCCTTGGCGACTTCTTGTGCGATCGAGGTCTCCTCGCGGTGGGCTAGCCCGTCGAACGTGGAGTTGAAGGGATTGCTGATGTCCACGATGACCTTGCCCGCGAGAGCGTCTCCGTACTGGGCGACGACCGGCACGACGCCGTCGTACAACAGGGCCACGATGACGATGTCCCCGGCCGGGGCGGTGCCCCATTCTCCCGTCGTGGCGCCGCCGCCGAGAGCCTTGGCCAGGTCAGCGGCCTTGGACTGATCGCGGCCCATGACCTCGACGGTGTTACCGCCCGCTATCGCCCGCGCGCCGATGGTGCGGGCCATGTTCCCGGTGCCGATGATGCTGATGTTGCTCATGAGATGTCCTGCCCTGGTTGTGGTTGTTTGATTCAGATGGCGGTGGTGCCACCGTCGGCGACGAGTTCCATGCCGTTGACGTAGCTGGAGTCGTCGGAGGCGAGGAAGAGGGCGGCGGTGGCGATTTCGTCAGGGCGGCCCATCTGGCCGCGGGGGATGAGGGACTCGAACTGGCGCTTGGTGGCCTCGTCGAAGAGTTCTTCCTGCTTGGCGGTGGCGACCTGGCCGGGGGTCAGGACGTTGACGCGGATGCGGCGGTCCTTGAGCTCGTTGAGCCAGACGCGGGCCCAGGCCTGCTGGACGGCCTTGCTGCCGGCGTAGACGCTCCAGCCGGGGAAGGCGCCGAGGGAGGCGTTGGAGCCGGTCATGAGGATGGAGCCGCCGTCGTTGAAGAGCGGGAGGGCCTTTTGGACGGTGAACAGGGTGCCGCGGGCGTTGAGGTAGAACGCGGCGTCGAAGTGGGCCTCGGTGATCTCGCCGAGCGGGGCGGGCTCGCCCCCACCTGCGCTGGCCCACAGCACGTCGAGGCTTCCCTTCTCCCGCTTGACGGTGTCGTACAGGCGGTCCAAGTCGTCCAGGTCGGCGGCGTCGCCCTGGACGCCGGTGACGTTGCGGCCGATCTGCTTCACGGCCTCGTCCAGGGCGTCCTTGCGGCGGCCGGTGATGAAGACGTGCGCTCCCTCGTCGACGAACAGCTTCGCGCCGGCCAGCGCCATGCCGGTGGTGCCGCCGGTGATGACCGCGACCTTGCCGTCAAGCTTTCCCATAGTCGTTCCCTTGAGTCGGTGGTGCCGTGGGTACCTGGGGCGACGGTGTTATGTACACCGCCCTGTGTGCTTACGGTACGGGGCGGGTGGCCGGGGTGCAACTATGTACACCGGTCGTTACCTAACTGCGGTACGGTGGATCCATGACGGAGATGGAGAAGGGCCCCACGGGCCGCCGCCGCGGCCGGGGCGCCCGCGAGCGCATCATCAGCGCGTCCCAGCAGCTGTTCCGCGAGCAGGGCATCAACCGCACCGGCATGGACCAGCTTTGCGCGGCGGCCCAGGTGTCCAAGCGCACGGCCTACCAGCACTTCAACGGCAAGGACGAACTCGTCGCCGAGTACCTGCGCCGGTTCGACCCCTCCGTTCTGTCCGGCGTGTTCGACCGCACCGACCTCACGCCCCGCGAACGGCTCCTCGCCGCCTTCGACATCCCCCCCACCACCCCCCTGTGCCCCTACATCGCCGCCGCCGTCGAACTCCACGACCCCCAGCACCCCGCATCCCAGTGCGCACGCGACTACAAGAAGGCCGTCGCCGCACGGCTCGCCGACACCGCCCGCGAAGCCGGCGCCGCCGACCCTGAACAGCTCGGCGAGCAGCTCGCGCTGCTCATCGACGGCGCCGCGGCCCGCACCCGGGTCCTCAACGCCGACGCCTTCCCCACCGCCGCCGCCATCGCCGCCGTCCTCATCGACAACGCCATCCCCGCCACAGCCAGCGATGACCGACGACGGGAGGAAGTGTCGAGTTGACGTGGCACATCGCGGCCGGGCTGGACGCGCTACCGGTCACGCGGCTGCACCGGCCGGCACGCGACACCAGCCGCCCGGCACCTGGCATTGAAGGCTTTTACGGAACTGCCCGGCCCGCCCGCCTGTTGAAGGCCACAGCAGAAGCCACCGGGGAGAATGGCGCCCCTCGAAGGTTGCAGGAGTTCGAGGCCGTCGTCTCGGCCCAGGGCGCTGACGCGCCGCCGGTTCGAACAGAGGGCTGATCACATACTTCCGTACGCGGTGGCGCATGAAGAACTCGTACGCAGCTGGCAGAGGTTGTCAACTTGACCGGCCCTGAAGGACCGGGCTTGGAGGTAGGGCACCACTGGCTGCGGTGTGGCCTCCTCCGTCCAGACACCCTTATGAGGTGGCAGGGACGCGTGACTCACGCCCCGCAGTCCACACAGCCTCGCCCTTGCGGGCGATGTTGTGGGAAGCGTTCCGGTCTGCATGGGCAACGACCCCGCAGCTTCGGCAGGTGAACAGGGCCTGGCTTGCCCGGTTCTTCTTGTCGAGGTGGCCGCACTCGCAGCACTGCTGCGAGGTGTAGGCGGGATCGACGAAGACCACGGGCACGCCGGCCCTGCGGGCCTTGTAGACGATGAAGTCTGCGAGCTGGGCGAAGGCCCAGGAGTGAAGCGCGACCCGTTGGGGCTTGCGGAGCCGTACCCTCTGCCGGATTCCCTTGAGTTCTTCCAGGGAGATCCCGGCCGAGGTGCGTTCAGCCTCGGTCACAATCGTCTTGGCGATGATGTGGTTGGTGTTGGCGGCGTGGCGCTGCTCGCGCCGGTTGCGCTTCTTCAACAGCCGCTTCGCGGACTTGGTGCCCTTGGCCTGCAACTTGCGGCGCAGGTCCAGTTGCCGCTTGCGGTGCCGGTTCAGGCCCCGCCCGGCTGCCTTGTGGCCGGTGGAGGTGGTGGCGATGTTGACGATGCCGAGGTCCACACCGATGAAGCCGTCCGGCTCGTAGGGATCGGCCTCGGGAACGTCGCAGGTCGCGATCAGGTAGAACACGCCCTCGCGTTCGATCAGGTCCGATTCGCCCTGCCGGTGGTCCCGGAGCGTCTTGAGTGCGTCAGGCGAGCAGGCAAAGCGAACGTTCTTGATGCGCCCGGAGGTTGTCCAGATGCTCACCGTCTGCGCGTCGTACTGCCAGCTCAAACACCGGTCGTCATACGGCTGCGCGGACCCGGGCCTAAAGGCGATGGGCTTGGACTCGGCCTTGGTACGGCGCTTCGATCCAGGCTTGCCGACGTTCCCGGCGCGGATGTTGGCCCTGAGCGTCGTGTAGGCATCGCGGGTCTTCTTGATGATGTGCTGGGCGGCCTGCGCCCCCAGTCCCCGCGACCGCAGTTCGCCGTAGGTGTGCTTGCGCAGCTCGTATTCACGCGGCACACCCTGCTCGAACGCCACCGCCGACACCCAGTTCGCGGCCTCGTTGACCGTGTGCAGCGTCACCGACAGCGCGGCCACCTGCTCGGCCTGCGGCATCAGCTTCACCTGCACGACGACCTTCACGCGGGCGATCGTATCGACGTATGTCACCACGCTGGGAGCCAAACCCCAATATTCGCAGGAGTCACACGGTCGTCTGCACCCGCCACGCCCACGTGGTCGTCACACCCAAGTACCGGCGCGGACCGTTCACCGACGAGATCCTTCGACGCTGCCAGGAAGTCATGCGCGCCGTCTGCGCGGACTTCGAAACAGAGTTGGTCGAGTTCAACCGCGAGACCAATCACGTACACCTGCTGGTGCACTACCCGCCGAAGGTCTCCCTGTCCCGGCTGGTCGGCTCCCTCAAGGGCGTCTCCGCCCGCAGACTCCGTCAGGAGTTCCCCGGACATACCCGCAAGTACCTGTGGGGTGACCACTTCTGGTCGCCCTCCTACTTTGCCGCCACGTGCGCAGGCGCCCCGCTGTCGATCACCAAGGAGTACATCGACAACCAGAGGCGTCCCGGCTGAGGTCAACCGTGCGGACCCGCGGGAACCTGCAGGCCAGAGCAGTCCAGAGAAACACTTCCTCCCGGGCGTGAACGCCCGGGGTTCCGCGCTAGATCCTGCTGAAGATGCGGGTGGCCCATCTCGGCGACGCCAGCCCGAAACGAAGGCCCACAGGCGGGCAGCCAACACGTCCGGCTGGAACCCGCCGTCGGGTTCTGGATCCCAGGGACCGACTCCCGACGCTACGAACGGCAGACCGTCGGTGAACGGCTCCGCTCCGACGACAGGGCGATTAGCCGACTCGAGCCGCGTCCGCAGCACGTACTTCCAGTCGGTCTCAGGTGCTTCCGGGCCCCCCAGACAACTGCTGGCCGAAGAACGGAACCGTCTCAGAGGTCAGCCGCAACAGCACCACTGCGTCAGGCCATTTCACTCTTCAGCGCATGATGAACGGAGTCAGCCGAACTGCTCAAGCGTGCCTCGTGACGGCATCGCCGCCAAGCTGCCACATCTCATAGTTCCCACACTCTGCCGTGATCTCGGCCGTCGACTGAGCCGCAGTGACGAAGTCATCTACTACCGGCGAGGTGTGCGATGCCGCCACCGCGAGGCACACCTGGTCGGGCGCCAGTTCCGGGATGGGCACATAGACGACGTCTGGATGCGAGTAGAACACGGACGCCGAACGGGCCAGGAAGGAGATGCCCCGTCCGGCCGCGACATGCTCGAGCGTCTCGTCCACCCCGCGCACCGGGTACCCGGCATTGGGGTGCGGGCGCTTGGTGGGCTGCGTGCTCGGGTCACCGTGCCAGACCAGCGGTTCGCCGGCCAGGTCGGCCTCGGTGACCTCCTCCTTGCCGGCAAGCCGGTGGCCGGCGGGCAGTACCGCTACGCGCGGCTCGGTGTACAGCGGGGTGACGCGCAGGCCGGCCTCGTCGATGGGCAGCCGCACATAGCCGATGTCGATGCGGCCGTCGAGCAGCATCGCAGCCTGGTCGTCCCCTTCGATCCGCTGCACGTCCACGACCACGTCCGGGTGCCGGTCCTCGAACGCACGGGCCGCCGGGATGACCGGGATGCCGGCCCGGAAACCGACCATCAGCCGCCGCTTGCCGCTGGCGGCCGCGGACACCCGGCGGCGGACCGCGTGGGTTGAGGCGAGCAGCGGACCGGCGTCGGCCAGCAGTTGCCGGCCCGCGTCTGTCAGCTCTACGCCGTGGCGATCCCTGGTGAACAGCGAGGCGCCGAGATCCTTCTCAAGCGCGCGGATCTGTCGGCTGAGCACCGGCTGCGCGATATGGAGCTCATCGGCGGCGCGGCCGAAATGCAGCCGGTCGGCCACGGTGACGAAGTAACGCAGTTTGCGCAGATCCAGATCCATGGCGCCTCCCGGCCTGGTGATGCCTTCAAGGTATCACCACAGCTTCAAGAGGTCTTGGACACCCACTCAGACTCGATGGCAGCCTGAAAACAGGCGCTTAAGGGCGCCGAAGTGAATTCGACCCAAGAATTCGACACTGGAATTTGACAGCAGGGCCAAACCCCGGAAAGCAGGAACACCGATGAGCAGCATCAGCATTATTGGACTGGGAAACATGGCCAGTGCTTTGGCCGGCCGGGCGCTCGCCGGCGGTAACGCCGTCGAGATCATCGGCCGCGACCCGGCCAAGGCCAAAGAATTGGCCGCCACGCTCGGCGGCGCCACGGTCGGGACGGCCGGGGCCGCCCCGGCCGGGGACATCGTGATCCTCGCCGCGCCGTACGCCGGCGCGGCGGCGGTCGTGAGGGAGTACGGGGACGCACTGCGCGGCAAGGTCATCGTCGACATCACCAACCCCGTAGCCCCCGACCTGCAGGGCTTCGTCGTCCCCGACGGCAGTTCCGGCGCACAGGAGATCGCCAAGGCGGCTCCCGACGACGCGCATGTCGTCAAGGCGTTCAACACTGTGTTCTCCCACGTTCTGGCCGCCGGCCCGGCCGAGGGCCGCCCTCTGGACGTGTTCATCGCCGGCGACGACGCGCAGGCGAAGGCACGCGTTTCGGCGTTCGTCGAGAGCTTGGGGCTGCGCCCCTGGGACACCGGGGAACTGTTCATGGCGCGGGCACTGGAGAACGTCGGCCTGCTGGAGCTGGGCCTCATGAACCACTCCGTCAAGCACACCAATTTCTCCCTCGGCATCGCCCTTCTCGGCTGAGCGCACCCGTACCGCTACCTCTCGTGCCGCATTACGCCAGTTCACTTACGGCACGAAAAGACCCTGCACCTACCCTCAAAAGGACAGTTAAATGCGCGTTTTCGTCGCCGGGGGGACCGGCCATTCCGGTTCGTACATCATCCCCGAGCTCATCGCCGCCGGGCACGAGGTCACCGGCCTGGCCCGGTCGGACGCTTCCGCAGCGGCCGTGTCCGCGCTCGGCGCGAAGGTGCGTCGCGGCGACCTCCAGGATCTCGACGGGCTCAAGGAGGCAGCCGCGGACTCCGACGGCGTCATCCACGTCGCGCACAGGCAGGATCTGCTGCCCTCCGGCGGGCTCGACGCCGTGGCCGCCGCGGAGCTCCCGATCATGCTCGCGTACGGCGAGGCACTCGCGGGAACCGGAAAGCCGCTGGTCACGGCCGGAAGCATAGGCTCGCCCGGGAACCTGGGCCGGCCGGCCACCGAGGAGGACCCGGCCCTTCCCGCCGGCGATGAGCACAAGGGCACCCTCCGGGTTCGCAACGTCGTGGAAACCGCCGTCGTCGGCCTCGCCAAGCAGGAAGTGCGGTCTTCGGTCGTGCGGATCGCCAACATCGCGCACAGCACGACCGATCGTGCCGGCTTCCTCCCCACGCTGATCGCGCTCGCGAAGGAAAAGGGGTTCGTCGGCTACCACGGCGACGGCGCGAACCTGTGGAACGCCGTGCACATCCGCGATGCCGCCACCTTGTTCCGCCTGGCGCTGGAGAAGGGGCCGGCCGGCAAATACTGGCACGCGGTCGAGGACGGGGGCATCACCTTCCGCGACATCGCCGAGGCCATCGCCAGCCGCCTGGGCCTGCCCGCCGTGAGCGTTCCCAACGATGCCCTGATGACGCCGGGGTACTTCGGGTTCCTCACGAATATCGTCACGCAGAGCTACCCGGCGTCCAACCTCATCACCCGCCGGACCCTCGGCTGGGAACCCGCCCGGCCCGGCCTGCTCGCCGATCTGGACAACGGCCATTACTTCCCCGCCGGCTGACTGCGGGAACCCGGATCGTAGCGAGCCCTGCAACCGGCAAGTTCGGCTCTTTTGAAGGACGTTGAGATTATGACGACTGTGGGATTCATCGGAAGCGGAAGCATCGGCAGGACCCTCGCGCGACTCGCTGTCGGGGCCGGGCACCAGGTGGTGCTCAGCAACTCGCGCGGTCCCGAAACGCTCGTGGACACGGCCGAGGAACTGGGGCCGCGGGCGTCCGCGGCGACGAGCGAAGAGGCCGCGGCGGCCGGTGACATTGTCGTGGTCACGGTGCCGGTCAGCGCCTTCCCCCACGTGCCCGCCGCGCCGCTGGCCGGGAAGACGGTCATCGACACCTGCAACTACGGCCCCGAGCGTGACGGGCACATCCCCGAGCTCGACAGCAAGTCCCTCACCTCGAGCGAGCTGCTTCTGCGGCACGTCCCGGACGCCCTGCTCGTAAAGGCGTTCAACAACATCTTCTTCAAGCACCTGCTGTCGCTCGCCCGCCCGGCAGGGGCGGCCGACCGCTCCTACCTGCCGATCGCCGGGGACTCCGCACCGGCGAAGGCGGCGGTGACCGAATTCATCGACTCCATCGGCTACAGCGTGGTGGACGCGGGAACGCTGGCCGACAGCTGGCGGCAGGCGACGGGCACGCCGGTGTGGGGAACACCGTACGGGCCGTACTCGAACGAGAAGGGCCAGCCGGTCGGCGAGGACGCCATCCGCGCGGCACTGGCCACCGCAACGCGGTAACCGTCAATTATCGCGGACCGTGATGTGGTCCGGCCGTGCCATGCCCCCGCCCGGTGGATACCGGGCGGGGGCATATTTCGCACGCAAAGGCGTCGACTCCAGCGACGGGTTGCCCCTGCGTCTCGTCGCGCGGAGTCAGGTTCGACGTCGCCGGGTCAGGTCGCGGACTGCTCCCTGGGCGGCCACCTGCCCGCGCAGATTCGTGTTGGCCTCCTTGAGCTGGTGGTTCTCGATCTCCAGGACCTGGACGATCCGGGCCAAGAGCTGCGCCTGGCTACGCAGATCGTCGCGTTCGGCGCGGATGCGGGTCAGGTCCTGCTGCTGCTTGTCCGCGCGGGCTCGCGCCGGCTCGGGCACGGTCTCGGGAAGGGGGTCGTGGCCCCTGACCAGGGCGTAGAACAGGTCCTTGAGCCGGTGTCCTTGTGGGTGAGCTTGTTGCGGCGTAGGCCGGTTTCCGCGGCGAGGGAGACGATGGTCAGCTTGCCGTCGGAGTGCAGCGGGGCGCCGATCAGCAGGCGCACCATGGCGTCGGTGATGGCGCTCTGATCTCTGAGGCGTCCTCGGTGCCGTCGTGACCCTGGGCGTGGGCGACGGCCTCGCCGGCGAGCTGGGCCAGCGCCGCGCCGTCGCGCGGGCCGGGGGCGGCCGCGGCGGCGGTGTTCATCGTCGCTCCTCGGATTCGGCACTCGGCGGCTGGGCGTCGTGGCGGCGGATGATGTCGGCGAGATGGGCTCTGCGTCTGGCGAGACGAGGATCGGTTGTCGCTCGCGCAACCCGAGCGCTCGCTCGCGTGCCTCCAAGTCCTCCCACCCGGGAACCGGCTTGCCACCATCCCCAATCCAGAACAGCCGCCACTCGTACGCCACTTGACTCCCACAGCCGCAACACGACATGAGGCAACACAGCATGTGTCCACAGAACACCGCTATTGGGTCATACCAGGGTGCACTGGGCAGGATCGCGGCCGCACTCACAGTGAAGTCCGCCCACAGCGTGGGGCATTGGCGAAGTGCCTGAAGGACCGAGATTGACGTCGCCCACTGGTCAGAGGCTGGTGAGCAGGCCGTCGAGTGGGGCGGGTACGCGGTCGGGGTCGAGGGCCTCGACGAGGACGCGGCCGTAGCGGATCTTGCGTCCTTTCTTCGTGCCGAGGAAGCGCCGCAACTGCTGCTGTGAGGTGCGGCCCCGCTGGGCGGGCTGGTGCAGGAAGGTCTGCAGGGCGCGCAGGTCGCCCTCCGCCCGGACGAGCTCCTCCACCCGTGTCACGCCCAGCGCGCGGATGAGCTCGTCTTCCAGATCCGCCGCGCAGACGAAGAACCCCTGCTGTGCTGCGCTGGCCCGCTCCAAGCCGCGGGCGTAGTAGCGACGCTCCGCCTCGTCACACAGTCCTGTGAGGCGGAGGCCCAGGCCGGGGGGCCCGAGGAGGCGGGCGAAGCGCCCGACGCTCATCGCGCCGCCCATCGGCAGGACGCAGACTCCTTCGGCCGCCAGGTTCCGGCCGCGGCTCGCGGCCAGCGCGCTGACCGCTGCGACGTCGCTCGGCCCTTCGAGCAGAACGGCTGCTCGGACGGACAGCCGCGCGGCCAGCTCGCGCGCGGGGTCACCGGGGCCACCGGCCGCCCACGCGGTGACCGCCTCCCGGAACGACCCCATGTCAGCCACGAGACGAGTCTCCGCCCGTCCCGGCCACCACGCCAGGGAATTTCCGCCGGCGCGCCGATCGGCGATGAGCAGTCGGGCCCGACGGTCCGAACGAAGGAGCAAGCTGCCGCCAAGTGCAGCCCGAGGCGGCCGCAAAGATGATCGCCGCCGGCACCTCCCGATCTCCATGCCGCCGTCGGCCGCCGCCCCCACGACCGCGAGGGCGGCTCGGGCACCACTCGCTGGAAAAGCTCCCACTGCTCATCCGGCGCCATGCGCTCCACGATCCCCACAGCCGCAGGCCACCGGGCCGTCAACGCGGGCACGGACTCGTCGCCGTCGGCACGGGCGACCCGGCCCACGCCGTGGCCGAAGCGGTCACCCGGGCGCTGGCGGTCGACTCGCTGGCCCGCACGGCCCTCGCCGTGGCCGCCACCGGCGCTCCCCTGCGTCCGATCCCCGACGAGGACATCGCCGAACTGCCCGATCCGGGACCGGCGTTCAACCATGGCCGACGCCGTACGGGCGCTCGAGGAGTCGTACCGCGATCTCGCCGACGGAGTCGGGATCTGCCGTCCGCGCATCGACCTGTCCCTGCCCGTCGACGACACGCGGGTGTACCGGTGGGGAACCATGGAGGGTAGCTCCGCGCGCAGCGGTTACGTCGCCATCCGGATGAAGTCCGACGTGCTCAGGGAGACCGGCCCGCCCGGGCTGCGGACGCAGGAGAAGTACTGCGTGCGGCCGGGGCGGTTCTGCGGGCTGGTGCTCCTGCTCGACGCGCGGACCGGCGAGCCCGTGGCCCTGCTCAACGACGGGTTGCTGCAACACCTGCGCGTAGGTGCCGATTCAGCCATCGGTGTGCGTTTCGGTGCCCGCGCGGACGCCCGGGTGCTGGGTCTGCTCGGCTCCGGGGGCATGGCGCGCAGCCACGTCGAGGCGTTCTTGGCCGTGCGCCCGCTCGAACGGGTCCAGGTATACAGCCCCACCCGGCGCCACCGGGAGCGCTTCGCCGCCGAGATGCGGGAGCGGCACGGCCTGGAGGTGGTGGCGGTGGACGAGCCCGAACAAGCCCAGCACGGCGCCGACATCGTGGCGGGCTGCACCGACACCGTCGGCGACGTCGTCTTCGGGCACCATCTGCGCCCGGGAACGCACGTCACCTGTGTCGGAGGGCGGCCCGACGCGCGGGCACGGGATCGCTTCGACGTGTGGCTGCGGCTCGGCAGTGCCAGTGCGCCCGCCTCGGCTCCCGGCTGGGCCACCGAGGACGAATACGTGACCTACCGGGCCCGGCCGGACGCCCCGGTCTGGCGGCACCATCACGACAGAGGCGGACACCGGCCGCCCCAGCACGCCCGGCTGGTCCGCCTCGACGCCGCCCTCGCCGGCCACGACCGTGCCCGTGACGACGAGGAGCAGGTGACGTTCTCCGAACGCGGCAACATCCAGGGCGCCCAGTTCCACGCCGTCGCGGCGGTCGTGTACGAGCGCGCCAAGGAGCGCGGGCTCGGCCACGAGATCCCGCGCGATTGGCTGCTGCAGGACATCCGCGAATGAGCACGGCAGCGGGGCGCCCCCTGCCAATGCCGGTAGGGGCCGAGCCCGTTGCATCCGCACCGCCGCCACACGCACAGCAGGCGTCGTCGCAGGCAGAGGCAGACGTACGGCAGCCCGAGCGCATCGTCGAACACGCCCGCAGCGTCCTGGACTTCACCCGTCCGATCGCACTGTCACTCATCGCGCTGGTGGTTCGAGCGGCCGCTGCGCCGCCTCAACCGGCGCCCGAGCGTGCGGACGGTGGCGGCACCCCGGCCGGCCCGAGCACCTGTGAGCGGAACTGCATCGGATGCAGGTGCCGAGGTTCGGAGAACCCGACGAACCGCCAGGTGGACGCACCGCGCCGGAGTAATCGTGGCTGTGCCGATCGATCCATGACGTTCCGCCCGATCGCCCGAGGCTGAACGGGAGTTGGCGTTCGTTGCTTGGGGATCCAGACCCGGCCATTCCGCTACGCCATTTGGGAGACGCGCGTCACATTGCCCAAATGCCGGATTGACTTGAAGCGCTTCAGGTATCGGAGGCTTTCTGCATGGCAGCAGCGAGGACAGAACAAGCCGTGGGCCTGACCATCCAGGAGATGGCTCGCCGATCGGGTTTCACCGAGCCCACACTCCGCTACTACGAGAAGATCGGCCTGCTGGGAAAAGTCGCCCGGGACGAGTCCAGCGGTCATCGCCGGTACGAGCCCACGACCGTGGACCGCATCGAGGCGCTGTCCTGCCTGCGTTCGGCGGGGATGACGGTCAGTGGGATGCGCCGCTACCTGGACCTACTCGCGCAGGGAGACTACGCGGCGGCCGAGCAGCGGGATCTGTTCGCCTCGCAGGCGGAAAAGCTGGCCGCCGACATCGAGCAGCTTCAGCTGCGCCTGACGTATCTGCGGCGCAAGGCAGACCTGTGGGATGCCCGTGTCCGTGGGGACTCGGCCGCCGAGAAGCGGGCAATCGAAGCTGTCACGCGCGTAATGGACCAATTCACGTACTGAAGGACTGAGCAAGATGAGCACAGAAGATTTCGCCGCCTCCCCCTCAGAACTCGGGACGGTACTCGTCACCGGTGGTACCGGCTTTGTCGGCAGCCACTCGGTCGCCCGGCTGATGAGCGAGGGGTATCGAACCCGTGTGACGGTTCGGGAGTCCGGACAGGAGGCCGAGGTACTGGCAGCGCTCCATCAGGCCGAGGTCGATCCGGCGGGCCGGCTGGAGTTCGTCGTCGCCGACCTCAGCGCCGACCGCGGCTGGGTGGAGGCCATGGACGGTGTCAGCCACGTACTGCACCACGCGTCGCCCTTCCCGTTCACTCCGCCCGAGACGGAGGACGAAATCATCCTCCCCGCCCGTGACGGCGCCCTGCGGGTCATCTCCGCGGCCCGAAAGACCGGCGTCCCGCGCGTGGTAATGACGTCGTCCTACGCCGCGGTCGGATACACGCTGAAGCCTGACAACCACTACTCGGAGGCGGACTGGACCGACCCGGACACCGAGGGCCTGCCTGCCTACCACAAGTCGAAGGTTCTCGCCGAGCGTGCGGCCTGGGACTACGTCCACACCCATGGAGACATTGAGCTGACGGTCGTCAACCCGACTGGCATCTTCGGTCCTCAACTGGGCAACCGGCCGTCCGGCTCGGTCGGTCTGGTCACGCGCATGCTGACCGGGCAGATGCCGGTGGTGCCGATCATGTACTTCGGCGTCGTCGACGTGCGTGACGTCGTGGATCTGCATCTGCGCGCCATGCTGCACCCGAAAGTGGCCGGCGAGCGCTTCCTCGCCGTCAGCGGACCGTCGATCAGCCTTTTCGACATGGCACAGATCCTGCGTGAGCACTTCCCCGCCGCAGCCGCACTACTGCCCTCCGCAGAGCTGACCATCGAGGAGGTGCGCGAGGCCGCGAGGACCGAGCCGGCCCTGCGGGATGCCGCAACTCTGCAGGGCAGGATTCCCGTCATCAGCAATGAAAAGGCCCGTTCGATGCTGGGATGGAACCCCCGGGACGTCAACGAAACGATCCTGGCAACCGCGGACAGCCAGATCCGGCTGGGCCTGACCCTGCCCGAGGGCGACAGCCCCGCGCCGTGACCGACATGGGCAGCCGGACGCGGGACGAAGCTCGGCGAAGGTCCCACGTCGAAGTCATACGACGGAACCGGCGAGTGCTGCCTGACCGGCTCCAGCACGTCGCCTGCATCAGACGTAGTCCCAGTCGCCATGCCGCCCCCTCACGCTGCAACAGCCTCTGATCCTGCGGTCCAGAGCTTCCGCGACGTGATCCATAAGAGAAGCCCTGAGCGATGAAGCCCTGACCGGCGACGAGGCTGACGGTCCTCACGGCGTCATCCGCCTACGCACAACCACCGCGGGCGGGTGGCCGAAACACGCCGATGGGGGCACGCTTGAACTATGAGCGTGCACCCTTCCCCAGACGCTCATGATGTGCTGCCCCTGCTGTCTCCGATGCTCGCGGTGATTGGCGCGCCGCCCGGTCCGGAGACGGAGGCCGAGTTCGCGTTTGAGACGCTCTGGAACGGGGCCCGGGTCATTGCCTATCTGCCCGGCGACGGAAGCGTGCGGCTGTTGTCCCAGACTGGGATGGATGTCACCGCGCAGTACCCCGAACTCCAGGCGCTCGCCAGACTCCTGCCCGCGCCGGAGGCCGTGCTCGACGGCGAAATTGTCACCTTCGACGGTGACGGACACCCGTCGGTGGAGCGCCTGCAGCAACGCATGAGCCTGCACCACCCCGAGGCCATCGGCCACGCAGCCAATGACCTGCCGATCCAGCTGATGCTCTTCGACATCCTCTACCTCGGGGAGCCGACGGTGCAGCTTCCCTACACCGCCCGCCGGGACCTCCTCGATGACCTGGGCCTTGCCGGTCCCGGCATCGCGACGCCCGCGGCCTGGCCCCCACTCGCCACCCAGGCCATGGAGCAAAGCCTCTATGAGGGCTTCGACGGCGTGGTCGCCAAACGTCTCACCAGCCCCTACCTGCCCGGCCGCCGCACCCGCGACTGGATCAAAATCAAGCACCTGAACGCCGGAAAGTGAGCACACCCGGCCCCGCAGCCCCTCGTGCGCCTCGCAGCGGCTGGGCCGCCACCGCTTGACCATCGAGCGCACCATGGCGGGGCTCGCCGACGGTCGCCGCCTGACACGACGCCACGAGCGCAAAGGCGACCACTTCCTCGCCTTCACGAGCCTCGCCAGCGCACTCATCTGCTGCCGCAGGCCCGCGAAATGAGATGACTTCTTGGGCCCGTGCCCACACCTGCCAGGTCCCCCGCATCCAACGCCGCCCAACCAGACGATTGCGCTTCGCCACCCGAGCGGACACGCAGCACCAATTCAGCCAGGCCGGAGGTCCATGGGGAGCATCATGCCCGCCTACCTCGGTTTGGACATGCCAATGCGCTGCCGCTGGGCAATGTGAGGGGCCAGAGGGAGCATGGAAGCACGGGTATTCAGAACCGAGGCGTGCGGCGTTGCCTGCAGAGGTCGGCATGTCCTGCCCTGGTGGAGGAAGGTCTGGGATGACAGCCGAATCCTTCCAGTTCAACGGTGACGAGTTGGACCTCGAGCCGTCCCGGCCGATCGGCCTGCTGGATGTGCTGAGCGTGGCCGCGGTGGTCCTGGACGCCGGCGGGCGGATTGTGTTCTGGACCCCTCAGGCCGAGGAGCTCTTCGGCTATACCGCGGAAGAGGCCCTGGGCAAGTACGCAGCGCGACTGTTCATCCACCCGGAACATCTGAAGGCTGTCCAAAGTCTTTTCGCGGAGGTGCTGGAGACCGGCCGGAGCTGGGCCGGCGCCTTCCCCATCCGGCACAAGGACGGCACCACTCGGCTGATGGAGTTCCGCAACATGCGGCTGCTCGACGATCTCGGGGATGTGTACGCCCTCGGCATCGCGGCCGACCACACCCTGCTCCAGCGCGTCGAAACCGACCTGGCCCTGTGCGAGCGGCTGATCAACCAGTCCCCGATCGGCCTCGCACTCCTGGATCCCGACCTGCGCTACCTCTTGGTCAACCCCGCACTGGAGCGCATCGACGGCATACCCGCCGAAGACCACATCGGGCGCCACATGAGGGAGACTCTGCCCTTCCCCGACGTCGACACCATCGAGTCCGCCCTGCGCCAGGTGCTCACCACCGGAACCCCTCTGCTCGACCAGTTCCACGTGGGCCGCCCCCCGGCCGACCATGACCATGAGCACGACCTCGAGCACGACCATGCCTGGTCCCTCTCCTTCTACCGGCTGGAGGACCCCGGCGGGCGGGTCCTGGGCGCCGCCACCTCGGTCGTCGACGTCACCGAGCGGCACCGCGCGGCCACCCAGGCCGACCGGGCCCGGCGCCGCCTGGCTCTCATCGCCGACGCCTCCATCCGCGTCGGCACCACGTTGGAGGTGGAGCAGACCGCCCACGAACTGGCCGAGATCGCCACCCCCGAGCTCGCCGATGTGGTCGCCGTGGACATTCTCGACTCCGCCCTGGCCTGCCGCCGCTCACGCAGACCGGACAACGGCCCGGAACTCTTCCGCGCGCTTGCCCTCAAAGCGGCGCATCCCACGGTGGCCCTGCGTGCCGCCGACCCTCCCGGTGACCTCGCCGCCTACGGGGGCGACCGCCTGGTCACCCTGTGCGTCCACACCGGCCGACCGGTCCTGGTACGCCACGTGGGCGACCACGATCTACAGCGCATCGCCCGCGACGCCGAGGCCACCGCACTCCTGGCCCGCGCCGGCGTCCACTCCTATCTCGCCGTGCCGTTGATCGCCCACGGCGAAGTGCTGGGCGCCCTCGACCTCAAACGCACCCGCAACCCGCTCCCGTTCGACCAGGACGACGTCATCCTGGCCACTGAGCTCGCCACCCGCGCAGCCGTGGCCATCGACAACGCCCGCTGGTTCCAGAGCGTGCGCAACACCGCCCTGACCCTCCAGCGCAGCCTGCTGCCCGACCACGCGCCGCACCACACCGGCCTGGAACTCGCCTCCCGCTACCAGCCCGCCCAGAGCACCAGCGAAGTCGGCGGCGACTGGTACGACGTCATCTCGCTGGCCGACGACAGAACCGCGCTGGTCGTCGGCGACGTCATGGGCAACGGCATCGACGCAGCCGCCACCATGGGCCGGCTGCGCACCGCCACCTGCGCCTACGCAGACCTCGACCTCGCCCCGGACGCCGTGCTCCAGCACCTGGACAAAATCACCTGCGATCTGGAGCACTACATCGTCACCTGCCTCTATGCCGTGTACGACCCCCACACAAGGCAGTGCCACATCGCCAACGCAGGACACATGCCGCCCGCGATGGCCCGCCCCGGCCAGGCTCCCGCACTGCTCGACCTGCCCTCCGGAGCCCCGCTCGGCGTCGGCGGCATCTCCTTCGAGACCACGACGGAGGACTTCGGCCCCGGCGACCTGCTGGTCCTCTACACCGACGGCCTCGTCGAAACCCGGCAACACCCCATCGACGACCGCCTGAACGTGCTCCTCAGCTTCCTCGACGAACCCCAAAGGCCGCTCGAAGAGACCTGCGACCTCCTGCTGTACGGCCTGCGCCACCCCGACGACCACGACGATGTCGCCCTCCTCGTCGCCCGGGCCCTCTAGCCGATACAGCGGCCCACCCCGCTACACGTGGAGCCGCCGCCTTCTCCACAACACCGCCGCCACGAGAAGGGACGATGCCTGTTCACCGCACGCGAATCCAACGAATCGAGCACCCACCCAGGCTGACCAGCCGAGCTGCCCGTTGCGGTGTGGGCGGGTCGGCGGCGCAAAGCCGAATGCGGGACTGCGCGGCGCCTGCTGTCCGCGCTGGTGAAGCAGAGGCGCATCACCGGGCGGGGCCGAGGCGATCTTGGACAGTGTCCGCAGCAGCGACACCTCCC
The DNA here is from genome assembly GCF_041053055.1 of Streptomyces sp. R41. NCBI lineage: Bacteria > Bacillati > Actinomycetota > Actinomycetes > Kitasatosporales > Streptomycetaceae > Streptomyces > Streptomyces sp. R41. The sequence goes on from NZ_CP163443.1 coordinate 148,681, forward strand.
GTGATCAAGGAGAAAAGAATGCCCATCGATACCCTCGAACGATTCCTCGCCGCTCTGAGCCCACGCGCCCGAGAACACCTCCAGCAGCAACCACGCGAGGAGCAGGAAAAGCTCGCCGCCGCCTGGGAAGCAGAACTGAAGGCGGACACCGACCTCGACACCCTGAGCGAGCTGTCACCCGCCGCCGCCGAGAGCGAGGCAGCCACACGGGTCTTCAAGAAGCTCTTCGAGTAGCTGACATACGACATCCTGGCGGCCCGCTTCATATGTTCCGGCCGCCAGGGTGCATCTCACGCGACGCACGTCCCAGGCAACTCCTCGAGCAGCCTGTCGAGGATCACACCCTGCCCGAGGGGAAAGGCTCGCAGCATCGCGCTGACGACTACCCGTGCCGAGCCGGTGGGCGCGCACGCTCCGCGTCGGCGACCGGCGGTTGGATCTCGCCGGCCTCGATGCCGTACTCAAGGGCGAAGAACACGGCGGCAACGCGCTCCGCGATGTTCTACTCAAGGTTTCACCCCGAGTCCCCACACTTCGCCGACCGCGATGATCGGGTCGAGGCCTGAGGCGGCCTGGACCTGGTGCGACAGCCGTTCAAAGGTCCCGTCGGCCAACCGTGGCCTGCGCCGATCAGCCCGTGCCGCGATCCCCGTCTCGCCTGGTCAGGGCCGCCCGGCGGTGCGACGCTGGGGTGGAGAGGGGTCCGAGGAGGGAAACCCGGGAGGGCCGATGGGACGGGACGTCCCGGCGCTGGTTTTCACCCGCGAGGACCGTCGCCGGTACCGGATCAAGATGCAGGAGTGCCTCGACGCCCTCGCGCAGATGCTGCGCGATTCACGGTTCGAATCCGAACATCCCCAGGTGGGCCTGGAGATCGAGCTGAACCTGGTCGACGACGAGGCAGAGCCGACGATGTGCAACACCGATGTGCTCGAGGCGATCGCGGACCCGGCCTGGTCCACGGAGCTCGGCCGGTTCAACCTCGAGATCAACATTCCGCCCCGACGTCTGACAGCGGGCGGCCCCGACGCCTGGGAGTCCGAGATACGCGCCGCGCTGAATCACGCGGAGCAACGCGCCAGGTCGGTCGACGCACGTCTGATCATGATCGGAATCCTGCCTACCCTGCGGGAGGAGGACGTCGGCGAGACGGCGCTGTCGGAGAACGCGCGCTACCACCTGATCAACGAGCAGGTCTTCGCGGCTCGGGGCGAAGACCTCCTCATCGAGGTGGACGGCGTCGACCGGCTGCGGACCTACGCCGACACGATCACCCCCGAAGCCGCCTGCACCAGCACCCAGTTCCATCTCCAGGTGTCCCCGGAGGAGTTCGCCGATTACTGGAACGCCGCGCAGGCGATCGCCGGGATCCAGGTCGCGCTGGCGGCCAATTCTCCGTTCCTGTTCGGCAAGGAACTGTCGCACGAAACCCGTATCCCGCTGTTCGAGCAGGCGACCGACACCCGCCCACAGGAGATCAAGGTGCAGGGAGTGCGACCCAGGGTCTGGTTCGGAGAGCGGTGGATCAACAGCGTCTTCGACCTCTTCGAGGAGAACCTGCGCTACTTCCCGGCGCTGCTACCCCTGTGCGACAAGCAGGATCCAGCACAGACGCTGGACCGCGGCGACATCCCCGAACTGGCCGAGCTCACTCTGCACAACGGCACCATCTACCGCTGGAACCGCCCGGTCTACGCCATCGCCCACGACAGACCTCACCTGCGGGTGGAGAACCGTGTGCTGCCCGCCGGCCCGACCGTCGCCGACACCCTCGCCAACGGCGCCTTCTACTACGGGCTCACCCGAGCCCTCGTGGAGGAAGACCGGCCCGTGTGGTCGCGGATGTCCTTCTCGGCCGCCGAGGACAACCTGCACACGGCCGCGCGGCACGGCATTGATGCGCGGCTGTACTGGCCAGGGATGGGCGAGGTGCCGGTGCCCGAACTCGTCCTGCGCCGTCTGCTGCCTCTGGCGCACCGGGGACTGCAGCACTCCGGCATGGACGAAGCCTGGCGGGAGCCGCTGCTCGGCGTCATCGAGCAGCGGTGCGTCACCGCACGCAACGGAGCGGTCTGGCAGAAGGAGATGTTCCACCACATCGACGCCACCACCCATGCCGGCCGCCACGAGGCCCTGCGGCGGATGACGCAGCAGTACATCGACTACATGCACCTCAACGCCCCGGTTCACACATGGCCGGTCGACTGACGGAGTTCACCTCCGCGACGGTGGTTGATGGTGCCGGTATGAAGCGGCAACGCCTGACGGTGAGTGCCAGCGGGCGCCGAAGGGCTCGATCGTGGACGCCGTCGAGCCGCAGATCCGCGAACCAGGGCCTGACCACTACCGGCCAGATATGCGGCGGCCTCGGCGGCCATGCCGCCGCCGGGGCCGGGCCATCGCCAGGCACGCAGCGAACGTCGGGGCCCGCGTGGTTGCCGTGGGGCACTCCCCCGCGCGGCCCGCTCGCCCAATTCGCCGACGGCGGCTGCACCACGGCCCTCACCTGCACGGTCGTCCCAGCCGACCGGCGACGGCGCCGCGCACGCTCCGCGCGGACACGCTCGCCGAGCTGCGTGCCGGTCTGCGCTCCGGCAACGCCTGAGCCAGGTCGGGCGCGGCGGCGCGGACGTCGTACTGATGCCCCCGTCGCCGTTGCCGGGCGGGATGCGGCCGACTCCGGGTCATGGTTTTCGATCACCTCATCTACGCGCGCCCCGAACTGGCCGCCGTCGTGGCCGAGTTCACCGCGCCTGCGGTGCAGCTCCGGCCCCGGCCGCACCCACGTCGGGCGGGGCACCCTCAACGCTCCGCCAGGACGTGATCGACATGTTGATCACGGCTTCGAATCCGGCATAGCCTCGTGGAATGGTGCGGAGCGAGGCAGAGACTGTCGACGGCTATCTGGCCGAGGTGCCCGAGGAGCGCAGGCACGCCTTGACCAGGTTGCGGAAACTGTGCCGAGAGGAACTGCAGGGCTTCGACGAAGTCATGGCGTACGGGATGCCCGCATACGAGCGGGACGGCGCCGCGGAGATCGCGTTCGCCAGCCAGAAGCAGTACGTCTCCTTCTACCTCATGCGCAGTGACGTCCGTCAGGCGTTCGAGCAGCGGCTGGCCGGGCCGGACATGGGCAAGGGCTGCCTGCGTTTCCGCAGGCCGGAGAACATCGACTTCGTTCTATTGCGGGAGCTGCTCAAGGCCACCGCGGCCCGGCCCGGGCAAGATCTGCTGATACCGGCAGGTCGTCTGTGCCGCCCGGCACCTGGCAGGGCCAGGGAACAAGCTGAGACGAGGCGACACGGGCTGGTGGGGCCAACGGTCACGCGTCGACGTAGGGCCCGTTTTCGGTGGGGTGCTGCTCGGCGCGGTATTCCTCGACGGCCTGTGCACCCGTCGCGCAGGCCGTCGACCGCAGGATCGCCGTCTCACCGGCGGGGCGGGCGGCAGCACCTCGTGGGAGGCACGTGCCCGCGCAAGGCCGTGGACCGGCGTGAGACTGTGGTGCTAAGGATTAGGCCCCTTGAGGGGATCCGCACCATGGCGACAGAGGGCATGGCGTACGAATACCTCGCTGAGCCGTTCGACATCACCCGTGCGGCTGTGGTCGGCATCGACGCGCACGGTCTGATCGAGCGATGGAGCAAGGGCGCGCAGGCTTTGCTCGGCTACCGGGCACGCGAGGTTCTGGGGCGGTCTGCCGCCTCACTGCTGACAGGCGGAGCAGACCTCGCGTCCGCCGTGTCCGAGCCGTGCCGTGCGGGCAACGGCTGGGAAGGTCTGGTCGCCGCCAGGCATCGCGCCGGCCACCGTGTGGAACTGGCACTGCGCACCTGCCCGCTCCAGGACGGTGGTGGGCGCCGAAGCTGGCTTGCCGTGGTCACCGAGGTGAGCTCGCTGCGCAGGTGGGAACTGGGCCAGGCAGTGCTGCGCGGCCTGCTCGACCAGTCGCCCATAGGGATAGCCGTGGTGGACACCGAGCTGCGGTACCAGCTGGTCAACCGCGCGCTGGAACGCATGGACGGCGTGCCCCTCGAGCTGCGCGTCGGCCGCAGAGTCGGGCAGGCCGTGCCCGGGGAGGCCGAATCCACCCTCGAGTGGCAAGCCAGGCAGGCGCTGGACAGCGGACAGACGCTGCTGACGTTCCAGCATGCCGTGCCTGAACCGGACGAGCCCCTGCGAGGGGACCGTGAGCGCGTCAGGCTCTGTGCGTCCTTCCGGTTGCAAGACCGCACCAGCCGCGTCCTGGGCGTGTGCCACACCGCGGTGGACGTCACCGACCAAGGCCGGGCCCGCCGGCGACTCGCCCTGGTGAACGAGGCGAGCAGCCGCATCGGCACCACCCTGGATCTGGACCGGACCGTGCGCGAGCTGGCCGAGATCGTGGTGCCCCAGGTCGCCGACTTCGTCGCCGTCGACCTGCTGGAAACGGTTTTGGCGGCCCGCGAACTCGCGCCCGTCGCGGTGGACGGAGCGACAGTGCTGCGCCGCGCAGCGCACCTCTCGATCCAGGAAGATCAGCCCGAGGTCGTGGTCACAGCCGGTGATCCCACCCGCTACCCGCCCACCTCCCCGCAGAGCCGATGTCTGGCCACCGGTCGCTCGATCCGCGACCCGGTCATCGACGAGTCGACGTCGTGGCTGGCCCAGGACCCGCTGCGCACGGCCAAGCTGCGCGTTCTCGGTGTGCATTCCCACCTGGTCGTCCCCCTCCAGGCCCGAGGAAAGACCATGGGCGTGGCCACGTTGCTGCGCTGGAAGTCCCCGGAGCCCTTCGACGACGACGATCAGCTTCTCGTAGAAGAACTCGCAGCCCGCGCGGCCGTCTGCATCGAGAACGCCAGACGTTTCACCCGCGAGCACAACACCGCACTCGCCCTCCAGCACAGCCTGCTCCCCCACGGCCTGCCCGAGCAGAGCGCGGTCGAGGCGGCCTACCGCTACCTTCCCGCCGACACCGAAGCCGGGGTCGGCGGAGACTGGTTCGACGTCATCCCGCTGTCCGGCGCACGGGTCGCCCTGGTCGTCGGGGACGTGGTCGGACACGGTATCCACGCCGCGGCCACCATGGGCCGACTGCGCACCGCTGTGCAGACGCTCGCCGACCTCGACCTGCCGCCCGACGAGCTCCTGGCCCGCCTCGACGATCTGGTGATCCGACTCGCGGACGAAGCCGACGCCGCCGACGACGCCCGGGTGATCGGCGGGACCTGTGTATACGCCGTCTACGACCCCATCTCACGCAAACTCACCGTCGCACGGGCCGGACATCCCAGCCCCGCCATAGCGCACCTGCGTGAACCAGTGGAATTCCCCGACATACCCGCCGGGCCACCGCTCGGACTCGGCGGCCTGCCCTTCGAATGCGCCGAGATCGACATCGAGGAAGGAAGTGTGATCGCCTTCTACACCGACGGCCTCATCGAAGCCTCCGACCGCGACGTGGACGTCGGCTTCGAACGGCTCTGCTTCGCGCTGGCCCACCCCGACCGACCACTCGAAGAAATCTGCAACACCATGGTCCGGATGCTGCTGCCCGAGCACCCACGCGACGACGTCGCCTTCCTCGTCGCCCGACCCCGCACGCTCAGCGCCGACGACGTCGCCTCCTGGGACGTACCCGCCGTTCCCTCAGCCGTCCACACCATCCGGCAGATGGCCAACCGGCAACTGAGCGCCTGGAACCTCGACGACGCCGCATTCACCACCGAACTCATCGTCAGCGAACTCGTCACCAACGCGATCAGGCACGCCTCCCAGCCCATCAGCCTCCGCCTGATCCGAGAACGCACCCTCATCTGCGAGGTGTCCGACAGCAGCAACGCCTCACCACGCCTACGCCGCCCCGTCAGCACCGACGAAGGCGGACGCGGACTCTTCCTCGTCGCCCAGGTCGCCCAACGATGGGGAACCCGCTACACCCCCCAAGGCAAAACCATCTGGGCAGAACTACCACTGCCCTCCGAACAAGCCCACCCCTCACCGAACCGGACGCAGATAGGCAATACCGGACCGACATGAGTAACAGCGCCCCGCCGTCCAGCGCCGCAGCGGCGCCGGGCCGCCGCGCCGCGGCGGGGCGGGGCACTGGACCGTCTGATGCGAAAACCGGAGTACGGGCGAAAGCCGCGCGTTGTCAGGACGCAGGGGCCGTCGCCTGGCAGCCGGGGCACAGGCCCCAGAAGGTCACGGCGGCCTCCTGGGTGAGATACCCCTCCGGCAGCTGCGGTTCCATGCATGGAGCCGCGCCCACGCTGCATGCGACATCACGGATGTCGCCGCAACGGCAGCAGACGAAATGGTGGTGATTGTCGTGACGCTCGGTCTCATAGCGGGCCGGATGCCCGGCAATCTGCGTGCACCGCACCAGACCGGCATCCGTGAGCGCGTGCAGGACGTTGTAGGTCGCCTGCAAGGAGAGGCGCCCCGTCACCTGCTGAGCCCGCTCACGCACAGTGTCGGCATCGAGATGGCCCAGCGACTCGGCAACCACCATCAGCACGGCCATGCGTTGGGCCGTCACCCGTAGGCCGGCCCCACGCAAGCGTGTCACCGCCTGCGCCATGGGCTCCGCGCCGGTCGTCGCGGGCGTCATGCCGCCTCACTCCCCCTGCCGCCCTCCAGGGCCTGCACGCCCTGGAACTCCAGCCCCTCCAAGCCGCCCGGCCCCCTCCCCTGCGGATCCATTCGCTCCGGGCCGCAGGAGTCCGCGCCGGCGGACAGCTCGAACCACACGCTCTTCCCCACCGGCCCCCGCTCACAGCCCCACCGTGCGGCCAGCATGTCCACGAGCGCCAGTCCTCGGCCCCCCTCGTCCTCCAGGCCGGCTTCCGTCAGGCGAGGAGGCTGCGAAGAACCGTCACCGACCAGACAGCGCACATCCGACACCCACTCCAAGGTCAGGCACAGCGGGCCGGCGCCATGCCGCAGCGCGTTGCCCACCAACTCACTCACCAGCAACTCGGCGGTCGCCACGAGCTCCCCTAGACCCCACCGGGGCAGCACGTCACGTATCGCTTTGCGCGCCACGCCACACGCGGCCAGCGACCACGGCAGAACCCACGGCCCACCGACGAATGACTCCACCATCCCAGCGGAGGACATGGGCAGGCCAGGGCCGAGGGCAGCCGGATCGGCGACTGCTCCCCACGTGCGGGATTCTCCGGGGACTGTGCGTTCCATGACGGCCTTCGGGAGACGGATACGAACTCTCATTCCACCGTAGGGCTGAACTGGAATCAGTCAAGTCTTTAGATAGCACCACATTTAACGACACGCCCAAAATAGTCGAAAATCTCCGGGTACGGACGACCGGCTCCAGAAGCACACGGGGGCAGGGCGGAGCCTCCTGGACGGCTCTCCCGTTCAAGGGGCCCGCCGGTGGTGCCACAGGGCAGGCCGGCCCCGCCTGCCATTGGCCGATGCGCGTCGGTCAGGCGCCGCCGTCCTCGGCAACGCTCCGGATGCGGGAGTGGCCCGCCATCGGCGGAAACGCTCCAGATGCCTGCCCACACCCCGAGACACCAGCCCCGGACAACGTCCCGCACGAACCGAGGCCCGAGTCGCCGCTGGGCCTGAGTGCTGATGCGACAGGCGGATGAGCTGGCGATGACTCCGTTCGCATGACGTACGGCCTCCGCTGCAACCAGCCAGTCCACGAACCGACTCCTGGCATGCAGAACCGATACCTCATGTGAGGAGATCCTTGTGGCAGCCCCAGCTTTCGAGTCCGGCACGGCTCCGGCACAGACCTTCGTCGACCCCTACGCCTGCGACGAGCCCGGTTCCTCTTGGTGGGAGCCGACCCCACGGCCGGTGCAGGACGAGTACCTGCTGCCGGCACCGGATCCCGCCCGTCGCCTCGACATCACGATCAGCCCCGCGCGACCGAAGGCGGCTGGACCTGCATGCCGCCCTGACCGCTGTCGGCGTCCCGCCCCGGTCCGACGACCGGCAAGCCATCGAGCAGCTCAGTGCCCTGTCCGACAGCATCAACGCCACCATCCAGCGCTGGATCCACCACTCCGCATAGCAGGGCTGCGGTCAGTGGCCGCCGGTGGGACGATCGCAGCCGGTGTGGTCGGGATAGCCGCCGAAGGCATCGGCCTGAGTGGAGTCGCGATTCATCGTGCCCTCCACACACAGCGGGAACGCGTCGATGAGGAAGCCGACCCCGGTGGGACCGTTCTGGTACGCCTGCACCTTCCCGGCGGAGAAGCCAAGGGCGGTCAGTGCGCTGTGGGTGCTGCCCGGGTCGAAATCACCGCGCTCACGCAGCGGTTCGAGCGCGCCTTCGACACGCCGGACGGCTGCGAGCCCATCGCAGCGGTGCCGGCCGTGCAGCGGAAAGGGCACCATGAAGCCATGGTTCTCGGCGTAGTGGTCGGGCGGCGGTGTGGCCGGGCCTGAGCTCTGTGCTCTCGCCGATGGCGTGGGCGTGGGGCTCTCGCCGGGGCACGGGAAGTCCACCGGTTTGCTCGGCGTCGCCGCGGTCCGCGAAGGCGCTTCCGCCCCTGCGGCGCCCGGCCGGTGCGTCCCGCACCCGGTAACCAGTAGGGCCAGCACCGCCATCGGCAGCATCCCGAACCGGGCACCCGTCGTCCTGATCATCCTCATGCCCTGATCCTCCCTCGCGCCGAACCCGGCGTCATGAGTCTTCTGCTCAGAGCGGCTTGATACGCAACCGCACCAATCAGCCGGAGCGGTAGCCGACACCGCCGTGCGGCGCGGCCGGCCCGGGGCATGGCCTACGGTTCCTGTTTCGGATCACGGCAGGCTCGTGTGTCCTCGCATCGCAAGGGTCGGCGGATCCCGCACCGACCCCTGCTCTGGGGCCCATTGAGCATGGCGCGGTTGTCGCCTTTGTCGGCGGCCGGTAGGGGGAGGAACGTGAGCGTGCGCGCTGCTTCCTTCAACGGCTTCGACGACCGCTGCGGCGAGCAGGTCCTCACGCTCCGCCGCCTCACCGACGGGTCATCCCGCGCCCCGCCGACCCAAGGGCGTGACCTCACGCGACGCACCGATCACAGATCGCAGCACTCGGCGACCGTCGCCCCCGTCGGGCCGGCCGCACGCCGGGCCGTCCCTGGTTACCCAAGGCCGGGCCGACCGGCCACGGGGACGTATTGCGCGAGGTGCTCAAGCACGACGGGCCCCTCGGTGCTGCCACGGATTGAAGCCCACGCAAGTGTCAGCCTCCTGCACCGACCGTCGCCCAGCCAGCAGCAATGATCGCGGCGGTGGCCACGACGAGTATCACGGCCCGTGCCACCACCCGCACATCCGACAGGGTCGTGTCCCTCGTCGTGGTGTTGGGGATCAACTGGCGGGCGTGTTTGGAGTGTTGGGCAGCGCCGGGTCGCTTTCGGGGAGTTCGCGGTAGATCTCGCCCATGCTGCCTTCGGGGAGGTAGCGGCGGGGAAAGGCGATCCATTCGTCGTGCATCTCGAAGAGCACGGCGGTGACCAGCCGGATGAGCGCGTCGTCGTTGGGAAAGACCTGGACGACATCGATCCTGCGCTTGATCTCCCGGTTCACCCGTTCCAGCGGGTTCGTCGACTGGATCTTCTTCCAGTGCCGCGGCGGGAAGTCCGCGAACGCGGTCAGATCCTCCTTCGCCTCCAGCAGCATCGCTTTGACCTTGGGGAACTGGGTGCCGAGCATGTCTGCGACGGTGTCCAGCTGCGTGCGCACGAGGCCGGCGGTGGGCTGGGTGAAGATCGTGCGGATCGTCGCGGCGACCATTTCACCGGAATCCCGGTCGATCACGCTGAAGGCATTTCGCAGGAAATGAACCCTGCACCGCTGCCAGGCGGCGCCGAGCATCACCTTGCGGACCGCAGCGACCAGCCCGGCGTGCTGGTCGGTGATGACCAGGCGAACCCCGGACAGGCCGCGCTCTCGCAGCGAGCGCAGGAATTCCTTCCAGAACGCCTCGCTCTCGCTGTCGCCGACCATCAGGCCCAGGACCTCGCGGTTGCCGTCCTCGGTGATGCCGGTGGCGACGACCACGGCCCGGGAGACGATCTGATGGTTCACCCGCGCCTTGCAGTAGGTCGCGTCCAAGTAGACGTAGGGGAAGCGGACGTGGTCCAGCGGGCGGGTGCGGAATGCGGTCAGCGGCTCATCCAGCATCGTGCAGATCCGCGAGACCTCGGACTTGGAGATCCCGCTGTCCCCGCCCAGGGCTTTGACCAGGTCATCGACGCTGCGAGTGGAGACGCCATGCACGTATGCCTCCATGATGACCGCGTAGAGGGCCTGGTCGATGCGGCGCCGGCGCTCCAGCAGGCTGGGGAAGAAGCTGCCGGTGCGGACCTTGGGGATCTCCAGGTCCAGGTCGCCGGCCAGCGTGGTCAGCACCTTCTCGCGGTGCCCGTTGCGGACGTTGGTCCGCGTCGGCGTGCGCTCGTTCCACTCCGCACCGATGTGAGCACTCGCCTCGGCCTCGATCAACTCCTGCACCATTCGCTCGGCGATGGCGCGGATGAGCTCGATTCCGTCGGTCGAGCGTAGTGACTCAAGCAGCCGTATCAGTTCAGACTGGGACAGGGCCATCGTGCACTCCTCGTGGTTGAACTGGGCGTTCACCAAGGAGAGTTACGCGATGGCCCACCTCCTGTTCAGGGAGCGGTCCTCACCCGTGGAAGTGCGCCCCGGGCAGACGCCCGCGCACTCCCAGCCACTGATCCCGTACACCACGACAAGGGACACCATCTCCGACAGGGCCGACCGCGGCAAAAGATGGCCTTCCCTGTCGGCGACGACGCTGCTTCCTGACGTCCAAGCGGCGGCTTCGGTTGCCTGTTCCGGCCCGCAACACTCGCAACCCGACCGTGCGGGAGAGTCGACCATCAGCCAGTACGCACCCAGCAGTGAGGCCGGAACAGCAGGGCCCAGAACACCGTCACCATTCCTGTCCGGTTCCATGCTCAAGCAACGAACACACCGCAGTGCAGAAACGGTTACGTCCACTCCGCACACCGCACGAGGGGTGAGCCAGCGTGCGGCGCTTGACGGAATGGCACGGCCTTCCCCCTGTGCAGCACCGCAGTTCCTGCGGGGCCTGCTACCCGATCAGATCGGCGAGGACGTCGCCCAAACCAGCGGTCAGTGGACCTGATCTCTGGCCACGCATCGCAGGAATGCGGTCCTTCACCTGGGAAGGACGACGAACGCATGGACGAGCTGCACCGTATGCACTTGCAGCACATGGCGGACGAACAGTGGCAGCACAGTGTCGCGCCAGCAGTGGACGTCACGCTGGTCGGCCGCTACTACGAGCCGTTCGCCGACCATGCGGTGTCGGTGGCCCAACGCGTCGTCTGTCTGGTCACCAGTGAACGCCTTGACGAGGTGGCCATGGACGAGCCCATGATCACGTGACCTGGTCCGACCTCGCAGCCTGCACGTCGGGCAGTGCGTCGGAGTGGCCGCCGACAGCCGCCACGGTGCGCTTGCTGCACCAGTTCGGTGACGGCATCGGAACGGCCCTCACCCACGGGGCTGTTCATCCGGCGCGGCAGCGTCATGGTCATCGTGTGCGTTCCGCGCGATCGACCGGCCAACGTGCGTCCACGCCGGTTCGTCCGGGGTCTCGGGTCGGGAGCGCATCAATCCGTCGAGGTAATCGATCGCGTGTCGGGTGACGTAGCGGTCCGGATCCGGCGACTGCAGGTAGCGGCACACAAGGTCGTCATCGACCTCCTGACGCTGAAGGTATGCGGCCAGCGCGCCGACGAGCAGTTGGTTGTGCGCCAGAGCGTCGGTCAGGGCATACAGAACCAGCCGCTGCCACTCGTCCATGCAGGTCTTGTGGTGGCTGCCAAGTTGCTGGGCCCTGGCGAGGTACTTGCTGATGTAGCGGCAGTGGTAGGTGACGGCGGCCAGCAATTCCACCGGAACGGCGGAATCCGCGGAGCGCGGAGCCGGCACGGCCTTACGGGCCTGGCGTGCCGGCGGCAGAGCGTCGCGGATCTGCTGAAGACCTTCGGACTGCTCAGGCCCGCCGGGTTCCTCACTGCGTCGCACAAGGCGCTTTCGTGAGTATTGCGTCATGGTGGATGCCTCCTGCCGTTCCCACGATCTGGCGCTGCAGGTGGCAAGCCCAGCTCCTCGGAGCGGTGATTGACGCGGTGCGCCAAGGGCCTGCCTGTCCGCAGCAGTCGTGAGCTGCTGCGGCGCTCAACTGGGCACCGTCACAGCACCCAAGAGGCGGCACCGCCCAGTAAACGATGCGATCCTCCACCGGTTACGCCACATACCCCGCGCCGCGGCCGAGGCGGTCACGGAATCCGGCCGACAGGCTGTGGCCTGGCTGCTCCAAGCCCTCTCGGCGCGGCATGCGGCTGGTCGCCGGCGGCGGCGGTCGCCGTGCCCCCGCGGCCCCGTGAGGACTGGTCCAGCGCGCCCGACTCGCAGGGAACTTCAAGTAGTGCTGAAGGAACTTCGACTCGGCATGGTGCGACTCGTCCTGGCAGTCGTCGCCCCGGCTGCGTTCTCCTTGCCGGACTGAGCGCACATGGCACGTATGTGGCCGATGTGCTGCCCGGGCTGATCCTCGTGCCACTGGGAGGCGGCCTGGTCCTCGTCGGATCCACCGATTATGGAACCGTGCCCAGATCGGCGGTGATCCAGCGTTCCGGCCGCATACGGACCACGACGTGATCGGCAAGTTCCACCTCCGCCCATGCCACAAATCCGTCGAGTGCCTCACCAGAGAGGTAGCGGCCGGCCATCTCGCGATGGTGCGTGCTGGTCCCCTCAGTTACTTCAGCGACCGGCCCTTCGACCGACACGTACCGGGGCGTCGGCTCCGTGCGCTGGACCAGCAGGCTGAAGCGGCCCGCCGCTCTGATCAGCGTCATCTTCCGAGAGCCCGCGCCGGTGAGGATCCACGGCAGACCGCCGGGCTCGTACGCATACCAAATCGGAACCATCAACGGCCCGCGGTCGTCGCCTGCTGCGACGCCCAGCGCGGCTACATGCGGCTCAGCCAGAAAGCCTTCGCGTTCTTCGCGTGAAAGCGCCATGCGCCGACTGTAGGCCCAGCCACTGACAACGACTCCGCGAGAAACGGCAGCACACCGCCGTCATCTGACCCGCGATCACGACCCTCGACTTGCCTGGGAGATCCGAGCGAAAACGCCGAAGTCCGCCTGTCCGGCCACCTCCAGCGGGTTCCGTACCCATTTGGTCGCCGACATCCTCGCCGGCTCCTCGGAGCCGTAGAAGGCGACGCGCGCGTAATCCAGCCGTTCGCCGTCCTGGAAGTAGGTCTGGAAGACATCGCGCCAAGCCCAGCACTTCTTGTCGCCGATCGGCACCTGGAAGATCGACGGGGCCAGCGGGTGGACGCCGAAGGCCACTTCGGCGGAGCCCGAGGCCATCCGCTCGACAGAGTGCGCGCCGACCGTTGATCACGCGGCGGACAGCACCGTATGGATCTTGAGGGCGAGGTGGACCTGCAGCGCCTGGTCGCCATGGCGCCAGTGCGGGCCGAGCAGCGAGGTGACGCGGTCGATGCGCTGGTAGAGGGTGTTGACGTGGATATACAGCTCGGCAGCCGTGCGACCCAGGCCGGTGTCGCACGCGAAGTAGGTGAGCAGGGTGCGGGCGAGTTCGCCGCCGCGTGCGGTGTCGTAGTCGAGGACAGGGCCGATGGTGCGGCGCACGAAGCGCTGCAGCTCGTCGCGGCCCGTCTGATGGAACAGCAGGCCGTAGACGCCGAGTTGGCTGGGCGAGGCGCCTTCTCCGTCGCGGTCGAGCGCGAGCAGGACATCCAGGCAGCGGGCCGCGTCGTGGTGTGCCTCGACGATGGCGTCGACGCCGGGCGCAGCCGTCGCGGCGCCGACGGTGACCGGGCTGTCCACGGCCCGTGACAAGTGGTCGGCCAGGCTGCGGGCTGCCTCGTCCGGGTCCGGGTCCTGCGGCAGGAGGACGACGGTGTCGCCCCGGTATTCGCCCGCGAGACCCCGGGCATGGGCGGCGTACGAGGCGGCGGCATCCGCGATGCGCCGTCGGTGGGTGCTGTCGCGACAGCGGGCGGCGAACACCGTGTGCGGGCGGTGCAGGTCGAGGCCCACCAGGGTGGCCCGGCGCCGCAGGCCTTCCCGGTTCCGGTGCGGGGAGCCGAGGAGGTCCTCGAGGATCTCGCCGCGCAGCCGGTGCTCGGCCTCGGCGACGGTGCGTTCGCTGAGCAGCATCAGCGCGGTGACGAGCGCCGCGCGCTCCAGGGACCGCACACCTGACGCGTCCAGGTGGTCGCGGACGAGCAGCAGTACGCCCAGGAGTTCGCTGCCGGCGACGATGGGGGTGGCGCACGCGGCGGACCCGTCGGCGCCGGCCGGGATACGTCGGGTGCGGCGGGCGTCCGTGCTCAGCACCCGGGCGTCACGGACGGCGTGGGCGGCCGGGCACGGATCCGGGAGCGTCCCTTCGTTGCGGGCCTGTTCGACCAACGGGTCGTCGCCGGCGGCGGCCATGGTGCGGCCGCGAGGGTCCAGCACAAGGATGCTGCCGCCGAGGACTTCGGCGAGGGTCTGCGCCACGTCGGCCATCCCGCCGCCGTCGAGAACGATGGTCGTGAGCCGCTCGTGCAGGGCGGCGGCGCGCTCGATCGATTCGCTGTGGGCGCGGATGACGCCGTTGGCTTCGGTGAGTTCGTCGACGGCTCGGCGGACGTCCTGGAAGAGGGTGGCGTTCTCGATGGCGATGGCGGCGTGGTTGGCGAGTGAGACCAGCAGGGCCACTTCGTGGTCGGAGAAGGGGCGGACCCGGCGGTTGGCGGCGAACAGGACGCCGATGACGTTCTCGCCGAGTTTGAGGGGTACTCCCTGGATGGAGATCAGTCCCTCGCCGCGCACGATGTCGTCGATGCTGTGCTCGAAGCGCAGGTCGGCGAAGTAGTCGGGGGTGTTGTAGGGAACCGCTGTCTTGGCCACGAGCCCGCCGAGGCCCGCGCCCATGGCCAGCCGGGCCTGTTTGAACGCGTCCGTGCGGATTCCGTCGGTGACCCGCATGTAGGTGTCGCCGCGTTGGCTGTCGTTGAGCATCAGATAGGCCACGTCGGTGCCGAGCAGGCCGTGAGCCCGGCGGACGATGGCCTGGAGCACGGCCTCCAGATCACGCAGTGAGGACAGGTCGCCCGCGGTCTCGTAGAGCGCACCGAGCTCGGCCTCCCGGCGCCGGCGCTCCTCCAGGCGTGTGCGTACCTGCAGGGCGTCGTCGACCAGCGGGGCCAGCCAGGGCCGGTCCTGCTCGGGGCATCGCTCGAGGAGGGCTTCGTATTCGCTGTGTGCGGCGTCCTCGCGCAGCAGGCGCAGCAGGCGCGCCGCAGGCTCCACATCGGCCCGACTGTGTGCGGTCGTCGAGTGCACGGATGCCTCCTGGGTGTTCCGGTACGCGTTCCCGCCTGCGATGTTCGCCGTCCCGGCCTGGTCTGCACAGATCTACGACGACACCGGCTGCGACGAGTCGTCGTTGTCGTGTTCCAGATGTGGTTCCGGGTCGGGTGTCGGGGAGCCGGTACGGGGGCGCAGCGCGTGCGCGAGCGTGCCCCACACTCCTCGGCGGAAGAGCAGGACGACGACGATGAAGACGCCGCCGGTGACCAGGCCGGTCTCCTCGAAGCCGGAGGTGGACAGCCAGTCCTCCAGGCGGACGATGGCGCCGGCGCCCAGCAGGCTGCCCCACAGCGTGCCCATGCCGCCCAGGACCGTCATCACGACGACTTTGCCGGAGGTCGTCCAGTACACCTCCTGCAGCGAGGCGAAACCGTGGTTGACCGCGTACAGTCCGCCCGCGAGGCCCGCCAGGAACGCGGAGACGGTGAAGACGACGAGCTTGTAGCGGTCGGCGGGATAGCCCAGGGCGCGGGCACGGGCGGGATTGTCGCGCACGGCGGCGATCACCCGGCCGAACGGGGAGTGGGCGATCCGCCAGGCCGCGGCGAGGCCGAGCAGCACCACTGGCAGGGCCGCGTAGTAGAACACGAACGAGTCCGACAGGTCGAAGCCCGGCAGGTCGCGGGGAATTCCCTGCAGACCGTTCTCGCCGCCCGTGACATCGCCCCATTGATTGGCGATGAAGTACACCATCTGCGCGAACGCGAGGGTGACCATGGCGAAGTAGATGCCACTGCGCCTCACCGCGAGGAACCCGATGGGCAGGGCGAGCAGCGCGGCCGCCCCGGCGCCGCCCAGGACGGCCACGTAGAACGGCAGTCCGCTGTGGAGGGCGATCAGTCCGGTGACGTACGCCGAGCTGCCCCAGAACGCCGCGTGGCCGAAGGACAGCAGTCCGGCGTGACCGAGCAGCAGATCGAAGGCGACGGCGAACAGTCCCCAGCACAGGATGTCCGTGGCGACCGGCGGATACAGGCTCCAGGGCAGGCCGAGGGCGACCAGCAGTCCGGCGGTGAGCAGGCCCCACCGGATCCAGGCCGGGCGGCCGTGCAGCTTGTCGAGGAGGGCGAGGATCATGCGTGTTCCTCCTTGCCGAAGAGTCCGGCGGGCCGGACCAGCAGCACGACGGCCATCAGCAGATAGACCGAGGTCTGGGAAAGGACGGGGACGTAGAGGTTGCCGAGCGCCTGGAGCATGCCGATGGTGAATCCGGCGAGCACCGAGCCGAAGACGGAGCCGAGACCGCCGATGACGACGACCGCGAACACCGTGATGATCAGGTCGCTGCCCATGCCTGTGTTGACCGCCCGCATGGGTGCGGCGAGCACCCCGGCCAGGGCCGCGAGCCCGACGCCGAAGCCGAAGACCGGCGTGACCCAGCGTCCGGTGTCGATGCCGAACGCCCGGGTGAGCTCGGGCCGTTCGGTGGCCGCCCGCACGATGGTCCCGATCCGGGTGCGGGTGAGCAGCAGCCACACGGCCAGGCAGAGAGCGACCGAGACGGCCAGGACGAACACCTGGTAGCGCGGGAAGTCGAAGAGGCCCAGGTCCATCGAGCCGGTGAAGGGACCACGCTCGTACGGCTGGGAGTGCGCGCCGTACTTCATGCGCAGCAGGTCCTGGCAGACCAGTGCGACGCCGAAGGTGAGCAGGAAGTTGTAGAGCGGGTCGAGAGCGGTCAGGCGGCGGATCAGCAGCCGTTCGAGGAGGGTGCCGGTGACGGCGAGGGCGAGGGGGACGAGCAGCAGGGCCCACCAGAAGCCGAGCCCTGTGGTGTCGGCGAGGGCGACCGCGCCGAACGCGCCGAGCATGTAGAGCGCGCCGTGGGCGAAGTTCACCACGCGCAGCATGCCGAAGATGACCGCGAGGCCGAGTGCGAGCAGGGCGTAGAAGCTGCCGCTGACCAGCCCGTTGAAGGCCTGTTGGAGGAACGAGGTCATGGGTGGGTCCTGTCTTCGGCCGGTGGCCTGCCCGTCGGGCTCCGTCGTGCGGCGGGCGGGCCACCGGGCCCTGGTGGTCAGCTGAGGTGGCAGTCGGGGGAAGGCTTGTCGAATGCCTCGGCCGCGGGGATGGTCTTGACCGGCTCGGTGTAGTCACCGGTCTCGCTCGCCTTGGCCGGGTCCTTGACCTTGGCCAGGTAGGCATCGTGGACGACGCGGTGGTCCTCGGCCCGGACGGTGGCGTTGTGGGCGAAGAAGTCGCTGAACTTGGTGCCGTCCAGTTCCTTCGAGACGTCGGCCGCCTTGTCGCTGCCCGCCTTCTGCGCGGCCTCCAGATAGTGCGTTGCCGCCGAGTAGTCGGCCGCCTGGACGAAGGTGGGCCGCTGTCCTGTGCGTTCCTTGAACCGGTCGGCCCAGGCCTGTGCCTTGGCGTCGACGTTCCAGAACCAGGCCGTGGTGAACATCGTGCCGGCCAGTTTGGCTGCGCCGATGGCCTTGATGTCGCTGTCGAAGAGCAGGCCGATGGCCAGCTCGATGCCCTTGTCCTTCAGTTTGAACTGCTGGTACTGCTTCACGACGTTGGCCAGATCACCGCCGGCCTGCAGGGCTCCGAGCACGTCCGGCTTCGGCTTCAGGCGTGGTGCCTTGAGCAGGAAGGTCGAGTAGTTGTCGCTGGGGAACGGCGTGGGGTCCTTGGCTACGATCTTGCCGCCCGCGCCCGCGATGGCCGTCTCGAACTTCTTCTGCATGTCCTGCCCGAAGGCGTAGTCCGGGTAGATCGTGTACCAGTTCTTGCCGCCCTGTGCGGTGACCGCGGCGCCGGTGCCGTGCGCCAGCATGTAGGTGTCGTAGGCCCATTCGTAGGTGTACGGATTGCAGGTCTTGCCCGCGAGTTCCGTGGTGGCGGCGCCGGTGTTGAAGTACAGCTTCTTGGCCTGGCCGGCGACGGTCTGCACGGCGAGCGCCGCCGACGAGGTCGGTACGTCGAAGAGCGCGTCGGCCTGCTTGCGGTCGTACATCTCCCGGGCCTGGGTGTTGGCTATCTCCGGCTTGTTCTGGTGGTCGGCCTTGATGACCTCAATGTTCTGGGTGACCGCCTTGTCGCCGTACTTCTTCTTGAAATCGTCGACGGCCATCTGCACGGCCTGCACCGAGTTCGGACCCGCGATGTCCGCGTACACGCCGGACAGGTCGGTGAGTACACCGAGCACGATCTTGTCGTCGCTGACCTTCCCGCCGCCCGAGCTCGGTCCGCCGCCCCCGCAGCCCGCGAGCAGTGCCCCCGCGGCGGCTGTGGCCACGACCGTCGACAGCCTGTGCTTCATTCCATCCTCCTGATGCGTACGTCCCGAATGAGCGGGGTGAGGGGGTGTCACAGTCCGAGATAGGCGAGGAGTTCGCCCTCGCGCCGGCGTACGTCGGCGTTGTCGAGCGACTCGACGACGCGGCCCTGCGCGAGGAGGTAGTGGCGGTCGGCGACGGTGGAGGCGAAGCGCAGGTTCTGCTCCACGAGCAGCACCGACACTCCGTGCTCCTTCGCCCCGCGCAGAATCTCGCCGATCTGCTGCACGATCACCGGAGCCAGGCCCTCGGTCGGTTCGTCGCACAGCAGGACGCGTGCGCCGGCGCGCAGGACCCGGGCGAGCGCGAGCATCTGCTGTTCACCGCCGGAGAGCTTGCCGCCGGGGAAGCGCCGGCGTGCGGCGAGCACCGGGAAGGCGTCGTAGATCCGGGTCAGTGGCCACGCGGAGCGCGGGGCGGCCGGCGGGAGGGTCAGGTTCTCCTCGACGGTCAGGCCCGCGTAGATGCCTCGGTCGTCGGGCACGTAGCCGAGGCCGAGCCGGGCCCTGCGGTGCGGGGGTGCCGCCGTGATGTCGCGGCCCGCCAATGCCACTCGGCCGGTCATCTCACGGTGCAGGCCCATGGCGCAGCGCAGCAGGGTGGTCTTGCCCGCGCCGTTGCGGCCGACGAGGGTGACGACCTCGCCCTCGCCGACGCGGAGGGACACCTCGTCCAGGGCCGTGGCCTCGCCGTACCGGGCGCTGAGGTCCTTGATCTCAAGCACGATCGGCCCCCAAGTACGCCTCGACGACGCGTGGATCGGTCTTGACCCGGTCGTAGGGGCCCTCCACGAGCACTTGACCGCGCTGCAGGACCGTGACGGTGTCGGCGAGCGAGCCGACGACACTCATGTTGTGCTCGACCATCACCACGGTGCGTCCTTCGCGGATCTGGTCGACGAGGGCCACGGTGCGGTCGATGTCCTCCAGGCCCATGCCGGCGGTCGGCTCGTCGAGCAGCAGCAGCGCGGGGTCGAGGGCGACGGCGAGTGCCAGTTCCAGGGCGCGCTTCTGGCCGTAGGGAAGGTTTCCGGCGGGCCGGTCGGCGAGGTGCGCGAGCCCTACGTCGCCGAGGAGTTCCAGGGCCCGGCCGGCGAAGCGGCGCATCAGTTTGTCCGTGCGCCAGAACCGGTGGCCGAGACCGGTGCCGGACTGGAGCGCGAGCTCGACGTGCTCCCTCGCCGTCATCTGCTCGAAGAGGCTGGTGACCTGGAACGAGCGGGCGACGCCGAGGCCGGCGATACGCTCCGGGGGCTGCCCGGTGATGTCGTGTCCGTCGAAGGTGATGCGCCCGCCGGAGGGCTTGAGAAATCCCGTCAGCAGGTTGAACAGGGTTGTCTTTCCTGCTCCGTTGGGGCCGACGAGCGCGTGGACCGTGCCCTCGGCGACGCGCAAGTCCACCGCGCTCACGGCGCGGAATCCCTGGAACTCCTTGGACAGGCCTTGCGTGACCAAAATGGCGCGCGGTTGTCTCATGACGCCTCGGATGCGCAGGGGATGCACCGGCGGATGCCGATGTGGGGCAGACGTTAAGTTCGGCCATGAGCAGGGGCTACGGAGAGAATCTCCACAAGCCGCCCCTGCGCGGGTGTGGGTTTTCTCCCTCACCGCTTCGCGCCGCCCGGCGCAGATGTGGGTACTTGCTCCACTGAGGTGCGGAACGGTGTGGAGTCTTCCTCCGTCGCTACGGTCCCGCACCGCGGTGACGATGTGCGCCATGGCGATGATGGAGACCCCGCTCAACACCTGGCTGCTGTTCGGCCGCGCCCCGCGCTACTTCCCCGACACCGAGGTGGTCACGCGACTTCCGGACGGCCGTGTGCATCGTTACACGTACGCCGAATTCGCCTGCCGCGCCCAGCAGTTGATGCATGCTCTGGATGCCCTCGGTCTGGCGCCGGGTGACCGGGTGGCCACCCTCGCCTGGAACGGCTACCGGCACCTGGAGGCCTACTGGGCCGTGCCCTGCACCGGGCGCGTCCTGCACACCCTGAACCTGAGGCTCTCCCCCGAGGACCTGGCGTACGTCATCGGCCACGCGGACGACCGTGTCGTCCTGGCCGATCCCGATCTGCTGCCCCTCCTGGAGAAGGTGCAGGAACGGGGCGGCCTCGCCGGCGTGCGGCATGTCGTCGTGCTCGGCGACGAGGTGCCCGACACCGCGCTGCCGGGGGTGGTGGCGTATGAGGAGCTGATCGCCGGACTGCCGGACACATACGCCCCCCGCGACATCGACGAACGGTCGCCGCTCGGTCTGTGCTACACCTCCGGCACCACCGGACGCCCCAAGGGCGTGCTCTACACCCACCGTTCGACCGTGTTGCATGCCATCGCCGCGTCCTCGCAGGCCGCCATGTCCATCGGCCCCGGTGACTGCGTGCTGCCGGTGGTGCCGATGTTCCACGCCAACGCCTGGGGCGTCCCCTACACCGCCACTCCGTACGGTGCCAAGCAGGTGTTCCTCAGCGGCTCGCTGGATCCCGCGGCCCTGGTCGAGCTGATGGCCGCCGAGCGGGTCACGGTCGCCGCCGGTGTGCCCACGATCTGGATGGCGGTCGCCGACGAGATCGCCGTCCGCGGCGGGCTGCCCTCACTGCGGCATCTGTTGTGCGGCGGGGCCCGTCCGCCACGTGCCCTGATCGAACGCTACCGGCGCGACTTCGGTATCCCTCTGGTGCAGGTGTGGGGCATGACCGAGACCTCGCCACTGGCCAGCCTGGCGTGGCCGAAGGAACGGATGCGTGACTGGGACGAGGATCGGATCACCGACGCGGTGCGCACGCGGGCGGGCCTCCCGCTGCCCGGCGTGCAGATGGACATCCGCGACGAGATGGGCAACTCCCTGCACTGGGACGGCATTTCGATGGGTGATCTGCTGGTGCGCGGCCCGTGGATCGCCGATTCCTACCTGGGCGGCGAGGGTGCCGCCCAGTTCACCGAGGACGGCTGGTTCCGTACCGGGGACATCGCCGTCGGCTCACCGGACGGCTATGTCGTCATCGCCGACCGCGCGAAGGATCTGATCAAGTCGGGCGGCGAGTGGATCTCCTCGGTGGACATGGAGTCGGCCGTCATGGCCCTGCCCGAGGTCGCCGAGGCCGCGGTGATCGCCGTCCCCGACGACAAGTGGCAGGAGCGACCGCTGATCTGCGTCGCCCCGCGCCAGGGCGCCACCGTGACCCTCGAAGGCGTACGGGCTCACCTCGAGGCCGCAGGCTTCGCGCGCTGGCAGCTCCCGGACCGTATCGAGGTCGTGGAGGCCATCCCTCGCACCGGAGTCGGCAAGTTCGACAAGAAGGCGCTGCGCGCCCGCTTCGACTCCTGATCCTCAAGCACCTCTGTCCGAAGCCGCTGCTCGGGCAGCTCGCGACCCTTTTCCCCCTTCTCCCCCGCCCGGAGGCCGAACCATGCACCTCAGACGCCCCCTCACCTTGTTGTCCGCCGTGCTCCTGTCGACGGCGGGAGTGTCCGCGAGCGCCACGGCGGACGCGGCGCACCCCTGCGCCGGCCAAGCCCACATCGCCGTACCCGGCGCGGAGTTGCAGACCACGGCCTGTCTGCCCGACATGACCACGGCCGCGACCGCCGGTACCGCCTACACCGACCCCGCGGACTGGGCCTCACTCGCCGCGAAGGGCACCAAGAACCCCACCGGCGTCCCCGGCATCCAGGTCGACGGCTACTTCCCCGACTCCTCGCACCTCAACAAGACCCACGGCTGGAACCACGACTCACAGTTCGTCATCCGGCTGCCCGAGCACTGGAACGGCGGCCTCGTGGTGACCGGCGCGCCCGGGACGCGCAAGCAGTACTCGCTGGACACGCTGATCTCCGACTGGGTCATCGCCCAGGGCTACGCCTTCGCCTCCATCGACAAAGGCAACAGCGGCCCCGACTTCTACACCGACGGCAAGCGGCCCGGTGACGCGATCGCGGAATGGAACCGCCGCACCACCGAGCTGACGCGCGCCGCGAAAACCGTCGTCCGGCAGGCTTACGGCCATCACCCGCGCCGCACGTACATGACCGGCATCTCCAACGGCGGCTATCTGACCCGCTGGCAGCTGGAGAACCACCCCGAACTGTACGACGGCGGGGTCGACTGGGAGGGCGCGCTCTGGACGCCCGACGGGCCGAACCTGCTCACCTATCTGCCGACCGCGGTCGACTACCAGGCGGGCCGGGCCACCCACGCCGACATGATCGCCGCCGGATTCGCCCCCGGCACCGAGTTCCTGTGGCCCTACCACGAGGCGGCCTACTGGGGCCTGACGCAGAAGGTGTACCGCGCCGAGGTCGACCCTTCGTACGACCCGAAGTGTCCCGGGGCGTCGGCCGGTTCGACGACGGCCGAGATCCTCGCGCCCTGCGCGTCGGACGCCTCGTACGACTACGCGTCGCGGCCGCTCTCCGTGCGCCGGGCGGTCGAGCGGATCTCGCTCACCGGCCGGATCGGCAAACCCATGCTCACGCTGCACGGCTCGCTCGACGCACTCCTGCCGATCGCGACCGACTCGGACGTCTACACGCGCATGATCGACGACAGCCACCGCGGCCGTCTGCACCGCTACTACACGATCGAGGGCGGCACCCACGTCGACGGCCTGTACGACACCTATCCGGACCGGCTCCGCCCGATCCTGCCCTGCTACCGCTCCGCCTTCGGCGCCCTCACCGACTGGGTCGAGCACCGGACGGCCCCGCCGGCGAGCGGCGCCGTACCCAGGCCCGCATCCGGCGACCTGGTCAACTCCTGCGTGCTGCACTGACGTCGACGTCATGCCCAGTGGAGGCGGCCGACACCCGCGGTGATCGAGATGTGTGGTCCGCCTCCGCTGGCGGGCGGCCGCCGCGGTTCTACGGTGCAGCGGACCGCCCGCTCCGGAGGGACGACCGGGGCGGCGTCCGCCCCCCCATCCCCTCACCACGGGAGGACCGCATGTCGGTTCGTGACCGCGCCCGTATCTCCTGCTGGGCCGGGCTGCTGGCTCTGCTCCTCGCCCTGCTCGCCGTGCCGCAGAGCGCATCGGCGGCATCGCTCACCCAGGTGACCGGCTTCGGCTCCAACCCCGGCAACCTGTCGATGTACACGTACGTCCCCGACAACCTGCCGTCCGGCGCTCCGGTCGTCGTGGCGCTGCACGGCTGCACCCAGAGCGCGAGCGACTACTACAGCCACTCCGGCTGGCCCAAGTACGCCGACACCTACGGCTTCGCGCTGGTCTTCCCGCAGACCTCCAGCGCCAACAACGCCAACTCCTGCTTCAACTGGTACCAGTCCGGGGACTACACCCGCGGCCAGGGCGAGGCCCTGTCCATCAAGCAGATGGTCGACTACGCCAAGTCCCAGTACGGCAGCGACCCCGCCCGCGTGTACGTGACCGGGCTGTCCGCCGGCGGCGCCATGACCTCCGTGATGCTCGCCGACTACCCCGACGTCTTCGCAGGCGGGTCCATCGACTCCGGCATCCCGGCCGGCTGCGCCACCGATCTCAGCAGCGGACTCACCTGCCAGTACAACCCCGTCAGCAAGACCCCGCAGCAGTGGGGCGATCTCGTCCGCAGCGCATCCGGCGGCTGGAGCGGACCCTGGCCGCGGGTCGCCGTCTGGCACGGCTCCGGCGACTCGACCGTCAACCCCGCCAACGCCACCGAGTCCCGCGACCAGTGGACGAACATCTGGGGCATCGGCCAGACCCCGTCCTCGACCACCACGCTCACCGGCGGCACCACCCAGGCCGTCTACAACGACGCCGACGGCAAGCCCGCCGTGGAGACCTTCACCGTCTCCGGCATGGCACACGGCCTCGCCGTGAACCCCGGCTCCGGAACCGACCAGTGCGGCACGACCGGCACGTACTACCTCAACTACATCTGCTCCAGCTACTACACGGCGAAGTTCTGGGGCCTGGACAGCACCTCCGGCGGTGGCACCGGCAGCCTGCCCGCGCCCAGCGGTCTGAAGGTCACCGGCACCACGGACACCAGCGTCTCGCTGTCGTGGAACGCCGTCGGCGGCGCCGCGTCCTACAACGTCTACCGCGGCGGCACGAAGACGGGCTCGACGACCTCCACCTCGTACACGGACACCGGGCTCGCCTCCGGCACCGGATACAGCTACACCGTCGCCGCCGTCGATTCCTCGGGCAGAGCCGGTGCCACCTCGACGGCCGTGCCGGCGACCACGACCGGCTTCCAGCCGCAGTGCTTCACGGCAAGCAACTACCACCAGGTCGCCGCGGGCCGCGCCCACCAGAGCGGCGGCTACACATACGCCAACGGCTCCAACCAGAACATGGGCCTGTACAACACCTTCACCACCCACACCCTCGAAGAGACCTCCACCGGCTACTACGTCATCGCCGACTCCGGCTGCCCCGCCTGATCAGGCACGTCCCTGCTCACCGCGTTGCCGTCGGTGAGCAGGGGTACGGCCGGGCGCCGCGATTCATCGCGCAAAGCCGCCGCAGACCAGGCCTGGCCGCCGACGCAGTCGGATTCGGGCGTGCACAGAAGGCAGACGGCTGCCGCCCTATCGGAGCTCACCGGCATCGTTCGCCGCTTCCAGCCCGGCGGCAGTGCCGTCCTGCGTGTGTCACGGCGTGGCCGAGGCGTGCCGATCGGCGCTCGATGGTTCAGAAAGGACCGTGCAGGGCGCCCAGTTTGTCGGTCAGGCGCAGGTTCTCGGAGTAGTCGACCGGGCAGGCGATCACGGAGACGGCGTCGTCGTCCAGAGCGCGTCGCAGCACGGGCAGCAGCTCGTCCGCGGACTGGATCGCGTAGCTCCGGGCACCGAAGCTCTCGCCGTAGGCGACCAGGTCCGGGTTGGTGAACCGGGTATGACTGTGGCGGCCGAGCTCGAGCTCCATTTTCCAGGTGATCAGGCCGTACTCCTCGTCGACCAGGACGAGGACGACGAGGGGGACCCGTTCGCGGACGGCGGTTTCCAGTTCCTGGGAGTTCATCAGGAACGAGCCGTCGCCCATCAGGGCCAGCACCCGTCTCTCCGGCCGGGCGAGCTTGGCGGCGATCGCGCCAGGTAGGGCGAAACCCATGGTGGACAGGCCATTGGAGACGAGACACGTGTCCGGTTCGTACGCCGGGTACAGCCGGGCCATCCACATCTTCCCGGCGCCCGTGTCGGCGAGCACGATGTCGGCGCGGTCGAGCGCGGCGCGGACGTCGGCCACCACCCGCTGAGGGACCAGCGGGAAGGCGTTGTTGTCGCGTCCGTACTGGAGTTCCTCGGCGAGCAGCGACCGGATCTTCTCACCGGCCCCCGTGTCCCAGGTGAAGCCTTCGGGCAGGGCCGCGGCGAGCGAGTCCAGCGCCTGGGAGGGGTCGCCTTTGACGCCGACCGAGACCGGGTAGTGCGCGTCCACCTCGGCCGGAAACTGGTGCACGTGCAGGATGCGCTTGTCGCCCTGCGGATTGATCCTGGCCGGGTCGAATTCCTGGATCTCGTAGCCCACGCACACCAGCACGTCGGCTGTGTCGAAGCCGAAGTTGCTGTAGTCGTGGCGCATGAAACCGATCGCGCCGAGCGCGTTCGGGTGGTCGTCGGGGAAGACGCCCTTGCCGTGGAACGTGGTCGCGACCGGGATGTTCAGTCGCTCGGCGAACTGTACGAGGGCCGCCGAGGCGCCGGCCCGGGCGGCGCCATGACCAGCGAGCACGACAGGGTTCCGAGCCGCTGCCAGGACCGCGGCGGCCCGAGCGATCTGGGAGGGTGACGGCGCGTCGGCGCGGACCGTGTCGATCTGCAAGGGGGTGAGCGGCTTGTCAGGGCGTGCCGCTTCAATGTCCTCCGGAACCGCGAGGAATACGGCGCCGGGGCGTTCGCTCTGCGCGGTCTTGAACGCCTTGCGCACCATCTCCGGCACCGCGTCGGGACAGTGGACGCCGGCCGCCCATTGAGTGACGGGAGCGAACATCGACACCAGGTCGATGACCTGGTGGGACTCCTTGTGTATCCGGCGCAGGGAGCCCTGGGCGGCCAGGGCCACCAGTGGCGTGCTGTTGGTCGTCGCGTCCGCGGTGCCGAGCAGCAGATTGATCGCACCGGGCCCCAGCGTCGCCGAGCACACCCCCGCCCGGCCGGTCAGCCGCCCGTGGATCTCCGCCATGAACGAGGCGGCCTGCTCATGACGCACCAGTACATACCGGATCCCGGAATCGTTCAGCGCGTCGACGAAGCGGATGTTCTCCTCGCCGGGGATCCCGAAGACATACTCCACGCCTTCGGCCTTCAGACAGCGCACCAGCAGATGCGCGACGTCCTCCACGGCCGGCGTGCCCGGTGACCGCACGGACCGTTCTGTGTCCATGGGGCGAACGTAGATGCCTCGCGGACCGCCGGCCACTCATCGGCAGCCGACCGGGGCCGATGGGTGTCCGATGCCCGGACGCAGCTCCCGGGCGCCGCTCCCGGCCGCGAAGACGGCGCGCGGTTTCGTTCGAAGGCACTGCTGTGGCGGTTGCCGCGGCCCGGCCACACGATGGACGCGCATGCGCCGCCGTGAATGGCACGGCGGCCTGGTCTCCACAGGAGGACCGTGTGACCGCTTCGTCACCCGCCGCCGACGCACCACCGGCCCGCTACGACGACCTGCGCGCCCTGGTGATCAACTGCACCCTCAAACGGTCGCCCGAAAAGAGCAACACCCAGGGGCTGATCGACCGCAGCACGGCCATCTTGGACGCACAGGGCGTCCAGGTCGACGTCGTACGGGCCGTCGACCACGACATTGCCATCGGCGTCTGGCCCGACATGACGGAACACGGCTGGCAGACCGACGCCTGGCCGCGAGTGTACGAGCAGGTCATGGCGGCCGACATCCTCGTGCTGGCCGGCCCCATCTGGCTCGGCGACAACAGCTCCGTGATGAAGCAGGTGATCGAACGCCTCTACGCCTGTTCCAGCCTGCTCAACGACGCGGGCCAGTACGCCTATTACGGACGGGTCGGCGGCTGCCTGATCACCGGCAACGAGGACGGCGTCAAGCACTGCGCCATGAACGTGCTCTACAGCCTGCAGCACCTGGGCTACACCATCCCTCCCCAGGCGGACGCCGGCTGGATCGGCGAGGCGGGACCCGGCCCGTCCTACCTAGACCCCGGTTCGGGCGGCCCCACGAACGACTTCACCAACCGCAACACCACCTTCATGACCTGGAACCTGCTGCACCTGGCCCGGGCCCTGAAGGACCTTGGCGGCATTCCCGCCTACGGCAACCAGCGCACCGCCTGGGACGCCGGCTGCCGCCACGACTACGAAAACCCCGAGCACCGGTAGGCCTGATCCCGGCCAGTGCGGTGACCGTCTGGGTTCACCCGGTTCGGCGATAGTTCCTGGGCGTCCGGCGGGACGGAAGCTGTGTTGAACGTGCGTCCGGTGCGGTGCCTTGTGGCCTTGGCAAGGTGATGCAGGTCGTGCGTCAGCGGTGCGGTCAGGTCGTCGTCACCCCCGGGCTGCCGGCCGCTACTTGGTGCGCAACATGAGAGCGTGGCGAGTGTTGTCGCCGTAGACGCCGGTCTCGTCGCCGCGGATGCCATACCACTTCTGGAATCTGGCCACGGCCTGCCGGACCTCCTCGTCGTATCGGCCGTCGATCGCGCCGCCGTCGTAAATGTTCGGGACCTGAAGCAGACGTACCTGCAACTCGTAGACTCCATGGCCGCTGTCGCCCTGGCGCAGCACGCCCGTGCCCGGGATCTCGGGAAGCGAGGGAGCCGGGGTGTCGGGCAGTGGCTGGTCCAGCCGCCCAGCCGGCGGGGAGGGGGCCTCCGGTACGGAGTTGTTGACCAGCAGCGAGGAGGCGAGCAGCAGTCCGCTCACGGCGCCCAACCCGAAGACTCCGGCGACACGGGTCTCCCGCCGGTCGGTGAAGCGCCGCCATCCTTGGCTTCTCTTCGCGTGCGCGCGGACGGGTGGCGGTGACGCCCCCGGCGGGGCGAGGAGTTGGTCCGGCTGTGGGACCGGGCGATGAACCGGGTGTTGAGTCGAGCGTTGCGAGGTGGCCGACCGAGTGGCGTCCGGGCGCGGACGGGTCCCACGACGCGCGCCCGCGTGTTGAGGGGTTGGGGTCAGGGAGGCTGGGGCCCGGGGGGTCACCGGCGGCGCGGCGTGCGTCGTGCCTTCGCCACGCGCCGTACCCGTCGGCGAGGGTGGAAGAGTCTCCGGATCCGCCTCCCGCACCCACAGCGGCTCCACGACTACCGGCTGCTGAACATTGACCTGACGTGCGCCACCGGTCGGCAGTGGCTGCACGACAGACGCCGGGACGCCGTGCGGTCGATCCGGATCGGGGTCGGGCTCATGCCTTAACCGCTGTGTCCATCGGGTCAGGGGTTGGGACGGGGTCGTGCTCGGGGTCGGATCAAAGAAGCCTGCGTCCCTCGCCGGCTCATTGTGGCGGCCCCACGACGGCGGCGGCGGTATCTCGGCCCACTCCTGCGGCTCGTCGAACGCGTAGAGGTCGGCGCGTGCGGCGTCCAAGGCGTCCAGCACGGCCTGGAAGGAGTCCCGCACCTCGTGCGCGACATCAGGACCTGAACCGGGAGCTCGCTGTGGTTCGGTGTCGTTGAGGCCCACCGGCAGTCCTCCTCAACCATGTCAGCCATGCATGTGCAAGGTCATGTCCCGTGCCCCCAGGGACAGTTCCGTGACGGGAAGCTCAGCCGCACGACCAGGCCACGCCCTGTTGTTTCGTTGTCATGCGATACGCAGCCCGTGCGACCTTGTCTCAACCGTCTGCCGCGACACAGACCACATTCCGCAATGGCCGCGCGGAGTTGACCGCCTGCCCCACTACGCCGGGACAGGCTCCTGAACCCTCCCTGTCCCGGGGGACCAAGTGGGAAGCATCAACTCAGTTGCCAACGCACCCGCAGCTCGGTCGGCGCAGAAGGCGTCGTGCGTGCCGCACGCACCGCTCACGGCAAGAGCTATGGACTGGTCAAGGCCGCGGTCCGGATCCTGCACGCACCGCGGGCTTACGCCCAGGGCATCTTCGCCCGGCCGGACAGCTTCGACGCCGTGGTGCGCTACTCGAACGGACTGGGCCATCTGCGGGCCGACTCTCTGCTGGGAGCAGCCTGCGGAATGGGGATCAAAGTGTTCGGAGTGCCCGGCCGCTCACTGCCGCACGACGAGGCGGAGGCGACGACGTTCGACCTCAACCTGATCAACAACCGGGTGTTCTTCGCCAACCGGCTGCGGCAGTGGCTTGCGGACTTCCTCACCCGCGAGGGGACGCTGGAACGGGACGAATGGCTGTGGGACGAGCTGTTCGCCATGATGTCGTTCACCCAGGTCCCGCGGAAGAACCTGCTCTCGTACACCTACGGACAGCGGCGGCAGGAGCCGGCCGCCAGCGCCGAACTCCTCGGCTGACCCGCCGGTCGCCGACGGCCGACACCGCGGTCGGCAGGTCGGGCGCGAACGGTCGGCAGGTCAGGCGGGCACAGCCGGCAGGTCGGGCGGCATCGCGGCCGCGATGCTGACCCGCTGACCCGCTGACCCGCTGACCCGCTGACCCGCTGACCCGCTGACCCGCTGACCCGCTGACCGATTGTCAGACCCGCCTGGGCGAGGGCCCGCACCGGGGGCCGTCGAGCGGAACGGTTTCGCCCGGCCGGAGCACCGCCCGGTCCGGGCTCCGCGGAGAAGGCGGCGCGGCATGTGCTGTACCGCCACCTTGGGCCGGCGGGCCGGTGCCGGATGTTCAACCGGGCGACGCAGACAAGTGAGACAAGATGCCGCACACCTCGTCCACGATCTCCCGTACCTCCGCCTCGTCCGCGCAGTCGCCGAGTTCCCGCGCAGCCCCTCCGATGACCGTGGTCAGCACGATCACCCGTACCCGGCCCGCGCGACGCCGCTCGTCCACCTCAAGGAGCCGGGCGTTGCGCCGCACCCAGGCACGGTCCCACTGCCGCCGCAGCGCGTCGAAGCCCGCCGGGCCGTCGTTCTCCACGAGCAGCCTGCCGATACGGCGGTTCTCCCAGGCACCCTCCAGGTAGGCCCTCGCTCCCTCCACGAAGAGGGCGATCGGGTCTTCCACCCCGCGGCCTCGCGCCTCGGCCAGCACTCCTGCGGTCCGGCGTTCCTGTTCCTCCCGGAACTCCTCCCACAACTCCAGGTACAGCCCCCTCTTGCCACCGTAGTGATGGAAGAGACTGCCCACGGGGATGCCGGAGCGCGCCGCGATCTCGGTGGGGCTGGCGTCGGCGTAGCCGCGCTCGGTGAACACCTCCAACGCCGCGTCCAGCAGCGCGCGCCGGGCCGAGTGGTCCGTCGCGGCAGGAATCCCCTGCACGGCCGGCCGCAGTCGTGCGACCTCGTTCCGTGCCGGCTCAACGGTCTCGCTCACCGCCTGTCCTCGCCTTCTTGGGCCCCGTCGCGGATGGCGAGGGCGACCAGCAGTTCCAGGAGGTCCGCGATCCGGCGGGGATTGCGGCCGGTGCGTTCCTCGATCCGGCGCAAACGGTAGTGCGCCGTGTTGTGATGCACGCGCAGCCGGTCGGCGGCCAGGCGAAGGTTCAGGTCCGCGTCGGCGAACGCCCGTACCGTGTCCGCCAGCGTGTCGCCGCGCCTGCGGTCCTCCTCCAACAGCGCGCTCACGCGTGGATCGACCAGCTGACGGGCGATGTCGTCGGCGCGCAGCACCAGGTAGTCGAACGGGGACAGCCGGGGCAGCGCCGCCACTCCGCCTCCGGACGGAACCAGTTCGAGCGCTTCCCGTGCCTCCTGATGGGCACGCGGCAGTTCGGACGCGCCCCGGGCGACCGTGCTGATGCCCATGGACAGCACGATCCCCTCCCGGGCGAGCCGCTGCTGCATGGCATCGAAGTGCGCGCACACGTCTTCTTCGTCCATGCCCGCGCGCACCATGGGCACGGCCACCACCTCACCGTGGCGCACCACCACCAGGGTTCTGCTGGCCCAGACACCCGCGACACTGATCGCCGCACTGGTGGCATAGCCGTTCTCGGCCGACACCGTGTCCCCGGTGCGGTTGTCGCGGACACAGGCCGCCACGACCACCATCATCGGTGAGTGGGGCCCGATGCCGTACGCCTGCGCCGCGGCGAGCAGGGGGCCGCGTGTCGGCGCCACACCCGCCAGGAGCTGCTCCAGGAGGTCTCTGCGCTCCCGGTCCGCGTCCGCCACGACATGCTGCTGGTACTCCACATAGGCCTGCGCCGCATGCGTACTGGCGAAGTCCACGTACCGCATCAACGGTGTGACGAGGGACAACGCGGCCTCCTGCGCCGCCGGTGAGGTACCGGCGCATTCCAGCAGCGCGTCCCAGAAGACCTGCCGGCCGACCCGGAAGGCGCTGATCCAGTCCTCGAGGGCGAACCCCGCGCGTGCCCTGCGCATGGCCGCCGCGCGGCTGAAGACCAGGTCCTCCGGCGCGATGTCCCCCTCACCGGCCAGTACCGTCAGTTTGATCCTGTAGTGCGACAGGACCTGGTCCCGTACGTCGTCGAAGAACCGCTCGTCCTGCACCGCGTACGAGGGGATCTCCCCGCGCATCACCGCCACGGCGGTGTCCGCCACCTCCTCGACCCGGTCGTGCACGGCGCGCAGGATCCGCCGCCGCTCCTGTCGAAGCGGTTCGGGCAGAGCGGGGGTGCCGACGACCAGCGCACGAGGCATGCCGCAGATCGTGTGCCGCGTCCTCGTCTCCCGTCAACAGCTCCGGCCGGGATGCCCCCGAACTGTTCGCGGCGCACAGTCCACCGGTCGCGAAGTTGGGTTCTCGCACCCAATGTGCGCCAAGAAGGCGCCCCCCTACTGTGACGCTCGCCCACCCCCCAGGGACCTCGGAAAGGGCGTCACACATGCTCGCGGTCGACGGTATCACCGTGCGCTTCGGCGGGATCACGGCTCTGGACGGCGTCGCGTTCGCCGTCGAGGCCGGCACCGCCGTGGGGCTCATAGGGCCCAATGGAGCCGGAAAGACGACGTTGTTCAACTGCCTCACCCGGCGCTGCGCACCCGATGCCGGAACGGTGCGGTACGAGGGCGGGGACCTGCTCGCTCTCGCGCCGCACGCCGTGGCCGGCCGCGGCATCGCCCGCACCTTCCAGAACCTGGGCCTGTTCCCACGGCTCACGGTCCGGGAGAACGTCATGGTCGGCGCGCACAGCCGAGGTCGCGCGGGACACCTCGCCGCCGCGCTGCGGCTCCCCCGCGTCCGACGGGAGGAGGCGCAACTGCGCGACCAGGCGGATGAGTTGCTGCGCCGGCTGGACCTGGAGGACGTAGCCGACCAGCCCGCCTCCGGACTGCCGTTCGGCACGCTCAAGCGCGTCGAACTGGCCAGGGCACTGGCGGTGCGACCCCGACTGCTGCTGCTGGACGAACCCGTCAACGGACTCAGCCACGGCGAGGTCGACGCGTTCGCGGACCTGGTGCGCGCCGTGCGCCAGGACTTCGACCTCACGCTCCTGGTGGTCGAGCACCACATGGGTTTCGTGATGGGCCTGTGCGACCGGGTGGTGTGCCTCGACTTCGGGCGCAAGATCGCCGAGGGCCCGCCGGAACAGATCCAGCGCGACCCCGGAGTCATCGAGGCGTACCTGGGGGTGGCTGCATGAACGACCACACCTCCGACCGGCCCGAGGACAGCGTGCCAGGGACGGATCCGACGGGCCAGGACCACCCGGCCGAAGAGCACGTCGCCGCCACCGCGAAGAGCGCCCCGGAGGGTCACGGGGCCGGGCACACCGCGGCCGGGGAACCGGCCGAGCCGGACTTCCTGTGCGTGTCGGACCTGCACGCCGGATACGGCCAGGCCCGCGTGCTGCAGGGCCTCGACTTCTCCGTCGCACGGGGAGAGGTGTGCGCGATCCTGGGGCCGAACGGCGCGGGCAAGACCACGACCCTTCGGGCCCTGTGCGGCATGGTCCGCGGCCGCGGCTCCGTGACGCTCAACGCTAGGCAACTGCTGGGCCGCTCCCCCGAGCAGGCCGCGAGGCTCGGCGTGGCGCACGTGCCCGAGGGCCGGGGCACCTTCAACGACCTGACCGTCGAGGAGAACCTGCGCGTCGGCGCCCACCTGCGCACCGGCGTCCTGCGTCGCGGCAGAGACGAGCGCGCGGCCGTGGCGGCCGACCTGCAGCGGATCTACGCCTACTTCCCCAGGCTCCGCCAGCGCACCCGCCAGGCCGCGGGCAGTCTCAGCGGCGGCGAGCAGCAGATGCTCGCCATCGGCCGGGCGCTGATGCTGCGTCCCGCCCTGCTTCTCCTCGACGAGCCGTCCCTGGGACTCGCACCCCTGGTCACACGCGAGCTGTTCGAGATCGTCCGTGCCGTCAACGAGGAGGAACGCACCACTGTGGTCGTCGTCGAGCAGAACGCCAAGCTCGCGCTGGACATCGCGCACCGGGCCCACGTGCTGGAGGCCGGCCGCCTGGTGCTGTCCGGCCCGGCCCGGCAGATCCGTGAGGACGGGCAGGTCGCCGAGGTGTACCTCGGAGTCTCCGTCCGCTCCCGGCAGGGTGGGTGAGCATCGTGACCGAACTTCTCCAGCAGGTGGTCGAGGGCATCGGGGCCGGCGCCGTCTACGCCAGCCTGGCTCTCGCCCTCGTGCTGATCCACCGCTTCACGGGAATCGTCAACTTCGCCCAGGGTGAGCTCGCCATGCTCTCCACGTACGTGGCCTGGCAGTTGATGGCGTCCGGCATGCCGTTCTGGCTGGCGCTGCCGGTCACCCTGGTGGTGTCCTTCATCGGCGGCATGCTGGTGGAGCGGGTGATCATCCGGCCCGTGGAGGGCGCCCCCGAACTGACCGTCGTCATCGTCACGGTGGGCCTGTTCATCTTCGTCAACGCGGCGGCCGGCCTGATCTGGTCGTTCACCGTCAAGGACTTCCCGCAGCCGTTCCCCGACGGCGGCATCGACCTGGCCGGGGTCAGCGTCGACTGGTCCACCCTCGGGATCATCGGCGTGGTGGCCGCCGTGATGGGACTGCTGTACGTGCTCTTCCAGCACACCTCGGTCGGCCTGGTCATGCGGGCGGTCGCCGCCAATCCCGCGTCCGCACGGCTGTCGGGCATCCGCGTCGGCCGGGTGCTGATGCTCGGCTGGGGCCTGGCCGCGACGGTGGGCGCGGTGTCGGGCGTACTCGTAGCCCCGCTGCTCTTCCTGGAGCCCAACATGATGGGCGGGGTCCTCATCTACGCGTTCGCCGCGGCCACCCTCGGCGGCTTCGACAGCCCGGTCGGCGCGGTCGTCGGCGGTCTGCTCGTGGGCATTGCCGAGACGCTGGCCGGGGCGTACGTGGATGTCGTCGGCGCCGACCTCAAGATCGGCGTACCGCTGGTGATCATCCTGGCGGTGCTGCTGGTGCGGCCCCAGGGCCTGTTCGGACGGGCGGCGGTGGAGCGGGCATGAGCACGAGTACGAGCACGAGCACGAGCACCGGGATCCTCCGCGCCGACGGCGCCCGCGCCGGGCGACTGCGGGCTCTCCTGACCGTCCTGGCCGCGGTGGCGGCCGCCGTCGCCGCACCGTTCTACTTCGCCCCCTTCCAGGTCTTCCAGCTGACCATGGTGCTGCTGTACGCGGTGGCGCTCGCCGGACTGAACCTGCTGGTCGGATACGGCGGGCAGATCTCCCTGGGGCACGGCGCGTTCTTCGCGGCCGGGGCCTACACGGCGGCGGTCATGCTCGACCGGTTCGACACCGGCCATCTGGCCACGCTTCCGGTGGCCGCCGCCGGATGCTTCCTGCTCGGCCTGGGCTTCGGCGTGCCCGCACTGCGGCTGAGCGGGCTGTATCTCGCCCTGGTCACCCTCTCCTTCGCCGTGTTCCTGCCGCCGCTGCTCAAGCGGCTCGAACCGGTGACGGGCGGCTCCATGGGCCTGACCGTGGACAAGCTGCAGCCGCCCGCGTGGAGCGGACTGGCCGAGGACCAGTGGACGTACTTCCTCGTACTCGCCGTCGCCGCGGTGGCGCTGCTGGTCGCCCGCAATCTGCTGCGGTCGCGAGTGGGCCGTGCGCTGCTCGCCATCCGGGACAACGAGAGTGCGGCGGAGGTGATGGGGGTGCGGCTGTCTCTGCACAAGACCCTCGCCTTCGCGTGGAGCGGGATGTTCGCGGGCGTCGCCGGCTGCCTGTACACGTGGGTGATCGGCTTCGTCTCACCCGACTCCTTCAGTTTCGTGCTGTCCATCACGCTTCTGGCGGGTCTGGTGGTGGGCGGACTGGCATCGCTGTACGGACCGCTGCTCGGCGCCGCGTTCGTGATGTTCGTGCCGAACGTGGCGCAGGACCTCAGCGAGGCCG
This sequence comes from Streptomyces sp. R41, assembly GCF_041053055.1. Classification (NCBI taxonomy): domain Bacteria; kingdom Bacillati; phylum Actinomycetota; class Actinomycetes; order Kitasatosporales; family Streptomycetaceae; genus Streptomyces; species Streptomyces sp. R41. Next base: position 184,667 of record NZ_CP163443.1, read on the forward strand.
CACCCGGTGTGGTCTTCGGACTACTGATCATCGCGGTGATGTACATGGCCCCGACAGGACTGGCCGGTCTGGTGGGCCGCGTCCTGAGCGCGGCCGCCCGTCGCCTCTCCCGTACCAGCACCCCCGACCTGACGCAGTCCCCCGGGCCCGCCCCGTCCGCGCCCCTTGCCGATCCCGCACCGCCCGAAGCCGAACCCGTGGGCGCACCGCCCCGCACGGAAAAGGAATGAATCGCATGCGCAACAAGACCGCTCTGCGAGCGGCCGCCACGGCGACCGCAGCCCTGCTCACCGCCACCGCCTGTGCCACCCAGCGAGGGCAGGAGGACAAGGACACCACCGCCGGCGGCGCGTGCAAGGGCCAGCAGACCACCGGCATCACCGACAAGAGCATCAAGCTGGGCGGCATCTACCCGCTGTCCGGACCCGCCTCCGCGTACGGCACGATCAGCAAGGGCGTGAGCGCCTACTTCAAGAACGTCAACGACAAGGGCGGAATAGACGGCCGCAAGGTCGAGTTCGTCGTCCGCGACGACGGCTATCAGCCGCCCAAGGCCGTGGAGGAGGCCAGAAGACTGGTCGAGCGGGAGAAGGTCTTCGCCGTCTTCCAGACCCTGGGCACCCCTTCCACGGCGGCCGTGTGGGACTACCTCAACAAGCAGAAGGTGCCGCAGCCCTTCGTCGCCACCGGCGCCTCCATCTGGGGTACGGACGACAAGCACCCCTGGACCATTGGCTGGCAGCCCAACTATGTGGCGGAGGCACGGATCTACGCCAAGTACCTCAAGGACAGCAAGCCCAAGGCGAAGGTCGCCGTGCTCTACCAGAACGACGACTTCGGCAAGGACCTGCTCGGCGGGTTCGAGAAGGCTGTCGACGGCAGCGGCATCAAGGTGGTCGCCAAGGAGAGTTACGAGGTCACCGACCCGTCGGTCTCCGCGCAGATGGCTAACCTTGCCCGCTCCAAGGCGGACGTGCTCCTGAACATCACCACACCCAAGTTCGGCAGCCAGGCCCTCGCAGCCGATGCCAAGAACTCCAAGTGGAACCCGCTGCACATCGTGAACAACGTGTCGTCGTCCGCCGCTGTGCTCAAGCCGGTCGGGTTCAAGAACGTCCAGGGCGTGGTTTCGGCGACGTACTTCAAGGATCCCGCCGATCCGCAGTGGGCCGATGATCCGGAGATGAAGGAGTATCGGCAGGCGATGCGGAAGTACGCACCGGACGCCGACCCCGCCAATCAGTTCAACGCCTACGGCTGGGCCGTCGCCTCCAGCGTGCACCAGGCACTCGCCGCGATGAAGTGCCCGACCAGAGAGGGGCTGCGGGATGCGGTGCGCAACCTGAAGGACGTCAAGGTGGGCTTGCTGCTGCCTGGTGTCACTTTGGCCACCGGGCCCGATGACGGCTTCCCGATCGAGACGATGCAGCTGATGCGGTTCAAGGGCGAGCGGTGGTCGCTCTTCGGTGAACCGGTGGACACACGCAAGGAGTTTGGGCCGATCACTCGCTGAGGCGTCCGCGCCTCTCACTCACTGAGGCGTCCGGGCCGGTCGCTCACAGCGGTGCGGGCGGGCAATCGTTCCCGGGGGGCCCGCCACCGTCCGGACCGTCCCGGAAAGGACGGCCGAGCGCAGGCGCGGGGACCGGCCGGCCGGTCCTCGGCGGCAGACAACGGGAGGGGCCGCCGAGTGCGTACGTGGGTCGGCCGCCACCCGGGTCCGGGTGGCGGCCGACTCGTGGACGCACAGCTCTCTCTTCCCCGCTCCCCCGCCCGGCAGGTGCCGAGGCACCCCCGGGTCAGCACGAATTGCCGCCGGCGTCCTCAGACGCCGACAGGTTTGCCCGGGCCGGGCACGTTGCGGAAGCGGAACGGCTCCGGCTCGCGCCCGGCCTGGATGAACCAGCACTCCCCGGTGCCGTCACCGGTGACGATCCGCAGCACCGTGTCCGCCACCACATGAGCCGGGATCACCGGCAGTTGCTGCTCGGAGAGCATGTCGCGCAGCGGGTCGATGATCCGTGACTCGGCGAACCCCGGGCAGACCGCGTTGAAGCGCACGTTGTCCGGGGCGAGGGCCGGTCCCAAGGAGCGTGCGAGTCCTACCACCGCATGCTTGTTGGCCGCATACAGCGGATCGAACGGCACCGCCGCCAGGCCCGCCAGGGACGCGGTCGCCACGATCGCCCCTCCGCCACGGGCCCGCAGCGCCGGCAGCACCGCATGCGTGCCGAAGACGACACCGTCGAGGTTGGCGCCCATCGCCCGGCGGTAGCGCGCCGGGTCGAAGTCCTCGCCGACGCCGCATCCGGTCGCCACGCCCGCGTTCAGGAACGCGATGTCGACACCGCCGTATTGCTCCTGAGTGAAGTCCACCAGCGCACGGTTGGCGTCGAGGTCGGAGACGTCACAGGCGCGGAAGTGGCCACCGACCATGTCGGCCACCTCCCGGCCGCCCCGCGCGTCGAGGTCCGCGACAACCACGCGCGCCCCCGCCTGCGCCAACGCCATCGCCGTGGCCCGGCCCAGTCCGCCGGCACCGCCGGTGACGATCGCCACCTTGCCGCGGAGCGCGGCGTTGTCGGTCTGCTCTTCCCGTGCGGCGGTAGCCCTGCTCTCGGCGGCGGTCATGCCAGCTCGAGCACGAGCTTGCCGACGTTCTCGCCGCGGAAGAGCATCTGCAGCGTCTCGGGGAATTCGTCCACGGTCCCCCTCACCACATGTTCTTTGACCTTGATGCGGCCGTCGCCGATCCAGGCGGAGATCTCCTGCGCGGCCTGCGCGTAGCGCTTGGCGTAGTCGAAGACGACGAAGCCCTCCATGCGGGCGCGACGCACCAGCAGTGTGAGGTAGTTCGAGGGGCCCTTGACCGGCGTGGCGTTGTTGTACTGACTGATCGCGCCGCAGACCACGACGCGCGCGTGCATCGCCAGCCGGGTCAGGGCGGCGTCGAGGATGTCTCCTCCCACGTTGTCGAAGTAGACGTCGATGCCGTCCGGGGCGTGTTCGCGCAGCGCCTTCCTGACGTCGTCGGCGCGGTAGTCGATGGCCACGTCGAAGCCCAGCTCGTCGGTGAGCAACGCGCACTTCTCGGGCCCGCCGGCGATGCCCACGACCCGGCAGCCCTTGGCCTTCGCGATCTGCCCCACCATGGTGCCGACCGCGCCGGCCGCCCCCGACACCACGACGGTCTCGCCGTCCTTGAGCGCCCCGACGTCCAGCAGGCCGAAGTAGGCGGTCATGCCGGGCATGCCCAGCGCCCCGAGATACGTCGAGGGCGGAGCGAGGGAGGTGTCGATCTTCAGGGCGCCTCTGCCGTCGGAGACCACGTACTCCTGGACGCCGAACGTGCCGACCACGTGATCACCCGGCTGGAAGCCGGGGTGGTTGGATGCGGTGACCTCGATGACCGATCCGGCGCGCATCACCTCACCGATGCCCACCGGAGGCAGGTAGGAGGGGCGGTCGTCCAGCCAGCCCCGCATGGCCGGGTCCAGCGAGATGACCCGCGTCCGGCCCGCGAACCGGCCAGGTCCGGGATCCTCCACGGGTCCCGAGACGTGCTCCCAGTCATCGGGTTTCACCTGGCCCACGGGGCGGGCTGCCAGACGGATCTGGCGGTTGGTCGCAGACATCACGCCTCCTGTTGTTCGCGGCTCCAGGCGAGGGTACCGACCAGTAGGTATGTCAGGGGCCGTGATGTTCACCACACGCCGCCCCCTGCCCTCGGGGGACCGCCGGCGCACGCGGGTCCGGACAGGTCCCGGCGTCCGGCCACAGCCACGGCGAGAGGTCTACGGCAAGTACCAGTCGGCCATCTGCAGACCCGGCAGCCCGGCGCAGGTGCGCAGCGCCGTGCGAATCAGCTGGCTGGCCGGACCGGTCGGCGAGTCGGGGTCGACTGCTCGGCCTGGTCCTTCCGGTCTCGCCCCTGGAGCAGTCGTGCGGTCTGGTCGGACACCGGCGCGGCCAGCAGTGCGGTGACCAGGTCGACCAGTCGGCTGGTGAACAACCGGTCGTCCCTGCGGGGGCGGGCGGCGGCCCGGGCGGCGAGTTCGGCGTGACAGAAGCGCATGGCGGTGAAGCGGGTGTGCAGGACCGCCGTCGACTCGGGAGCGAGCAGAGGCTCCACCAGGCGCCGCCACGGGTAGATGCTCGACCCCTCCGTCACGACGACTTCGACCAGGGGTTCCGGGCGGTTGAGGAGTTCGGCCACGATCTGCAGGAACTCGCGGCCGCCGTCGGGATCGGCGAGCTTCGCGGCCGCCGGCAGCACCAGTGCGGTGGCGAGGGAGCGGAGATCGGCCGTCCCGCTGTCCTCGTACTGCTGCAGTAGCGCCTCCCGGCCGGCGTCCACCGCGGGAAGGTGTTTGTCGAGCACGGCCCGCAGCAGACCCGCCCGATCGCCGAAGTGGTACTGCAGGGCCATCGCGTTGCGCTGGCCGGCGGCCCGCTTGATCTCGTTGAGCGAGACCCCGTCGACACCCTTCACCGCGAACAACTGCTCGGCGGCCCGGATGAGGGTGCCGCGAGTGTCACTGGCCTTCCGGCCCCGAGGCGACGCGGTGGCCCCCGTCTCATGTGCTGTCACGGATGCCCATGCTACCTTCAGCATGCCAAAGTAATACGCTCGCATTAATAATTGATCCGGGCGCCTCTTGACGTGCCGTGCGAACCCCGGGAATTCCGCGACCGGGCCCGAGGCCATGCGCTTCGCCACTCCGGCGCCCTCGCTCGCACGGACGCCACCCTGCGCCTGGACGGAGGAATCCAGTGAAGGCACTGACCTACCGCGGCCCCCACGACATCCGCTACGGGGACGTCCCCGACCCGGCCGTCACCAGCACCACCGACGCGGTCGTCCAGGTCACCACCGCCGGTATCTGCGGCAGCGACCTGCACATCTACGGTGGCAACGGGTTCAGCCCCGACGTCGGCTACACCCCGGGACACGAATGCGTCGGCGTGGTCGTCGAAACGGGCAGCCAGGTCACCCGCTTCAAGCCCGGCGACCGGGTCCTGGTTCCCGCCTCGGCCGGCTGCACCCTGTGCAGAACCTGCGCGAGGGGGCTCACCGCCAGGTGCGAGCGCGCCCAAGCCCCGACGGATCTGTGCTACGGCGTGAGTCCGCAACTTCCGGGCAGTCAGGCCCAGGCCCTGGCTGTGCCGCATGCCGACGTCAACCTGGTGCACCTGCCCGAAGGCATCTCCGACGAAGCCGCCATCGTCCTGACGGACAACGCCCCCACGGCCTGGTACGGCTGCCGCCGCGCCCGCATCCAGCCCGGTGAAACGGTCCTGGTCATCGGTCTGGGCCCGGTCGGCCTCATGGCCGCGCAATCGGCCTTCGCGATGGGTGCCGCCCGCGTGCTGGGCGCGGACCTGGTCGCGGAGCGCCGCGCCTTCGCCGCCACCCTCGGCGTCGAGCCGGTCGAGGGCGAGGACGCACGGGCGGCCATACGGGAGATGACCGCGGGACGCGGACCGGATGCCGTGGTCGAGGCCGTGGGCTCGGACGCCACCATCGAACTCGCCCTCAAAGCCGTCCGGCAGGCAGGACGCGTCAGCGTCATCGGGGTCAGCCACAACAAGGCCTTCCCCTTCCACATGGGGCTGGCCCAGATCAAGGAGCTGGAGTTCGCCATCGGCCTGTGCTCAATCCATTACGAACTCCCCACCCTGATCCCCCTCGCCCAGGCCGGCCGCATCACGCCGGAGGTCGTCGTTTCCCACCGCTTCGCCCTCTCCCAGGGTCCCGCGGCGTACGAACTGTTCAACAGCCGCGCCGACGGTGTCCGCAAGATCCTTCTCGACCCTGCCCGTTGATCCAAGTTCGCCGGTCTCCCCTCGAGGGCACAGACCGGATCCGTACCCCCGTCGGACATCGGCAGATCACCGCCGACCTGATGTGCATCGAGCCCGAAACGTGACGTGCGGCTGGCTTACCAGGCATTCCGACCAGTCGGTATCGTGCGCCGCCGCACCCGTTCTTTTGAGCTCCTCCACTGCTCCGAGCCGCACTGGAAGGCCACGCGATGACATACGCCGACGACAATCGGTACCCGCAATCAGCCCCGACGGGATGGCCGCAGCGGCGGACCGAGCCCTATGGGCATGCCCCTCGGCACAAGTCGTACGAGCGGAATCCGGATCCGTGGCAGGACGACGCGTACGGATACGACGCCTCCTCCTTCGACGCGTACGGGGCATACGGGCAGAGCCCCGTGCACGAGCAGTACGCGCACGAGACCCGTCCGCCCGGTGCCGACCTCACCGCCCTCCGCTCGGCCTACCGCCTGCTCCGCCGGGTCTCCACTCTCACGGCGCTGGGCTCCTTCGTGGTGTACGTGGTGCTGTCCTGCGCCGCTGCGGACCTGATGGGGTCCAAGATCGCCGGGGAGCTGAGTCTGGGAATGGCCCTGGGGGTCCTCCAGCTCGTCGTCACCTTCGCGGCCGTCTTCTGGTACGGACGCAGCGCACAACGCTCGGTGGACCCGCTGGCGCGGGTCGTCAGGGAACGGTCGGTCAGGGCGCGCCGGGATGCCGGGGTGGCGAGATGAACGACTTCAGCTCCGGGACGCAGGCCACCGTCCTCATCCTGTTCACCGCACTGGTCACCCTCACGCTGCTGATGTGCGTGATGGCGGGACCGGACCGCGACGACCTGACGAACTTCTACACGGGCTACCTCTCGCTCACCCCGCTCAAGAACGGGCTCGCGATCGCGGGCGACTACATCTCCGCGGCCACGGTGTTGAGCACCACCGGCATCATCGCGCTCGCCGGATACGACGGCTACGTCCTGGCGGTCAGCACGGCTCTGTCATTGGTGCTGCTGATGTTCCTGCTGGCAGAGCCCCTGCGCAACGCCGGCCGATTCACCATGGGCGACGTCCTGGCCCGCAACATGCCGGGGCGGGCCGTGCGTATCGCCGCCTGCGTGGTGACGCTCTCGGCGACCCTCCCCTTCCTGGTCGTCCAGCTCTCCGGGGCCGGGTCGCTGCTCACCTTCATCCTCAACATCCCGCACGGGGCGGGCGCCAGGACGACGTGCATCGTCTTCGTCGGCAGCCTGATGATCATTTATGCCGCGATCGGCGGCATGAAGGGCACCGCGCTCATTCAGATGATCAAGATCGTGCTCCTGCTCGGTACCAGCGCCGCCGTCGCCGTCCTGGTGCTGAACCGCTTCGACTGGAGCCTGGGCGACATGCTGAGGGCCGCCCAGCGCGGCAGCGGCGCGGGCCCCGCCTTCCTCGAACAGGGCCTGCAACTGGGCACCTCCACCAGCAACCGGCTGGACTTCGTCAGTCTCCAGATCACCGTGATCCTCGGCGTGGCCTGCCTGCCGCACATCACCATGCGCCTGTACTCCGCGCGGGACGTGCCGGCCGTGCGCCGCTCCATGTCGTGGGCGGTCAGCACGGTCACCACGTTCTGCCTGCTCGTGATCATCATGGGTACGGGCGCGGCGGCACTGGTGGGCTCGCGTTACATCACCGCGGCCGACCCGCACGGCAGGACGTCGGTACTCATGCTGTCCCGGGTGCTCGGCGGGGACGCCTCCTCCGTCGGCGCGACGGTTCTCTACGCGGCCGTGGCGGGAATGATCTTCATCACCCTGCTGTCGTCGGTCGCCGGGATGACCCTGGCCGCGGCCTCGTCACTCGCCCACGATCTGTTCGCCCATGCGGCGCGACGGGGACAGGCGGAGCCGCGTACGGAGATGACGGTGGCGGCGTGGACGAGCGTGGCGGTGGGAACCGTTGCCATCGTTCTCTCCACCCTCGTCCAGAACTGGGACGTCGGGGTGCTGACCACGCTGGCCATCTGCATCGGGGCATCGGCGGTCGCGCCCGCGCTGACCTACTCCCTGTTCTGGCGAGGATTCACCCGCACCGGCATGCTCGCCGCCCTGTACGGCGGCGCAGCCTGCGCGGTGGTGCTGATGATCTTCTCGAAGGCCGTTTCGGGCACGCCGTCGGCCGTCTTCCCGGACGCCGACTTCCACCTGTTCCCCATGCAGTCCACCGGCATCGTCTCCATCCCGTTCGGCTACCTGGCGGGCTGGCTGGGCAGCCTTCTGGACCACCGGCGCCGCGCCGCCGAGAGCCGCGAGTATCGGCGACTGTACGAGGAGAGTGAGGCACGGCTGCTCGCCGCGGCCGAATGACCAAGGCGACGGGGGGGGCGCCGTGTCCGGGGACTTCGGCCGCCACGCGGCCACCCTCGACCGCAGCCGTCCTCAGCCACCTCCGGCTACGGCAGGGGCACCGTGTCGCCGACGAAGTCCCCCAGGGACCCGGGCGCGCCGCGCGGGCCCCTGGCGCGTCTACCCCTTTGACCTGCATCAGGGCACTGGAGTCTGGACAAGCTGACGACCTGTGAGCTGCCTCACCCACCGCGGCGGTTCACACCCACGAACTGCCTGGCCAGCACCCCTGTTTCACCCCGGGCGACCGCGCGTTGGCCGGATACGTCAATAAACTGTCATTGCAGCCAGTGCGCCACCCGATACAGGCTGTGACCGTGTCAGAGAGACGTGTTGTTGTGGTGGTGTACGCGGGCGCGCTGGCCCTGGACATCACCGGACCGATCGAAGTCTTCGATACCGCCAACCGACTCCTTACCGCGTCGGACGTCCCCTACCGGATCGACTTCGTCTCCGCCGACGCACCACTGGTGCGCATGAGTTCAGGAATGGTGGTGGAAGCCTCGCCGCTGGAGGCGGCGCAGGGCCCGATCGACACACTCCTCGTGCCGGGCGGCTGGAGTTTGAACAGCGCGCTGCGGGACCGGGCGCTGGTCTCCTGGATCGGCCAGGCAGCGGCCCGGTCCCGCAGAGTGGCCTCCGTATGCGGCGGATCCTTTCTGCTCGCCGAGGCGGGCCTCCTCGACGGCCGGCGCGCGACCACGCACTGGGCGTACAGCGAAGCCATGGCCTGTCGCTACCCGGACGTGACGGTGGACGCCGAGCCGATCTTCGTCTGGGACGGCCCCTTCGTGACCTCCGCTGGAGTCTCGACCGGGATCGACATGGCGCTGGCCCTGCTGGAGGCCGATCACGGCTCTGCTCTCGCACTGGAGACGGCGCGGTTTCTGGTGCTGTTCCTCAAGCGGCATGGAGGACAAGCCCAGTTCAGCGCCGTCCTCGACGCCCAGTGGGCCGACCATCCGCCGATCCGGGCAGCACAGGAGTGGATTCTGGAGAACCTGCACAACCCGCTGCCCGTGGCCGAGATCGCCCAGCAGGCCAACATGAGTCAGCGCAACTTCGCCCGGGTCTTCCGGCGCGAGGTGGGCACGACCCCCGGCCAGTACGTCGAGCGGACACGCATCGCCCGCGCACGAGAGCTGCTGGAGACCACCGACCTGACGATCCGTGAGATAGCGCGCCGCTGCGGATTCCCCGCACCGGAGACCTTCTTCCGCTCCTTCGGACGAACCCTGGGTCTGACCCCGAAGGAGTACCGGCACCGCTTTCAGGTCATCTCGCCATCCGGCCTCATCGACCGGCACTACGAGACCGACAGGAGCTTCGCATGAACACCACGACCACGGGCATACCCGAGGCGGTCACGGCACGCCTGGTCGACTACCTGGCCGGGGAACTCGCCAGGGCCGGAGTCACCCACGTGTTCGGCGTCGGCGGCGCGAACATCGAGGACCTTTACGACGCCGTGCACCGCGGCGGCGCCGTCCGCGGTGTCGTCGCCAAACACGAGTTCTCCGCCGTCACGATGGCCGACGGATACGCCCGTACCACCGGGCGGCTCGGCGTGGTCGCCGCCACCTCGGGCGGCGGCGCGATGAATCTCGTACCGGGCCTGGCCGAGGCGTACGCCTCCCGGGTGCCCGTGCTGGCCCTGGTGGGCCAGCCGCCGACCGGCCAGGAAGGCCACGGGGCGTTCCAGGACTCCAGCGGCAAGGCGGGCTCCTTCGACGCACGGCAGGTGTTCGCAGCGGTCTCCACGTTCTGCGCCCGGGTCGACGACGCGGACTCGCTCACGGAGTTGCTGCCCCGGGCGATGGCGGCGGCACAGTCCGATCCGCGAGGGCCTGCCGTACTGCTGCTGCCCAAGGACGTACAGCAGGCACAGATCCAGGTGCCCGGGCGCGACGTGGCGCCGGCACCTGGCATGCCGACATCGACGGCGTCGGCGACGCGGCTCGACAGCGACGCCCTCACCGCCGCGTCGGACATCCTTCGCGAGGCCGGCCACGTCCTCGTCATCGCCGGTGAGGACGTGGCCGCCGCGGACGCACGCGCGGAGCTGGCCGAACTGGCCCGACGCCTCGGGGCGTGGGTGGCGGTCACCCCCGACGCCAAGGATGTGTTCGACAACCGTGATCCCCGATTCGCAGGCGTAGCGGGGGTGATGGGCCATGCCAACGTCGAGGACTGTCTGCGCCGGGCCGACGTGTGCCTGCTGGTCGGTACCCGGCTGCCGCTCCTGGCACGCGGCGGCCTCGACCGCGCCCTGGCCACCACCGAAGTGGTCTGCCTCGGTCCCGAACCGCCCTTCGTGGCGGGCACCGTACTGGGCGGCGGCCTGCGGGACGCGCTGCGCGCGGTGACCGGTCGGCTTCCGCCGCGCCCACGCGCCTGCCCGCAGCACGCCGGTCCCCTGCCCACGCCCATCCCGAGCCCGGTTTCTCGGGCCCGTGAGGGAACCGTCCCCTACGCCCAGGCGGTCGCCGCGGTGGAAGCGGCACTCCCCCAGGACGCGCACGTCTTCGTCGACGCCGGTAACGCGGGGGCCAGCGCGGTCCATCTCCTCCCGGCACCGCGCCACGGCCGCTTCGTGGTGGCCGTCGGCATGGGCGGCATGGGCTACACCTTCGGTGCCGGAATCGGCGCCGCGCTCGCCACCGGCCGACGCAGCTACGTACTCGCCGGCGACGGTGCCTTCTTCATGCACGGGATGGAGGTGCACACCGCCGTGGAGTACGCCGCACCCGTGACCTTCGTGATCTTCAACAACAACGCCCACGCCATGTGCGCGCTGCGTGAGGAGTTCCTGCAAGGCGGCGTCCGCAGCGACGACGTGTTCGCCCGGACCGACCTCGCCGCGGGGGTGGCCGCCGCCTTCCCGACCCTGCCGGCCACCGGGGCCGACGACGCCGCCCAGTTGCGCAAGGCACTGCTGCGCAGCAATGCGGGCGGCGGTCCGGCGTTCGTCACGCTGGACTGCGACCCACGGGAGATCCCCCCGTTCCTTCCCTTCCAGTCCGCCCGGTCCGTCCAGTCCTTCGCCCAAGCTGGCCAAGGCACCACGGCGACGCCGGCAGCTCAAGACACCAACGGCGCCCAAGGCATCCAAGGCAGCGACAGCACTCGAGGAACCGAGAGCAAGGAGAGCTCAGATGAACGAGGAGTCGTCCACGTTGGCTGACATCCCCGGTCTGATGCGGATCGAGAACCCCGGCAAGGAGGAACTGACCGCCCACTGCATGGAGCTCACCCACGCCGTCTACCCCCACCATCAGGTCTACGGGCAGTTCTGCACCATCCACGCACACGTCGACTGCCCACCGGAGCAGGCCTACGACTACCTGCGCCAGGGCCACCACCTGGAGGAGTGGACCTGCAGCCTGCGGGACTTCGCACCCTCCGGCACGCCCGGGCTGTGGGTCGGCTACGACCGGCTCGAGGACGACACCAGGATCTACTGCAAGGTTGTCGCCGACCCCGAGGCCATGACCGTGGACTACCACTGCTCCTGGGACCAGGGCGAGAAGCTGTGGATGATCTACCTGATGCGCGTCGTCCCGGCCCCACTGGTGCTCGACAAGCCGGGCTCGGTGATCACCTGGACCAACTGCCGGCACCCCTACTACGACGCCAACCCGCACCCCGACATGGCTCCCCGCTCGGACCGGCCCTGGGTGGGCGACTTCTGGGACCTCTTCTACGCCGGACACACCGTGGAGATGAACAACCTCAAGGCGATCCTGGAACACCGCCACCGCAACGGCCTGCCCATCAGTATGGCTCCGGCGCAGGCGGTGGCGCGGTGACCATGGTCAGCCTCACCGACGTCGCGAGCTATCTTCCCGGCGAGCCGGTCCCCGCGGAGTTCTACACCGACTACCCCGGAGCCGAGGACAAGCTCCGCGACCATCCCATGTTCAAGGTGCCGCCGTTACGGCACCACGTGGCCGCGGACGAGACCAACGCGGACATGGTCGAGCGTGCGGTGCAGCCTCTGATCGAACGGCACGGCAGGGACGAGATCCGGGGCGTCGACGTGCTGTTGGTGCACAGCCAGCTGCCGGACCTGCCGTTCGTGGGCGCCGGCACCGAGGTGGCACGCCGGCTGGGCCTCAACCCGGAGTGGCTCGTCGACGTGGCCAACGCGGGCTGCGCGTCCTTCGTGTACATGCTGAAGATGGCCCGGCAGATCCTCACCACCACCGAGGCGAAGACCGCGCTGATCTGCAACGCGCAGAGCGCCGCGGGCCAGTGCTTCACCCAGTCCGAGGTGCGCAGGCTCGCCCAGGCCGCGATCCCGGGCGACGGCTGCGGCGTGGGCTATGTGACGACGTCGGCCGATACCCCGGTCCTCGACGTGGAGACCCGGCACATCGGCGCCTACGCCGGGGACATGACCGTGGCGGTCGACGACGGCCGCAAGTACTGGGAGCCCGGCGAGTCCCAGCTGCGGATCGGGTTCACCGACTCCAGTGTCGCCAAGGTGCTGGCACGCGGGAACCGCCTCGTCCCGGAGGTGGTCACGGATCTGTGCCGGCGGCTCGGCGTGGCGAGCACCGACATCGACGTCCTCATCACCAACCAGCCCAACCGCACCTTCCTGCGGAACTGGCGAGAGGCGCTGCAACTGCCGGCCCAACGGCACCTCAACACCTTCGATCAGTACGGGAATCTGTTCGGAGCGGCGATCCCGATCACCCTCGACCACGCGAACCGCTCACAGCGGATCGAGGACGGCGACCTGGTGGTCCTCGGAGGATTCGCCCACGCGGGCGACTTCGCCGGTGCCGTCGCCGTCCGCTGGCACGGCGGGCGGGGCTGACCGATGGACATCCCCGTGCTGCACCGACTCGCCCTCAACGAGAGCCCCTATCCCCCACTGCCCTCGGTACGCGAGGCGATGCAACGGGCCGTCGCGCAGGCCCACCGGTACCCGCAGTTCCACCCCGACGACCTCACCGAGCGGATCGCCGACTGGTGCCGGGTGGCCCCCGACCGTGTCATGGTCGGCAGCGGATCGATCGGCGTGGCCCTGCAGTTGCTTCAAGCGGTGGTCGAGCCCGGCGACACGGTGGCCTACGCCTGGCGCACCTTCGACGCGTATCCCCTGCTGGTGGCCATGGTCGGCGCTCGCCCCATCCCCGTACCCCTGTCGCCGGACGGACGCCAGGATCTGGACGCCCTGCTCGCGGCGCTCGACCACAGCACCCGCGTCGTGGTGCTGTGCAATCCGCACAACCCCACCGGAAGCCTGGTCACCTCGGACGACCTGTCGGCGTTCCTGCACCATGTCCCGCGACACGTCACCGTGCTGCTCGACGAGGCATACGTCGAGTTCGCCCGCGACGCCGACCTGCCGGACACACCCACGCTCGTGGCCGAATACCCCAACCTGCTGGTCCTGCGCACCTTCTCCAAGGCCTACGGTCTCGCCGCACTGCGGGTCGGCTACGGACTCGGCGCACCCGACCTGATGGCACGGATCCGCCGGCACCAACTGCCTTTCGGGATCAACACAGTGGCAACGGAGGCGGTGAAGGCGTCGCTGCAGGCCGGCAGCGAGCTGCGCCGACGCGTGGACACCATCGTCGCCGAACGCGAACGGCTCCAGCTCCACCTCGTCGACCTCGGCTGGCACATACGCCCGAGTCACACCAACTCCGTCTGGCTCAGCGCGCCCGAACCGGTCGACGCGGGCGCCACGGCACTCACCGCCGCCGGTGTCGAGGTACGCCACTACCCCGGCGAGGGACTCCGGCTCACCGTCGGCAACCGGGAGGCCAACGACGCCGTGCTCGCCGCGATGGCGGGGGTTGAGAGCTGCTCCCTGTTGAGTGAGCAGGGGTGAGTGTGAGAAAATTCTGATTCTCCCGCCAGCTGCACAGGTCCGTGGCGGACCGCACGCCACCGCGGCGGCCGGGCATTGACTGGACGGATCCCGCCGGGCTCCCCGTCATGTGCGGAGCCCGATCGAGACACGACGACACCCGGAGCAGGGCAAGGGCGCCGTCTCAGAAGGCGGAGTTGGCGAACCAGTGGGCCAGCAGGTCCTCGTCCCCCTCGTGCACGAGGACTTCCGCGTCGTAGGACAGGCGGCCGTAAAGGAGCAGCAGCAAGTCGGCCGCGGTTCCTCCCACGGTCGCGTCAGCGGTGTCCACGGCCGGGTGGGTCGTGTCGAGTCCGAAGCCGTCGGGCCGCAGGCGCACGAGCCAGTCGCCGTCCCCGTCGGTGGCGCGGAAGCGGATGGTCTTTTCCGGGCCGTGCAGGTTGGCCACCTTGGGGGCGAAAAAGGTGGCGAAGGGCAGATTGACGAGGAACTCATCGATCCCGTCGACCGCGGCCGGGCGGTCGATCGTGGACCGCAGGCCGAGCGCCAGCTCGGCGTCCACTCGGTGCAGCAGGGTCTCGAAAAGCATCCGGCGTACCCAGAAGCGGGCCTTGTGGTCGGCGCCCCAGGCCCACATCGGCAGGTTCGGATCGGTGGCTGCGAACGCCTCCGCGGCCACGGTCGCGCTCTCGGCCAGCCAGTCGGCGTATCCGCTCTCCTGATCCGGGAGCTGCAGGTCCACTTCACGCCCCTGCGGGGGCTCCTGGATGCGCGCCCGCAACAAGACCGAGAACCAGCGTTGAACGCTGCCTGTGTGCTTGACCAGGTCGGCCAGCGTCCACCCGGGGCAGCTCGGCACGGCGGTCCTCAGGTCGGCGTCCTTGACCGCCGCTACGAACCGGGCGGTCTCCGCCGCGACCGCCATTCGGTGGTCGTTCGAGGCAAGAACGGATCCGCGCTCGGCCGAGATCTTCATCGGGATTCCTTCGTGGACACACCGCCCTTCAGGGCGGAGGGGAAACGGGCTCCTGCGGGCGGAAACCTTTCCCTACGCAAACTTCGACCAATTACTTGAGAACCTGGAAGCTTGAGGACTTCAAGCAATTGCAGCGACCGTAGCGACCGATACTTGAGATGGTCAAGTTTTCCGGCGTATGGTGACGCTCATGACAGGCACCCCCCACGTCGACACAGCCCAGCTCATGGAGCTGCTCTCGGTGTCGCTGGCCGCCTACTACGGCGACTTCACGGTCGCCGCCGCGAACGAAAACCTCACGGCCAGCCAGGGCAAGACACTCAATGTGCTGCGCCGGGGACCTGCGTCCATGAGCGCCCTTGCCACCACGCTGACCTGCGATGCCTCCAACATGACCGGGATCGTCGACCGGCTGGAGAGGCGCGGCCTGGTGCGCCGCGAGCCCAGCCCCTCCGACCGGCGCGTCAAGAACGTCATCCTCACCGACGAGGGCGAGCGGGTCATCGACGTGATCCGCAGGAAGATGCACAACACGCTCGCCGGTCTGAACAGGCTCAGCGAGCAAGAGCAGAACACTTTGTACGCGCTACTGGAGCGCACTTTCACCTCGCAGCCCGCTGCCGTCTGAGGTCTGTGGTCACCGCCTGCACCGAGCAGCCGTCCGTCGACCTGGAGGACTTCGCCCGCCGCACCCGGCTGCCCGCCGCACGAAGCGGTGCAGCTCGTCGCGGCCCGTCTGATGGAACAGCAGGCCATAGACGCCGAGTCGGCTGGGCGAGGCGCCCCTCTCTGTCGCGGTCGAGCGCGAGCCGGGGCGCCTGTCATCGCCCTGCCGACGTCATCCGGCGCAGGGCCGCATGGACGCGTGCCATGCTGGTACTGCGGATCATGACGGAGAGCGGGGAAATACGACAGCGTGAGGACAGTGGCACGGCCGAACTGGACGGGGATCTGGGACCGGTTCGAGGCATCCGACCCCGGGCTGTTGCGGCTCATGGCCGGGCTGCGGACCGTTGGTGCCATCGCACTCACGCTCGCGGTCCTGGCCCTGCTCGGCGCCGATGTCAGTCACATGGTGACCGGCGCCATGGCGGCCATGGTCGCGACCTTCGCCATCAAGGAGAAGCAGCGGCGCGAACAGGCCCTCACTCTCGCACTCGGCCTGCCCGTAGCCCTGGTGGCGATGTCGCTGGGGGCACTGCTGAACACCAGGGTCGTCGCGGGCGATCTGTTCTTCATTGCCCTGATCTTCGCCGCCGTGTACAGCCGCCGCTTCGGAGACCGCGGCACAGCACTGGGCCTCATCGGGTTTCAGATCTACTTCGTCGCCCTCTTCGTCAGGGCCACCTCCGCCGCCCTGCCGGGGCTGTGCGGAACGCTGGCCGTCGCTTTCGCCTGCAGCGCGGTGGTGCGGTTCGGCCTGGTCGTGGAGACCCCCGAACGCATCCTGCTGCGACTGCGCGAGGCCTTCCGGGCCCGGCTGGCCCAATTGGTGTCAGCCCAGATCGAGTTGCTCGACGCCGGGCCCGACCGCGCCGAGAAGGCCCTGGAGGACGTTCGCCGGCACACCGCACGCCTGCACGAGAGCGCGATGATGATCCAGGGGCGGCTGGAAGAGGGAACGAGCAACAGCGCCACCGCCTCGCTCGTCCAACGGCGCGTGGCCGATGCCGAGATCGCCGCCGAGCGGCTCGGCGTTCTCCTGCTCACCGCGCGCAGCGCCGAACGCGCCGACACGCTCACCCTGCACCTGCCGCACGCGCCGGTACCGCCTGCCGGCGACCGGCTGCGCGCCCAGGACGACACCACCGCGACGCTGCGCCGCGATCTCAACGCACTGCGCCTGCTCGTGATCCGCCCGGTCTCGAACGACCGCGGCACCGCGGTGGCCCACCTCCGCAACCGGCTCCTCGGCTACCGGGACGAGGAGAATCTGCCGCGCGCCTCGGCCGTCGTACAGGACGTCTTCCGCGGCATCGGAGAGGCGGCGCGCTCCGTTCTGGGCCTGCGGCTGGCCCTCGACGGCCCCCAGGACGAGTCCGACGACACACCCGCGACGACCCGTTCCCGGGAGGAGCTCGATGCCGAGGACGTCGCCATCGCCGGGGCCGAGGAGACCGTGCCGGGCGGGAACGACCGCAAGAGGCTGGAGCGGCCCACGACGCGGGCCGCGGTCCAGGTGTCGGTGGGTTCGGCCCTGGCCATCGTCGGCGGGGAGTTCCTCTCCAGCCAGCGCTGGTACTGGGCGGTGCTGACCTGCTGGGTCGTCTTCCTGAACACGGCCTCGACCGGGGAGATCCTCGTCAAGGGCTACCGTCGGCTGCTGGGCACCGTTCTCGGCGTGGTCGCCGGTGTCGGTCTTGCGGGCCTGGTGGGCAGCCACACCTGGACGGCGTTCGCACTCGTACTGCTGTTCATCTTCGCCATGTTCTTCACCGCGCCGCTGTCGTACGCCCTGATGTCCTTCTTCGTCACGGCGATGCTGGGCCTGCTGTACACGCTGCTCAACACCTACAGCGCCTCGGTTCTCGTCCTGCGCATCGAGGAGACCGCGCTCGGCGCCGCGTGCGGCGTGATCGCGGCCGCCGTGATCCTGCCGGTGCACACCGATCGCCGTACCGACGAACTCCTCGGCACGGTGCTGACCCGGCTCGGTGACGTCACCGGTGCCGCGGTGGAGCAGTTGAGCGGCGGTCCCGCACTCGATCTGCTCGACAGGGCCC
Source organism: Streptomyces sp. R41 (assembly GCF_041053055.1). NCBI lineage: Bacteria > Bacillati > Actinomycetota > Actinomycetes > Kitasatosporales > Streptomycetaceae > Streptomyces > Streptomyces sp. R41. The sequence continues at coordinate 202,408 of NZ_CP163443.1, forward strand.
GAGATCTGGACACGGCACTGGACGATCTACGGGCCTCCACACAGCCGCTGACCCATCCGATCACCCCGCTGCGGTCCCGTCGCCAGACCGCTCGCTACATCGTGGCCCTGCTGGAGACGTGCGCCTATCACGCGCGTTCCCTGGCGGCGACGGCCGAACTCCTCCCCTACAGCAAGACGATCGCCGCGGATCCCCGTCTCAAGGGTGCGGGACGGCGCATCGCCCACAACATCGACGTACTCGTCGCCCGCGTCGAGGACGACGACAGCGACGGGGTGGCCGAGACCGGCGCGAGCCTCGCTTCCATACTGGAGACGGACGCGCCGGGTCCCCCTCGTCACGACCGCGTCACGGGTCGGGTGCTACGGCATCTGCAGCGCCTGGACGAAGGGGTGATCGGTCTGGCCCGCCCCCTGGGAGTGACCGTCTCCACACCCGACAAGGCATCGCCTCGGGGTCGGGTCCCGTAGCTCGGTTCGACGTCGTGGCCCTCAACCCACATTCCACAGGAACCGGTGCGTGTGGATCCCGAAGTACGGGAACGACTGCACCTGCCGGACGCCTTCGATCGGTCGCACGACGTCGTTGACGAAGTCCAGCAGATCCCGGGGGCCCGGGCAGACGACCTCGGCGAACAGGTCGAAGCCGCCGGAGGTCAACACCGAGTAGACCACCTCGGCCCGCTGGGCCAGTTCGTCGGTGACCGCTCGCGGGTCACCGTCCACGGCGATGCCGAGCAGTGCCATGGACTGTCCGCCCATGCCCATCGGGTCCGTGACTCCGACCACCTGTACGGCCTGGGAGTCGAGCAGTCGCTGCAGCCGCTGGCGGGCCGCCGATGCGGACAGGCCGACTTTCGGGCCCAGTTCGGCATACGCGATACGGCCGTCGACCTGCAGTTCGCGCAGGATGGCCCGGTCGATCTCGTCCACGCTGTTCCTCTCCGACTCACCCTGACCAAGATTAACGGCGCGGTTCAGCCGACCAGTTCGGACAGCGCGGCAGCGAAGACGTCGGTGTGTGTGTCCACGTCCTCCTCCGTGGTCGTGGGGCACATGAGCGCCATGTTGTGGAACGGGGTGAGCAGGATGCCTCGGTTGGCGAGGTAGAGGTGGAGGTAGTCCTCCAGCTCCGTGTCGGCAGCGGCGGCGGATTCGGTTCCGGTGCGCGGCGCGGAATCGGCGAAGCGGTACTCGGTCCGGGCGCCGAGCCTGCTCACCGACCACGGCAGGGCCCGCGCGTCGATGCCCGCGCGCACCCCGGCCTCGAACCGCTCCGACAGCTTCGACATCCCGTCGAAGGCCTCGTCGGTGAGAACGTGTTCCAGGGTCGCTCGCATCGCCGCGACGGAAAGGGCGTTGCCGGCGAGGGTGCCGCCGACTCCGCCCATGTCGACCAGATCCAGGTCGTCACGGTCCAGGAGCTTCTCGGCAAGCTCGGCCGAGAGCCCGTACGCACCGGCGGGGATACCGCCGCCGATCGCCTTGCCGATGGTCAGCAGGTCCGGCTCCAGGCCCCACGCAGCGGTGCAGCCGCCGGGACCGGCAGAGAAGGTGTGCGTCTCGTCGTTGATGAGGAGCGTGCCGTACCGGCGCGTCAGTTCCCGCACGCCTTCCAGGTAGCCGGGTTCGGGCAGCACGATGCCGATGTTGGTGAGCGCGGGCTCCATGAGGACGGCGGCCACGTCGCGGTGGGCGAGTTCGCGCTCCAGCTGCGCCAGGTCGTTGAACTCCGCGACCCTGCTGGTGAGCGTGACGTCGCAGGGGGCGCCGACGTTGCCGGGCCGGGCGGTGCCGCGCCCGTCCGGACCGACCACGATCAGCGACTCATCGACGCTGCCGTGGTAGCTGTAGCTGTTCACCAGGATCTTCGGGCGTCCGGTGACCGCCCGCGCCAGCCGGATGGACCAGCGGTTGGCGTCGGTCGCGGTCAGCGAGAAGCTCCAGCGCGCGAGCCCGAAGCGGCGGGTCAACTCGGCGCCCACCCACTCGGCGTCCTCGGTGGGCAGCATCGCGGTCGCCCCGCCGAGTTCCCCGAACCGGCTCCGCACCGCCTCGGCCACCACCGCGGGTGAATGACCGGCCATCGCGCCCGTGTCACCGAGACAGAAATCGATGTACTCGTGGCCGTCGATGTCCGTGATCCGGGCGCCGCGCGCCGTGTCCAGGTAGCGAGGAAAGGCACCCGCGGTCTTGTTCATCCACGTCATCGGGACCCGGCCGAAGAGGTGGTCGGCCCCTTCGTAGGCGGCCTTGGAGCGCGGGTTCCGACGCTCGGCCTCGGTGATCTCACGGGCCAGGAGCTGCTGCAGGCGGGCGCGGTCCATCGGGTGCTCCTTCATCTGGTGACCGAATGCAGCGATCCTACGAACGAAAATATCGCGACAGCAAGCCTTGGCGATCGATTCAGCTGCAGAGGCAATCGAATCGAGAGTCCGCAGCGCGCACCAGGTGAACTACCCGCGCCACACGGGCCCTGTCGGCCCCTGTGAAAGCTTCAGCCGACGAGGCGCCCTCCGCATGGGCTGCGTCCGTTCGGGTCCAAACAGGCCACGGCGCCGACCGCGCAGCGTCTGCGCCGCTCACGCTTGGACAGTGTCCGCAGCAGCGACACCTCCCGTGATCAAGGAGAAAACAATGCCCATCGATACCCTCGAACGATTCCTGGCCGCTCTGAGCCCACGCGCCCGAGAACACCTCCAGCAGCAACCACGCGAGGAGCAGGAAAAGCTCGCCGCCGCCTGGGAAGCAGAACTGAAGGCGGACACCGACCTCGACACCCTGAGCGAGCTGTCACCCGCCGCCGCCGAGAGCGAGGCAGCCACACGAGTCTTCAAGAAGCTCTTCGAATAGCTGACATACGACATCCTGGCGGCCCGCCACGTACGTTCCGGCCGCCAGGGTGCATCTCACGCGACGCACATCCCGTCGAGCTCATGCCACGATCACGGCAGGCGTCAACTTGACCCGGTCCTTCAGGACTTTGTTGGCGGATTCGGTGGTCAGGCGGCCAGTTCGAGTCCGAGGCGGGCGAAGCGGCTGATGTGGGTGGTGCCGATGGGGGTTTCGGTCCACCAGGCGTTGAGGCGGTGGAGGTTGAGTCCCGTGGCGATCAGGACATGACCGAGGTGGGTTTTGTGCAGCCCGCGGTAGGGCGTGGTCCGTGTCCGTGTCACCCGGACCGCCTGGGAGATGGTGCCTTCGACTCCGGCGCGTGTGCCGTAGGCGGCCCTCCACTCATCGGTCTCCTGTTGGCGTCGACGCTGGTCAAGAGCTTGCTGCTGGGGTTGGGTGAGCAGGGTCAGGCTGCGGCCGTACTGATGGTTGGTGGCGCTGGTGCACCTGGCGCGTACCGGGCAGGCGTCGCAGTCGGTCTTGGCGAAGTGGACCCGGATGATCTCGGTGCCGGTGGGTTTGCGCTGTGCGGACCAGCTGACGCTGCGCTGTCCGCGGGGGCAGGTGACGGTGCGGGCCGGCCAGTCGATGGTGAAGGCGTCCTGGCCGAGGCCGTCGCCGGCCCGGCCCTGGGCGGTGGTGTCGGCGAAGACCGGTCCCATCAGCTCGATGTCCTGCTCGGCGGCGGCGACCAGCAGTGCGGCGGAGGTGTAGCCGGAGTCGACCAGGTGGATGCCGGGCAGCAGGCCGCGCGCGGCCAAAGCGTGGTGGACGGGCGCGGTGATCTCCGCGTCGGGGACGGTGGCGTCGGTGGTGACCACGTTCGTGATCAGATGCGGGGCGTCCGGCTCGCAGGTCTCGGTGAAGTGGACCTTGTAGCCGTCCCAGCCCGCGCCGCGCTTGACGCTGTAACGGGTGTCGGTGTCATACGGGCTGGACGGGCCTTGACCCCTGATCTTGGACACACGAGACACTAGATCTTGAGGATCTGAGAACGGACATCTCGTGGTCATGAAGCACTACCCCGCCGAGTTCAAGGCGGATGCGGTCGCGCTGTACCAGTCGCGGCCCGGAGCGGCGACCTCGACACACTCAACACCGAACTCTCAGCCTGGCAGAACGCCACCAACACCGACCAGCGTCAGGTGGACTGGCAATTCACCACCCACGATGCACGCATCAAACTGCGCCACCTCTATCCCAAACATTAGCCGCGACAGTCCACTAGCCTCGATCTTGCATGAGGGTCCGTCAGCAAGCTGACGGACCCTCATGCAAGATCGAGGCTAGGTTCGGTGTGACTACCGGTGTGATCGCGACGCGGACAGGGCGACTGACGTCTTCGCCGGGACAGGCACAGCGCATCCTCTTGCGGCGATCAGATCTGGTTGAGTCCGCCATCCACGAAAAGCTCGGATCCGGTGACGAAGCTGCTCTCATTGCTGGCGAGGAACAGTGCGGCAGCAGCGGCCTCGTCCGGGTGCCCCATGCGGCCCAGCGGAATCTGGCTGGCGAAGGCGTCCCTCATCTGTGCGGCCTGGTCGGCGTCGGCAGCCAGGCCGGTGATGCCCGGGGTGACGATCGGGCCGGGGACCAGGGTGTTCACCCGGATCGCGCGGCCGCTTAGTTCGTTGGCCCAGGTGCGCGAGAAGGAACGGACCGCGGCCTTGGACGCGGCGTACACGCCAAAGGCGGCGCCGCCTGAGGTTGCGGCAGTCGATCCGGTCAGGATCACCGAGGCGCCGTCGTTGAGCAGCGGAATGGCCTTCTGAACAGTGAAGAGCATTCCCCGTACGTTGATGTTGAAGGTGGCGTCGAAGTGCTCCTCGGTGACCTGCTCAAGAGCAGCGAACTGACCGCCGCCCGCGTTGGCGAACAGTACGTCGATGGGCCGGCCTCGCTCGGCGACAGCCGCGTAGAGGCGGTCGATGTCCGCGAGATCCGCGACGTCGCCCCTGACGGCGGTGGCTTCGCCGCCGATCTCGGCCAGCGCGGCGTCGAGGGCCTTCTGCCGGCGGCCGGTGATGAACACGTGGGCGCCTTCACGTGCGAATCGCTTGGCGGTGGCCAGTCCGATTCCGCTGTTGCCTCCGGTGATGACTGCCGTCTTCCCGTCAAGCTGCCCCATGATCGTTTACCCCTGTCCGGTGCGAACGCCAGAAGTCGTGCACCAAGTGTCACTGCGGTTTTACAGCCCGAACCGGACGGCCCCGAGCCCAGTTATGGACTATACGGTAAAGAACCTTGTTATGGACCGCACGGACAAAAACGTGACCGCGGGCACGCTGTCGAGGCGCGACAGGGCGGCCGGCACAGGCCTGTCCGCGAGGGCGCCGGGAAAACCCCTGACGGAGAGCCATGCATTGCACGCCCCCTATCGCCCGGCCTCACCCTGCACGGCGGCCCTGCACGGCGGCGACAAGGGGAACGCCCAGGTCCTCCCGCGTCACCGCGAGCAGCCGGGCCTGTGCTGCGTGCCCGACGATCTGGACCGACAGGTCAAGAAGAACGTATGCTGTTGTCATGGGACGACCGCGGAATTTCGATGACAACCAGGTACTGGAGTCTGCGCGCGAGCAGTTCTGGAATCAGGGATACGCGGCTACATCACTGCAGAACCTGACGGACGCCACCGGACTGGGCAAGGGAAGTCTGTACGGCGCCTTCGGCGACAAGCGACAGCTGTTCTTGCACGTACTGGACGGCTATCGCGAGGAACAGCTGAACGGCGTCCGGGCGGTCCTTACCGGGCCCGGGACGCCCTTCGAACGCCTGACCCTGCTCGTTGAGGGAGTGGCCAAGGGATTCAAGGAGGACCCGCAGCGCCGCGGCTGTCTTCTGGTCAACAGTACGTCCGAGCTGCACAACAACGATCCGGATGTGGTCTCCCGAGCCCGGACCACCTATCAAGCGGTCGAAGATCTTCTGATCGCCTGCGTAAAGGAAGCCCAGGACGACGGGACGGTCGAACCGAGCGCGGACGCCCAGGAGCTCGGGCGACTGCTCCTCGCCGTCATGCAGGGCATCGAGTTTCTCGCCAAGACCGACATGGACGGCTCAGCTCTGCTGCAGATAGGCCAAGCCGCCCTCAAGCAGCTGTCCCGGCACTGACCATCCTGCGGGTCGGCATCGTCCACAGGTGATATGCCGACAAACAGCGATCCGGGTGGGCCCGCCTGGGATCGGCGCGCGAGCGTCCCTTCGTACGTTCCAACGAGTGGCCCGGCCGCCCGCCCCAGCACAGTTGCCGACCCGCCCCTTTCGTCATGCCCTTGAGCGGGCCCTCTTCGGCCGTGCGGCTGCGCCATCGACTGCGCCTCACCGCGGGCCGGACGACGCTCTGGCAGCCGACGGCGCCGGACCGTTTCACACGAGCGCTGCGGGCGAGCTCTACAGATTCCCGCACAGGACCTTGGTTCGCGGCTCCCATTCGCATGCCGACGGGGCGGCGGGCGCTCAAATAGTGCATTGATCGACTGACTTCGCAACGCATTTGAAGGAGACATACGTTCTTGACTGTACGGTCCATAAACTCTACCTTTGTACTGCGACCCGCGGATTCGCTACTGCAAGGGGACGTCGGGTCGGCGGTAGACAGGTACAGACTGTTCCGCTGCACGGCAGGGAAACGCCGGGGCGGGACTGCGCGAGTGTCTCGCGTGCCCCTCCGCAAACGACTGCACACGCCCAACGAAAAGTGATCACCATGACCACCCCTCCCCAGCCGCTCTTCACCTACAGCCTCCACAACGTGACGATTTCCGTCAGTGACCTCGACGCGTCGATCCAGTGGTGGAACCGGGTGTTCGGCCTCACCCTGCTGGCGAAGTCCCGCTTCGACGCCATCGGAGCGGACGTTGCCTTCTTGGAGGGGCCCGGTTTCCGGCTGGAGCTCCTTCAGCCCGCAAACGGTGTGCGGATCCCTGAACTGACGGCAGAGCCCCCCGCCCACATCCGCCCGATCGGCAACAAGGCCCTGGTCTTCCGTGTCGAGGACCTCGACAGCGTGACCCGCACCTTCCGTGATCTGGGGGTGACGACCGTCTGGGAGCAGATGGACCTTGGCGACGGCAGTATCTCGACCGCGATCCGTGACAACGACGGAAATCTCATCAACGTCTTCCAGCAAGGCGCAAGCCCGGTCGGCTGACACGGCGAACCGATCAACCTGGCCGCCGAGCCAGATTCAGCCGCTCCGGACGTAGTTGTCCGGGACATGGTTGGCGCCGCCGACCGCCGCCGCTGCCTAACGCAGGTTTGCGGCGGCCGGGCGGCGAATGCCCTTTGCGCATGCGGCCAACGCGCGGTCTGCCAGGCGATGAGCCGGCCCTCCCGGGCGGCCAATTCGCAGCGCCGACTCCCAGCAGTTCCAGCGGCAGTGCTGCCGTTCACCGGGGTGCGAGCCGTCGCTAACTCCGCGCGAACTCAAGCAGGTCTTTGTTGAAGATCTCGGCGTACTTGGGCACCATCGCAAGGCCATGAGGCGCGCCCTCGTAGACCTTATACTGCGCGCCCTTGACGATCTTGGATGATTTGGCGCCCGCGGAGACGATGGGCACGATCTGGTCGTCGTCGCCATGCACGATCAGTGTCGGCACATCGACCTTCTTCAGGTCCTCGGTCGTGTCCGTCTCGGAGAACGCCTTGATGCAGTCGTAGGCGCCCTTGATGCCGACTGTCATGCTCCAGAGCCAGAACTCGTCACGCGTTCCCTGGGAGACGGTCGAGCCCTCACGGTTGGCACCGTAGAACGGGGCACTGAGGTCCTTGTAGTACTGCGAGCGGTCCGTGAGCACACCCTGGCGGATCTCGTCGAACACCTCGATCGGCAGGCCCTCAGGGTTGGCTTCCGTCTTCAGCATCAGCGGCGGGATCGCGCCGAGCAGGACCAGCTTGGCGACCCGTGCCGTGCCGTGCCGGCCGATGTAGCGGGTGACTTCGCCGCCGCCGGTGGAGTGCCCGACCAGAATGACGTCGTGCAGGTCTTCGGTTTCGATGACCGCGGCGAGGTCGTCGGCGTACGTGTCGAGGTTGTTGCCGTCCCAGGGCTGACCGGAGCGGCCGCCACCGCGCCGGTCGTGAGCGATGGCGCGGAATCCGTTGTCCACCATGAGCTTCATCTGGGGGTCCCAGGCGTCGGCGGTCAGCGGCCAGCCGTGGGAGAAGAGCACGGGCTGGCCCGAGCCCCAGTCCTTGTAGAAGATCTGCGTGCCGTCCTCGGCGGTGGCGAAGGGCATGGTTGCGCTCCTCTCGATGTCCGCTCGCGGGCCCCTTACGTCACGCCCTCCGGGGATGTGACGCGAAAGCGGCGCCGCATAAGGTCAACATTAATTGCGGGGCAGCGATTCAGCGCGTCTGGAACCACTGCTTCGGTACGAGTGGGACGGTCGTTGCCTGACAGGCGAGGAAGTGGTCTGTCTCGTACGGTGGTCCTTGCGGTCAGGAGAATTCACCGGTTACGCCACCCGAGTGAACTCCCTGGCACAGTCACCCACCCGCCCTGAACATCACCACCGGTGGCGGGCGGCAGCCAGGTGATCACGGGTCGTTACTACTCGTTCTGTGACACGCGGAGGGCAGGACATGGGATCCGACGTTGACGTGCTGGTCGTCGGTGCTGGTCCAGCGGGGTTGCTGCTCGCAGGTGACCTGGCCGAGGCCGGAGTGCGCTGCACCGTCGTGGAACGGCGAGAAGGGGAATCCCAGCTGACACGCGCATTCGCCGTTCACGCCCGAACGATGGAGCAACTGGACGCCCGCGGCCTGGGCGACGACCTGCTGCTGACCGGCCTCCGTAACCCGATCTTGCAATTTCTGCGGATCGATCTGTCGCACCTGCCGACCCGTTACCCCCACGTGCTCGTGACGCCCCAGTACAACACCGAGCGACTGCTCCTGTCCCGCGCCCTGACACACGGCGTGAACATCATGCGGGCCCACGAAGTGACTGGCGTCCAGCAAGACCCGAGCGGTGTCGACGTCACCGTGAAGACACCAGCCGGCACTGAACACAGCCTGCGCGCAGACTTCGTCGTCGGCGCAGACGGACGAAACAGCTGCGTGCGCCAGTCCCTCGGCCTCCCATTCCCCGGCCGCTCCGCCGTTCGCTCCATGATGCTCGCAGACGTCCGGATGGCTGATCCGCCGAAGAAGCCGCCCACGGTGGCAGCGACCGGAGACGCCTTCGCCATTGTCGTCCCGTTCGGCGACGGCTGGTTCAGGGTCATGGCCTGGAATCGCCACCACCCCATGCCCGACAACGCATCGGTCGATCTGGAAGAAATCAAAGACGTCGCCCGCCAGGCGCTCGGCAGCGACTTCGGCATGCACGACCCTCGCTGGCTCTCCAGATTCCACAGCGACGAACGCCAGTCACCCCGCTACCGAGTAGGCCGAGTATTCCTCGTCGGCGACGCCGCCCACGTCCATTCCCCGGCCGGCGGCATGGGCCTCAACACCAGCATCCAGGACTCCGCAAACCTGAGCTGGAAACTCGCAGCCGTTCAGCGTGGCCGCGCACCAGACACCCTGCTCGACACTTATCAGAACGAACGGCACCCGGTGGGACACCGGGTTCTGCGGATGAGCGGGGCACTGCTCCGCGGCGTCCTCACCACGCCACGGGCATTGTGCGGCCTCCGTGACTTGTCAGCGCGTACGGTGCTGCAAACCCCACCAGTGGCCCGACGACTGGCCATGGCAATCTCGGGAATCGACATTTCCTACGCCGCCGCGGTCGGCGCGCATCCCCTTGTCGGGAAGCGGGCACCTGACGTCCCCCTCAGCGACGGACGCAGACTCTACGAAGCCCTCCGTAAGCGACGGTTCGTCCTTGTCACACCGTCCGACACGGAGCGCTTCCCCTCACTGATCACAGAGTGGGCTGGCGAGGTGGAGATCGTATCCCCGAAGGGCGCTACCAAAAAGAGTGTTCTGGTCAGACCAGACGCCTATATCGCATGGGCTATCTCGGACGAGTCACCTGAACATCGCATCGACGCGGCCCGTCAAGCATTGACCGAATGGTGCGGCACACAGGGCTCCAGCTCTGTAGCCCCTTCACCCGACTAGTAGGACTCCGTTAGGTCGTTCTTGATCTCGGTGTTCTGTGTGTCCTGCTGGGCAGCGGCTGTTGGCAGGTGGTGCAGATGCCGGTCCAGCACCTCAAGGTGTCCTGGAGTGCATCAATGATCTGGTAGAGGGTGAGGCTGCTGGACTGGGTGCTTTTGGGGCCAGGCGTTGTTCGGTGAGGAAGGCGTGGGCGGCGGTCACGAGGGTGACGTGGTGGTGCCAGCCGGGCCAGGATCGGCCTTCGAAGTGGTCCAGGCCCAGGCCGTGCTTGAGTTCGCGGTAGACACCTCACGGCTTAACTCGTCAAGCGGCCGTGGCGAGTTGTGAGGGGAAGGCCGTGTTCTCGTCGAAGAGCGTGCGGTGCTGGAGACAGTGGTAGAGCTGGCCGATCATGCGGTTGAAGAGGTTCCTCTGGGCGGCTGCATGCCAGTCTCCGTGCTCGTCGCGGCGCCTGCGGTAGTGGGCCTTGGCACCGGGCGAGCCGTTCACCGCCGAAAACGCCCAGAGATAACCTGCGTGATTCAGACGGTCGTTCTTCACCCACCGCCTGGTGATGGATGACTTCTTTCCGGAGGCTCTGGTCACGGGCGAGGAGCCGGCGTAGGCCTTCAAGCCGCGGGCATCGGCGAACCGGGAACGGTCGTCTCCGATCTCGGCCAGCACCCGAGCGCCGAGCTGGACGCCGAGCCCCGGGAAGCTGAGGATCACTTCGGCGTCCGGGTGCTGGAGGAAAGCCTCTTCCACCGCCGCGGCGAGGCCATCGGCGGCCTTGTAGGTAGCCTCGAGTTGGAGGAGGAGGGCCAACATCTGGGTGCCGAGTGCCTCCTCGACCAGCGGCGGCTGATGGGTCCACTCGGCGCGGAAGATCAAGCGAAGCGCTCGGCCTCGGCCTCGATACCCCGCTTTCGGCCGGCTCGCTTGAGCGCAGCCTGGAGCTGGGCACGGGTCAACCGCGAGGCTTGGGCCGGCGTGGGCGGCAGGCGGAGGAGTTCGTGCGCCTCGGGGCGGCACAAGCCGTTTTCCCACTTGCCGACGGCTTCCAGAGCTGCGGGGTAGCACTCGCGTAGCAAAGAACGCAGCTGGTTGGCGACCTGCTGCCGGTTCCAGACCGCGTCTTGCTGGGCGCGGGCAAGGACGGCGATAGCGCGTGCCAGGTCGGAGTCGTGGGGCAAGGGCCGGTGAGCGCGCATGTCGGTGCGCAGAATGTTCGCAAGCATCAGGGCATCGCCGGGATCGGACTTCTTGCGGCACACACTGTGCCGATCGCGATAGCGGGCCGCGGCAAGAGGGTTGATCGCGAACACCTGTCGCTTGCCGGTGCGCAGCACGGCGACGAGGAGGCCGCGGCTGGTCTCGATCGCCACTGGGATCGGGTTCTCTTCGCTGTCACCGTGCTCGGCCAGCAGGTCCAGCAGGTCCTTGTAACCGGTCGCGTCGTCCGTGATGTGCCGTTTGGCCAGCAGCTGGCCTGTGTCGTCGACCAAGGCAACGTCGTGTGTCTTCTCCGCCCAGTCGATACCGCAGTAGGGGCGTTTCCCCTTGAGCGTGGACACCCTGATCATTGGATCGTGATGATCCATAGGACAGGAGTTCCCGTTGGGGACGTCGAAGTACTCGCCTGAGTTCCGGGCCGATGCCGTCGCGCTGTATCACTCGAGCCCGGGTGGGACGTACGCGTCGGTGGCCAAGGACCTGGGCGTCAACCACGAGACGCTCCGCACGCGGGTGCGGGATGCCGAGCAGGCCGCCCGGCCCGGGGCGGTGGAGGCCACCGCGATGGAGAAGGAGAACCGGCAGCTGCGGGCGCGGGTGAAGGAACTCGAGCTCGAGCGGGAGATCCTGCGGAGGGCCGCGAAGTATTTTGCGGCGGAGACCAGTTGGTGAGCAGCCGCTTCCAGTTCGTCGAGGATCACCGTGGCGCCTTCGGCGTCAAGCGGCTGTGCCGGATACTCGCGGTCTCGCGTTCCGGCTTCTACCGGTGGCTGGCCGGCGCATCCGCGCGGGCCGGCCGGGCGAGGGCGGATGCCGAGCTCGCCGAGCACATCAACCGGATCCATCAGGAATCGGACGGCACCTATGGGGTTCCGCGCGTCACCGCCGAGCTGAAGGAGGCCGGGAGGCCGGTTAATCACAAGCGGGTCGAGCGCGTCATGCGCAAGTTCCACATCGTCGGGTTGCACCTGCGCAAGAAGGTCCGCACCACCATTCCCGAGCCGTCGGCGACACCGGTGCCGGACCTGCTCCAGCGGGACTTTGTTGCCCAGGAGCCGAACACCAAGTACGTGGGAGACATCACCTATCTCCCGATCGGCAACGGCCAATTCCTTTATCTGGCAACGGTGTTGGACCTGTGCTCGAAACGCCTGACGGGCTGGTCGATCGCCGACCACATGCGGACCTCGCTGGTCACCGACGCGCTCAGGGCCGCAGCGAGGGCCCGTGGCGGGGACGGTTTGCGCGGGGCGATATTTCACAGCGACAACGGGGCGCAATATGTGTCGAAGGAGTTCGCCCAGGTCTGCTCGGAGCTGGGCGTGACCAGATCGCGAGGGGCGGTCGGCACAAGTGCGGACAATGCCGCCGCGGAGAGTCTGAACGCGACCATGAAGCGCGAGACGCTCCAGGGCCGCAAGCGGTGGAACGGGGCCAGTGAGGCCCGCCTCGCGGTCTTCCGCTGGGCGACCCTGGCGGTTCTGGAAACGGAGCCCTCACAGACCACCGAGCCAGTCCCCGATCCTGCGCAGGTCCACCTTTCGCTTTGCTGATCGCATCTCGGACGGCCGGCTCCGCGCGCGCGAGCGCTGCCCGTGCTCCGGCGTTCCGGGGGCTCGCCGAGGCGAGGGACGTGTCCTGCTCACTCCCGGATTCCTGGCTGCGCTACCTCGCCGAACGGGCCGGCACCCCGCGGTGGGGAGACCGCGACGAGCCGTCCGCCGCCGCCGCGTGGCGGCAGCTCGACCACGAGCTGTCGGTCATCGCGCAGTTGGGCATGGCCGGGTACTTCTTGATCGTCCATGACGTGTGCCAGTTCGCGGCCGGCCGCGGCATCCTCACCGAGACCGAGCCCGGTCTGTTCACCCAGCCTCGCCGATAACCCGACCACGAGCCCGCGATCAGCCGATCTCACCCCACCCGAAACGGAGATCACATCACGAATCGCCCTCTCAAGCTTGAGGTGTCGAGGGCCGATGAACGGATCATGACCTCGACGTACTCCCCTGCCCACCGGCGCCGCGCGGTCCGGCTGCCCTCCTCCGTCAATGAGCTGCTGCCCGGCAGGAACGCGTCCCGGCAGCCGTTGCTGCGCATGGCAGTGTGGATGGTGCCTGCGCTTGTGGTGGGGCTTGCCGGGTTTCAGCGGCGCTGGATGTCCGACGACGCCTATATCTACGTACGGACCGTGCGGCAGATCCTGGCGGGGAACGGGCCCGTGTTCAACGCGGGCGAGCGGGTCGAGTCCTCCACCGGCACGCTCTGGCAGTGGCTGCTCGCGGCCGCTGGACTGGCGAGGGTGGATCTCGCGACGGCCGCGGTGTACGGGGGGCTTCTGCTGACCGCCGCCGGATTCGCGCTCGCCGGACTCGGAGCGCTGCGACTGCATGGCAACCGGGCAGTGCTTCCGCTCGGCTCCCTCGTCCTGCTCGCACTGCCGCCCGTATGGGACTTCGCCACCTCGGGACTCGAGACAGGGCTCGCCACCTGCTGGATCGCCGGGGCCTGGCTCGCCCTCACCACACGCGCCCAGTCCCTCGCGACCTCACTGCTGCTCGGCCTGGGGCCCCTGGTACGGCCCGACCTGGGAATCGTGTCCGTCGTCTTCCTCGGCGCGCAGTGGCTCCTGGCGCGGCCCTCCCGGCAGGGCACCCTCGCGGGAGTCGCGGTCGCGGGCGCGCTTCCGGGCACGTACGAGATCTTCCGTGCGGGCTACTACGGGCACCTCGTGCCACTGCCCGCCGTCGCCAAGGAGGCCTCGCAGAGCCTGTGGGAGCGGGGTCTCGGTTATCTCGGGGACTTCTCGGGGCCCTATCTGCTGTGGCTGCCCGCACTGTTCATCGCCGCCGCGGTGCTGCCCTCGCGCGGGCAGCGGACCGAGCGGGCCACGGCACCGTTCGGCCACTCCTCTCCCGGCCGATCCAGGCTCCTCGCCGCGCTCGCACCCGTCGTCGCCGGACTGTTGTGCTGGGCGTACGTCATCAAGGTCGGCGGCGACTTCATGCACGGGCGGATGCTGCTGCCCGGGATGCTGCTGATGCTGTTGCCCGTCTTCGTCGTGCCCGTCACACGGGCGAGCGCGCTCGCCGCGGTCGGAGTCGGTACCTGGGCCGTGGTGTGCGCGGGCTGGCTGCGGATTCCGTACGAGGGACAGATGGGCCCGGCCGGGATCGCGGACGAACACGGCGTATACGCCCTTCGCAACGCCGACGCCCACCCCGTCCACCACACCTTCGCGGGCGCGCCCTGGCATCTCGCCCACGCGCTTGAGGTGCAGCAGGCCGAGCGCACCGGCGCGCCCACGCTACTGCTCGGCGGACACGACAGTATGGCCGCCAACTCGCCCTCGGTGACAGCCACTTATGTGGTCCTCGGCTGGAACGGGGCCGTCGTGCCATTGGACGGCGCCGCGCTCGATCCGATCGGGCTCGCCTATCCACTCGCCGCCCACACCCAGCGAGTCGACGGCGGCCGCGTGGGCCACGACAAGCACCTGCCCGCCGCCTGGCTCGCCGCCGACCGGGGCGATGCGGCCGACTTGCCCTCCGGCCTCGACCCGGCCCATGTCAACGCGGCCCGCCACGCCCTGCGCTGCGGCCCCCTCGCCGACCTCCAAGCCGCTACACGGGATCCGCTCACCCCGGGTCGATTCCTGCGCAATCTCGCCGGATCCTGGGCGCGCACCTCGTTCCGCTTCCCCAGCGACCCGGTAACAGCGGAACGGGAGCTGTGCCGCGGGAACTGACACGCGGCATGATGATCGCTGACCGAGGGCTACGCGCCCTTTCAGGGCGTGATCACGGGCTCGATCAACACCCACCGCTCGTTGGACAAGTCGCCAGCGCGGCTTGCCTTCGCCGTCGGCAGCGGCCTCTCACCGATGCACGGCGTCGTCCCTGAACTCGCCACGGATCTCCTCGATCTACCACCACGGCAGGGCGCGGCCCTCCTGGAACATGTATGCCTCGCGCGGCCGCCGCCCCGATCCTCGGGCGCCTTTGCCCACGACGACGAACCGGCCCCACCGGCCGTGCTCCCGGTGGAGGTACCCCGGGCGGACGCCGCACAACTCCGCCGCGGGGACGTAGAAGTCGCGCATCGCCCTCTGTGACGGCGGGATGCGCAGACCGAAGTCCCCGCGGTGCGCGGCCAGTTGAACGGATCGACCGGCGACTCCGCGGTGGCACCGAAGCGGTACTCCACCAGATCCGGGGAGCGTTCAGATCCGGAGAGGCAGCCCGAACCGCCGTACGAGGGCGGGGTCGTGGAAGGCGGTGACAGCGGCGATGGCCGGGCCGCGCAATGTGATGACCTGGACGGCGAAGGCGTCGCCGTCGTGGTACATGGCGAAGCCCGGCTGCCCGTTGGCCCGGAGGGGAACCAGCCGGGTGCCCTCGCCGCGCAGTCTGGCAGCGAGCAGCCCGATGACGCTGTCGCGGCCGGCGAACCACGACGGATTGGGAGGCATCTGCCAGACCGCGTCCTTGGTCAGGAGCCGGGTCAACGCGGCGATGTCGGCCCGCTCGAACGCGTCGGCGTACCGGTCGAGAAGGGCGCGTTGCTCCTGCTCGGCAGGCTCGGCGATCTCGTCGATGGCCGGTTCCAGCCGGTCAAGGCGGGCCCGGGCGCGCTGCAGTGTGCTGTGCACCGCAGCGGGGGTGATGCCGAGCACGTTGGCGGCCTCCTCCGCCGACCAGGCCAGCACGTCCCGCAGAATGAGCACCGTCCGCTGCCGCGCGGGCAGGTGCTGCAGGGCAGCGATGAGGGCCAGTCGCAGTCCGGCCCGCCCGGCCACGACAGCCGCCGGATCGGCCTGTTCGTCGGGGATCGGCTCCAACCACGGGATCTCCGGATCCCGCCGGCCCAGCGTGATCGGGTCGGTGGCCGGGCCGCCCAACCCGGCAGGCAGCACGCGGCGGCTACCGTCCCGCAGCGCGTTGAGGCACGCGTTGGTGGCGATCCGGTAGAGCCAGGTGCGCAGCGAGGCGCGGCCCTGGAAATCCTCGTACGACCGCCAGGCACGCAGATAGGTTTCCTGCACGAGGTCCTCCGCGTCCTGCACCGACCCCAGCATCCGATAGCAGTGGGTCAGCAGTTCTCTTCGGAACGGCCCGGTCAGGCGGACGAACTCGTCGTGTGGCTGCTCGATCACGGTCACCCTGTGTTCCTCCCTTTCTTGTACAGACACACCAGGCCACCGGAATTCATCGGGTCCGGCCCGGCCAATTGAGCAGCGCCGCCGGTCGGTACTCATATGGACAGAAAATGGGTTCTGGGGCTCGCCTCCGCGGCCTCGGTGATGGTGGCGCTCGACGCCACCGTGGTGACTACGGCACTGAGCCGGATCCGGCTGGATCTCGGCACCTCGATCGAAGAACTCGAATGGACGGTGAACGCCTACAGCCTGACCTTCGCCGTCCTGCTGATGACCGGAGCCGTGCTGGGCGACCGGTTCGGACGGCGGCTGGTCTTCACGACCGGGCTGGCGCTGTTCACCGCGGCGTCGGCGGCATGCGCGCTCGCACCGGGCGTGGGCTGGCTGATCGCGGCGCGGGCGGTGCAGGGCGCCGGTGCGGCACTGGTGATGCCGCTGGCGATGGCGCTGCTCAGCGCCGTCTATCCGCCGCCCGACCGGCCGAAAGCGCTGGGGCTCTTCTCCGGGCTGACCGGGCTCGCGGTGGTCGCAGGCCCGGTGGTGGGTGGCGCCGTCACCCAGGGACTCGCCTGGCAGTGGATCTTCTGGCTCAACCTGCCGATCGGCCTGGCCGTCATCCCTCTGGTGCTGCGCCGGGTCCCGGAAAGCCGCGGTGGCGGAGGCAGCGTGGATGCCGGCGGGCTGGTGCTGGTGACCGGTGCCGCGCTCGGTCTGGTGTGGGGACTGGTCCGCTCGCACGCCGCCGGGTGGGGCAGCGCCGAGGTGGTCGGGGCGCTGATCGCGGGCGGGCTCTGCGCAATCACCTTCGTGGCCTGGCAGCGCGTCGCCAAGCGGCCGATGGTGCCGCTGGGGCTGTTCCGGCTTCCCGGCTTCGCGGCGGGCAACGCCGCCGGGGTGTTCCTCTATGCCTCGCTCTACGGGTCCTTGTTCTTCTCGGCGCAGTACTTCCAGACAGGTCGCGGAGACGCTCCGCTGGGCGCCGGGCTGCACCTGCTGGCCTGGACCGCATCGGTGACGGTCGTGGCGCCGTTGGCGGGCAGGCTGACGAACCGGGTCGGCGCGCGGCCGCTGGCCGCACTCGGGCTGGCCCTGCAGGCGGCCGGGATGGGATGGCTCGCGCTCATCGCCACACCGTCCGTGCCGTACGGGGAGATGATCGCTCCGATGCTCATCGCCGGGACCGGCGTGAGCATGGCGATGCCCGCCGCCCAGACCGCCGTACTCAACGCGGTCACGCCCGAACAGATCGGCAAGGCCTCCGGGGTGTTCAACACCGGCCGCCAACTGGGCGGAGTGTTCGGAGTCGCGGTGCTGGCCCTCGTGTTCAGCAAGGCCGGGAGCTACGCGGGCCCGGCCGCCTTCACCGACGGGTTCACCGCGTCGATCGCCGTCAGCGGCGCGCTGTCGCTGGCGGGAGCGGTGGCGGCACTGGCCATCCCGGGCCGCCGGCTCACCCCGGCCCCCGCACCCACGGCACCGGTGCTCACGCCGAACCGTTGAACTGCTGATTCAGGCACGTCACGATCTGCTGATTCAGGCACGCAACGGCGCGCATTGCACGGAACACCGCCGTGCCGTGCTCGCCGTGCAGCGGCCGGCTTCTCCGTCAGCAGCCTGAACATGCCGGTGTTTCCTGCGGCGTTGAGCCGTCACTGCCGTGCCATCATGCAGGCCGCTCTCGATCACCCGCAGCCGGTGGAGCCGGGTGGGCGGCAGCGTCCGGGCGAGTACATCAGCATCGGCTCCTTCACCAACCTCGCGGCCGACGTGAAGGCGTTCGCCATCTGGCTGGATGCGCACGGGATCAGCGATTTCCGCGAGGTGACCGACGTCGTGCTGGACCTCATCGAGGACTTCCAGGCCCGCGTTCGGGCCCAGGGCCACACGCCGTTGGTGGCTCAGGCACTGGCGGAGCAGATCTCTGAGCTCAAGGAAAAGCTCGCCGGCACGGCGACGGCCCTGGCTGCCGAGCGCGCCACCACAGCGATACTGAGAAAGATCGTCGCGGAGCTCGATCTCGAACTACATGCCGCACGTGACGGGAGCGGACCCGTGCCGATCGCGAGCCTGCCCGCCCGGCGCCGTCGGCCCGCCTCAGGGTCCTGAACGCCGCGGCTGTGTCTCGTCGGAGAGTTGATCCCCGTTCGGCGACGGTACCTGCGGACGTCGTTGCAGAGCGGGTGCATAGGATCGCCGGCATGACACTGCGACCTGTTCTGGTGAACATAAAGGCTGTTGATGACTCGGCGGTCGGCCGGTTCTGGGCGGAGGCGCTCGGCTGGGGTGTTTCCAGCCAGGAACCCGGCGCGACCGCTGCCAAACCCGCCGGCTTCGATTGGCTGGACCCGGTCGGTGTCTGCATCGACGTCATTGCCGTCCCGGAACCCAAGACGGCGACAAAGAACCGTGTGCACCTCGATCTCGCCACCACCTCTGCGGCCCATCAGGCGGAGTTGGTCGCGCGCCTCCGGTCTCTCGGTGCGACGCCCGCCCACGTGGGCCAGGGCGATGTGCCGTGGACGGTCCTCGCCGACCCGGAGGGCAACGAGTTCTGCGTGCTGGAGCCTCGGGAGATCTACCGGGACACCGGGCCGATCGCCCGGGTGGTGGTCGACTGTGCGGATCCGAGGGCCATGGCCCGGTTCTGGGACGAGGCGATGGACTGGACCCTGCGCGAGGTGACCGACGATCATGCGGTGTGGCGCTCCGCCAAGGGTGTCGGCCCGTATCTCGAGTTCCTCCGCACTGGCGTGAAGACCGTGCCGGACCGCGTCCATCTTGACCTGGTGCCGGACGCCGGTGACGACAAAGCGGCGGAGGTGGCCCGGCTGCGGGCCCTCGGCGCCACCGACCTCGACGTCGGCCAGGGCGACGTCCCGTGGACGTGCCTGGCCGACCCGGAGGGCCACGAGTTCTGCGTCCTCGCCCGGTCCTGACGTGGAGCTTTGACGACACCCCGACACGTGAGCCCTGTCTGCTCATGCGCCATGACCCCTGGTGGGTTGCGCTGCGGCGTCTCAGTCGATTCGGGCGGCGAGAGCTTGCGTGTCGGGGGGGGCGAGATCAGCTCGCTCACCGAGCACAACACTCAACTCGCCAACCGATTCCTCATGTCGCCTGTCAAGCCGCGAGAGCAACGGGTGGCCTGGGCTCGTAGCACCGGCCGTCACGCAGGAGGGCCCCAGCCCCGCAGTCTGCCGAACCGGACCGCCGATGTGGTGACTCTACAGATGGCGACAGGTGAGATTCCGACAACTGGCTTTGCCTAATGAATGCCACAGCTCTGGGGCCAGCGCGGGTCTGTCTGTGACGTGGGTTCGTCGAGGATCAGCAGTGACGGGGAGCGGTACAGAGCCCGGGAGCAGGCGATGCGCTGCCACTGGCCGCCGGACAGTTCAGCTCCACCGAACACTTCCCGGGCAAGGAGGGTGTCGAGTCCGGCGGGCAGGTCTTCGACGGCCTGACGCATACCGACCGCGTCGAGTGCTGCCCACACGGGGCCGTCATCATGGGTGCGGGGCTGCCCGCGGGTGACGTTCTCCCGCACCCGCAGCGGCCATTGCCCAAAGATCCGCGGGACCACGCCGCTGTGGGTCCAAACGGAGGCGGGGTCGGTCTCGGCGAGATCCGTGCCGTTCCAGGTGACGCGGCCCTTGTCGGCAAGGTAGATGCCGGCAATCAGGCGGGTGAGCGTCGACTTCCCGGAACCGTTGACACCGACGATCGCGAGAATGTGTGACCCGCGTCGCCAGCGCCGTGGCCACGTACGCGACAGGGCCTGGTGCAGACGCTCGGAGACCGTGCCGCCGCCGAGGATCGGGCGCATGGCGTGGGCGGTCGCCGCCAGCAGGACGGCCGCGGCCGCCCCCGTGACAGCCGGGCAGGTCAGGAGCAGCAGTACCGCTCGACGGTCAATGCGCCAGGACATGTGACGATGCGGCGCAGGACGCTCGGGACCTGGGCGCACAGCTTGCGGAAGGACGCTTCACCGAGCGGGTTCACGGAGTATTCGCCCGAGTACCTGATCTCAGCGGGCGGAGGTGGGGGAACCGATCCGGTAGTCGGCTCTTGGGTGTCAGCAGGGGTCAACTGAGCTCCTTCGTCGGTCGCGTTGGGCATTTGCGCGGTGGCGTCGACATCAACGACCCACGCCTCGATATCGAACTCACGTGTTTGAAACGGGAGTTGATCCGCAGGACAGAGCGATCCACGGCTCCTGCAGGGGTCATCGACCCTTGCGCCGCCAGAGCCACCTCCGCAGCGATCGATGGCCGAAACGCCGAGGCCGAGACCTGTGAGGCGGGTGGGGTTTCGGCCGCGCCGCCGCCGGGCGCGCTAGGCGGTGGTGATCGCCGCCTCTTGGTCAGTTCCCGGAACGCCGTGCATGGTCTGACCTGCTCCGGCGCGCAGCGTGGGTGACATACCGGTAGGCGGAACCGTCCTGCCGCGGGCGGGACGCCGGGCTCAAGGCTGGCGAAGTGCCAGCGAATGCGGGTCTCATCGACGCAGTGCGCCGACGACTCATCGCTTCAAGGTCCAAGGCCGGACGACGCGTGATCACCCCGGGTCACACACCCAGCGCCTCGGCCTCCTATGCTCGGGTGCAACCATTCGAAACCAAAGGAGCGGAGCAATGAGCCAAAACGTCTTTTTCGAGGTGACTGCCAACGGCGAGCCGATCGGCCGTATCGAGTTCAAACTCTTCGACGACGTCGTCCCGAAGACTGCGCGGAACTTCCGTGAGCTGGCCACAGGCGCGCACGGCTTCGGCTACAAGGGCTCGCCGTTCCACCGCGTCATCCCGGACTTCATGCTCCAGGGCGGCGACTTCACCAACCAAAACGGCACGGGCGGCAAAAGCATCTACGGCGAGAAGTTCGCCGACGAGAACTTTCAGCTCAAGCACACCAAGCCGGGCCTGCTGTCCATGGCCAATGCGGGCCCGAACACCAACGGCTCGCAGTTCTTCATCACCACCATCGTCACCGACTGGCTGGACGGCAAGCACGTCGTCTTCGGCGAGGTCGTCGAGGGCATGGACGTAGTGAAGGCGATCGAGGCGCTCGGCAGCCGTTCCGGCACCCCCGGCAAGAAGATCGTCATCTCCGACTGCGGCACTGTCTGAGCGGACTGACCGCGTGGCTGAGTCATACGGGGCCACCACGCTCGGCGCCAGATGACGAGGCCACCCCTGTGCCAGTGCCGAGGCAGACGTAACCGTGGTTCTCGGACCTCGCGGTCACGGCCCGGGGCTGTTTGAGCCTGTCGGCCGACTCGAACTGCTCTTTCTCGAAGCCGGAAGGCGTGTCCGTTTGAGCCTGTGCCCAGGCGGACACGCCGACTGTCGGTCGTCTCCTACGGGGTGATGTGCCGGGCGTCTCGCCGCCGCGGGTAGTAGCCCACCCCCTCACATGCGGGCTGGCCGGCTGCCGGTGTCCGGTTGGTGGTGCCCGTGACCTCGAGGAGTTCCTCCGGCGCAGCCAGTTGTCGGCGTAGGACACGATGCTGGTGCGCGCTGGAAATCAATTCCCGGCGCCGACGACTTCGACGTTGACACCGCCGAACGCTACGGCTGGGTCAACCGTTCCCCTCCGGACAGCGAACTGGATGGCCTCGCCGACAACCTCGTTCCGTTACCGCTCGGCGATCACCTGGTTCCAGCACCACGGGCTGTGCCACGTGCACAAGCGCACCGTGAGGTTGCCGTGGCCTGCCATGGAACCCTGCACTGAGACCAACGCTAATTCATCTCGACATGAGTTTCGTCCTCCTCCGGGCCGCATCCCACCTCCACGCGGCCTCCTCCCTGCATCCGCGGCAGAGGACCAGATCCATGCCGGCCAGCCGATGACACGCCGGCAGACGCAGAAAAGGGAGCTGCCGGTGCTATAGGTCCGCACCCCTGCGGGGAACTCGCCCACCGCGGGGGCCTCCGAGGAGGCGTCGGCCGTGTTGTGCCGCAGGCGTCTCCCTCAAGGTTCAAATACTCAGCGTGATCGCAGCGGCGACACCGCCCAGGCCGAGGGCAAAGGCGGCCTCGCCCCATCCGCCCGCGCCCCACCGGAAGAACCGGTCTACAGCAAGCCGGCCCGGGCCGATGGCAGCGACAGCCAGGGCAACCACGCAGATGCAGACGCTGTACTCCACGCCGCCGTCCGCCTCCCACAGACCATGAGCGCCGGTGACGGTCGCCATGGCATTGACCATCACACCGATCAGGGCAGCGGCCGCGAGTGGAGTGAACAGTCCCAGGGCCAGGCCGAGGCCACCGAGGAATTCGGACAGACTACCGATCACGGCGAAGAGTTTTCCCGGGCGGTAACCGAGGTCGGCGAACCCCTTGGCGGTCGCCGTCAGGCCGTCACCTCCGAAGATCCCGAACAATTTTTGAGCGCCGTGCGCGGCCATCAGCAGTCCGAAGGTCAGTCTGATCAGCAAAAGGCCGCAGTCGGCGGCGGACGCCGTCGCCTCGGTGGTGACGTGCGCTCGCGATTCCGTAGGACTCGAAAGACGGTACAAGATGCGCTTCGTATGCATTTCCATGCTCCGGAAAGAACGCCGGAACGGACGTACCCCCAGCTCGGACAGACGCCGAGGCACCGGTCGGCGGTAGGCCCTGCGCAGCATCGCAGAGCACGCACACACCACCCCTGCCGATCCTTCCCCAGCGACCACAATCATGCATCTGGGCGCCAGCTGCCGCACGGCAACCGCAAACGACCGTTACGGTTCCGAAAATGGTCTCAGCATGGCCTTCAAACAGGTGACCGGCAGTTCCCCTCGCGCCTACCGCAACGGTCTGCCGACCCGCCTGAAGAATTGGCGGGCCGTTCCCGGAGGTGGCCATACGCCGGAGCGCGCGGCAAGCGCGGTGCCCCGGTCCGCTGCCAAGTCTTCTCTGGTTGCACGGTCCAGACCGAGGGCAGCCGACAGCCGGGGCGTCCTCTCCAAGTCGCCGTTGCGCCAAGGGCGCGCAGTCGGCCGCCCCGGCAATTCGGCCGCTACAGCACTTGGTCAATGGTGAGGGGCAGCGAGCGGATGCGCGCGAATGAACCTTGTGGAGAATGAACTTGTGCTCCTCCGCTGCCGGCGCCACGAGAATTCCGTACTCGCAGTTCGGCGGAATGGATTCGCGGAATACACGTACGGGCGTGCCGGAAGGCCATCGCGTACCACTGCTACCGGATTCCATCATCGAGATCGACTCCGCCCTCCACCCTCCTCCGCGCCAAATGTCCGCGACGTCGGCGCGTTCCCGCTGTGAGTGCGCTTCGGCTTCGGCAGAATCGAGAAGGCGAGGGAGTGATGGTCCATTGTCGCGCGCACAGGCCGACTTGGGACATCAGCGGTCTGCATGTCTCGGCCACACAACGAAAAGGAACATCATGAAGATCGTAGTTATCGGCGGGACCGGACTCATCGGCTCGAAAGTGATCACCCGGCTCACAGCGCACGGCCACGACGCAGTTGCTGCATCTCCGAAAACCGGCGCCAATACAATTACCGGCGAGGGCCTCGCCGAAGTGCTGTCCGGCGCGGACGTGGTGGTCGACGTGACGAACTCGCCGTCGTTCGAGGACCAGGCGGTCATGGACTTCTTCACGACATCGACGGCGAACCTGATTGCCGCGGAGAAGGAAGCCCGCGTCAGCCATCACGTGGCCCTGTCCATCGTCGGTGTCGAACGCCCTTCGGACGGGGGCTACTTCAAGGCCAAAGCCGCGCAGGAACAGTTGATCCGGGACTCGGGACTGCCGTACTCGATTGTGCACGCGACGCAATTCTTCGAATTCATCGGCGGCATCGCCGACACCGCGACCGACGGCGACACTGTCACGCTTCCGCCCGTGTCGTTCCAGCCGGTCGCTGCTGACGACGTCGCGGCTGCCGTAGCACGGACGGCAGTCGGCGAACCCGTGAACGGCATCGTAGACATTGCCGGCCCTGAAGCCGGCCGCTTCGACGAGATCGTCGCCCGGGTCCTTGAGAGCCGTAACGACCGCCGCAGAGTCGTCGCGGACCCGGCCGCCCCCTACTTCGGAGCCCACGTGAGCGAGAGGTCCCTCATCCCCGAAGAAGGCTCCCCCCATGGCGAAATCACTCTCGACGCCTGGCTCGAAGCGTCCGCCAAGTAACCTGTCGCGCAATGCGGGGGTGCGGTACACGAAGGTGTGCCGTACCTCCTCATAGAGTTCTACAACTCTTGGGCCATCGCTCTACGTAGTCGGCTAGGACGGTCGTGGAGCTCGCCCGTCCTTGCGCTGTTCCAGTTCCTCGTCATCGACGAGTACGAGCATGGGCTTACCCGGCTCGCACAGCATCGTGACGACGAACCGGCTCCGTATGTCTGGGCGGTTGTTGCCATCCTGGTAGTGGATCACGTCGCCTCCCGGCTCCCAGAGCGCCTCCCACTGCTGTCTTCCACGCCTACCGCTGCCCCTGATTTCCTGGGGGGTTTGCCACCGGTTCCTTGTTCGCCATCACGCCACCTCCGGTCCGGCGCCGATGCGGACAGCCGATCGACCGAGCCGCAGGTGGCGTGTACCACCCTGCCCGGACCGAATGTCGCCTCGTCACGCAGACCAGGCAACCAATGATCACCATCCGCGCCCGGGTACCGACGGCCGTTATGCAGATTCCGCCGTCCCCATGGAGCTCAGCCATCGCTGCTCCCTGAGTGCAGGCGGTTACTGCTCGTACTCAGGCTCGTCCCAGGCGCCTGCCTCGGGACATGCCGGTCGGTGAATCCGCGCACCGCCCGTCGGCTTCCGCTCAACGCGCCCAGGAACCGATCACGAACGTCGCCGTGCCGTGGCCGGCGCATTACGTGTGGGCGGAGCAGGCTCCGGCTGGGAGGCCGGCGGCGTCGGCTGCTTCTTCGAGGAGCGGAGGCCGCCGAGCAGCAGCCGTCTCGCGGGTCGTTCCACCGCCTCGTACAGCACCCAGGACAGGCCGAGGGACACAGTGAACGCGACGGCAGTGGCGGCCAGCCCCGCCGTCACACCGAAGCAAGGCGAGGTGCCGAGCACGTTGGTGCCGGCCCGCAGCACCAAAAGGTGAACCATGTAGAAGGCGAACGAGAGTTCCCCCAGCCGTACCAGCCGCCGGTGACGCCACAGGGAGGGCAAACCGTGCAGGTCCGCGACAGCCGCTGCCGGAATCAGCAGGGTGAAGCCGATGACGGTGCAGGTGGTGGCCGGGTAACCCGCGGTGACCTGCGGGACGAGGAAGTAGCCGATGATCGCCAGGGCGAGTGAGGCTTCCAGGCTCGGTCCGCGCCACCGGCCGATGAGCACCAGGCGGGCGGCGGCGGCGCCAAGGACGAACTCCGGCAGACGCGCGGCGGGCAAGGAATAGAGCGGTTGGCGCAGCCAGTGGTGCGCGTCTGCCCACGCCAGTGCCAGTACGGTCAGCACCGATACCGCCGCGAGCGCCGCCGATGCACGGGCGCCGAGACGACGCAGCAGGAGCGCCAGCAGCGGGAAGGCGGCGTAGAAGAAGGCCTCGCAGGCCAGCGACCAGCTGACCGGGTCCAGCGTCTGC
The DNA here is from genome assembly GCF_041053055.1 of Streptomyces sp. R41. Classification (NCBI taxonomy): domain Bacteria; kingdom Bacillati; phylum Actinomycetota; class Actinomycetes; order Kitasatosporales; family Streptomycetaceae; genus Streptomyces; species Streptomyces sp. R41. Next base: position 228,283 of record NZ_CP163443.1, read on the forward strand.
CACCACGGCCGCCACCAGGAATGGACCAGCAGGACATTCGCCAGTCCCTGACGCAGCGTCGGCTTCGCCTGATGGGCCAACGTGTATGCCATGAGCAGCGCAACCGCGGCGATGACCAGATGCACGGGCAGGATGCGAGCGATGCGCCGCCGCCAGAAGGCGAGTGCGCGGTCGTTCGGCCGTGCGGACCACGCCAGTACGAAACCGGACAGCATGAAGAAGAAGGACACTCCGGCGGCGCCGGCCTCGAATCCCCATGTCAGGAAGCGACCGCCGGCGCCGCCGAAGTAGCGGAAGTTGTGCACGTGCAGTCCGAAGACCAGCAGCGCGGCCACCCACCGCAGTCCGGTGAGGGACGGCAGTGAGGGCACCGAAGCGAGCGGAAGATTTTGGGGGCTGGTCGCAGTGGCGGTGGCGGGCGGCGTCCGGGTCGCCTTGTTCGCCGTCGTCATCGAGTCACCTGCCGGGAGCGTTCGTGTGGGGCATGAAAGGGACCGTTGCCCGTTCGTCACCTTTCATTCCGGTCACATAGGCAACATCACACCGGTGCCGACTGGCACCGGGGGCCACACGCCTTGACGCCAGGCAAGGACACGCCCGTATGGCCGACCGGGGAGAGCCGAAAGGGTGAGCGGGGACTACTGACGTTGTCGCTGTGATGTCGTCAAGGTGAGGCCGGTTTCGGCGAGGCATCCGTCGATGCGCTTGCTGCGGTACTGAATCTGGCGGAGACCGTGCCGAAGCGTGCTGATGAGGTGGTCGGGGTCGGTGAAGGCGGTGTTGGTCTGGCTGCTGCGCCGCAGCAGGGACCAGATGCCCTCGACGGGGTTGAGGTCGGGTGCGTAGGCCGGCAGAAAGTAGCAGGTGATCCAGTCGTGGGTGTCGATGAACTCCCGTAATCGGCGGTCTTTGTGGACGTTGAGGTTGTCCCACACCAGCACGATCGGTGCGCCGAGTTGCCGGTGGGCGGCGATGAGCAGGTCGCGATAGTCGGTCCAGGTGAAACTGCGTCTGCCACCGCGTTTGTGATCGAGATGCCGTTTGGGCCGGTAGATCAGCCGTGAGTGTTCGCCCTGCTTGTAGCAGGCGAGCGCGGCAACGGAGAAGCGGCGCTGGGAGCGTCCCCGGACCCGGATGACGGGTGTGTGGCCGCGTCGGGCCCAGGTCCGTGCGGTGGGCGGCGTCATCGAGAACCCGGCTTCGTCTTCGAAGCACAGCCAGGCGTCGAGCGCCGCCACGGCCCTTCCACCTGCGGCCAGGTCTCCTTCACCCAGCCCGCCACGGCCTCCTCGTCGCGCTCGATGGCTCGGCGGGCTGGGACCTGGTGACTGAAGCCGTGCCGGTGCAGCATCCGCGCGATCGCCGACAGCGTCATGCTTTTGTGGAACCGGCGCCCGATCAGCGTCTTGATCCGCGCCAGCGTCCACGTCTGGTCCGGCCAGCCATGGGCGACCGGCCCTTTGGCCAGCTCCTGCTCGAGCACGGCGAACAGCTTCTCGCTCAGCTTGGGCAGCGATACCGGTCCGGCAGACCGCAGCCCCTCCGCGCCGGCGTCGTGCCAGGCCCGGCGCCAGCGCTGCACCGAGCGCACACTCACCCGTAATTCCTTGGCGACCTCGGCGGTGGAGGCACCGACTGCGAAGCGCTCCGCGGCCTCCAGCCGGATCCGCTCGCGAAACGCCTGCCGTTCAGGCGTCAGCCCACCACCCTGCGGATATCTCACACAACCGGCATACCGCGACGATCACACATCGTCATCCCTCAACGACATCACGCCGCAAAAGTCAGTAACGCTGTTCCGTGGCTCCGCGCGCCGGCAGGGGGCAGCTGCCCCCAGGCAGCCTGGCCCAAGCGGCCAGTGGTGCGGACGGGCGGACCTGGTTCGCTGCCCACTGAGGGGTCGGCGGCCTCAGTCCCCTCCAGCGGAGGGCAGCCGCCGTTCCTGACTCTGGTGGTGATCAGCAGGCGCGGACTGTGAAACGGTGCAGTGAGGGCGAGTGCCCTGCGGAACGGATCGGCAGTCGTCCGGTGGGCGCACCTGGCGGATACCTCGTAGGTTGGAGATGAAAGCGGTCGCGCTCGTAAAGATCGGCAGGGCACGCGCGTGACGACAGCGGATATCGATTTCGAGGAACTGTTCGACGCCGCGCCGAACCCGTACCTGGTGCTGGACGCCGACCTGGTGGTCCGCTACGCCAACCGGGCCTACCTCCGGGTCACCGGCAGGACCCGCGAAGAACTGGCCGGGCGGTACATCCTGGAGGTATTCCCGGACACGCCTGCAGCGCCGGGCGCGGCGCGTGATTTCGGCGCCTCACTCCAGCGCGTGCTGCACTCCCGCGAGCCCGATGTGGTGGTACCGCAGCGCTTCGACATTCCCGTCGCCGGCCGGCCGGGCGACGTCGAGGAGCGATGGTGGTGCGGGATGTCCAGCCCGGTCCTGGGGCCGGACGGCACTGTGAAATGGATCATCGCGTGGGCCGACGACGTCACCGAGTTCATGCACTCCCCTGTCATCCGTGAGCTCACCCCGCCGCTGAGCAAGCAGGCAACAGGGATCGCGGCCCAGGTGTACGCCCGGTCGCACGATCTGGAACAGCTGAACGAGCAACTGCGCCAGGCGCATGCCCGTGAACGTGAAATCGCCGTCACTCTGCAGGAGGTCATGCTCCGCTCGCCCGACTTGGACAGGCACCGGGACATCGCCGTGCGCTACCTGCCTGCCCACGGATCACTCAACGTGTGCGGCGATTGGTACGACGTGGTCGATCTGCCGCCCGACCGCTACTCCATCGCTATCGGGGACGTCGTCGGCCACGGCCTGCAGGCCGCAGCTGTCATGGGCATGCTGCGCAGTGCCCTGAGCGCAGCCATCCGAGCCGTTCCCAGCCCCGCGCAGGCCCTGGAGGTACTGGGTCTGTACGCTCGGGCGGTCGACGGCGCGCTGGCCACCACCGTAGCCAAAGTGCTCATCGACCCGCGCAGCCGACTGATCATCTACAGCAACGCCGGCCACCCACCGCCGGTACTGCTCCATCCAGACGGCAGCTGGCAGCTGCTGGACCAGGCCACAGACCCGCCGCTGGGCGCCAGACCGGAACATGTCCCCCGCCCCCAGGCCGGCATGTCCTACACCCGAGGGGACACCCTCGTGCTCTATACCGACGGCCTCATCGAACGCCGCGGCGAAGACATCGATGCCGGCCTGGCCAGGCTGACCGAGTCCCTCGCCCAGTACAGCACCCTCGCCGTGGAACAACTCGCCGATGCACTGCTGGCCCACCTGGGCGTCACCAGCGGTAGCTGGGATGACATCGCCCTGGTCATCGTCCGCCTGTGACCGTTTCCAGAAACAGGTACCGAGGGACGCGCGTGGGCTTACGAACCCGCACGCCCCTCACGCCCTCAACCGAGACTCCCAACACCGATGTCCCGTGACAGTGAATCTGAGCGCGCGCCGACGGCCGGCGCACGCCGCCTCAGCCCGATGGAGCGGGGATGGCCACCGCGGGCGCTTCGGAGCCAAGTTCGTCGAGGTACGCATCGATCCCGAGCTCGGCCTGCTGCGCGTGGCACGAGTGGTCTCGGCCATCGACGGCGGGCCATCCTCAATGCCAAGAACGCCACCAGCGAGATCATCGGCGGCACGGTGGGCGGCATCAGCCAGGCGCTGTTCGAGGACACCGCCACCGACGAAGGGACCGGACGCATCGCCAACGCCACCTTCGGCGACTACCTGATGCCCAGGGGACGTGGTCCACCCGTGACCGCCTGACTATCGCCTACCAACGCTGCCGCCACCTGCCTACGCAGGTTGTCAACAGGGCGAATGTCGCCTGGTACGCCCACGCTAGATTCCTAGGATGCTAGCATCGCCCCGTGAGTGACGAAGAGGTCAAGCAGTTCAACGTGTACTTGCCGGTCGGACTGATCAAGCAGGTCAAGCATCACGCCATCGAGTCGGGCATGTCCCTCTCGGCGTTGGTCGCAGACGCCCTGCGCGCCTACCTCGACGACACCCACGGGCAGCCACAGCAATCGTCCGAGAAGGAGACCTGACATGGCGACCGACGGGATCGAGGCCGTGTTCCTGGAGACCCACAACTGGGGCAGGGCAGCGCAGTTCTTCCAGGCACTGGGCTTCGAATTGGAGTTCTCGACCGACCACAGCTCCGGCCGGTTCCGCAATGGCGACGGTCCGTACGTGTTCATCGCTGAGGTCCCCGAGGACCGGGAGCCCCAGACGCAGATCGTGATGAAGGTGTCCGACGCGGATGCGTTCCGTCCAGATCCTGCCGTCGAGGTGGTCACGCCGTTCGAGGACACCCATTACGGGACCAGGGAAATGACTGTCCGTGACCCCGACGGACGTTTGTGGAGCCTCCAGGCCCCGGCGAAGAACTGACCGTAAGGAGAGGGACATCGTGGCAGGCGAGCAGAACGAGCTGCCGGACAGCACCGCGGTGCGGGTCGCCCTCTGGCGGGCGATGCACGTGCAGGTCGACCCGCCGCCCCACGTGCTCGAGGACGAGATCGGACTGGAGCTGGCGGCCCCCGACGAGGGATGGAGGCACCGCCCGGACATGGAGCCGCGCGGCACGAGCGGGTTCCGGGCGGCCATTGTGGCCCGTGCTCGTTTCATCGAGGACCTGGTTGCCGAGCAAGCCGGCCACGGCGTCGACCAGTACGTCGTCCTGGGGGCCGGGCTGGACACCTTTGCCCAGCGCAGACCGGAGATCGCCTCCCGCCTACGGGTCTTCGAGATCGACCAGCCGGGCACCCAAGCCTGGAAGCGCCAGCGCCTCATCGAGCTCGGCCACGGGATCCCCGACTGGCTGCGACTGGTGCCGGTCGACTTCGAGGCGGCCGGGGATTGGTGGGAGCAGCTGTCCGACGCCGGCTTCGATCCCGGCCGGCCGGCGGTCGTCGTCTGCACCGGTGTCACCATGTATCTCACCAAAGACGCCAACGCAGCTACTTTGCGCCGGCTCCGCGGGCTCGCCCCCGGCTCGACGCTCGCCATCACCTTCATGCTGCCGACCGAACTCGTCGATGACGCCGATCGCCCCGCGCTCGAGGCGACCAAGCCACAGGCCCGAGCAGCCGGAACGCCGTTCATCAGCTTCTACACCCCGCAGGAGATGCTGACACTGGCCCGCGACGTCGGCTTCAAAGACGCCCGACACGTGTCGGGATCTGCGCTGGCCGCACGCTACTTCGCCGATCGGACCGACGGCCTTCGCCCGTCAAGCGGGGAGGATCTACTGGTGGCCACGGCCTGACGCCCTTCGGCCACACCACCCGTTCCGAAAGCAAAAGTTGGGATATGGCTGCCGGCACAGAGAGATGGCCGGTCGGTTGGCTCCGAGCCCCTACCCGAAGAAGGGCAGACTTTGGCCGATGCGGCACTAGTCCGATTTGCCGACCGATGAGCCCCGACTCGCGCGGCGCAGTGATCGACAGGCAGGGCGCCTACCTTGGATTGGCGGCACGGCTGCACCAGCGTTCCCCAGGCCGCGCGCTGCCGCCCGAGGCGACACGGGAATCCGCAGAGCTCCCGCGCCTGCCGTCCACCGCAGGCGCGGGAGCAATCACCGGGTCGCCTCAGCGAGAGGTCAGCTTCCACAGATGGTCGGCAGTGCCGTTGTCGTCCCACTGGAGGACCTGGGCGCCGGAAGTGGTGCTCATGTTGTTGACGCCGAGTACGAGGCCGCTGTTGTAGTTGGCGATCTTGTAGTAGCCGTTGTCGGAGGGGATGAGCTGCCAGAGGTGGTCGGCGGTTCCGTTGTCGCCCCAGATCAGGGCTGTGCCTCCATCGCTGGTACTCATGTTGTTGATGCCGAGCAGCAGACCACTCGCCTGGTTGACGATCTTGTAGAGGCCCGAACCCGCGGACACCAGCGTCCAGTTCTGGTCGGTGCCGGTGGTCGAGGTCGAGGTCGCCTGGACGACAGAGGTGCCCTGTGCGGTGCCGGCGTTCTGGGTGTCCAGGGCGAGCCCGCTGTTCTTGTTGGTGATCTGGTAACGCCCGGCCAGCGAGGCGGGCGTACCGCTGGGGGTGACGACCAGGTGGTAGCCGTCGGACGCGTTCATTGCGACGGGGACGGTGATGGAGCCGTTGCTGACCGTGTAGTCGGCCTCGGAGATCGTGAACGGGGCCGAGACAGCTGTCGTACGGCCCTTGGAGGGGGTGTACTCCAGCTTCACGTGCACCTTGCTGCCGAAGGCCGACAGAGAGCCGAGTCCGTTGACATTGACTGCCGTTGAGCCGGTTCCGCCGCCGAAGATGACGCTGATCTGTCTGCCGTCACCGGTGAGCGAGGCGGCCCCGTCGATACCGGTCTGCGCCGGGGGCGCGGTGGTGAGCATGTTGCCGGACATGTCGCCGTACCACTTGTAGAGCCAGTACGAGCCATTGGGCGAGCCGCCGGTATCGGTGAGGGTGTCGCCGAGGGTGCCGTAGTGGTTCCAGAAGGCGAGTTCGGCGTCACGGACTCCGGCCCGTTCGAACTTGGCGACGTAACCGATGAGCGAGCCCGGCACCCCGATCTCGCTGGGGGTCGCGTATTCCTCGATGGAGATGGGCCGAGGGCTGATTCCGAGGCTGCTCTCCAGGGAACGGTAGGCCGAGACGTGGGCGGCGATGTCCTTGCTGCCCTGGAGTTCGTGCCAGGCGATGACGTCCGGGACAGTGCCGCCGGCCTTGGCGTCGGTGAGAAATTGGCTCATCCAGCTCTGGTTCCACGCGGAGTAACTGGGGCCCTGAATAGGCGTGGTGGTGTCCTTCGCGCGCACCTCCTTGAACGTGCGCGCCCAACCGGCGTCGAACGCACCGGCGTTGGTGGTGTCCCAGGTCCAGTCGGGCTCGTTCCACAGCTCGTACGCACTGATGTTGGTGGCACCGGAGGACTTGACCGAGGCGACCTGGGTGTCCACGGCGGACAGCCAGTCACTCCAACTCACCCACTTGTAAGGGAAGTTCGGGTACCAGTCGGGCATGCGGACGACGACCTTGGCGCCCGCTCTCGCGGCCTTCGCAGCGACCATCAGAGAGTCACCGGCGGGGGCGGGCTCGCCGTTGGGCAGCTGCTTCCCACCGGGGGCCATCTGTACGAAGGTGTTGGGCTTCAGCGGCTGCACGAGGCTGTCGGCCGGGGTGCTCGCGTCGGCGAGGCCGTAGAGGCTGCCGGTGGCGACATGAGTGACGGACCGCATGGTCTGGTTGGCGTTGACGACCAGGGTGGTGGACGCGGTGGGGGCGGCGTCGGCGGGGGTTCCCGTCAGGGCGGTCGCTGCGGCGGCCAGGACGGCCACCGCGACAAGAACGAACGGCCGTCTGCGGATGGGAGGCTGGGATCTCGGGACAGGCATGGGTGGCGGCTCTCCTGACATCTGAGGAGGTGGATGGTGGGCTGACGTCCCGGTCAGTCCTTGATCGCGCCGGCGGTGACCCCGGCGGCGACGTACCGCTGCGCGAGGACGAGGAGGGCGGCGGCGGGTACGGACGCGACGACCGCGGTGGCCATGATCGCGTTCCATTCCTGGTTGTTGTTGCCGATGTAGTGGTAGATGCCGAGGGTGATCGGGCGCATGTCGCCGCCGCCGTCGAGGGTGTTGGCGAAGACGAAGTCGGACCAGGCCCACAGGAAGCTGAACAGCGAGACGGTGACCACGGCGTTACGGCTCACCGGCAGTACGACCGACCAGAAGGTGCGCAGGGTGCCCGCGCCGTCGATGCGCGCCGCGGCGGTGAGTTCGTCGGGGATGCCCGACATGAACGCCGTGAAGATCATGACGCCGAAGGGCACAGCGATGGTGGAGTCCGCGATGATCAGGCCCCACCAGGAGTTCAGCAGACCGGCGTTGAGGAAGATCCCGTAGAAGCCCATCGCCATGACGATGCCGGGGATCATCTGCGCGATCAGCAGGGCCAGGGCGAGGATGCCGCCGCCACGCGGACGCAGTTTGGCGAGCGAGTAGCCGGCCGGAGCGGCGAGGACGAGGGTGACGGCGACCGTGCCGAGGCCGATGAGCAGGCTGGTGCCGAGGTAGGGCATCTGATCGTTCAGGACGGCCCGGTAGCCCTCGAACGTGGGGTGCAGCGGAAGCAGGTCGGGCGGGGACTTGCGCATGTCCTGCTGCGGGGTGAGGGACACGTTCAGCATCCAGTACACCGGGAAGAGCATGAGCGCGGTGAGCAGGAGGCCGATGACGGTGTAACGGCGGGAGCTCGTAGGGGACTTCACGCTTCGTGCCTCCTCTGGACACGGATGTAGAGCAGACCGAAGACGAGCGCGATGAGGATGAGGATGTTACCGACGGCGGCTCCGGGGCCGAACTTCGGGAGCAGGGTGCCGAATCCGAGCTGGTACGACCAGGTCGCGAGCGTGGACGAGGAGTCGCCGGGGCCGCCCTTGGTCATGATCCAGATCAGGTCGAACACCTTGAGTGTGTACACCAGGCCCAGCAGCAGTGTGATCGCCGAGACCGGCCGCAGCAGGGGGAAGGTGATGCGCCGGAACTGCTGCCAGCCACTCGCTCCGTCCAGCGAGGCGGCCTCGTACAGTTCCCCGGGGATGTTCTGCAGTCCGCTGTAGAGGATGACCAGGTTGAACGGGATGCCGATCCAGATGTTGGCGATGATGACCGAGGTCAGCGCCCAGTGCGGCGAGGTCAGCCAGTCGACGGGCGAGACGCCGACTAGGTGGAGGGCGTAATTGACCACCCCCGACTCGCTGTTGAGCATCCAGGACCAGGTCGACGCCGACACGATGAGCGGCAGCAGCCACGGGATCAGGAACAGTGCCCTGAGGGTGGGGGCCAGGCGGAAGTGCCGGTTGAAGAAGACCGCGAGCGCCAGTCCGGCCGCGTACTGGAAGGCGATCGACACGAAGGTGAAGACCATCGTGTGGCGCAGCGCAGGACCGAAGGTCGGGTCGTTCAGTACCTGGGAGAAGTTGTCCCAGCCCGAGAACGGCGCGTTGTTGTCGACGAACGACCGGACGGTGTAGTTGCGCAGGCTCAGATCGAGGTTGCGGTAGAGCGGGTAGAGGTAGAAGGCGACGAGGTAGGCGATGAGCGGGGCGACGAAGGCCAGCGCGATCAGCCGGCTCTTGCGGCGCCCACGGCGTGACAGGGAGTCGCGCCGGTCGGCGGTGCCCGTCGCTCCGGACCCGGCCGGGGAGCGCTTCGGGCGGCGGTCGACTCGGGCGATGGTCATGCGAACTCCTGGATGCGGGGTGGCGGTGTCCGGTGCGCGGCGCCGCTCGGCGTCAGCCCTTGCCCTTCTCGGCCGCCGTCTGCGCCGTGTCGAGTGCGTCCTTGGGGCTCTTGCCGCCGGACAGGGCCCCCTGCACGGCGGTCCACATCGGCTGCGAGATGGTCGGGTACTTCGTGCCCAGACCGTCACTGGTCCGGCCACGCGCCGCGGCCACGGCATCTACCCACGGCTTGAGCTTCGGGTTCGCCTTGACCTGCTGGGCCTGCACCGCCGCGGTGGGAGCGACGTATGTCAGCGTGGTGTCGCTGGCCAGCAGGTTCTTGGAGCTGGTCAGGCAGGTGACGATCTTCTTGCTGACGTCGTAGCGGGCGGTGTCCTTCTGCACCGGGACGGTGACGAACTCGCCGCCTGTCGGCACCGGGGCCGAACCGCCGTTCTGGCCGGGGATGTTGACGATCCCGTACGGGAATCCGGCCTTCTCCGCGTTGGCCAGCTGCCAGGTGCCGTTCTCACCGAACGCGTAGTCGCCAGTGGCGAACTCCTGCCAGCTGGTGGTCTGGGTGTTGTTCAGGACGTCCTTGGGTGCGTACCCCTCGTCGACCCACTGCTTCCACAGCGACAGCGCGGCAACTCCCTTGGCGGAGTTGAGTTCGGTGAGGTCGCCGCCCGCGCCCCAGAACCAGGGCAGGAACTGGAAGCTGCCCTCCTCCGTGTTGATCGCGGAGAACGTGATGCCCTTCTTGCCCGCCGACTTGATCTTCTTCAGGGCAGCCGTCAGTGACGCCCAGTCCTTGATGGAGGCGGGATCGACGCCCGCGGCCGTCAGGACCTTCTTGTTGTAGTAGAGCGCGAGCGTGTTGGCGCCTATCGGGACGCCGTAGGCCGCACCTTGGAGGGTGCCCGCGCCGATGATGTTCTTCTGAATCGCGGACGTGTCCAGCCCGAGATCACTCGTCTTGTTGAGGATCCCGGCCTCCACCATGGTGGAGACAACCGGGTTGTCCACCAGCATCACGTCGGGCGCGTTGCCCTGCTGGGCCGCCAGCAGCGCCTTGTTGCCCAGGTCCGTGGTGTCGTACCCAGTGCGCTTGACCTTGACGCCGGCGTCGGTGCCGCACTGCGTGACGCGCTTGCCCCAGTCCGAGGAGGCGTCGAACTGCGGGTAGGGGTCCCAGAAGGTGTACGTACCCGACTTGGCGGAGGAGTCGGAGGAACCCGAACCACCACCCCCGCAGGCGGTGACGGAGGCAAGGGTGCCGACGGCGGTGAGGCAGGCGAGGAGGGTACGGCGGGTGCTTCTCATTGCGGTGACCTCGTTGTCAGGGTGGTCATGAGGGGATCGGAAGGAGCGGTGCGGGGGCCGGACGTGAGGAACGTCAGGAGGTGGGCAGCCAGACGCGCATGCTGCCGTCCTGCCGGTTGGCCCACGCGTAGTAGGGGATCGCGGTCAGTTCGACGGGCTCGCCCGAGGGTGCGGGCTCGGGCGTGGCTTCGGCGGACCGGTAGGGCCACCAGCCGGCGTCCGGGATCTGGCGACGCCGACCCGCGGCGACCACGGTGGTGATGCCGCCGAGCAGGTCCGGCCGTTGTTTCACGGCCAGCGGGCGGGCGGTGTCGATGACGATGTCGTCGAGCCCGCCGCCGGGGTGGTCGACCTGTTCCAGGCAGTACACGAGCGGTCCTCGTTCGATGGCCACGCAGCCGCGGACGGCGTCGACCCGGGGGTCGGCCGCGGTGAGGCGGGGTTCCAGGCCGAGTTCCAGGACGACCTGGTCACCCGCCGCCCAGCTGCGCTCCAGCCGCAACCAGCCGTCCGCGAGCGGGGCATCGGTTTGGTCATAGGTGCTGCTGCCGCATCGCACGCGGTACTCGCGGCACCACTGCGGGATACGGAGCGAAAGCGTCCAGGGGCGGTCGGCCGGGGACTCCTCGACCGTGAAGGCGATCGTGCCGTGCCAGGGGTATTCGGTCTCGGCACGTACGGCGACCGAGGCGCTGCCGGCGAGATCGGCGGCGTACCGCCCGGTGACGTACTGGTGGATCTGCAGGCCGTTCCCCCCGGCGTCGGTCGAGGACAGGTAGTGCTCCAGAGAGGCCAGCAGGCGCATGGCGTTGGGCGGGCAGCAGGCGCAGCGGAACCAACGGGTGCGGCGGGCCGACTGGTCGCCGCCGGTGTCCGTGTGGCCGTCGCGGACCTGGAGCGGATTGACGTACAGCCAGCTTTCGCCGTCCAGGGAGACACCGGCGAGGAAGCCGTTGTAGAGGGTGCGCTCGATCAGGTCGCTGTAGCGGGCCTCGCCGGTGAGCAGGGCCATCCGCCAGCTCCACTGGATGGAGGCGATGGCGGCGCAGGTCTCGCAGTAGGCGCGTTCGTTGGGCAGCTCATATGGGTCGCCGAAGTCCTCCTCGTCGTGGTGCGCACCGAGCCCGCCGGTCAGGTGGGTCTTGGTGGCGGTCATCGCCTGCCACAACCGCTCGGCTGCGGCGCGCAGTTCCGCGTCGCCCGTCTCCGTGGCCAGGTCCGTCGCGCCGGCCAGCAGATAGAGCTGGCGTACGGCGTGTCCTTCGACGTTGGTCGCCTCGCGCAGCGGCACGCGGTCCTGGCAGTAGGCCTCGCCGCCGAGCAGGCCGTGGCCGTAGCGGTCGACGAAGTAGCCGGCGAGATCCAGGTAGCGCTGCTCGCCGGTCTCGCGGTACAGCTCGACCAGGGCGGTCTCGACCTCGGGGTGGCCGTCGATGCCGTCGATGGGCTTGCCGCTGCCGGGAAGGCCGAAGACGGAGTCGATGTGGTCGGCGAAACCGCGTGCCACATCGAGGAGTTCGTCACGGCCGGTGGCCCGGTGGTGGGCCACGGCCGCCTGAATCAGATGTCCCGCGCAGTACAACTCGTGGCCCCAGCGCAGGTCCTGGTAGCGCTCGCCGCCCTTGCGGATCTGGAACCAGGTATTGAGGTAGCCGTCGGGCTGCTGGGCGTCGGCGACCAAGGAGACGATCCGGTCGACTTCGGCGGCGAGTTGGCGCGACTCGGGGCCGTTGTGCTCACCGCCCGTCTCCGGGCCTCGCTGAGCGAGCCGCCAGGACGCGGCCTCCAGCCACTTGTAGACGTCGGTGTCCACGAACGGGTAGGCGCCTTGGAATTCACCCTGCGCCGTACCCGCCGCCAGGCGCAGGTTGTACAGGTTTCCCGCGGACTCCAGCAGGCCGGGGCCCTGTGGGATGGACGTGCGCGCGTTGACCTCTCGGCGGGCGTGCCAGAAGCCGGTGCGCACGTCGACGGTGGCGGGACGCAGCGCGGCGCGGGCATCCGGGCCGGGGCGGACCGGGCCCGCTGCGGGCAGGGCGGAGCGGGTGCGGGGCATGGTTCTCCGGAAGGTGGTGGCGGAACGGGACCGGCATGCGGGGTAGGGCGCGAAGACCCCCGTGCTCTGGGCGACAGGGCTCATGGAACTCGTTTGAGCAACCGTTTTCTCTGCCGAGAAGTAGAGGGCAGCCGGGTGGACTGGTCAAGAGTCGCGGCAAGAGATTTTCTGTTGCTCGGCGGCTGGCACTTAACCCCGAGTCCCTGCGACGATGAGGATGCCGCTACCATCTAGGAAAAGGTTTGCTCGTGACCGCTGCTCCAGGTTCTCGCTCCACAGGCCCGGCGAAGCTCGCCGACGTCGCCGCCCTGGCGGGCGTCAGCGTGGGCACGGCATCGAAGGCCTTGAACGGCGGCGGGCGGATGAGGCCCGAAACCCGTCAGCGAGTCCTTGACGCCGTGGAAACCCTCGGATTCCGGCCCAACCAGCATGCGCAGAGCCTGCATACCGGCCGGAGCTGGACGGTCGGGCTCATGACGACAGACGGCATCGGCCGCTTCAGCACGCCCGTGCTGCTCGGCGCCGAGGACGCTCTGGGAGCCGGAAAGATCTCCGTGCTGCTGTGCGACACCCGCGGCGACGCCATCCGGGAGCAGCACCATCTGCACAACCTGATGGACCGCCGCGTGGACGGCATCATCGTCACCGGCCGCCGGACGGATCCGCGTCCGCCGCTGACCGGCATCGAGGCCGTCCCCATCGTCTACGCGCTGTCACCCTCCACCGACCCAGCCGACACCTCGGTGGTGTCCGACGACCGGGGCGGGGCCAGACTCGCGGTGGAGCACCTGCTGGCCACCGGCCGCACCCGGATCGCGCACGTCACGGGCCCGGAACACCACGCCGCCGCCCGAGACCGCGCCCGGCACGCGGCCGAGCACCTGGAGCACTCCTCGCTGAGCCTCGCGACCGGCCGGGTCCACTACGGCGAGTGGAGCGAGGCGTGGGGGCGCCGCGCCGCCGACGCGGTGCTACGCACCGCGCCGGACACGGACGCCTTCTTCTGCGGCAACGACCAGATCGCCCGCGGCGTGGCGGACGCGCTCCGCGAACGGGGGGTGAGCGTCCCCGGCGACATCGCGGTCGTCGGCTACGACAACTGGGACACCATGGCCCTGGCCTCCCGCCCACCCCTCACCACGATCGACATGGACCTCACCGAGATCGGCCGGATCGCCGCCCTGCGGCTACTGGAAGCCATCGACTCCGACCCTGCGCCGGGCGTACACACCGTTCCGTGCCGGTTGATCGTCCGCGACTCCAGTTGAGCTGCCCCTTTGGAAGCTCCCCCAGGCACCCAGGCCGATCAACGTGGGCAGGTTCCGGGCGGCCCTCGTGGTCACGAAGGCGGCGAGAACACGTCCCGCGCGGCCAGGAGCGCGCAGTGGTCGAGGAAGGTCCCACCAGACCGGCGGCCTGGTGGGACCGTTTCGTCGTCGGCCATGACAGGCCGCACCCGCTGAGTGATGCCCGGCTGCTGGAGTCGATCGGTCTGTCGATCGGGCCAACGCGTCTGACGGAGGTCGCCGTGTCAGCGGCCGCCGCCTGCGCCCGGCTCGGCGCAGGCGCCTGCGGCGCACGTGGTGAGCCAGTCGTCGAAGTCGGCGTCGTAGCGGGTGCCGATGTCGGAGTTGTAGACGGCGTAACCGCCCGTGTAGTCGCCGACTCGGAAGTGGGCGAGCATGCGTTGGATGTCCGCCGGGTGCTTCTCGAACATGTAGCGGACCGCGAGGTAGCCCCAGGGGTAGGTGCGGGTCACGTCGCTGTTGGCGTAGGTGTTCTGGAACAGCGTGCTCAGTGTGTAGGTGTGCCTGCCCGCCTCGGTGACGGCCTGGTCGTCGGTGATGCCGCGGTAGCTGTAGGAGATGTATTCGGCCAGACCCTCGATCCACCAGACATCGGGGACGGAGGTCTGCTGGGTGAAGTCGCCCTTCATGTCATCGCGGGCATCGAGGTAGTGCGTGTACTCGTGGTTGAGGTTCCAGATCCGGGCCACGAAGCCGTCGTCGTAGTCCTTCTGGTACATGATCGAAAGGGGGTGGTTGTGGGGGTCGGCCGGATCTCCCACGAGGGTTATGCCGCCGTTGTCCGTGCTGACGCCGAAGATCGCCCCGGCGTAGGTCTGGTAGTCGGCGCGGCCGGCGAACACGACGAGCTGGATGGTTGATTCGTACTGGCCGGGTATAGGGCCCTCGTCCTTGACGAGGCGGTGGAAGTACGGGTCCTGGGCCAGTACGCCGGCGCATGTCGCGTCGAGGTCGGCGGCGGTCAGTGCCTGAGCCCGGATGGTGTGCGTCGCGTCGCAGACGCGGGTGATCGGCAGTGCCGCTCTCGTCAACTGGCCGGTCAGGTCACAGACGTTGTAGTACGAGCAGCCGGCCTTGTCGTAGTAGTCCACTTGGGTCGCGACCGCGACCCACAGCTGGGCTGTGGGGCCGGTGATCTCCGCGGCGTTCAACAGGCCGTTGGCCAGCGGCCGGACCCTGGCCTGCAGCGCGGGGTGCTCGACATAGCGGGCGAGGTTCATTCCGGCGTTGGAGTCCAGATAGGCACGAGCGGTCCCCAGCAGGTTCATGTGGTTGAGTGCGAACGCGTTGAGGGTGTCGATGATGCCCGGGTCGGCCGTGACCGCGTTGACGTAGGCGGTGTTCCAGTTGCCGCGCCAGAGAGGGGTGTAGACGTCGTTGACGGCTGCCACCATGCTGGTGATGCCGTCGTAGGAACTGTTGTATCCGCCCAGCACCCGCCGGTAGACCTTCAGGTAACGGTCCTGCAGGTCGGCACTGTCGGTGAGAATGATGACGTCACCGAGGATGTCGCCGTTCGCGGAGGTGACGTCCCGTGAATGTGGGCGGGCGAAGAAGGCGTCCAGGCCGGCTGCCGTGGCTGTGCTCAGGGCCGCGCCGTAGGGGCCGACGTCTGACGGGTTGTAGAACTGCACGTAGTAGCCGGCGCGCACGAACAGCACGAGTTGCCACACGTGGGCCGAGTTGTCGCCGCCGTACCTCCTCGCCGCGCCCGTGAAGGCTTTCGCGATGGTGGTCATCTGTGCCTCGCGAAAGATCTTGTGCGCGTCGGTACCGGTGACGGCGAACAGGCTGTTGACGCAGTCCATGGTCGAGGCCTTGACGAATGCAACGAGTGCGGATCCGGTCCGGCTGCCGAAGTCGGCCGGAGTGCAGGAGGCCGTGCTCGGCGAGGCTTTCGGTCCGGCCGTGGCGGCCGGGTCATGCGGGGGCGTCGCCGCCCTGAGGGGCGGGAGTTGGGCGGGAGTCACCCTTCGGGCTTGCACGGCCCGGTCCAAGGCGCCGAGGGTCGAGCCGGTCGGTGGCGCGGGCGGCGTCGTGCTTCGGGATCCGGAGACGGGGTTGGTGTCAGCCGGTGACGGGGGCGCGGCGAACGCCGGCGTCGCCAGCAGGCCGGCAATGGTGACTGCGGCAGCGAGAGATCCGACCACGCATCTGGGCAGGGCGAAGCGGTAGCGCATCTGGACTCCTTCACGGATAGATGCGCCTCGAAAGCGGTGATGAGGCGTGAGAGGCACCTTCTCAATCCCCATCGCCGCCAACAATGGGGTGTGACATAGCACATTGCACCGCCGAGCCATAACATCCGGCAGGGCCACACCATCCGGCACGACATCCGGCCGGACGCCCGGTCCGGTCGGCAGGCAGGCAGCCGCGCACAGCCCGGTGCGGCCTGAACCCAGGCCTAAGGCCCGGCCACGCTCCACGTCCGCGAGGCCCACGCCCTCAAGTGCGGCGATTGCGCGATGAGTTCGCGGTACGCCGCAGTGGCGGAGACGAAGAGCGTCTCGGATACTTCGTCGGCAACCCTGTCACGCCGCCAGGCCAGCACGTAGCGGCACCACAGCGGTGTGCCGATCAGCGGTTTGATCAACACGTCCGGGGTCGGCCTGAGCGTCGCCTGCACCAAGGACACCCCGAGGCCGTCGGCAATCATGTTCTGCAACTGCACTTGGTCGCCGAGGAATTCGTGCACCGCCACCGGCGAGAAGCCGGCCGCCTCACACGCGGCATAGAAGACTCCCGGCCAGCCGGCCCCGTCGTCAGGTGTCACGAACCACGCATCGTCCGCCAGATCGGCGAGCGCCACCTGAGGGCGATGCCTGAGCCGGTGACGAGCCGGCAGGGCCACAAACGTCGGCTCGGTGACGATCCCGCGATGTGCCACTGCGGCGGAGTGGCGTAATTCCATTCCGGGATAGTCCGCGGCGATCGCCACATCCACCTCTCCCCCCTCCAGGAGTTCGACAATCCGAGAGGACGCGTACACGCTGCTCACGGTCAGCGACACATCGGGCAGCCGACTTCGGACCCGGACCACCATGCCCGACAGAACCGGTGAGTTGGTCGCGGCCACGCGCAGGATCCGGCGCATTCTCGCCGCGCCCCCGACTGGACGGAGCCCGATCGCCTCCGCGCGTGCGAGGACGTCCCGTGCCTGAACCAGGACCTCCGCTCCGTATGGCGTCAGCCTCACACCGGACACCCCGCGCTCGAACAGCGATTTACCAAAGAAGCGTTCGATCCGTTGAAGCTGCGTGCTCACGGCCGGTTGCGAGTACCCGAGCTCCGACGCGGCCCGGCCGAGGCTCCCCGCATCAGCGATCGCGCACAGCACGCGCAGATGCCGAAGCTCCAGCTCCATCCGCCCTCTCCCCGCCCGATCACCGGGCCTCCCGGCCACCCGACCGTGACAACAATGCCGCCCTCTGGTCACACCAGCGGAGGGGAAGCGTTCCATCGCGCCGTCCCGCCCACAAGACACGGATGCGCCGCCATTCGGCACGCGAGTCTCTACGCGGCCGCCGGGGCAGGCCTGCCCGTGAGTAGACGCTACGTCGCCCAATCGCGGTGACCGGCCGACAGCCCAGCATCGGGCCGCGCCCGAGCGATCCGAGGTCCAGACCTCCATACGCCGCGGCGGACGGTGTCGCGGTACAGGTGGTCCCACGAACGGAATCGTCCGATGCCACCGGGCCGGCGCGGCCCGTATCCGCGCCGGTGACCCTCGAGGGCGCCGCGATCGCCGCGCGGGCAGATGCGGTGTTTTGGACCTACGGTGATCTGAGAGAGGCCGGCAAACCGAACCGGTACTGCGGAGGAGGCTGAGATGGAGGAGCACTTCGTCTGGGTAACGACGCGCCGCCTTCAGTCGGGCGCCTTGGAGGAGTTCGAGCGGGCATGGCGCCCGACCCCCTACCCGCACGGACTGCGCCGCGCCTTCGCGTACTGGTCCGAGGACGGACAGGAGATCACCGGAGTGTCGTTCTGGGACTCCAGGGAGACATGCGACTCCTGGCGGGCCTCCGAGCCGGAGGCGCAGCGCCGTGCGGCCATGGCCCCGTACGTCGTCGAAGAGCGGGAAGGCTTCTACCGCGGCCGTGAACTCACCATCCCCCAGGGGTAGCCATGGGCGAGTGGGAGCAGCAGCCCGAAGCAGCCGCGGTCCCGTGACCCGTTCACTCGCACGGTGGCCCAACAGATTCCGCGTCCTCCGCTGCTCGCGCGGGAGGCCGGCCGGCGGCACGCCGCCCCAGATGCCGGGTCCGCACTGTCGGAGGCGTTTCGGGCCGCCGCATCAGAACACGTGGGCGCACGGTGCCCGCGTCGGCGGACACAGGGCGGGCCTCCACCGCACTGATCATGATCCCTCGGTTGCGAGGTTGACCGCAGGCATCACGCGGAACGTCCCGGGGACCGGTCCTCGTTACCGAGCGAGTCCGGCTTTGTAGCAGGCGGGCCGGAGCTCCCGGGTGCAGATCTGGTCGACGGTGTACACGCCATCCTTGAGCAGTGTCTGCTTGATGTTCGCGACCGTCACCGTCCTCGGAGTGAGCAGGACGGATGGGATGTCCTTGGTGGTGGGGCTGTCGGTCGTCGTCGTGGTGACGCCGCGCAGATCCTCGCCGCGTCCCAGGGCAACGGCCATGGCGACGGCCGCGGCGGCTTCCGCCCTGAACGGTTTGTACACCGTCATGTACTGCTCCCCCTTGACGATGCGCTGCACGGCGTCGAGGTCGGCGTCCTGGCCGGTGACGGGAGGAAGCTTCCGGACACGGGCGCTCTTGAGAGCGGAGATGACGCCTGCGGCAATGGAATCGTTGGCCGCAAGGACACCGCCGATCCGGTCCGGGCCCAGGGCCGCGATGGCAGCGGACATGTTGGTGTGGGCTTTCTCCGTGCTCCAGTCCACGGTGTCGTACGACCTGGCGATCTTCACCTTGCCTGTGATGACGGACATCGCGCCCCTCCTGAACCACGCCGCGTTGGGGCTGGTCGGATCGCCGTTCATCATGACGACGTTCCCGCCGTACGCCTTGTCGCCCATGGCCTTCAGGAGCGCCTCGCCCTGGAGTCTGCCGACCTGCGCACCGTCGAAACTGACATAGCCCGAGATCGGGCCTTCGGCGAGCCGGTCATAGGCGACGACGCGAACACCCGCCTTGTCCGCCTCCTGGATCGAGGAGCGGAGCGCCCTGGTGTCGGCGGCGTCGAGGATCAGCACCCTGACCCCCTTGGTGATCATGGACATCATCTGTTGCCGCTGCCTCGTCGCGTCGTTCTCGGCGTTGGCGTACTCCATGGTGCAGTGGGGACACAGTTCCTTCAGCCGCTTCTCGAGCAGCGGCTTGTCGGACTGCTCCCAGCGGGGAACCGCTCGGCTCGGGAGCAGCAGACCGACGGCGAAGCTGTCCGTGCCCGCCTCGCTGTCGCCTCCGCAGGCGGCCAGGGGCATGGCCATGAGTCCCGCGACGAGCGCCGTGACGAGGTGGCACGTACAGGTCCTCATCGCGGACCCCCTTGCGCCATGCGGGGCCCCGAGTCCGCGGGAGTCGGCTCGCGCTGCGGCACAATGATCTCGCTCCACACCTGCTTGCCGCCGGCCACCGGCACCGAGCCGAAGGACTCCGACATGGCTTCGACCAGAAGCAGGCCTCGGCCGCCGGTCGACTCCCAGTCCACGATCACCGGCTTGGCGGGCGCACGCGGCGAGGTGTCGCTCACGCAGACTCGCACCCGATCCCCGCGGAGCGTCAGGTCGAGGCGGACCGGACCCTGGGTGTACACCACGGCGTTGGTGACAAGTTCGGACACGACCAGCAGGACCGCATCGGCTACTTCTTCGACTTTCCACCGCCGCAGAGTGCGCGCGGTGAATCGGCGGGCGTGCATGACGGCGTCGGGCAACCGCCACACCACCCAGCCGGCCCGTATCGGCCGGGTCTTCATGCCGTCGTAGCGCAGCAGCAACAGCGCCACGTCGTCCTCGCGACGGCCGACGTCGCCGAGCAGTTCGTCGGCCATCAGCCCTGGATCCGCCGGATCCGCCGCGGCGAGCGCGGTGCGCGTCCGGTGCATACCCTCGTCGAGGGGCAGGTCGGCGGCCTCGACCAGGCCGTCGGTGACCAGGGCGAGCACACTGCCGGGGGCCAGTGCGACTGCGGTCATGGGGAACTCCGCCTCCGAGGAGACGCCCAGCGGGAGCCCACCCTCGACCTGTACCTCCTCGGTAGTGCCGTCGGGATGCCGTATCAGCGGTGACAGGTGCCCGGCCCGGACGAACAGGATGTTGCCCTCTTCCAGGTTCAGTTCGGCATAGCAGCAGGTGGCGAACAGATCGGTCTCCATACCGACGAGGAGGCGGTTCGCGTACGAGACGACCACGTCGGGCGGGTGCCCTTCCACCGCGTACGCCCTGACTGCCGTACGCATCTGGCCCATGATCGTCGCGGCTCCGGCACTGTGTCCTTGAACGTCACCGATGACCAGTGCCACCCGATCCTCGGAGAGGGCGATGACGTCGTACCAGTCGCCGCCCACCTGCAACCCCCGCCTGGCGGGCAGATAGCGGGCGACGGCGGTCCCCCCTGGCAACTTGGGGAGGCGCCGGGGCAGCAGACTGCGCTGCAGCATCGTCGCGAGCTCCTGCTCGGCGTCGTGCGCGTGCGTACGCTTCAGTGCCTGCCCGACCAGCGCCGCGGTGGCAGTCAGCAGGGACCGCTCCTCGGGGACGAACTCGTGCGGCTGATCCCAGCCGACCAGGCACACGCCGACGACCCGGCCCTTGGCAGGAAGTGGAAGGACGGCCAGACCTCCGGTGCCGATGTCCGCCAGTCCGGGTTCGAGGGCTGAGCCGGCGGGCCACAGATCCATGCGCCCGTCCCGCAGAGCCATCTGAAGGGTGGGCAGGGCGCTGACCGGTGCGTCGGGCCACTCCGAACGCCACTCCGAACGCCACTCGGAACGCCAGGTCTCCGGCCAGGCGGCGGGCTGCGGCGGGTCGAGGACGGTGATCACGAGCCGCTCGTCCTGCAACTCGGCGAGCGCCACCCGGTCGGCGCCCAGCGGCTCTCGAAGCGCGGTGACCACCACTCGGCTGACGTCATCGATGGTTGCGGCATCATCGAGTGCGGCAGTCAGCCACTGGATCCTGGAAACGTCGTCGGCACTCCGGCGCAGGAGCGAGGCCGCCGTCACCACGCCCAGCACCTGCTCCGGCCGATCGTCGGTGCTCTCCACACGGCAACTCAGGCTCAGCCAAAGCATTTCACCAGTGGGACGGCGGACTCGGAACTCCAGCTCCCGCCGGCCGAACGCCTGGGTGGACGGCTCCAGGACGGACATCAGCGCGGGCATGTCCTCCGGGAGTGCGTGCGCGAGCAGGGTGTCCGCCTTGCCGTCGAAGTCATCCGGCGTGATGCCGACCAGCTCGAGCAGTGTCTCGTCCGCCTCAATCAGGCCTGTGTCCGGCGCCAGGACGAATGAGCCGACGCGCAGGCTCCGCAGGGCGGTACTCAGCAGCGACGACGGCGTGGGTCGGCCGGCCCCGGCCTGGAGCACACCGGTGACCGCGTCGGCGTACCGCTCCAGGAAGCGCCGTTGCTCGGCCTCGAAGCCGTCCGCGCAGGCGCCCACGACGACGAGGCAGCCCAGCCGACTACCCTCCGTTCCGAGTGGCAGCGCACCGAGCGACGCCTCTGCTCGCGGCGGCGACGGCCCACCCTCGGAGTAGGAGGCGAGCGTGACGGGATTCAGCCATAGAGGCCGGTCGGTGCGAAAGGCGTGCGCCGCTGGTGACCCTCCGGACAGAGGCAGAAGCTCTGGGAGCCCGCACTCGGAAGTGGCGCCTCCGGCCGTTTCCACCAACCGCAGTACTTCATTCCCGACGCCGAGCACGTAGACCGCTGCCAGCGCCGCTCCGGCGAACGTCAGGGCCCGATCACTCGCGGCGTCCTCTGGCACCGGAGACGGTGAACCGGTGTCTGCGGCGTCGACCTCGGATGCCCGCGGCTCCGAGACCCCGGCCCGGGCACGGCCGTCATGAGGCATGTCCGCAACCGACCTCCCGTCCATGCCGCAGGTGCCGACAGCTCGAGATCGGGGCACCCACCTACCAGAGTCGCATATAAGGGCCAACCAGACAGATCCACCTGATTGCCATCGCCAGCAGGCCCGGCCGCCGGATGCGGGCGTCCTCGTACGTCGGGCCGAGCGTCGAGGGCGCCCTCGAGGCCGAGCGGAACCACCTCATGCGGGATTGCATGCCCAGGCAGCGCGCCTGTCCCATCAGCAGGCGGTGCGGTCCGGACGGAGGTGCTGCCTATCGCCCGGCCGCGGCGCGGCAAACCGCTCCTGCGGAGGGTGGCCCGCTGCGGGAAGCCCGCTTCGGGTCCGCAGTGAAGCCCCCTTCGGACGGTGTACCGGGCCGAACATCACTGGCCGGAGCCGCTGCGTTCGCAGATGACCGCAGCCGGTGCCACACTGACGACGTGGTCGTCTTGCCACGTCCACGCGGTTTGTTCCAGGCGGACGTTGGGCGTCGGCACAGTGGCTGGCTGTCGGCTGCTGGACTGGGCCGACAGGACGCGTGGGCTGGTGAGGAGGCCGGGTGTCGCCATGCTCAATGAGGGAGCCACCGGTGCCGGGCTGGGCGGGCCGAGTCCCCACCTCGCCGGGGCGGGCGACGCCACCCCGCGACCATCGGAGCCGCAGCTGCCCGTGAAGGCAGGGACGGGTGTTCGCCTGGATCTCCATGCCGGCGTGCCACCTGGCTCAACGCGGCCTGCGCCATCACGCCCCGTCGCCCGTGGCCCATACGGCCCGGCCGCCCCGCCGACGAACCTTGACGCCCGCGACGCACGTGCGCCTTTCCCTCAGGCGTGGACCATGCCGGCCGGACCCGACAGGCCGGTGTGGCCCCGCTGCTCCCCCCTGAGCCGGTCACCAACCACCTGGCGTACGCCGACGGGGCGCAGCACCCAGTCCTCATCCCCGATGGAGGCCAGGCAACCGTGAGCGCTCCCTGACCACACAGGGGGAAAGAAAAGGGAGGTCTCTCAATGAAGGCCTTCATACGGGACACGGCCCTCACCCTGACCGCTGTCTCGACGGCCGTTGCCCTAGCGGCCTGCGGGTCGGGCGCCGAGAACGACCCCGACGGGGAAAACACGCCGACGATCGGGCTGCTCCTGCCGGACGCCACCACGGCTCGTTGGGAGACACAGGACAGGCCCTTGCTCGAGAAGAAGATCAAGGAGCTGTGCGACGACTGCACGGTCGAGCACGCCAATGCCAAGGGCGATGTGGCCACCCAGCAGGAGCAGATGGACTCGATGATCACCAAGGGGGTCGATGCCCTCGTGCTCGTGCCCGTGGACGCCAGATCGCTCGGCCCCACGGTCAGGAAGGCGCACGAAGCAGACATCCCGGTCATTGCCTACGACCGTCTCGCCGAGGGCCCGATCTCGGGTTATGTCTCCTTCGACGGCGAAGAGGTCGGCAGGCTCCAGGGCAGGGCACTGCTGACGGCCATGGGCAACAAGGTGCCCGACGCCCAGATCGTCATGATGAACGGCGATCTCAGCGACCCGAACGCGGTGGCGTTCAAGAAGGGCGCACTGTCCGTACTCAAGGGGCGAGTGAAGATCGGCAAAGCGTACGACACACTCGACTGGAGGGCGGAGACCGCGCACATGAACATGTCCGGCGCCATCTCCGCCCTCGGCGTCGCCAACATCGACGGGGTCTACGCCGCCAACGACGGCCTCGCCGCCGGCAGCATCTCCGCCCTCAAAGCGAACAAGGTCAACCCGCTGCCCCCTGTCACCGGGCAGGACGCCGAACTCGGAGCCGTGCGGCGTATTGTCGGCGGCGATCAGTACATGACCGTCTACAAACCCTTCGGACCCGAGGCTTCCGCCGGCGGCGCCATGGCTGTGGCCGCAGCCCGCGGTGAAAACCTCGACCGGATTGCCACGGGCACGGTGAGGACCCCCGGTGCGGAGGCGGTTCCGGCCGTCATGCTCACCCCGCTGTCCGTGACCGTCGCCAATATCGAGGACACCTTGGTCAAAGACGGCGTGTACACGATCCAGCAGATCTGCACCCCCCGGCTCGGGGCCGCCTGCGACAAGGCCGGGCTGACCTGACAGGCCGGTTCCGACCAGGTCCGTGCCCCGGGAAGGAGATGGTTTCCGTGCCGACTCCCCCCTTGCTGGCGCTGCACGGCGTGTGCAAGCGCTTCGGCGTCGTCGAGGTCCTCACGGACATCGAGCTGGAGATTCACGCCGGTCAAGTCGTCGCTCTGCTGGGCGACAACGGGGCCGGCAAGTCCACCCTGGTCAAGGTGATCTCTGGCGTCGCCCCCGCGGACAACGGCGTCATCGAGTGGGAGGGCCGGACAGTCGACATCAGGCGCCCCCACGACGCCCGGGACCTCGGCATCGCCACCGTCTACCAGGACCTCGCGCTGTGCGGGAACCTCGACGTTGTCGGCAATCTGTTCCTCGGACGGGAGATGCGCAGGTTCGGCTTCCTCGACGAGGTGGAGATGGAGCGCCGCACCAGACACCTGTTGGAACGCCTGACCAGGGGCGTCCCCGATCTGCGCGGACCCGTCGTCTCGCTGTCCAGCGGCCAGCGGCAGACCGTCGCCATCGCTCGCTCGCTCCTCGGCGACCCGCGGGTGCTCCTCCTGGACGAACCAACCGCAGCGCTGGGAATCGAGCAGACCGCCGAGGTCCTGGACCTCGTCGACCAGCTGCGTGACCGCGGCCTGGGAGTACTGCTCATCAGCCACAACATGGGCGATGTGAAGGCTCTCGCAGACCGGGCCGCTGTGCTGCGGCTCGGTCGTAACAACGGCTTCTTCGACGTGGGCACCACGTCTCACGAACAGATCATCTCCTCCATCACCGGCGCGGCGGAAAACGTGCCCCGCCGGATGGCCCACCGGGAGGCGGGGTGGTGAAAGGGATGCGCAACATGGCGGACAACCCGCGGGCCGAACCCGCCACACCCACGGCCGAGGCCCGTCAGCCGCACCGCACGCGGACCATCGCCCATGCCATGGAGGGTTGGGTCACCGTCTTCCGGCGCAAACTGAGCGCCGGTGAACTGGGCGTGCTCCCCGTCGTCCTCGTCCTCGCCGCGGTCTGGATCATCTTCCAGGCTCTCAACGCAAACTTCCTCTCACCCCGGAACCTGTCCAATCTCAGCGTGGACATCGTGGGCACGGGCCTGATCGCGGTCGGCATCGTCTTCGTGCTGCTGCTCGGTGAACTCGACCTGTCGGTCGGCTCGATCAGCGGCCTCGCGGCGGCTGTCTTCGCCGTTCTGAACGTGAACAACGGCGTGCCGGAATGGCTTGCCCTGATCGTCGCGGTGCTCGCGGGTACCTCAGCGGGAGCCCTCCAGGGCTACTCCTTCGCCAAGACCCGGGTGCCGGCGTTCGTCGTCACACTCGCGGGGCTGCTCACCTGGAACGGCCTCATGCTCTACATCCTCGGGAACAGCGGCACCGTCAACTTCGACGAAAACGGGCTCGTCGCCAAGCTGACCAGCTATTACTTCACCAACGCCGGCGTCGCCTACGGAGTGGCGGCGGTCGCCACGGGCATGGTCTTCCTCGTGTCCTACCTGGGCAGTCGGCGCCGTAAGGCCGTTGCCATGCCGTACCGCTCGCTCCGGGGAACCGCGCTGCGCACGGGAGCGGTCGCAGTGATCGCGTTCGCCGCCGCGTATGTGCTCAACCAGTTCCAGGGCCTGCCGCTCGCCCTCCTGATCTTCCTCGTGGTGGTGGCCGGCCTCGACATCGTTCTCCGCCGCACGCACTACGGGCGGCAGGTCTACGCACTCGGCGGCAGTGTCGAAGCAGCCCGTCGCGCCAGCCTCAGTGTGACGCGGGTGCGGACCGCGGTGCTCGCGGTCTCGGGCACCATGGCCGCGGTCGGCGGCCTGTTCCTGGCCTCGCGCATCACCTCGGTGAGCCAGAGTTCAGGCTCGGGCGTCCTGCTGCTCAATGCCATCGCAGCAGCCGTCATCGGTGGCACCAGCCTGTTCGGAGGACGCGGTACGACCTGGTCCGCGGTGCTCGGCATGCTGGTCATCCAGTCGGTCGCCTCAGGCATGGCGATCACGGACACCCCCACAGCCGTTCAGTTCGTGATCACAGGCGGGGTGCTCTTCGCCGCGGTGGTCATCGACTCACTGTCCAGACGCTCGCAGGAGGCACATGGGCGGGCCTGAGCTGACTGCTCCCCGCCCATGCTGCTGGGCAGGCCTTGCACCTGCGCCCTCGCGCAGGCAGCGGGGCGCCTCCCTTGTCTTTGGTGAGCCGGTGCGGCAGGGCGCCGGCCATCGCGTTGCGTGCGGCGGTATGTGCGCGCAGCCAGGCGGCCTCCGGTGGCGTCCGGCCTCCGATAAGTAAGAGGCCCGGGCCTGACCGGCCGAACATGTCGGCCCGAACGGCCACGACTCGGCCGCAAGGACAGTACGTTGGCTGTCATGTATGCCACGCGAGTTTCGCGACGCGTCAAGGCGGCCCCCGCAGCCGTCTATCAAGCGCTCGTCGACCCGAACGCGGTGGCGGCGTGGCGCGTGCCCGCCGGCATGACCAGCCATGTCCACGCCTTCGACGCTCGCGAAGGCGGCACCTTCCGCGTCTCGCTCACCTACGACGACGCAGCCGGGTCAGGAAAGTCGGACGCCCACACGGACACCTACCAGGGCCACTTCGCGCGACTCGTCCCCAACGAGCTGGTGGTTGAGGTGTTCGAATTCGAGACATCCGACGATGCGCTGCGCGGCACGATGACGATGACCACCTCACTCGCCCCGGTGGGCGACGCGACGGACGTCGTCATCGTGCACGAGGGCATTCCCGATGACGTGCCACGCGAGGACAACGAGTTGGGTACGCGGATGGCGCTGGACAACCTCGCCCGCCTGGTCGAGAGGGACTGATCCCTCACCGGCCCTTCTCGCCGCCCGGCTCAGTCGAGCCAACGCACGGGTTGATCAGGATCAGTCACCCACGAACCACAGCACCGGTCAGCGCCGTCACTCAGCCGCATCCATGCGGAGCCGATCGAGACCCTCCCTGATCGCGCAAGGCCAACATGCCGACACTCAATCGGCGTTGGGTGCGATCGACGCTCATTCGATCCCCAGGGGCCCGATGCCCAGGTCCTTACGCATGAGATCGCGCATCTGGGCCATGGCCTTCCGACGCTGTGCGATCAGAGGCACGTCCTCGGCGGAGCCGACGGTGGCTCCCCGGGCGTAGGCATCGCGCAACCGGCGCAGGCTGTGGAACGCCTCATTCCCGGCTGTCACGACTTGCTGCGGGCCCACGAGCCAAAGGCGTTCGCTCGCCGTGTACAGGCCGGTGGCGCGGAAGGCTTCCCGCACGGCCGCCTCACGCGCCGACTCGGACATGTGATCGCCCAATGCGACGGCGCGCATGTCCTCACCGGCTGTCTTGAGCGCGGAGACGAACTCCGTGTACACCTCGCGTCGCACGTCCAGAGCGTGCCGGGTCTCCTCGCGCCGCCACCGGTTGCGATCGGCGATCAGAGTGGCAGCGATGCCGATAACGGCACCGGTCAGTGTGGAGAGCAGCGGTATCCAGTCCATGCGCGGCAGCTTGTCCGAACCAACGCCGCCACACCAGAGGCCTCTTGCTGCCCATCGGCCGCAACGGGTGAAGGACCCGCGTCGAGCCCCCGCCGCCGGACGCAGTACGGCGAGCCCTCCGTGGAGTGACGCGGCCGCGGCAACGTGGCAGAGCGCTGAGGCCGGCTTGGACAAGCCCGTCAAAGAGACGCGCTCTGGGTGACTACTGGGCTCGCCAGGATCGAAGCCGTTCGGCGATCTCATACGAGTCCAGGCGTAGGGCCCGGATCTGGTGGATCAATTCCCGCCACAGTTCGAACTTCGTGTCCACGCGTTCCTCCGAGGCTTCCAGGTAGGCGATGGCCACGCTGTACCCGAAGAACTCGTTGCGGGCTGGGAGGGGACGCAGCAGGACGCACTCCTCCAGGAACACAGCGGCCCGCCAGAAGGCATCTGGATGGTGCTGGTCGTGGCGCGGGGGATCGACCTTGTGCCGGGCTGCCATGCCGACAAGGACAGAGAAGTCGTTGACGGTCAAGTCGTCTCGGAGGATGTCTTCCTGACGTTCCAGGAGCCATCGGTGGTCGACGTACAGTTCCACAGGGTCAGGCCGCCTGCTGGGTGTGGTGTCCAGCCGGCGGAAGCCCGCCGAACTCGGCGTCGAAGGCGTCCATGACTCCGGGCTCGCTGATGGCTCGGCGGAACGCGGCCGTTGCCGTCTCGAGCTGCCTCTCGTGCTCTTTCTCCGAGGCCAGCTTGGCCAGGTAGTCCTTCATGGACATTCCCGCACCGTCCGCCAGGGCCTTGAGCCTGTCTCTGGTGGTGTCGTCGATCTTGACACTGGTGTCTGCCATGGTTCGAGTATGCCGCTCGGCATACCATTCTGGCTACCAGCTCATGAGCGGCTCTGACCAAGCGGCCACCCGGCAGTCAGCAGGCCCACGCAATGCGCGTCGAGCCGCGCCGAGCAGCCGCCTGGCGTGGGCCGATGCCGTAGGCGGCGTGCACCGCGCCCCCGCACCTACCCCAAACGGGCGCTCGTTCAGCGCCTCCATACCTCCGGACCGCCCCCATGCCACTCGATCAACCCCGACTCTGCGACATCCAGTTCGTCCCAGTCCGGCAGGCCGGCGCCCCGCAAGAACACCGTGAGATCGTGCAGCGAGTAGGCCGTGCCGAGGATCGTACTGTCGACGCGCACCCCGCGGCCGCCGGACTCGGACGGCGGGTAGACGATTACGCGGCGCTCAGGCATGCCACCAGCGTGCGGCGACCTGGCACAGGCCGCACGCTGGGCGCGGCCACCCGCTGGAGCACCCTTACGGCGATGATCTATCGGGAGCCGGTCCAGATCCGTAGGTTCGTCACGTGCCCGGCATACGGGACCGGCGGGTGGGGGCCTCGGGAACCGCGGTGATGTCCGTCGCGCGCAGCTCCGGTAGTCATCCCATGTAGCCGAGGCAGCCGATGAGACGAAGCTGATCGTCGTGAGCATGCACTTCACTTCTTCCCGTGCCGGGCCATGAGATCGCCACGGGACATCGAGCTTTGGACCCTGCCGTACCCAAGGTCTCTCCCGACCCTCGCGCGCTCGCTGATCCGTGCGGCGAACCGAGACTTGCGCGGAGCGCCGGAAGGTCGCGAGTGCCGTGCCCAGTCCCGTAGCAGCGCTGGGTGTGCACCGCGGCCCCTGCCAGTGGTCGCCTCACAACTCATCGGCAGCGCTGATCGGGTTCTTGCCCGGTCACGCCCCCGGGATGTTCACGAAGCCGGCTGACCGTGCCCGCGAGCCTGCGGGACAGACTCACGGTGTAGGTCAGCGGGCGCTGACGGCGCCCGCCCCGCTTCCATCAAGCCATTGCTCCCAGCTCAGATTGAACGCGGCGTAGCCGTTGTCGGCCGGGGCCTTCCCCCGCGGGGATCCAGTGACGGTGACCGGGTCGCCCTGTTTGACCTGGCCGTAAAACCACTTGGCGTCGGACAGCGACAGGTGGACGCAACCGTGCGAGCCTCGGGCGCTGCCACTGCCCGGTTTGGGGTCGCCGGTGGAGTAGTGGACATACGTGCCGGACTGGGTGAGGTGGACGTCCCACGGGAGGGTCAGGTCGTAGTAGTCGGCGCTGCCCTTGTTGCAGCTGATGCCCACGCTGCACGAGGTCATGTGGACCTTCTTCTGCTTGTCGATCACCGCCATCGTGCCGTCCCAGGTGGGGTACTGGGCACTGCCGGCATTGATGGACAGCGTGCGCATCAGGTTGCCGTTCTTCGTGACCTTCATCGTGTGGCCCGTGGCGGAGACATCCGCCCGGACGTCGTCACCGATGGTGAAGGTGTGGGTGTAGCCGTGCGTGCCATAGCGGCCGTTGCCGTTGGCGACTCCCTCAAGATCGGCGTCGATCTTCACCTTCGTGCCGGATGGCCAGTACGTCTTGGGCCGCCAGTCGGCACGCCGGTCACCGAACCAATGCCAGGCGCCGATGACCGTTTGGGAAGCGGTCACCTTCATGCGCTTCTCGATGCCGGCCCGCGCCTTGGCGGCCACCGGGTTGGTGAAGACCACCGAGATCGGCATCGCGACCCCGACCGTGGTGCCGGTCTGCGGCGTGATCGTATCCAGCAGCATCGGCGGTCCCGCGGGCTTCGACGGGCTGGCGGTCACCTTCCCGGACGCTCCGTCCTTCCCCTCGACGGACTTCTTCGCCGGGCTCCCACTGCCGCAGGCACTGGTGCCCACAAGCATCGCGCCCATCATGAGTGCAAACCCTATGCGGGTGGTGCGGTGCCTCACGTCTACCCCGCTCTTCGTCTGAATCTTGCCCATAAGGTCTATGCCCTGCTCCGACCGCTTCAGCGGCCGCCCGTCCCGGCGTGATCCCTTGAATGTCATAGGGGCGTCCAAACGATCGTGATCGAGGACCTGACCGACCACACCATGGTCAAAGGCCCACGCTCGCCCGCGCCATCAGTGACGCGAACTGGACCACGATGCGCGGCATGCTGAAGTACAAGGCTGCCTGGTACGGAAGGGACCTGGTCGTCATCGACCGATGGTGCCCCTCCTCCAAGCGGTGCTCTGCCTGCGGCACCCTCACCGAGAAGATGCCGCTCAGCTTCCGTGCGTGGACATGCGACGACTGCGGGACGACCCACGACCGGGACGTGAATGCAGCCATCAATGTCAGGGCCGCCGGGCTGGTGGTTTCTGTCTGTGGAGCCGGTACAAGACTTCAACGGAGCACTCCGGGCGGGCAGTCGGCGATGAAGCAGAAAGCCTCACGGCGCGAGCCGTGAGAATCCCCCTCGAGTCACGAGCGGGAGCAGTCAACGTCTGGCCTCAACGTCCTCTTTCTCTGAGACAACCGAGATCTGGCTGTGGTTCCAGCGGATTGGCAAAGCGCGCATCACTGGGACTCGGTGGACGGAACCGCCGCCTCCCACGGCTGAGCTACTGCCCTGTCGGGCCGCCTCCCATACCGCCCCAGCCTCGTTCCCTCCTCCAGTCGGCCTGTTGACTTCAGCAGCTCGGCGGCGTCCTGCAGGGCGCGGGCAACTCCGGCGTCGACGGCAGCGGTATAGAGGCGGAAGGCGATCCGGAGCAGCCCGCCTGCATCTGCTGCGCGGGCGAGAGTGGGACGGTCGGTGGGCGCGGCATGGTCGATGAGGGCGCCCCGCCGCCCCCCTCCCCCCGACATGCGAGCGGAGTTCCGTGTCCGTCGGTGATCAGCTGGTGTCTGGAGCCTACCCGGCCCGGTCGACCGGCGACGGACCCGGCCGGCGCCATTTTCAGGGTGCGGGTGCAACCACTCGAGGCGGCCGAGGGACATCAGCCAGTCGGCCCGGCGAGGTTCCGCGACTACGGTTCTCCGTGGCTTCTACGGTATTCGCCTGGGGGCATTGCGTAGCGTGACTTGAAGGCCCGGCTGAAGGCGGCGGCATCGGAAAAACCGGCGCGGATCGCGATCTCGGCAACGCTCCGGCCAGCCAGACGCGGGTCAGCGAGATCGGCGCGGCAACGCTCCAGCCGTTGCTCGCGGATGAATTCGCCAACTGTCCTGCCGTCCTCCCGGAAGAGGTAGTGCAAGGCGCGCAGCGAGATGTGGTGGGCCGCGGCGACGGCCGCGGGGGTGAGCTCCGGCTCGCCGAGTCGGGACCGGATGAAGGACTTGATCTGGTGCAGTTGTGCCACCCGCCGTGCCGCTGTGGTCTGCGGTCCGTCAACGTCGCTCAGACTCGCCAGGAACGCCGTGGTCAAGTCGACCACGGCAGAAGTCAGCCGGTGGGTCTGACCGGCCTCCAGCTTCGGTCCCTGCTCGACGAGCCCAGCGAGCAACTGACTCAGCAGGGCACCGATGCCCGTCCTGGACGGCAGCGCAGTAGCCACCATGCGACGCAGCGCCTGCTCCGGAACGGGCACCGTGCGCCGGGGCAGATGCAGCACGATGGACTGGGCCACGTCGTCGGTGGCGATCGACGCCCAGTACGGCTGAGAGGTGTCGTAGAGCACCAGGTCACCCGGGCGCGGATCTACCTGGTTACGGCCCTGCTCCCTCTGCATGGCCCCTTTGACGACCAGTGCCAGTACCCACAGTTCGGGGTCGGAACGCCGGATGAGGCGTCGCGAACGTATCGACTGCATAGCGGGGAACATGACGCTGGAGACACCGATCCCATCGCCCAGCGACAACAGCGTCGCCGAGGCGGAAAAGTCGGAGGCGTGCTCGGTGACGATCTCGTGCGGTGCCATGTCGCGGGCCACCAGATCGCAGAACCAGCTGAATCGCTCGGCTGCCGGCAGGTCCCGGCTACTAAACGTCATCACCCTTTAGTGCCACCCCCCTCTTGGCAGCCGCCGCAGACAGACGGCTGGGCGCCGCTTCCGCCCCACATGCATGCTCTTGCCCATCAGCAGCCTGGGGAAGCGCGTTATGCGTCAAGGACAGCCGTGACCCGTTCGACAGCCGCAGCGTTCGACGTCTCACTCTCCGCCCCCTACCGCTGAGGGCCGCACGTCTGGTCGGCCACCCCGCGCGCGAACCCGCCCAGCAGTGCGCCAACAATCGAAGCGCTCGGCAGGCGGCACGCCACACCACACGTACCGAGTTCGATCACGAACACCCCGTATCTCGTGCGCGGAACGTCAACAGTTCCTGCGCTGGCCATCAATGACCTGCGGAGTCCCGGGCGGCGAGGATAAGGCCCGTCGACCGCACCAGACGGACCGTGGTACGGGGCGGCCACGGGCCGCCAGGCGGAGCCCGGGGATACCAGGGGGAAGTTCCCAGGCTCCGCCTGGCCCAGACCATGTCTGGCCGAACCGGGCCCCCTCCGGGCCCAACCCTCCCGGGTGACGGGAGAGGTGACGGAGTGGCAGCCCGGGCGCCGGGGCGAAGCCACGTGGCCCGGCCCTGGCCCTGTAGGGGCGCCTCGGGTCCTGAGAGCTTCCATGTGGTTCTCGCTACGACCACGACAAGTACGTGCGCAAGGAACGGGCTGGTTCTCGACGGTTGACCGACATCCATTCACATGCCGTGGTCAGTCTGCTGAGCAGGTGACCTGGCTTGGTGTGCGGCAACGACCATGACGATGACGGAGATCAGGACGATACCGGCGCCGACGTAGAGCGGCGCGGTGTAGCCGAGCCCCGCGGTGATGGCCAGGCCCCCGAGCCAGGCGCCAAGGGCGTTGCCGAGGTTGGACGCGGACACGTTGGCGCTGGCGGCCAGCGCTGCCCCGTGGGCGAAGTCGGTGACGCGAGTGATCATGCCGGGCACGCTGGCGAACCCGGACAGTCCCATCAGAAACACCAGTATCACCGACGCCGTGGCGCTGCCGGCCAGCAGACCGAACACGGCCAGAGTGATGGCGAGTCCGAGCAGGGCGAGGACCAGGGCGCGGTCACGGTCACGGTCGGCCGCTCGCCCGCCGACCAGGTTCCCGACGACCAGACCGACGCCGTACACCATCAGCAACCAGGCGACATCCGTTGAGGAGAACCCACCGACCTCGGTGAACGTGTAGGCGATGTAGCTGAACGCACCGAACATCCCGCCGTAGCTGAGCGCGGTGGCTGTCAGGGTCAGCCAGACCTGCCAGGACCGGAACGCACGGAACTGGGCCCGCAAGCCGCTGGGCGGTATCGAGTCCGAGCGGCCCGTCACTGTCGGCGACCGTGCCTGGCCCGCCCAGCCGGGGACGAGGGCGACGATTCCCGCCAGCGCGAGCACGCCGATCGCGGTGACCGCCCAGAAGGCCGCTCTCCAGCCCCAGCGTTCACCGACCAGGGCGCCGAACGGCACGCCCAACACGTTCGCCACCGTCAGCCCGGCGAACATGACCGCCACCGCGCGGGACTTCTTCTCCGGCGCGACCAGGCTGCTGGCGACCAGCGAGCCGATACCGAAGAACGAACCGTGGCACAACGCCGCGACGATCCGCCCCAGCAGCATCACCGGATAGCTCGGCGCGAGAGCGGACAACAGGTTGCCGATGACGAACAACGCCATCAGGCCGACCAGGATCCCCTTGCGGGGCAGCCGCGCGGTCGCCGCGGTCAGCGCGATCGCGCCGATCGCGACACTCAACGCGTACCCGGAGATCAGCCAGCCCGCTGCCGCCTCGGACACCGCGAAACTCGACGCCACCTGCGGCAGCAGCCCAGCGATCAGGAACTCGGTCAGACCGATGCCGAAACCGCCGAGTGCCAGCGCGACAAGTCCACTCGGCATCCGTCGCTCTCCGATCGCGGGCCCAACAAGTCGCGGAGTACAGGACTTCCCGCCGCGGCGTGTGGAACGCCCCTGTCTCGAACCGCACGCGTGTGACCCGATGCCGGACCACGCGGCACGAGGCCCCACTATGCCACCACGGGTACGGAGTTCGTACGAGTGTCCGTTCGCCTTGTGCCGCCCGCGCGCCCAACCCCTCCCGTGCACCCCGGTGCAACGGCCGCGGTGGCGGGCTCCCTCTCAGCGTCGGTCAGGCCACGCCCTGCGGGTATCTCACAACCCAGAACCTGCGGCTCCCCAGCCCTCTATACGCGGTGCGCCCCGTGCAGGGTGACGTGGTTGATCAGGAGCTGCATGTCGCCCGCGCCCAGGTCCATGGCGAGCATGAAACGGGGCTCGTTGTTGAGGCGGTCGAGTAACGCCATCCCCTCAAGCGCCGGGCTGAAGGGCGGCACGTGGGCGCCGCGCAGCGCCGAGCGCGTGTATGGGCAGGGCTCTGATGGAAGCTGTCGGTGCCATCCCGGAACGCCGGTCGCGCCACCAGGGCTGATACAGGACTTCCGCCAGGTCGGGGTGGGTGCGCACGATCACGTTGTGCACGGCCACCGACCTGACAATGCAGCTGAGTCCGCCTGAATTCGCCGGCCGAACACACAGCCGTGCGACCACATCGTTCGGATCAGCGTGGTAGCCGAGTTGCCCGCGGTACTGGTAGCTGCGACTCGTCGAGCCCGACGGGTCGACAGATGTCGTCGTCGTGCTCCCCGCCCTGCGGGGATGGGGGTGGCACGCGCGTGATCACGTGCTGCTCTTGTGCTCCCCGCGCCCGCGGGCATGGTCCCCCGGACCGGCCTTCGGTTCTGCTGTGCCGGGAGCGCTCCCCGCGCCTGCGGTGATGGTCCCGAGCAGTGGCAGCGACGCGCGCCTCAGGCGGTGGCGAAAGATGACGCTGCGGGTGCGCATTCCGCCGAGCGCATCGATGTGCAGGAGACTGTGCTCCGTGAGCGCGCATCGCCGCTCCGTGCACTGACCTGTGAGGGACCACAGCATGATCATCTTTGGCACCAAGGGATACCTGTACCAGCTCGCGATACTGACGCTGGTGTGCGGCCAGTGCGGCAATCCCTCCGCGCACACGCTCAGGAAGCGCGTCACGAAGTTCACGCTCTTTTTCGTTCCGCTGTTCCCGTTCTCGACGAAGTACACGACGCAGTGCACATTCTGCGGTGCGGAGCAGAAAGTGACCAAGGAGCAGGCGGCGCAGCTGCTGGCGCAGGCCTCGAGCGGCCACGGCGGTCAGACGGTGGGGCAACCGCAGCAGCAGCCGCACCAGTTCTGAGCAGGTTCGTGCTCGCCTGCTCCCCGCGCACGGGGCGCGTCGTCGTCGGCGTGGACAGAGGCGATCTGCCCTCTCCGATCGGGGTCGATCAGGTTCTTCGGGGCCGCGGGCCGGCCCTCAGGCCCATGCACGTACCTGAAGGCGAAGACGTTGGCCGTGGCATTCGCACGCCTTCTAAGAAAACCTTGAAGGTGCCCTGCTCGCGGCGGTGCCTTCATGGCAGAAACGCCGCGAGGAGGGCAACTGGAGACGAGACGTCTAGACCAGGGCGCCGGCATTCCTCCCACGGGTGGGTGAGGAGTTAATGCAGTCGACTGGCCAGACGGCTCGATCCTGTCGGGCGTCAGAATTCGACGAGTTTCCCGTTCTCGATCCTGCACTGCCATTCCTGGTCGTACACATCGCCCGTGTACAAGCCGCTCCCGCCGACCTCGTTGACGTCTGCCAGGGTCTCTCCGTTGATGGTGAGGATGAGCCTGGCCTGCCACCTCCAGGCGCCCGTGTTCTTCACGTTGAGGCGGAAGTTGTATGATCCATCAGGCATTTCGCGCTGGAAGCGCCGGACCTCGCCCAAGCCAGTCTGCACGATCAGACGCCCGTTGAGGAACAGGAACGCGTCATCGTCACACGGGCCGATTTCGACCAGAAGATCTGCTGCCATCTTGTGCACCTCCCAGACGTGGACTGTTCACCCTCGCGCTCCGGAATCAAAGGTTCTAATTTTCGGAACTCGAAGGTTGCGCCCGGTGAACTTACTTGGGTTTCGGTGGCAGCGAAATACGGAAATGGGCGTATCGGAAAAGGGCATTCTGGACGAGCGTTCATTCCGTAAGCTTCTGTCCCGCCGTCATCCTTAGAATCGCACCTTCAGTCGACTCGCCTGATGCATGCTGCGTAGACAGAGGGGGGCTACTAATGCCGAGATGAGGACGGCACCGCGCTGCGACCGGAGAGCACGCATGAAAAATAGCGACCTTTTTGATGCCCTTGATGCCTCTGCCGCAGATGGATACGGTCACCGAAATTGGGCCTACCGGTAAGAAGTTGCTTCCGGGGGTCGGATTGCACGTTGGGGCCGCTGCGGTGTTTTGTGCGAGATCACGCTCGCCCTCAGGGCCTGTACGACAGGCGGGTACGGCTCAAGCGGGAAGTAGTTTGATCCGGACCACCTGACCGCCTGGTGCGGCCGCCCCGATGACCAGGAATCGCAGATCGGCAAGAAATCCCGCAGCACCGCCATTATGGGAGCTGCACATGAATTCCGGGTCCCCAATTATTGGTTCTGCTGCGTTGCCCTCCCTTCGGGTCAGGTCTAGCGTGGCCCCTGTGGCACCCGGCGCCATCTGTCGCGAGGCACCACGCCGCCGAGGGAAAACGTTCCCGAGCCTCCGCGGCGACCGCCCTGAGCTTGGTCCAATCCAATCGGGTTGTACGCGGGCGGATTTGACGCGACGGCGCGCTCACTGGCGCCCGGAGGTCGATGTGCTTTCCACGCGACACAAGACGGCAACCCTCAAGGGCCAAGAGGTCTTCTACCGCGAGCGCGCTTCTCCATCTACCTGCACGACTACGGAGCGCCCATCGGCTGGCGACTGGCACTCGACCCTTCCTATGACGTCAGCACGATCATCTCGCAGAGCGGCAACGCCTACGTGGAGGGCCTCGCCAAGCCCTTCTGGGACGACCTGTTCGCTTATGCCACGCATCCCGGCCCCGACATGGAACCGGGCGCACGGGCCAACTTCAGCCCCGACACGACCCGTTGACAGTACGAGATCGGCGCCACCGACAAGAGCGTGGTCAGCCCCGACACCTGGACCCTCGACCAGGTCCTGCTGGAACGGCCCGGCAACGACGAGAGCGTATACATCCACGGGTTCCTCGGGCGCGTGCTCAGATGAAGCGTGAGGGGGCTCGCGCACCTCCGGCTGATCGCCGGCTGAACGTGATATGCGCATGGCGGAGAATCTCGTATGGGTCGCCGCACGGTTCAGGAGGCCGACGCCGGGTCGGCCGTCGCAGAAGCTGATGCGACGTCCTTCCCTGTCGGAGCGTGCATGGGAGGCGCCGCAGGAGAGGTGGCATGGTGGCCACGTTGACAGCAGTGAATGTCGGGATGCCGAAGGACGTTCCCTGGCACGGCAAGACTGTGCACACCGGCGTCTACAAGCAGACCGTGACCGGGCCGCGGATGGTGCGGCGGTTGAACATCGATGGGGACGGCCAGGGGGACCTGGGCGGGCACGGCGGTGAGCAGCGGGCCGTGCTTGTCTACCAGCTCGACTCGTACCGCTTCTGGGCGAAGGAGCTGAGGCGCGACGACCTGGCCCCCGGCCAGTTCGGTGAGAACTTCACGGTCGACGGCCTGCCCGACGAGGAGGTCTGCATCGGGGACCGCTATCGCATCGGCGACGCCCTTTTCGAGGTCACCCAGCCCCGCGTGACCTGCTACCGGGTGGGCCTGCGGATGGGCGAGCCGCGGATGGCGGCGCTGCTCGTGGCCCACCACCGCCCCGGCTTCTACCTTCGGGTGATCGAGGAGGGCGAGGTCGAGGCCGGGCAGGAGATCGTCAAGGTTTCCACCGGGCCCGAGGCGATGACCGTCGAGGAGATCGACCGGGTGCTCTACCTGCCCGGGCACACTCGCGAGCAGGTCGAGCGGGCCTTGCGTATCCCCGCGCTCAGTCCCGGCTGGCAGAGCTCCATGCGGACCCTCCTGGAGCAGTCGGACGGCGAGCGCGGGGCTTCCTCGGGCAGCGCGGGACTGAATACCGCGGCTACCGCTCCGCCGCCCGGCTGGGCGGGCTTCCGGCCGCTGACCGTCACGCGCATCCAGCCCGAGAGCCGCAGTGTGTTCTCCCTGCACTTGGCAGCCGCGGACGGCTCCGCGTTGCCGGCCGCGTTGCCGGGCCAGTTCCTCACCGTGAAGGTCCAGCCCGAGGGCGACGTGCCGCCGATGATCCGCAGCTACTCGCTGTCCGGTGAGCCGGGCACCGGCACGTACCGGATCAGCGTGAAGGTCGAACCGCACGGTACCGCCAGCAACGAGCTCCGCGCCCACGCCCGCGTCGGCGACCGGTTGCAGGCCGCCGCGCCCCGCGGCACCTTCTGCCTGGCCCAGGGCGACAATCCGGTGCTGCTGCTGTCGGCCGGGATCGGCGTCACTCCCGTGCTGGCCATGCTGCACGCCCTCGCCCGCGAGCACTCCAGCCGCGAGGTGTGGTGGCTGCACGGCGCGCGGGACGGCACCGAGCATCCCTTCGCCCAGGAGAGCCGCGAGCTGATCGCCGCCCTCCCCAACGCGCGGTCCACCATCTACTACAGCAGGCCGGCCGCCGCCGACCGCCTGGGCGTGGACTATGCGAGGGCGAGCCGCCTGTCGGCCGAGCGCATCCTTGGGCTCGGCTTGCCGACCGACGCCGACGCCTACCTGTGCGGGCCGGCGGACTTCATGGCCGGCGTCACCGCCGCGCTCGTCGATTCGGGGCTGAACAGTTCCCGCGTCCACACCGAGATCTTCGGCGCCGGTCCCTCGCTCACCCCCGGGATCAAGGGCTCGTCGACGGCGGCGGCGCCGCACCAGCCCGCGGGCCCGCCCGGCACGGGACCCGAGGTCTCCTTCGCCCGCAGCGGCCTCAACGTCCCCTGGAACGACGCCCAGGAGTCCCTGCTCGAACTCGCCGAAGCCTGCGACATCCCCGTCCAGTGGTCCTGCCGCACCGGCGTCTGCCACACCTGCGAACTCGCCCTGATGTCCGGCACCGTGGCCTACTCACCCGACCCCGTCGAACCCCCCGCCGACGGCAACATCCTCATCTGCTGCTCCAAACCCACTGAAGGCGTCGTCCTGGACCTGTAACGCGACCGACACCCCCTGGTGCCGCCCTCGGCGGCCTCTCGGCCCGGACCTGCCCCAAGATCCGCTCCCCCGAGGCAGCGGATCGATGGACCTGACTGATCCTCTCCGCCTACACCCAACTCCGTCTCGCCCGCCCGCTCGCAGCCGATCTGCGTCGCCCTGGGAGAAACCAAGCTTCACCGCCAGCCCGGCCGTCCGGCATGCCCCACCACTCCCCACACCGCGGGAGTCGGCCCAACCCCCAACACCAGACGACCACCAATTCCGTGGGCCAGGACGCGGTCCTGCCGCCCAAGATATCCAGCCCGAACGTGCTGATCGCCACGGATGTGGCACAGCTCCTCGGAGAAGGGGAATGGTTGCTCAACTGACTGACCCACCGATGACCGGATCGGTCCGCAGCCGGACCCGATGCGGCCTGTCACCGCCCCTTCCGCGCAGCTCAGGCTTAGGGGCATGACCCGAGCACTGATCGTCATCGATGTCCAAGAATCCTTCCGCGCCCGTCCGCTGTGGGAAACCACCTCGGACTTGAAGATCGCCGACCAGGTGAACCGCCTGGTCCGGCTCTCCCGGCACACCGGAGACCTGGTGGTGTGGGTCCTGCACTCCGAGCCCGGCACCGGCGATGTCTTCGACCCGGCCCTCGGCCATGTCCGGCTGATGGAGGAACTGGAGCGAGCGGAGGGGGAGCCGCTGATCCACAAGACCTCGCACAATGCCTTCACCACCACCAACCTGCAGCAACTCCTCACCGAGCGCGGTATCCGCGAGCTCACCGTCTGCGGCATCCGCACCGAGCAATGCGTGGAGACCACCACCCGCGTCGCCAGCGACCTCGGCTACCAGGTCACCTTTGTCATCGACGCCACCGCCACCAATCCCATCCCGCACCGCGACGCTCCTTCCGACCAGAGCGTCGCCGAGCTGCTGGCCGACCCCCGCACGCTGCCTGCCGAGGAGGTCATCAGGCGCACCGAGTACGCCCTCGCCGGACGCTTCGCCACCATCGCGACGGTCGACCAGCTGGAGGCCTCGGCAGGACGTCAGGCATGATGACCGAATCGTGAGCCACGTTGTCTTCTTCCTGGTGCCCGGAGTCCACTTGCTGGACCTCGCCGGCCCCGCGCAGGTCTTCTCCACGGCCGCCGACTTCGGGCACCCCTACACGCTCGCCTACATCGCCGAACAGCCGCAGATCTCCACCGCCCAGGGGCTGCCGCTGGTGGCCGGGCTCGACTGGCCGGAGCTCGGGCCGGAGGATCTCATCGTGGTGCCCGGCTGGCGTTCGTTCGCTCTGGCAGACGGCCCGGCCA
Source organism: Streptomyces sp. R41 (assembly GCF_041053055.1). Taxonomy (NCBI): domain Bacteria; kingdom Bacillati; phylum Actinomycetota; class Actinomycetes; order Kitasatosporales; family Streptomycetaceae; genus Streptomyces; species Streptomyces sp. R41. Next base: position 269,022 of record NZ_CP163443.1, read on the forward strand.
TCGGCTCCGCCTCCCTGCAGGTCCTCCGGGACCACCACGCAAGGGGCGGGATCGTGGCCAGCGTCTGCGCCGGAGCGGAGGCGCTCGGCCAGGCCGGCCTGCTCGACGGCCGCCACTGCACCACCCACCACGACGTGCAGGACGAACTGGCCCTGCGCCACCCGAGGGCGATGGTCGTACGCGACGTGCTGTTCACCACCGACGACCGAGTGATCACCTCGGCGGGCATCGCCAGCGGCATCGATCTGGCCCTGCACCTGGTCGCAACCCGACACGGCCCCGCCGTCGCCGCCCAAGTGGCCCGGGACATGGTCGTCTACGCCCGCCGCAACGGTCATGAACCGCAATCCAGCGCGATGCTGCGCCACCGGTCCCACCTCGACGACACCGTGCACCGCGCGCAGGACCTCATCGACGCCCGCTTCGACCAGCCACTCCCCCTGCCCAGCCTGGCCTCGGCCGTCGGCGTGAGCGAACGCACCCTCACCCGCCTCTTCAGCCGCGCCACCGGGCTCACCCCGCTGCGCTATCAGCAGACCCTCCGCCTCGAACGCGCCCAACACCTCATCAGTCACGGCGCAACAATCGACGCCGCCGCCCGCTCGGTCGGCTTCGAGGACCCGCGCATGCTGCGCCGCCTCCGGGCCCGCACAACCTGACCGCATCAAGGCAACCGAACGCCCTCGACCGCACCACGCGTGCCCCAGGGACAAGGCGACATCCCAGGCCCAGCCCACCCGCGGCCCAGGACCTGAAGGGATTGCATGGCCATGCGCAAGCATGCATACTCTTCCTATGTCTAAGGTCCTCACCTCCCTTCCTGCCGGCGAACGCGTCGGCATCGCCTTCTCAGGCGGCCTCGACACCTCGGTCGCGGTCGCGTGGATGCGCGACAAGGGCGCCGTCCCGTGCACCTACACCGCCGACATCGGTCAGTACGACGAGCCCGACATCGCCTCGGTGCCCGGCCGTGCGAAGACCTACGGTGCGGAGATCGCGCGTCTGGTCGACTGCCGCGCGGCGCTCGTCGAGGAGGGCCTGGCCGCGCTCACCTGCGGGGCGTTCCACATCCGCTCGGGCGGGCGTGCCTACTTCAACACCACGCCGCTCGGCCGCGCCGTCACGGGCACCCTGCTGGTCCGGGCGATGCTCGAGGACGACGTACAGATCTGGGGCGACGGGTCGACCTTCAAGGGCAACGACATCGAGCGGTTCTACCGGTACGGCCTGCTCGCCAACCCGCACCTGCGGATCTACAAGCCCTGGCTGGATGCGGACTTCGTGACCGAGCTCGGCGGCCGCAAGGAAATGTCGGAGTGGCTTGTCGCCCACGACCTGCCCTACCGGGACAGCACAGAGAAGGCGTACTCCACCGACGCCAACATCTGGGGTGCCACCCACGAGGCCAAGACCCTGGAGCACCTCGACACCGGCGTTGAGACCGTCGAGCCGATCATGGGCGTGCGGTTCTGGGACCCTGAAGTCGAGATCGCCACCGAGGACGTGACGATCGGCTTCGACCAGGGCCGCCCGGTGACGATCAACGGCAAGGAGTTCGCCTCCGCCGTCGACCTGGTGATGGAGGCCAACGCCATCGGCGGCCGCCACGGCATGGGCATGTCGGACCAGATCGAGAACCGGATCATCGAGGCCAAGAGCCGCGGCATCTACGAGGCGCCCGGCATGGCCCTGTTGCACGCGGCGTACGAGCGCCTGGTCAACGCGATCCACAACGAGGACACCCTCGCCCAGTACCACAACGAGGGACGGCGCCTCGGCCGGCTGATGTACGAGGGCCGCTGGCTGGACCCGCAGGCCCTGATGGTGCGCGAGTCGCTGCAGCGCTGGGTTGGCTCGGCGGTCACGGGCGAGGTGACGCTGCGGCTGCGGCGCGGTGAGGACTACTCGATCCTCGACACCACCGGACCGGCGTTCAGCTACCACCCGGACAAGCTGTCCATGGAGCGCACCGAGGACTCGGCGTTCGGCCCGGTGGACCGGATCGGCCAGCTCACCATGCGCAACCTCGACATCGCCGACTCACGCGCCAAGCTGGAGCAGTACGCCGGGCTCGGCCTGATCGGCAGCGCCAATCCCGCCATCGGTGCCGCCCAGGCGGCCGCGACCGGGCTGATCGGCACCATGCCGGAGGGCGGCGCCGAGGCCATCGCCTCCCGCGGTGAGGTCTCCGAGGACGACGAGATGCTGGACCGCGCCGCGATGGAGTCCGGCACGGACTGACCAGCCACCGTCGAGCGGAAGGCTCGACACCCCCAAGGGGGATGCACCACCGGATAGGCCGGCTCGGCGCCAACGCGAGCCGGCCTTTTCCGTTACCCGGCGCCCTCCTCCCTTCGACCGGTGCTCGCTCAGCAATTGCGAGACGCAGCGAGAGCTCCTGGGCCTCGGTGTGCGCCAGGGTGGGGCATCCCGCTGTGGGAGCGAACGAGGCACTTCCGTGCCTACTCGTCGAGGCTCATCCCCGGACCACTCCAGACCCGTGCCTACAGCGAGGCCCTACTCACGGCGATTCGTGACAGGCGCGCTCTGCCTGACGACCTGGAGGAGGCCGTTCAAGTCCGCGTCGACAAGCAGCGCATCTTGCTGATCACGTCGGCAACCGATTCTCTCGGGTGTTTGCGCGCAAGCTCGTGCAAGTTCATCGAGGCTGACTCTCCACCGTTCCCAGCTTTGTCGTCATCAGGACGACGCCCGCGAGGGGACGGCTCGATGACTCACCCAACGACCCATCCCAGTCCACCTGTTGAACTGCCTTTGAGACTCGACGCCGATCCCCCTCCGGTTGCCGACTGCGATGGGTGCACGGCGCTGGACAGGGAGCGCAGCAAGGCACGAGCAAAGGGCAACGGGCAACGGGCAACGGGCCCAAGGTCTCTGACTGCAATGTGGAGTTCCGCAGCCATCCGCACGAGGGGCAACCGCTCGTCGAGGAGACTGAACAAACAGCGATGCCCGGGCTGTACTACAGCGCTGGTCGTCAGTGGTACGTCGGTATCGACCGGAACCCGATGAGCCGCTGCGCATCGCATACCGAGCTGCGCGCCCCGGTCGCCCGCGCGATTCTGGATGGTGAGGCGGCCGCGGGCCGTAGGCCGTGAGCCGTTACGCGAAGGGAGCCGGTCATGTCGTACCCCGCGTATCCGGAGCCGCGGTACCTCGGGAAAGGAGGTGAGGTCAGCGCGGTCTTCCGGGTGGCGGACGCTCCGGCCGACCTCACCTCGGAATCGGGGAATCGGACGAGCTACCTCGCGACGCACGCCTCGACGGGCGGGGAGTTCGGGCTGTACCGGGTCGACATGGTTTCGGGCTCGCCCGGGCCCAGTACGCACTTCCACCGGTCGATCTCGGAGTCGTTCTTCGTGCTCGGCGGGGAGGTGAGCCTGTTCAACGGCCAGCGATGGACGACTGGGCGCGCGGGGGACTTCCTGTACGTCCCGGTCGGCGGGCTGCACGCGTTCCGGAACGATTCGGACGCGCCCGCATCCATGCTGCTGCTGTTCGCGCCGGGTGCGCCGCGCGAGGAATACTTCGAGCGGGTCGCGGAGATGGCGCGCAGGGGCGGCGAGGAGTTCGCGGAGTTCCTCGTTCGGCACGACTCGTTCTTCGTCGACACGGAGGGCGGGCCCGGCAAGGCCTGACACGGGCCTCCATGCTGGACGAGCCGTTCGTAGTCCCGTGCGTGACGGCGGGCCTGCATGATCCACGCCCGACTTCGCTCAATGACCCACCTTCGGGACAGCACGATGAATCCGGTGGAGTCCTTTGGGCGGCTGACCGTCTTGATGGTGACCTCGGGGTGCATCAGGCGGAGCCGGAAGAGGACTTCTATGGCGGCGCCTGGCTGTCGTGTGGGTCGGCAGAAGTGACCATGATCAGCAGCGGCGGGCCGCAGGTGGCGACCACCAGTGACGCTTGCGGCCGTTGGTCTTTTTGCCTGCGTCCCAGCCGCGAGCGGCCTTGGAGACGGTCTCGGCGGCTTTCACGCTCTGGGAGCCCATCACGGTGGCCACGGGTGGCGGCCGGCACGGACTGGCTGCTACCGCCCGGCGCGCAGGGCGCCGTTGATGGAACCGGCCGGGTCCCATCACCGCCGCCACCGCCGGACACACAATGGTTCGACGCTGATCGAACAAGTGGGTTATGCTCGGCCAATGCCCGAACAGCACCCCCATGAGCCCGGGGAGATAACCTTGCCTCGCGTCCTCGCCGCGCTCAGCGACCCGACGCGTATGGGTATCGTGCGGATCTTGGCCGACGGCCGGGAACACGGGTGGGGTCAGCTGCGAGCCCCGGTGGCCAAGTCCACGCTCAGCCATCACCTGAAGATCCTGCGCGAGGCCGGTATCACGCGTACCCGCCAGGAAGGCACGCGCTGCTACGTCACGCTCCGACGGGAAGAGCTGGACGACCGCTTTCCCGACCTGACCCGGGCCCTGCTGTCGGCGGCACACGCGGAAGATGTCGGCGACCATGTCACCGAGGTGGAAGCCTAGAGCCCGGAGACACTCACCTCGGGCGCGTCGCCACGGCGGCAGAAAGGCTCCGGCGGTGGCGGGATCACCCAAGGCGTGACCGTCTTCCCCTCTGCCAGCCAGCCCAGCGGACCGCGACACAGGCGCAGTTCATAGAGGAAGGGTGCCGCTGCTGCCGTCGTGGATCACCGGGGAGACGAACCGAGTAATCTCCGCCTCGTCAGTGGCGTACGTCATGGTGTTCCTCATTTCTTGCCGTGTTTCTGTTGCCGTGGTGTAAGCCCCGGCTCACCGGCAGGGCGGATCGGCGGCGGCCCCGGGAAGCCGCAAGGGCGGGCATACCGCGGCGGCCTGTTACCAGTGGCCCGTCAGGTGATCTCCAGGCCGCCGTCAACGGTGAGGACCTGACCGGTAAGCCACTCCGTAGCGGGATCGGCGAGACGGAGGACCCATGCGGCGATCTCCTCGGGCCTGCCCCGGCGCCCCAGGGGGATGCGTGCAACCTCTGCCTCCTTGATCCGCTCGACCTCCACCTGAGGCAGGCCAGACGCAGACAGTGCGCCGCTCTCGACCGGTCCGGGGGCCACGGCGTTCACCCTGATGCCCTCCGGGGCCAGCTCGAGCGCCCAACTGCGGGTCAGGTGCTCGATCGCCGCCTTCGATGCGCCGTAGTGGCTCGCGACGGCGATCGGACGGTGACCGAAGGTGCTCGCAATGTTGACGATCGAGCCACGCGTCGCCTGCAGATATGGCAGTGCGGCCCCGGCCAGCAGGCTGGGAGCAGTCACGTTCGTGTCAAACACGCGCCTGACGCGCTCGAAGGTCACCTCACGCAGGGGCATCATCTCCAGGATCCCGGCGCCGTTCACCAGGACATCCAGCCGGCCCCAGCGTTCCACCGCCGCCCGGATGATCTCCTGAGGAGCTCCTTCCTCAGTGACGTCGCAGCGGACCGTCTCGATCGAGGGGTGGACGTCGGAGAGTTCGGAGAGCGCTTGGGCGTTGCGTCCGACCCCGATCACCGAAGCACCCGCGTCTGCGAAGGACACGGCGACCGCGCGACCGATACCCGAGCTCGCCCCGGTCACGATGGCGACCCGGTGGGTGAAGTCGACGGTCAGGCCATTCGACACAACGAACCCCTTTCATTCGATGTTCGTTGAACATCGAAAAACGTACCACGATGCCCTCCATGCGAGAGCGCGCCCGACCAGTCACGAAAGTGACATATCATGCGCTCCGCGGGCCTGCAGCAGCCGTTTTGTCGGTCATGTCCCGTCGGGTGGTGCAGCCACTGGTCGAGCTGATGCGGTTCCGGCTCGATGAGTTCCTGGCACGAAAGCGCTCGCCCCACGCGGGAACCCGACTTCCCGAATGGGGCGTACACGCGGGCTTCGAGGACTAGGTGATTGTGTTCATCCCCACCGAACGGCAGTGGAAGCCTTTCGATCTTCAGGTGGCTGCTGCGAGGGGCAGGGAAAGCGGATGCTCGGCGCCAGCCCCTGTTGCTAGCATCTGCGTCATGATCACGCTTTCGCCTCAGCACCGGATGATGCCCCGCCAACGGGGCTGCTGAGCACGGACGCGTACCGAATCCGAGGCCCCGGGGATGGGGCCTCGACGTGTTGTGCGGACCGGGCCTCGCCACCCGGTTGGAGGACCCATGACCGCATCACGTCACTACATCACCACGACCATCCCCTACGTCAACGCGCGCCCGCACCTGGGCTTCGCCCTGGAGCTCGTTCAGGCGGACACGCTGGCCCGCCACCGGCGCCATCGAGGCGCTCATGTCCGGCTGCTCAGCGGAACCGACGACAACTCGTTGAAGAACGTCCTGGCTGCCGAAGCCGAGGGCGTCGACGTGCAGTCACTGGTCGACCGCAACGCCAACGCGTTCGCCGCCCTGCGCGTCCCACTGGCGTTGTCGCTCGACGATTTCATCCGCACCAGCAGCGACCCCCGCCACCGCGCCGGGGTGGAACGGCTGTGGCGCCGATGCGCCGCGGCGGGCGACCTGTACCGCAAGGAGTACGAGGGCCTGTACTGCGTCGGCTGCGAGCAGTTCTACACCCCGGGCGAACTGGTCGACGGTCGTTGCGCCGAGCACGGCACCGAGCCTGAGCACGTTGCGGAGGAGAATTGGTTCTTCCGGCTGTCCCGCTACGCCGACCGGCTTCACGAGCTGATCTCGCACGGCAGCCTGCGCATCGAACCTGCCGCCCGCCGTAACGAGGTCCTCGCCCTGATCGCCGGCGGCCTGCACGACTTCTCCGTCTCCCGCTCCCACAGCCGCGCCCGCGGCTGGGGTATCCCTGTGCCCGGCGACCCCAGCCAGGTCGTCTATGTGTGGTGGGACGCGCTGGGCAACTACGTCACCAGCCTCGGCTACGGCAGCGGCGCCGCCGCGTACGACCAGTGGTGGGTCACCAGCGAGCGCCGCATCCACCTGGTCGGCAAGGGAGTGGTGCGCTTCCACGCCGTGTACTGGCCGGCCATGCTCCTGTCGGCCGGACTGCCGCTGCCCACCGACATCCTGGTCCACGACTACCTCACCGTCGGCGGCCGCAAGATCAGCAAGTCCGGCGGGACCACCGTCGACCCGGTCTCCCTGGCAGCGGCCTATGGCACCGACGCGGTGCGCTGGTGGCTGCTGCGCGACGTCCCTCGGGTCGGCGACGCCGACTTCACCTCCGACCGGCTGACCGCGCGCACCGACGCGGACTTCGCCGGAGGGCTGGGCAACCTCGTCCACCGCATCGTGACGATGGTCCACCGCTACCGCGGCGGCGTGGTCCCCTCGCCCGAAGTCGATCAGCCCGCTGTGGTGGCGCTCGTCGACGTGTGCCAGAAGACTCCCGGCCTGATCGATGCCGCTCTGGCCGATTTCGACTTCCGTCACGCCATCCGTGCTGCCTGGGGCATTGTGGAGGAGGCCAACCGCTGTATCGACACAGCCCGACCCTGGGAGTTGGCCCGAGCGGAGCGCCAGGACGAGGATGGAGCAGCCGGTCGCCTCGACACAGTGCTCGCCGCACTGGTCACGGCGTGCCGCGTGCTCGCCGACGAACTACAGCCCTTCATCCCTGACGCCGCCGCACGGATCGCACAGCAGGTGACACCCGTCGACGGGAGTCTGCCGGCCGCACGCCCGCTCTTCCCCCGCCTCCAGGAGCACACGCAGCACGCCTGACACCTGTGCTCCGCGGGCGGCTTTCACCCCCTCCCTGGTTCCCGCCCCAAGGAAGTGGAATCGGCGAAATGCGATCTGCGAGGTGGCGGAGCGCGCGTCGCAAGTAATGATTCTTCACGGCATATCGGCGGGCGGCAGACCGAGGGCAACGCGACTGTTGCGCCCTTCTGTCGCCCGCGGCCGGTCTGAACACGCTTCAGCGGAACTCGGCGGCGCGGTCCCGACTCGTGCGCGGCGGAGGAAGAGCATGGTGGCGACAACTGACATCGACCTGGCCGGTGTTCCTTCGTAGGGTGGCAGCCGCTGATCGTCCATTTCACCATCGCGCGCCCGCAGAGGACCGAATGCCGACCAAACTTGTCCGGTACCTGACAGCAACAGCCGCGGTACTCACGCTGCTGATCACGGCGCCGACCGCAGTCGCCTCCACCCCGGAGCCCGTCGCCTCCGAGGCCCCCGTCCAGACCACTCCCCCGGCGGCCGACACCTGGCAGCCTCCGTTGTCCACCCGCGGACGGTACATTGTCGATGCCCAGGGACACCGGTTCCGCCTGAAGTCGGCCAACTGGGACGGCGCGCAGGGCTCGTGGACGGGAAGCGGCAGCACCGCCGATCCCGCCAACCACCACGCCGGCCAGAACTCCTACGGCGTACCCCTCGGCCTGGACCGGGCCCCGCTGGCCGAGCTGCTGGCCGACTTCCACGAACTCGGCATCAACAGCATCCGGCTGCCGTTCTCCAACGAGATGATCCACGCGACAGCTGCCGTGCCGGACGCCGCCGTCGCGGCCAACCCTCAACTGCGCGACAGAACGCCCCTGCAGATCTACGACGCCGTCGTGGCCGCCCTGACCGAGGACGGGTTCGCGGTCATCCTCAACAACCACACCAACACCTCCCGTTGGTGCTGCGGCATAGACGGCAACGAACGCTGGAACAGCAGTCAGTCCACCCAGCAGTGGGCCGACGACTGGGTGTTCATGACCCGCCGTTACGCCGCCAACTCCCGTGTCGTAGGCGCGGATCTCTACAACGAAGTACGCCGTGACGTACTGGACGACCCCAACTGGGGCCTGGGCGATGGCCACGACTGGTACGCCGCGGCCCAACTCGCCGCGGACCGCATTCTCACCGAGGCCAACGCCGAGCTCCTCATCGTCATCGAGGGCATCAACTGGACCGGCGTACCCGTCGACGGACTGCCGCACGACCGCCCCACCCTCACGCCCGTGCGCACGCTTTCGCACACCCTCGTGGACGCTCACAAGCTGGTCTACTCCGCACACTTCTACGGTTACACCGGTCCCCGGCACAGTGGCGCCACCGGAGTCGGCGAGACCCACGATCCCCGTTACCAGGACCTGACCCGCGACCAGCTGTATCAAGTCCTCGCCGACCAGGCCTTCTTCGTCACCACGGAAGGGCAGCACTACACCGCGCCCGTGTGGGTCAGCGAGTTCGGCATCGGAGCAAATGAGACGGGTGCAGCCGCCCGCACCTGGTTCGGCAACGTCACCGACTACTTCGCCGACCACGACGCCGACTTCGCCTACTGGCCCCTGGTCGGCTGGGAGGGCCACGACGACTGGGCTCTGCTGCGCTACGACACCGCGGGGCGACGGTACGGCATCCTCGACCAGGGCGACTGGCGCGGCACCGCGTGGGATCACCTCATGACGTCTGCGACCCGCACCGGGTACATCGCGCCGATACCGGTCTGGCGCATGCTCGCCACCGACCATGGCGACTACGTCCAGTCTCTGCGGGTGCGGGCCGGCGGCGACTGGGATCCAGGCGCCTACAAGGCCGCCTGCCCCGACGGCCTGCGGTTGATCGGCCTCAGCCACTCCGGCGGCCGTGGCCTGTGCACCGACACGTCCGGCGGCGACCTGCGCGGCGCGGGCAACGCCCAGACGGTCGTCACCGACGAACGCCACGTCCCCGCAGGCGGCGACTGGGCCGGCGGCTACACCAAACTCCAGTGCCCCGCCGGGCAGTTCCTCATCGGCTACAGCCGCCGCGGTGACCGTATGTCGGCGGCCCTGTGCGCGCCCGCCCGCACGTCATTGGGCCGCACCGGACGGACCGTCTGGTTCGACCGCTCCGACAACCGGCCTACCGATGGCGCCGGCGGCGACTTCGCCCAGGGCCATTACAAAGGCCAATGCGCGGCCGACGAGTACGCCGCCGGTATCGCCTTCACCACCCGCGTGGGCAGCACGCCAGGCCCCTCGGCACTGTTGTGCAGCCCGCTACAACCCTGAAGCACCTCACGGCCACAGACATACGGACGGGTAGCGACGGGAGGCTTCGGCGTGGTTGCCGGGGAGCGGGCTCCCGACGGACTCGGTGCCCCGGAAGGCCGCGCGGTCGGCTTCCCCGGCGCGGTTTGCGTCGGCAATCCGCGCCGGGCTCGTCCGCCTCTGCCAGGCATGCCTGCGCACCCCCGGCAACCCTTAGCGATCCGGCTGTCGCGCCCGACGCCACCGGACGGGTGAGGGTGGACCGACCGGTCAGACCGGCGGAGATACCGGCATCGGCCGCGCGGCACGTCCGTCCGGTTGTCGGTGAGACCTTCTCGGCGGCGCTGACGCCGGCCCGCGCTCGGTGCGCCGCACTCCTCGTCGGCTCCGGCAAACCGCGCAACGTACCCGACGGAACATTTCAGGACGTTTTACCGAATGGGCGGCACCGGCATCCAGCGCGGCAGGGGGCACACGGCCAGGCTGTCGGAGCTCCTGTACCGGCGCTCCGCCACCTCCGCCGGGAATGGTTGCACCCGCTCATGGTGACATCCATCACGTCGGCCTCCCGCATCAACGCGGTTCGGTAGTACATGGCGCCCGGGCGACATGTAGAGACTTGCCGTCCGGAAACAGACATACGGCGCACATGATCCGATGGCATGCGTCCCACTCGGTTCCTTCGTGCCGCCCTCCGGGCATATGGGGCCTCCTGACGGAGCGCCAGGTCCTGCCACGCTCCGGTGAGCCGGGGCTGCACACCTGTGCGCCCGATTCAAGCGCGATCGAGTACTACGAGGCCGGGTAGTAGTGCCGGTCATTGCCGGTCACTCACTCAGGTTTTAACAATGACGGCCCCAGACGGCGTCACCGCAGCTCAGGCACCGCGTCCGTGCAGAGCCGAGCCCACCGGAGACGCACCCGCGACGACGGAGCGAGGTCCGCATGAGCAAGCACCGCAGGAAGACGCGCCACAGGCAGATAGCCATCGCTGCCGTCGCACTCAGCGCGCTGGCGATACCGACCGCCGCCATGGCCTGTATGAACGATCCGGGCAGCGAGAACGCCGAGTCCTACGGTCACTGGAGGCACTGGAAGAACGCGTCCCTGCAGGAACGGTGGAGGGGCGGCGCGTGGACCGCGCAGCCCTCGGCACCGGCTTCGCACGCAGCCACCGCGCCGGCTTCGCACGGAGCCACCGCGCCGGCTTCGAAGGCACCCACCGCACCCGCCTCAACGGCACCCGCCGCACCCAAGCCGCCCGCCACCGCATCCCCGAGCGCCCCCAGCACGGCGGCCCCGGCATCCAGCGCCGTGGCTCGCGTCGTGGCTCTGGTCAACAGCGAGCGCAGCAAGGCCGGATGCTCCCCCGTGACCCTGAACGCGAAGCTTTCGAAGGCCGCCCAGGATCACAGCGCGGACATGGCGCGCCACAAGAACATGTCCCACACGGGCTCCGACGGTTCGGACCCTGGCGAACGGATCACGCGTGCCGGCTACGCCTGGAGTGCCTACGGCGAGAACGTCGCGTACGGATACTCCACCCCCGAGCAGGTCATGGCGGCCTGGATGTCCAGCCCCGGCCACAAGCACAACATCCTGACCTGCGACTTCAAGGAGATCGGCGTCGGCCTCGCGCAGCCCGGCGACTACTGGACGCAGGACTTCGGCACGGCCCGCTGACCGCTCGCGCCGACCTCCGCACCCATCGCGACGTTCGTTGCCCCCGCCCCGGGATCAGTCCCGGGGCGCGGGCAAAGGAGATCGCCTACAGAAGCGGGACCAGCTGGGCCCGGAGACCCTGTGTCCGCATTCGACTGCCGTCCCCGAGATGCTCCTGCCTGGTAGTCAGTGCGCGACGAGCTGCTGGCCGCCGTCAATGTCGTACGTTGCGCCGGTGAGCGCGTCGTTGCACATGATGTGTACGGCCAGCGCGGCAACGTCGGCGGGGCCGACGACCCGTCGGATGGGAAGCGTGGCGCGCAGCTCCTCGCGCCGTGCCTCGAGCTGATCGCCCAGGAGCGAGGCCGACAGGGGCGTGTCGACGAATCCGGCAGCGATGAGATTCACGCGGATCGGCGCCAGTTCGAGCGCCAGGTTCGCGATGAGGGCGGGCAGGGCCGCGGTCATGGCGGACACCACGGTCATGCCGACACCGTGGTGCCGACCGCCGGTGCCGCCCATGAACAGCAGCGTGCCCCCGGCTCGGACCTTGTCACGGCTGTAGAGGGCGACCCCGAGTGTCGTGGCGAGGCGCTCGTCGAATTCACGGCGCGCGGCTGCGAGGTCCATGCCTGCCAAGGGCATGTAGGAGGGGCTGCCGGCTGTGACCATCACATGGTCGACCGGCCCGGACAGATCCTCGAAGAACTGCTTGAGGCGGTCGGTGTCGGTGGCGTCGAACGCCGCTGTGCTCACCGGGTCGAGCTCGCGCGCAGCCTGCTGCAGCCGTTCCGGGTTCCGGCCGACCAGCACGACCTGGCCACCGCCTGCGCGTACCTGGCGGGCGGTTTCCAGTCCGATACCCGCGCTGGCCCCGATCACCACCACGGTCTGGTCGGCGAGGTCGGGCCGGCGGTGAGTGCCGGGAGCGCCGGCTGCGGCCGTCATGGCGAAACGCCGCCACCGAAGACCGTCACACCACCGTCGTCACTCAGCGCGCTGCCCGTCATCCGAACCTCCGGGTATCAGTCTCTGGTCCCAGTGTCGCCCTTCGGGCCGCTGATCGCCTGTCTGCCGGCCCAGCTGCCTGCACTTCTGCCCACGGGCGCGACGGCAACCGCAGGATCGGCCGGCGCGGACAAGGAGCCGCCAGGAGCGGTGGCACCATCGGCACGGCGGGCCGGCCGCAGTCGCGGAGCGGACCCGGGTTCAGCCGCCCAAGGCCGCCTGGACCACCGCCTTGGCCTCCTCCTGCACCGTACGCAGATGGTCCTGCCCGAGAAACGACTCGGCGTAGATCTTGTAGACGTCCTCGGTGCCCGAGGGCCGTGCAGCGAACCAGGCGTTGCCGGTCGTCACCTTGATGCCGCCGATGGCCGCGCCGTTGCCGGGGGCGTGGGTCAGCACCGAGGTGACGGCTTCCCCGGCGAGGGTGTCCGCGCCGACCTGTTCGGGAGAGAGCCGGGCGAGCAGGGACTTCTCCTCGCGTGACGCCGGGGCGTCGATGCGCTCGTACGCGGGCTCGCCGAAGCGGGCGGTGAGCGTGGCGTAGTGCTCGGACGGAGTCTTGCCGGTGACCGCCGTGATCTCACCGGCGAGCAGCGCCAGGATGATGCCGTCCTTGTCGGTGGTCCAGACCGAGCCGTCCCGGCGCAGGAAGGAGGCGCCGGCCGACTCCTCGCCGCCGAAACCGAGCGAGCCGTCGACCAGCCCGTCCACGAACCACTTGAACCCCACGGGAACCTCGACCAGTTGACGGTCCAGGTCGGCGGCGACCCGGTCGATCATTCCGGACGACACCAGGGTCTTGCCGATCCCCGCGTCCGCGGGCCAGCGTTCACGGTGGGAGTAGAGGTAGGAAATGGCGGTGGCCAGGTAGTGGTTGGGGTTCATCAGCCCCGCGTCCGGTGTGACGATGCCGTGCCGGTCGGCGTCCGCGTCGTTGCCCGTGGCGATCCGGAAGCGGTCGCGCCGTTCGATGAGCGACGCCATCGCGTAGGGCGACGAGCAGTCCATACGGATCTTGCCGTCCCAGTCCAGTGTCATGAAGCGCCAGGTGGGGTCCGTGAGCGGGTTGACCACCGTCAGGTCGAGTTCGTGCTGCTCGGCGATGCGGCCCCAGTAGGCGACCGACGCCCCGCCCAGTGGGTCGGCGCCGAGAGGCACGTCGGCGGCGCGGATCGCGTCGAGGTCCAGCACGTTCGGCAGGTCGGAGACGTAGGTTCCGAGGAAGTCGTACCGGCTGGTGGTGGAGGCGGCGAGGGCCCGGGCGTAGGGAAGGCGGCGCACGTCCTTCAGCCCGCCCGCGATGATCTGGTTGGCGCGGTCCTGGATCCAGGACGTCGCCTCGGAGCCGGCCGGTCCGCCGTTGGGCGGGTTGTACTTGAAGCCTCCGTCGGCGGGCGGGTTGTGGGAGGGGGTGACGACCACGCCGTCCGCGAGGCCGGCGGAGCGTCCGCGGTTGTGGGTGAGGATGGCGTGCGACACCGCCGGGGTGGGCGTGTAGCCGTCCGCCGCGTCGATGAGCACCGTCACCTCGTTGGCGGCGAACACCTCCAGGGCGGTGACCTTCGCGGGCTCCGACAGCGCATGGGTGTCGGCGCCCAGGAAGAGGGGGCCGTCTGTGCCCTGGCCGGCCCGGTATTCGCAGATGGCCTGGCTGGTCGCGGCGATATGGTCCTCATTGAACGCGGTCGTCAGTGACGACCCGCGGTGTCCGGACGTGCCGAACGCAACGCGCTGCCCCGGTTCGGCCGGGTCAGGGTGCAGTGCGTAGTACGCGGTGACCAGTCGGGCGACGTCGACGAGATCCTCGGGACCGGCCGGCCTGCCCGCTCGCTCGTGCACCATGTGCCCGCTCCTCCACATCTGTTGACCGTCCCTTGCGGTCTCATCTTTCCTTGTCACGGCCGCAGTCCGCGAGTGCCCCACCGGGCAAACCCTGGGATCGGGGCGGGTGTGTCTTCACCTGGGTCTTCCAGGAACCCTCATCGGGCACTGCGCATCCCTGGTGACCGGAGAAGGGGCGGGGCGTCCGGACGGGCCGTCAGACGCTCCTGTTCCGGCCTTACGGTGTGACGGCGGCGACAGCCTCGCTTCCGCCGCCCAGGGCAGCGGACCCGGAGCGGGGCGGAAGGGAGTAAGAGCCGCTGCCGCGGCCGGTATTGGACGCCGGTTCGGGAAGGGGCGCTTCGGGAGCCGCCGGTTCGAGCAGGGACGGTTTGCGGAGCAGGAGCAGCGCCGCGTCGTCGTGGAGCCGGCCGCCCACATGCGCCAGTAGTTCGTCGTGGAGCGCGGTGAGGGTGCGCGACGGCTCGTCGGACACGTGGCGTGCCAGACCTTCGGCGAGCGGGTAGAACTCACGACTGTGGTTGCGGGCCTCGGTGACCCCGTCGGTGTAGAGGAGCAGTTGATCCCCGTCGGCGAAGGGCAGCACCTGCAGGCTGGGAGTCTCGCCCGTGAGGGCGCGGAGCCCGAGGGGTGGGGCCGGATGGGTGGGCTCTACCGCCACGACGGCCCCGGATTCGCGGACCAGCAGCGGAGGCGCGTGTCCGCAGTTGACCACTTCCAGATGCCCTGCCTTCGGGTATCCGGCGACGACGGCGGTGACGAAGTCGTCAAAGCCGAGGTTGCGCGCCAGACTGCGCTCGATCCTGTCGACGACGTCGAGGATGTCGGGTTCGTCGTAGGCGGCCTCGCGGAAGATACCGAGCACAAGTGCGGCGGTCGACACGGCCGGCAGCCCCTTGCCGCGCACATCGCCGACGATCAGCCTGACCCCGTACGGGGTGGGCACCAGTGCGTAGAGATCCCCGCCGATACGGGCCTCCGCCGCTGCGGCGCTGTAGCGGACGGCCACCCGGAACGGGCCGACGGTCGCCGGTATCGGCTTGAGAAGCGCGTGCTGGGCGGCCTCCGCGACCGAGCGGACGGCCGCGAGCACTCGTTCACGACGCCCGCGCAGCACGCTGGCCAGGCCACTCGCCAGAGTCACGGCCACCACGGCGGACAGTACGGCCGCCAGCTCGCGGCCCGGAGCACCGTCCAGCGCTCCGAGCATCGCGCCCAGCGTCACGGCGAGGAGACCGACACTGAGGACTCCGCGCGGCCCGCAGGTGGTGGCGGCCAGGGCGGGCCCGGCCGCGAGCAGTGGCAGCCAGATCATCCCTGCTCCGCCGACGAGGTCGACGAGCGCGATGGCGGAGACGATCAGCACGGGCAGCACCGGCGTACCGGTGGCCAGCTGTGCTGCGACGCGTCTCCGGGCCGACGCCCCGGGACTGGCCACTGGGTTCCTGCACAGCCGTATCAGCCGGTGGTCGCCGCCATGGTCTCGGGCCTGACTCATGTTCTGTCTGCAGTCCTCACCTGGGCGCGGGGCGCATTCCTGAAATGCCTGTTTCATCCAGGAAACGGCCTTCGCTCGGGCGCCACAAGGACAGGATTTTCAGATAGTGAGCGACAGGCTCCTGGTCACACGACTCGCGGTCGGGAGCAGCCGCGCCCGGATCTCCTCAAGTCGGGAAAGCCGGTCCGCCGGAAGTGAGACGCCGAGCGAGCCGAGCGTGTCCCCGCTGTAGACGGGCACGGCGACGCAGACCGTGCCGAGGGCGTACTCTTCCAGGTCCGTGACGGCCGGGGCCATGGGTGAGGAGTCGAGTCGCCGGAGCAGTTCCGGAAGGCTGGTGATGGTCCGTGGCGTGAGGTCGGCGAGGTCGTGCCGGGAGAGGTAGTCCTTGCGGGAGTCCTCGTCCAGCTCGCGCAGCACGGACTTGCCCAGCGCGGTGGCGTGCCCCGCGTCCTCCATTCCCACCCAGAGGTCGACCCGGGGCGCCCGGGGACCGTCGACGATCTCGGCCACCCGGATCTCGCCCTCCTCGTAGAAGGTGAGGTAGGCGGCCGTCGCAAGCTGGTCCCGCAGCGCGGCGAGCGTGGGACGGACCCGGCTGAGCAGCGCCTGCCTGCTGCTCGTGGTGCGCAGCCCCTGCAGCTTGTCGCCCAGGATGAACCCGCCGTCGTCCAGCTTCCGTACGTATCCGTCGTGCACCAGCGTCCGCAGCAGGTGATACGCGGTGGCCAGGGGCAGGTCCGTCTCACGTGCCAGCTGCTTGGCCGGCGCGCCGTTCTCGTGGGTGCTCACCGCTTCCAGCAAGCGGAAGGCCCGCTGCACGGAAGTGATGAGCGTCGGGCCGTCGTGAGCACCCATACGACCAGCGTGCCCCGGGCACGCGCCGCAAGCAAGGCGCGCACGGTCCCGCGCGACCCCGCACACTGGAGCCCGCGCCCGGAACGGAGGGCCGGGACGGGTGATAGGCGTGCGAGGCTTCGACGGTCGGCGAACACGGCCGGAGTCGTGGACCGGCCCCGTACCTCCCCGGGGGCGGGTACGGCGCCGGTCCTGTTTCTACTGGTGAGCCGTGTGGCAGCATCCGGCGGTACCGAGGCGCCGCCAGATCTGGCCGGCGCCGGCGGCGAGGAGCCCGGCGGCCCGTGCGGACGGGCAGCCACGGGTTCCAGGCCGGGCAGATCATCAGGTGGTCCCCCTGACATGCCGCCGGGTGGAGCAATGCCCCGTACGCCGTGCCGGGGCCCAGCAGGCTGGTCCTCTTGCCGAGATCCGTGCCAGGAGTCCCGTGTGTGCAGGCTGCGTCAATCGAGCCGTCAGGTGCGTCGTCCGCTCGTAGGCCCCGCCCCGGGACACCTCGCCGGTTCGACGGCATCCGGGCGCAGGAGGGGGGCAGTGAGGTGGCCGGGCCGCGCCGCGGAAGCAGGTCACCGTGAGTCGCGGCCGGGCGGTGGCGGTGAGGCCTTGCCGGCACCACCGGCGTGGATGCGCTGGATGCCCGTTCTCTACGTCGCGGCCGTCCTGCTGATCGAGCCCCTCACGCCCGTGCAATGGCCGGTGAGCTTCCTGCTGATCGCCCTGCCGCTGGTGGCCGCCTTCGCCCACGGACCCGCGGTCGTCGCGGGCGTCACCGCGTTCGCCATCGCCTTCGAGGGCGTCCTGGCAGGCACCCCGTGCTGCGCGGGCCGTTCCGTCGGTTACCTGTGGGACCGCCACTACGTGGCCGCCTACTTCTGCACCGCTCTCGTCGGCACCCTGGGAACCTTCCTCGCCACCCACCGCACACGACGCGAACGGACCCTCGCCACGGTGCGCTTCGTGGCCGACACCGCCCAGCGCGTCCTGCTGCGGCCGCTCCCCCACCGGATCGGCAACATCCTGGTGGAGAGCTTCTACCTTTCCGCCGCCGCGGAGGCGCGCATCGGTGGCGACCTCTACGAGGCCGTGCCCACCACGCACGGGGTACGCCTGCTGATCGGCGACGTCCGCGGCAAGGGCCTGCTCGCAGTGGAAACCGCCGCGACCCTGCTCGGCGCGTTCCGCGAAGCCGCTCACGACGAACCCGACCTCGCCGAGCTGGCGGGCCGGGTGGAGACCAGCATGGGTCGCAGGGCCGCCCAGCTCCCCGGGAGCGACATGAGCGAGCGTTTTGTGACCGCCGTCTTCGCCGAGATCGTCGCCCAGGACCACATCGTCCGTATCGTCAACTGCGGTCATCCACCGCCCTTGCTCATCCGTCCGGACGGAGTGAGTGAGCTGGAGACGTCCCGGTCCGCTCCGCCCCTCAACCTCGGCATGCTCGTCGGGGAGCCGTACCACGTCGACGAACACGCCTTCTGCCCCGGCGACCAGCTGCTCCTCTACACCGACGGCATCACGGAAACCCGCGACCCGGCCGGCACCTTCTACCCCCTCATCCAGCGCGTCCGCTCCTGGGGCCCGCTCCCGCCGCGACAACTCCTGGACCGCCTCCATCACGATCTCCTCGCCTACAGCGAAAACAACCTGCACGACGACACCGCCGCTCTCACGGCCTGCCTCCTGCCCGATGGGGCACCACCGCTGACCTAACCGGGCAAGCGTCCGAAGACCGGCCGCGCCCAGACCGGCGGATCCGGAGCCCGCCCCGGCTGCCGCACGCCCGAAACACCGCGGGACCCCGCCTGCACGGGCGCATACGCTCCCTTGTCGGCTCCGCCCGCGGCAGCCCGCAATGCCGCCACGAACTCCAGACAGGAGTCGTAACGGTCCTCGGGAACCTTCTCCAAAGCCTTGGCCAGAACGCCGTCCAACGCCGGCGCGATCCCCTGCCGCTTCTCACTCAGGGCAGGGGGCTGATCGTATTGATGCGCCCACAGCAGCGCTATGTCCTCATCCCGCTGGAAAGGCGGACCGCCTGCAAGGGTTTCGTAGACGACGCAGGCGAGGCTGTAGAGATCACATCTGCCATCCACCGGTCGGCCCGAAATCTGCTCCGGCGCCACATAGTCCAGGGTGCCGACGAACTCGCCCACGGTCGTGAACCCGGTCAACGACAAGGACTTCTTGGTGAGACCGAAATCCGTGAGATAAACATGCTCAGGATGATCGCTGTCAGTCCCCTGAGCAACAAGAATATTGCCCGGCTTGACATCGCGGTGCACCAAATCATGCTCATGAGCCGCATCAAGCGCCGACGCCACCTGAGCGGCAATACGCAGCGCGGTTTCCACCGTCAACGGACCGTCCCGGTCGAGCAGAGCCCGCAGGTCCAGCCCCGACACATACCGCATGGCGATATACAGCACACCATCCATCTCACCGGCCTCAAAGATCGGCACAATATGAGGATGGTCAATCGCGGCGGCCACACGTGACTCGTGCGTAAAGCGGCGCCGGAACGTGTCATTGCGCGCCATCTCGGGCGCAAGCAATTTCAACGCAACCGTACGCTCCAGGCGCAAATCCTTCGCACAATATACAACGGCCATACCCCCACGGCCGATCTCACGCTCCACGCGGTAACCCGCGATCTGCGCCCCGATCAGCCCCGATGGCCGACCCGAATACTGACTCGCCCCATCCGGCGCGGAATCCATCACACATCACCCCCACTCCACCGTGCGAGAGCGCGGAACTCGTCAGTCCCAGAGTTTGTACGTCACTTCCCGCTGCTGCAGCCGCGGGGGCCTGTTGTCGGTATAGATCAGCCGCAGCCGGGTGAAATGCTGCAGTCCAGGATGCTTTCGCCAGCTCTCCGGGCGGTCGAGCCGCACGCTGACAGGGAAGGTGTGGAATTTTCCGGCGGCACAGTAGGGCAGACAGTCATTCACTGCGTCCAGTCCGCTACCCACCGCGGACGTCGGCCCCCAATGGAACCACCGCAGCGCCGTCAGGCGGTTGTTGCCGTCCCCGCAGGCCAGCAAGAAGTCGCGCGGCCGTATCTGCGCCTTCGAGAAACAGTCGACGGCCACCACACGAGTTTCCGCAGGCGACTCAGCGGAAGCGGACGCCGGCACCACTGCCCCCGCCAGCGCCGCGGCGGCACACAGCAGAACCGCTGACTTGAGCTTCTGTCTCTGCATGCCGGCTCCCCAGCTGCCTCATTGCGAGCCCACGCGGCCCTCGGTGCACACCTCATCCGCCCGCGCACCTCGGTCAGCGCGCCAGGAGCAGTCGCCCGTGACAACGGCGCCTCATCCAGCAGTTGCTCCTCACTCGACGCTACGACCACGCCCCGCGATACACCACCCGAACAAGCGAGACCATGCATCGGCACGGGTCGACAGCGGTACGCGCCGCCCCTCCCCCGTTCAGCCGCGTTACACCGGGTTTTGGCGGAAGCCTCGTCGTGCGGGACCTGCGGCGGGGCACGCGATTCACGAGACGCGCCGCCCCGGTTCTCGCACAGGCAAGCACAAAACGTGTGTTATTCAGCCATGCACACACATACGCGGCGCACCTTGCTCGGTGCCTCGATCGTGGCCGTCGGCTCGGGATTCCTGTCTGCCTGCTCAGGGACCGACTCCCGCTCAGGGACCGATTCCGGCTCAGGGACCGACTCCGGCGCCCGCCCAGGGCCCGGCTCGCACCCGGAGCCCGGATCCCACGCGAGGACCGACTCCCACTCGAGGTCTGCGACAGCCGGGCACGGCAGCAGGGCCTTCGTCCCCAAGGGGCCCAAGGGATACGTGAACCCGTCCGATCCCGAGGTCATCGCCGCCGAGAAGGCCCGCGGGCCCGGCCCCGTCCGCAGGTTCAGGCTGACCGCCGCCGAGACCACCCTCGACCTGGGCGGGCGAACCGTCAGGTCATGGGCGTACGGCGACACACTGCCCGGCAAGGAGGTCAGGATCACCGCGGGCGACATCCTCGACCTGACGCTCGCCAACCACCTGCCCGTGACGACGACGCTGCACTCGCACGGTGTCCGCATGCGCTGCGACATGGACGGCGTACCTGGTCTGACCCAGTACCCCATCGAGCCCGGCGCGGACTTCAGCTACCGCTTCGCCGTGACACACCCAGGCACGTACTGGCTGCATTCGCACTCGGGAATGCAGCTCGACCGCGGCCTGTACGCCCCGCTGATCGTCGAGGACCGCAGGGAGCCCTTGTCCTACGACAAGGAGTGGGTCATCGTCCTCGACGACTGGGTGGACGGCGTCGCCGGCTCCACTCCGGACGGCGTGCTCGCGCAGTTGCACCACGGCAAGAGTGCGATGGACATGGACATGGGCATGGATGAGGGCAGCGAACACGACGGCTCCGGCCATGACAGGTCCGCCGGCCCCTCCCGCGTCCTGCGGAACTCCCACAGCCGCATCCTGCACAGCGAGGGCGGCAATGTCGACTACCCGTTCTACCTGATCAACGGCCGCCTCCCGCACACTCCTTCGGTTTTCCGGGCCCGCCCCGGGGACCGCATCCGGCTGCGGATCATCAACGCCGGGGGCGACACGGCCTTCCGCGTGGCACTGGGCGGCCACGAGATGACGGTGACGCACACGGACGGCTACCCGGTCGAGCACAAGAGGACGGACGCGCTGCTGCTCGGCATGGCTGAACGCTACGACGTGCTGATCACCGCAAAGGACGGGGTGTTCCCGCTGGTCGCGCTGGCCGAGGGCAAGAACGCCCGAGCCCTGGCACTCCTGCGCACCGGCGGCGGGGCCAGCCCCCGGGCATCCGTACATCCACGGGAACTCGAGGGCCAGATCGTGCCGGCCAGACGCCTCGTACCACACGAATCCGTGGCCCTCTGCGGCCGCAAGCCGGACCGTGAGATGCGCGTCAGGCTGACCGGCAGCATGCGGAGATTCGACTGGAGCTTCGACCACCAGCCCTACTCCATCCAACAACGCCACCCGGTCCGAGAGGGGGAACGGGTCCGCCTGACCCTCATCAACGGCACCGACATGTGGCACCCCTTGCACCTGCACGGCCACACCTTCGCCCTCAAGGGCATCGACGCGGTCGGAGCCCGCAAGGACACCTCCGTGGTACTTCCGCACCGCAAACTCGTCGTCGACTTCAACGCCGACAACCCCGGCCTGTGGATGCTCCACTGCCACAACCAGTACCACTCCGAATCCGGCATGATGACCATCCTCGGCTACCGAAAGTGACCACGGTGTCGACTACCCGCCCACCACCGTCGTCATAGCACCGCAATGGGCTTATCGGCCTCCGGAGTTGTCATGAATACCTCCCCTTGCCGAGTGCAGGGCCGGGGGTGGCCGTCTCCAGCTCCGGAGGTACCGAAGGAGCCCGGGAATCGAATGTGTGAACGACTGCCCAGCCGGCTGCCGTCTCCTGGTAGCGCGGGGTGACGAGGATCGGACGGCACTCACCGCTCGGCACCTGGACCACGGCAACAGACCTCCGGCGATCAGACACCAACTGCTCATCGATGAGGGGAAGTTGCGCATGGAGTTGTAGCCGACCGCCCGAACCCCCGGGCCCATCTGCCGCGCTTGACTTCGACGCGATCATATGCGTAAGTTAGAGGCGGATTAAACCAAATGTCCGTCTTCACCTGATGAGACGAACAATCTCAACACGCGACCGCCGATCACCCGGTCGTCGGTTGTACGACGGACGAATGCCCCGCCGCGGGGACTGCCGAACTGAGCAGCCTCGTCGGGCCCGATGCTGCGCATTCAGCGCATGAGTCGGCGACGGCAACTCCCGTCAATTCCAAGGCCGATGTACCGGACCCCTTCGCGAACGTATCAGTGCCCCACAAGGTGCTGACGTCACCGCGAGCGTGCGGAGCTCGGAGCCGTCGACGCTCCCGGGAAGGGGAACACCATGCGGGTTATGACATCAACGGCTTTCCGGCTGCTCGCCAGCCTGTTCGCTGCCCTGGCTCTGGCCCTGGGCGGAGCAAGCATCGCCAGTGCCACCACCACGGGCCACCACGATTCGTCCGACGACAACTGCAGCAGCAGTTACTGGAGCGGCCACGACTCGTGCAATGACGACGACTGGGGTCGCAGTCACGACGACCATGGGAACCGTGACTCCGATAACGATCACGGTGGGTACGGCAATGGCGACCACGGCAACGGTGACCACGGCAATGGCGACCATGGCAACGGCGGCCACGGCAACGGCGGGCACGGCAATGGCGGGCACGGCGGCGGCGGTCACGGTGGCGGCGGTCACGGTGGCGGCGGCGGTCACGGCGGCGGCGGCGGAAACGGCGGCCACTGACGCTTGAAGTTTGACGGCGAGTCAACTCGGCAAGCCAGTTGGGCCCTCTCTGGTAGCCCCGCGTCGCCACAGCTACGCGGGACTACTTGTCGCGCCGCGCATGGGTCGCACCCCCGCAACACCGGCCGGGCGTAGAGAAGTTACCCGGATCCGCTCGGATTCGAACGAGGGGCCGGAGCCTGTAAGGGTTCCGGCCCCTCCCCACGGGTCAACGCACATCTGACGGACCGTGAACCGACGAAAAGCGTGTGAGCTCTACGTCGTTGGGCGCGCCAGGAGTGTGGCGCTGAACGGAGTGACGGGGCGCTCAAGGACTTCACCGTCCACGGTGATGTCGACTGCTTCGTTGTAGAAGGCGATGCGCCGTTCGATGGCGGCCACGGCGGGCAGCGGGTGCAGATAGCTCCAGGCGAGGTTCGGCGGCGCGTCGGCTTCGCCCTGCCGGGACCAGTACTCGGCGGTGCCCTTGTACGGGCAGCCGCTGGTGTGGTTTGTATGGACGAGCAGGTCCAGGCGAACGTCCTCGCGCGGAACGTAGTAGCGCACAGGCAGCCCGGTTTCGAAGAGCAGCACAGGCCGGTGGGTGTCGGCGACGACCGTTCCGTTGATCTCCACCGTGACGTGCCGGCTGCTCGGCAGTGCGTCCACCCGCTTGTGCGGGTCGCGAGGGTGGATGAAGATCTCTTCCTCCTCCTCGTACCAGTGGGCCAGTCCCCTGCCGCTGCGCTGGAACCATTCGAACGCGACGAGGTCGGCCAATTCGTCGGCGGGGAAGGTCCAGGCCGCGTTCTCCAGCAGTTCGTCGCCGATTTCCAGGTCGTAGAAGATCTGCGAGCCTGAGTGCGTGCCGATCGGCGGGTTCTTGGCCGGGCGCAGCAGGTCGGCCCGGATCTCCTCGCGGGGGAAGGCGTACAGCGGGACCGGCCGACCGGGCTCCCAGACAAGCACCGGATGCCTGCTGTCGACGACGGTGATGTCGCCGGTGCGGCCACGCACCCAGCGTTCACTCGGCTCCCACAGGATGCCTTCCGGCGTCGTCCTGACGGACCGCGCTGTGAGGAATGTGCTCATGACCGGCTCTCCTTCCAGAGGGTGACCACGGCGTACGCGATGCTCGCGCCGGGCCACGACCCGGGGTCCGCACCGTCACTCGTACGGTCGCACATGGAGTACGGCGACCACCCGCCGCTACGCCCGCCACCTGCGGTTCGTGAACGGGTCCATGGTGCAGGTGTTGCCCTCCGGAGCGCGTTGTGACGTAATCGGAGAACCCGCAGAGCGGATCTTGGCAGTGCCGGTGCCGCGCCGGAAGGAGCGGCTGGTATGCACGGGTATGGAACCGGGGACGAGGACGGGGTCACCGCCGCGCCGGGCGGCCTGCTCGACCTGTTGCAGGTCGCGGCCGTGGTGCTCGACAGCGACGGCCGCATCGTGTTGTGGAGTCCGGAAGCCGAACAACTGCTCGGATATCGGGCGGATGAGGCTCTTGACCACGGCGCCGACGACCTCCTGGTCTCGCCCGACAACCGGCAGCGGGCGCGCGAGCTGTTCGCGCAGGTCCGGTCCGGAGCCAGATGGGCGGGTGTCTTCCCCTTGCAGCACAGGGACGGCACGGAACGCTCGGTGGAGTTTCGCACCATGCGGCTGCGCGACAGCCACGGGCAGGCCCATCTTCTCGGCCTGGCGGCGGATGCCACCACGGTACGGCGCGTGGAGCGGGAGCTGGCACTGTCCCACAGCCTGGTCAATCAGACCCCGCTGGGCATCGCTGTCTTCGACACCGATCTGCGATGGGTGGGCGTCAATCCGGCCATGGAGCGGATCAACGGTCTGCCCGAGGAAGCGGTCCTGGGGCGCCGTATCCGGGAGGTGCTGCCGAGTCTGGACGCGGAGACCATCGAGTCGCGCATGCGGCTTGTCCTGGCCAGCGGAAAATCCCTGTTGGACCAGCAGACCGTCGGCAGGACGGCGGCCGGCACCGAAGACCGCGCGTACTCGGAGTCGTACCACCGCATCGAGGACGCCCAGGGCCGCGTCCTCGGACTGGCGATGGCCATCATCGACGTCTCCGAGCGGCAGCAGGCGGCTGCCGAGGTCGCCCAGGCCCGTGAGCACCTGTCCGTGATCGCGGACGCCGGTGTCCGTATCGGCACCACGTTGGATCTTCAGCAGACCGCTCGGGAACTGGCCGACGTCGCCGTACCGGAGCTTGCGGACCTGGCAGCCGTCGATGTGCTCGAGGCGGTGGTCGCCCACGGCACCACCACCGCGGTCACCGGAGACGCCCATGCCGAGTTCAGGGCGCTGGCCGTATCGGCCGGGTACCTCACGGACGCCATCCACGCCGCGGACCCGGTCGGTGAGCTGGCCACCTACAGCTCCACCCGGATCATCACCCAGTGTGTCCGGGAAGCCAGGCCGATCCTGGTGGAGCGCGTGGATTCCGGGATGATGCGACGCATCGCCAGGGACTCCCATGCCGCCCAGACCCTGCGTACGGCAGGCGTCCACTCCTACCTGGCCGTCCCGCTGGTGGCCCGGGGCGAAGTGCTGGGCACGCTCAGTCTGTACCGCACCATCAACTCCCGTTCGTTCAACGAACAGGACCGCATCCTCGCCTCGGAACTCGCAGCCCGCGCGGCGATCTGCGTGGACAACGCCCGGCTCTACGGACGCGAGCGCACGGCGGCGCTGACCCTCCAGCGCAGTCTGCTGCCGGCCATGCCCGTGGACCACGAGGGCCTCGACATCGCCGTCCGATATCTTCCGGCGTTGAGCGAGGTCGGCGGGGACTGGTACGACGTGCTGCGCCTGAGCCGGGGACGGACCGGTCTGATCGTCGGCGATGTGATGGGCAAGGGTGTCCAAGCCGCGGCCATCATGGGGCAGTTGAGCACCGCAACCCGCGCCCTGGCCCGTCTCGATCCGTCCCCCGCCGAACTGTTGCACCATCTCGACGACATCGCCGGCTCCCTCGGTGACACGATCGCCACCTGCGTCTATGCCGTGTGCGACCCCCGTCGGGGCACCTGCGAGCTGTCCAGCGCCGGTCACCTCCCGCCCGTCATGATCCGTCCCGACCGCAGTGCCGAACTCCTGGACGTGCCCGGCGGCGTACCCCTCGGCGTCGGCGGTGTGCCCTTCGGCACCATGAAGCAGGAACTGCCTCCGGGCTCCTTGCTCGCCCTCTACACCGACGGGCTGGTCGAGAGCCGGAGCCAGCCCATCGACGTCGCCCTGGAATCCATGACGAGGATCCTTCAAGGCCCGCAGCACTCCTTGGAGAGGACCAGCGACATGCTGCTCGGCACGTTGCGCCCCGATCCCGACGACGATGTGGCACTCCTGCTGGTTCGCACACTTGGCTGACAGGTGACAGCGGCCAGGGGTCGAGGGATGTCGGACTCAGGCGACTGACACCGGGCGCACGTCGTAGTGGGTTCTGCGAGTCGGCTTGTCCACGGCCTCGGTGCTCATGGGCACCGGGGCCGCTCTCGCCATCCATGCGTCCGCACCCACCGGCACAGCCGCTTCGCAGGCCATCGGAACGACCGTGCCTGACGCGGCCGTGCGTCCGCGATCGGGCGTTGTCAGTGGTCGCCAGTATGTTCAGTCGTGTCCCGCCGCTGTGGTGTGGAAGTCCCCCTGCGTGCATAGGAGATGGTGCGTTGTCGGATTGGGAGAGGTCGAGCACGGCACGGGTGATAGCACCCGCGCGGCCGCGCAAGCTGGCCAAGGTCCCGTTCGTCGAGCTGGCCGACGGACGCCTGCAGGGCGTGGTGTCCAGCGGCTCGGACATCGAGCGGGTCTATGTCTCGTCGGTGGCGGCGGGCACCTACGGGTTCGCTTGCAGTACGAACAACAACCGACCCTGCGGCGGCGCAAGGGGTTCGTTCTGCAATCACATCCGGGCCCTGATCAACGAGGCGGTGCTGCAGTACGGCGCCGGGCGCGTGGCCCGCTATCTGAGGGTGGAGATCGTGGACGGGGAGCCGAGCGCGCAGACCATCGCCGCCGTCATGAGCAACACACGTCCATCGCAGGGGGACACCAAGGCCGCCGCGCCGGTCTTCAGCCGGTTCCTGCGTCATCTGGCCTATCTGGAACTCGCCCCGAGCACCGCGCCGTTGACGGAGATGCAGTGGTTCCCGCCGACCAGGGCGGTGGCGTGATGCGCGCCGACCTGCTGTCCGAGACCATCGCCGGGCTCGACGAAGCCGTGGCGGCCGTCGACGCCTTCGACCGGGCTCTCGTCGCCGGCCTGCTCCGTCCCCAGCCCGCCCAGGCCGCCGGTCTCACAGAGCTCGCCGACGCCGTCGCGGGTACCCCACTTGCCGCCAGGGTCGCCGAGGCGGCCGAGAAGACGGCGGCCGGAGCCGCGAGCGAAGACCACTTCATCGCCCTCGCCGCCGCTCGTACGGCACTCCTCGGCTCCGTTCACGACGCCCTCGTGAGCCGCCTCGACGAGGCCACCGGCCGCACCCGCAGCGAGGAGACGGCCCCGCCGGCCGCGAGGCGGCAGGCCGCGAATCTGCTCGTCGCCGCCCGCTCCTGGCTGTCCGATCTGGCGCGCTCGGGGTGGCAGGGAATCGACCACGACGTGGTCTCCGGGTCGGCACAAGTCGTCTCGGCGATGCTTCCGGACCCGAGCCTGCGCCGCCTCGCGACGCTGCTCGACGGCTTCGCCGCCGAACTCGCCGCATCCTGCCCGGGCGCGTCACTGGACCGTGCCCCGGAGCGCCGATGGGGAGATCTCTGGTCGCGCGCGATGCTCCTGACGCTGCCCGGCGCCGTCGCCGGGCCCGCGACCGGTACGGCCACCGGACGCCTCCTGCCCCTCGGCGTCGACCTGCAGGAGCACGCGACCGCCGTACAGGCCCAGGTCCACGCGGTGTTCGAGCCCGCGGACGGCGCCGCGCCCCGTCTGGTGCGGGCCGGCGTGTCGGTGCCGAAGCCCGACACAGTGGTCGGAGCCGGCCTCTGGCAGCTGGTGCGCCCGCACATGTCGCTCCTGGCGGCCGTCAGCGAAGGTCGCTCGATGGACCTCGCCGGCATGCCGGTCACCGCCGAGGGCGACCTGATCTGGAGCGACGAGCACGCACGCCCGAGCGAGCCCGCCGACGCCTTCGCCACCGCACGCGTCGCGCTGCCCTCCGCCACCGACGCGGCGACCGCACCCCTGGACCGGCACCCGGCGCGTATCGCCGTACCCGTGTTCCTGGAGGGCTACGTCGCCCAGACAGACGACGACGCACTCACGTTCACCGTCGCCGGACACCCGCTCGCTGTCGACACCGACCGCATTCCGACCGCCGGGCCGCTCACCCCTGAGGCCGTCGCGGCGTCCGGCGCGTGCATCGGGCTGCTCCGCTGGGACGCAGGGACGTATCGCGTCCAGCCGCTGGCCGTGGAGACGACCGTACGGAAGAAGGCTGTCGCGATCCACGCCGGAGGATGGGCCGGGGGCACGACCGACAAGGCGGGCGTCAAGGCCGAGAAGGCCGCCATCGACGCCGTGGCCGTGCTGCGGGAGCGTGCGGGGAGGCTGTTGCGGAAATGACGGAGCACGCGACCGATGAATCGCCCGCGCACGCGACCCCACAGAACCCCGAGGTGGACCCCCACGACAACCGCCGTCAGGTCCTTTACTGGCGGCTCCTCGCCCGCCTCTTCGACCACGAGGAGCAGGGCACCTTGGAATCGGCGAGCCTCGCCGTCGTCGAGGACATCGGTCTGCCGTCCGCGCTGCTGGACCCGCAGGCCTCCGCGGACTCGATCGTGCAGCGCCACCCGGAGCTGGCCGTCGAGTTCGACGGTCTGATGGCGCCCGAGCCCGACGAGGGTGCGCGCGACCGGGCAGCCGAAGTCCGGCGCGCCGCCCTGGTGTCGAAGGTGCTGCTCAACGTCTTCGCCTCCGGCGCGGGCACCGTCACCGCCGGGCAGCTGGCTCGCTGGCAGTCCGACGCGGGCTGGCTGGAGCTCGCGCTCGGCTGCAAACCCGGCGAACTGCGCGGCGGACGGGCCGGGGGAAGCACCGCAGGACCGGGCGTCAGCCCGACCGGCACCGGCGGGCGGGGGACGACGCCCGATCTCAGCCAGCTGATTCCGGCGATCGGCCCGGAACTCGGCGCCATCGAGGCCGACCTCGTCAAGCGGATGCATCTGCGCGAGGTGCTGGCCGACCCCAGGCTCGCCGCGCAGCTGACCCCGAGCATGTCGCTGATCGAGCAGTTGCTGCGGGACAAGAACAACCTCTCGGGCGTGGCCCTGGCCAACGCCAAGGCCCTGATCCGCCGTTTCGTCGACGAGGTCGCCGAAGTACTGCGCACCCAGGTGGAGAAGGCCACGGTAGGCGCCCTGGACCGCTCCGTCCCGCCCAAGCGGGTGTTCCGCAACCTCGACCTCGACCGCACGATCTGGAAGAACCTCACCAACTGGAGCCCGGAGGAGGAGCGGTTGTACGTCGACCGCCTCTACTACCGGCACACCGCCCGCAAGACGACGCCCCAGCGGCTCATCGTCGTCGTGGACCAGTCGGGCTCGATGGTCGACTCGATGGTGAACTGCACCATCCTGGCGTCGATCTTCGCCGGGCTGCCGAAGGTGGACGTCCACCTGATCGCGTACGACACCCAGGCGATCGACCTCACGCCGTGGGTGCACGACCCCTTCGAGAGCCTGCTGCGCACCAACCTCGGGGGCGGCACCGACGGCACGGTCGCCATGGCGCTGGCCCAGCCGAAGATCGCCGAGCCCCGCAACACCGTCGTGGTGTGGATCTCGGACTTCTACGAGTGGCGGACCGAGCAGCTGTTCGAGAGCATGGCCGCCATTCACCGCTCGGGAGCCAAGTTCATCCCGGTCGGCTCGGTGACCAGCTCCGGCCGCGGCAGCGTCAACCCGTGGTTCCGGGAGCGCTTCAAGGACCTTGGCACGCCGGTGATCTCCGGCCACATCCGCAAGCTCGTCCACGAACTCAAGACGTTCCTCGCTTGATACCAGCCGAGAAAGGCCCCGATATGTCCGACCTGCTGCGCGCCCCTGCCGAGATCAAGTACGCCGAGGAACTGGACTGGCTGGAGTCCATCGACGACAACCCCAAGCCCTTCTCCTGGCGCCTGTCCCCGAAGATGGTCCGCCTGTTCGTCCTGGGCTCCGAGCGTTCCGACGGCCTGGAGCGGGAGATCCCGCAGAAGTGGTACGGCGACCGCAGTTTCGTCGAGCGGTCCATCGTCACGCTGGCCTCCGACCGTGGCCTGCTGCTCATCGGCGACCCCGGCACCGGCAAGAGCTGGCTGGCCGAGCTGCTGTCCGCCGCGATCTCTCGCAACTCCACGCTGGTCGTGCAGGGCACGGCCGGCACCACCGAGGACCACATCAAGTACTCCTGGAACGTGTCCATGGTCATCGCCAAGGGTCAGTCGCGGGACTCGATGATCCCCTCGCCGATCATGACCGCGATGGAGACCGGCGCGATCGGCCGTTTCGAGGAACTCACCCGCTCCACCAGCGACGTCCAGGACGCGCTGATCTCGATCCTGTCCGAGAAATACATCTCCGTTCCCGAGCTCGACAGCGACAACATCGTCTTCGCCAAGCCCGGCTTCTCGATCATCGCGACCGCCAACAGCCGCGACCGGGGCGTCAACGACTTGTCCTCGGCGCTCAAGCGCCGCTTCAACTTCGTCCGCATCCCGGTGGTGACGAACAAGAAGAGCGAGGCGGAGATCGTCCGGTTCCGCACCGAGGAACTGCTGCGTCGCCACCAAATCGAGCTGGACGTGCCGCCGACGCTGCTCGACGTGCTGCTGCAGAGTTTCGCGGACCTGCGCGCCTCGGCGGCCGCGGCCGGCAGCGACGACGAGAAGCTGGAGTCCGCGCTGTCCTCCGCCGAACAGATCGGCGTGCTCGAGGACGCGATCCTGCACAGCAACTTCTTCGGCGAACGCGCCCTGACCGCCCGCACACTGGCTTCCTCGCTCGTCGGGTCCCTGGCCCGGCGCGAGCCCGAGGACCTGGCCATCCTCAACAAGTACCTGCACGGCGTCGTCGAGCCGCGCAGCAAGGAAGAGGGCGGATCCTGGCCGGAGTTCCTGGAGGGCGGCCGCGACGCGATCGCCACCCTCTCATGAGCGGCACGCACGAGGGGACCTTCGAGGCACTGCGTGGGCAGCTGCAGGAGGCCGCGGCGACATTCGCCGACGGACCCGACGCCCTGGAGGGCATCCTGCTCGGACTCGTCGACGACGTCGACCGCGCGGTGCGTGAGCCACTGGAGATTTTCCCCGTCTGCCACCACTCGCCCGCCTCGGCGATCGCGATGGCACGCCGCCTGCGGGAGAAGCAGCCGAAGGTCGTGTATCTGGAGCTGTGCGAGGACATGGCACCGTTGCTGACCGAACTGCGCAACTGCAGGCTGCCGGTGGCGGTCCAGGCGTTCGCGACCGAGGTCGACGGCTTCCCTGCCGACTGGTCCCCGCTGTCGGTGGTCGCACCGATCACCGAGGCCTCGGCCGAGTACCAGGCGATCGCCTACGCGCTGGACACGCCGGGCGTCGAACTGGTCCTCGTCGACCGTTCCTCGGACCACGTCTTCCAGTGGGACGCGCGCGGGACTCATTCCTCCGAGTCGGCCGATCCGGATGCACCGCCCGCCGATGAGGAGGCCGCGCTGCACGGCGACGCGGTCGGTGTGGAGATCGGCGACCTGCGGCCGCGCTTCGCCGAACTGGAGGAACACCTGCTGCGCCACGGCAGGGTGCGGCACTGGTCGGAGTGGTGGCACCAGTACGTCGAACTGCCGCTCGGCGACAGCGACCACGACACCTACCGCCAGGTCATGCTCCTGATCGGCAGCCTTTTCCGGCGCCTTGCACCCGGCGACCCGCATCGGATGCGGGTGGACGAGGACCGCGAACGGTACATGTGGACCAGGATGCGCGAGCACCTGTCCGCGACCGGTACCGATCCCGCGGACTGCCTCTACGTGTGCGGAGCCTTCCATGCGGCAAGCCGTGTCGCGGAGTTCGGCGTCCAAGGCGCGGACACCTTCGAGATCAGCCCGCGCAGTGCCACCAAGTGGCAGTACGGACTGATTCCGTCCAGCCACTCGGCGATCGAAGCGCAATTCGGCCTCGCCGCGGGCTCGGTGTCGATCGCCGCGACGGTATGGGCGAAGAACATCAGGCGCACGCGCGTGGAACCGTACCGCCTTGCGGGGCAGGCGGGCGCGAAGAAATCGAAGGCCAAGAAGACCGCGGCCGCGGCGGCTCCCGTACCGGCGGTCCCGCCCTCGGACAAGCTGACCGGCTTTCTGCGGCAACCGCCCGTCCTGGACCGGCTGGACGAGACCGAACTGCTCGGCTGGTCGGTGGAGATCGTGCGCGCCGCGCGCCGGAACGGCTATCTCGCCTCCACCGCCGACGCCATCGCCGTGTTCGAGACGTCGATCCTGCTGGCCGGGATGCGCGACCGGGCCAAGCCGACGCCGTACGACTTCCAGGACGCGGCCGTCACCTGCATCGAGAAGGACACCGTGCCCGGCCGGCGCGACGTGCGCCGGCTCGTGGAGATCATGATGGGCGGCGACAGGGTCGGCCAGGTTGGCTACGACGCGCTGCCACCCCTGGCCCGCGACGTGCACGACCGGCTCGCGCCGCTGAACCTGAAACTCCAGCAGCGCGGCGTACAACGGGCGCTGCTCGACATCGCCTCCAAGCCGGAACTGGAGCGCTGCTCCGACGTGTTGTGGATGCTGCGCTTCCTGATGCCGCAGGGCGCAGCGCGACCGATCATGGGCGAGCGGAAACTGGGCGAGCGCCCGATCCAGGAGTCCTGGGATCTGGCACTGGGCACCCACCAGCGTGCTCTCATCGAGCTCGGCTACGAGGGCGTCAGCATCGAGCAGGTCCTGGAGCAACGCCTGCGCCGCACGGCATACGCCCCGCAGGCCACCGCTGCGACCGTCCTGGAAGCCGTCGAGGACGCGACGCTGTATCTGGGCAGCCGCCGCCTCGCCGACGAGCTGGGCACCCGCGCCCTGGAGGTGCTGTCGGCCGAACGCAGCGTCGACGGCGCACCGGAGGTGCTGCGCCGGGTGCGGCGGCTGCTGGCGTACTACCGCACCAGCGAGCCGGTGCTGCCACCGTGGATCGAGTCCTTCGTCAAGACCGGATACGCGCACTACTGCACCCTGCTGCCGACGGCCTTCACGGACGACGACGCCACTGTCCGCCAAGTGGCGGCGATGCTGGGCTTTCTGTTCAGCATGGAGAGCCTGGCGCTTTCGCTGGGCTGCGACCGGACCCAACTGGAGCTGGCGGTCGCCCAGTCGCATCCGCAGGACCCGTCGCGGACGGCGCTGCTATGGGCGGCTCAGGTACAGCTCGGGAATCTCTCCCGCGCGGACCTTCGGGCGAGGTGCGACGAACTGCTGGGCAACCCCTTGGTGGTGCCCGCCTATCCGCGCTACCTCAGCGGCCTCGTCCACGCACTGGAGCCCGTCCCCGGTCTCACCGACTTCGTCGTGGAGGCGGTGTCGAACGCGTTCGGACGGCTGCCGGACCCGGTGCTTCTGCCGTGGCTGCCGACCCTCATCACCACCCTGCGATCGGGCGGCGCCGAACTGGCCCCGCTGCTGATCCGTGAGGCCGGGCGGATCTTCCCCGTCCGGCTCGCCACGCTGGACGAGTGGGTGCCGCCGTGGCGGGCCCGGCCGGAGCCGGGAGCCGCTCAGTCGGCCCGGCGCGCGGACGGCAGCCGCGGTCTCACACTGCTCACCGCCCACCCCGCGACGTGCGACGCCGTAGCGAGCCTGCTGGGCTGCGACGGGGCGTGGGGGTCGGCGGATCTTCGCCCGCGAGGCGCGGAACTGGTCGGGCGCCATCCGGATACGGCTGTGGCGTTGGAGGTGTTGCTGGCCGACGCATGACTTCGGCGGGGCGTCAGCTGCCGGGCGGCGGCCGCCGTCATGTCCAACCGGTCGGCCCGGACACGGAGTTCGGGCCGCGCCGGGGGGCATCGAGACGAACCCGACGACGTCTGATCACGCCGGAACTCGCTCGTGGTTCGCGGAGGATCGCGACCCGCGAGTGGGTTCCGGCTTGCGCACTACCAGGTTTCCGTGAACCCGCGTGTTTCCGACTGAGCCATGGGCAAAGTCCGCCCTCCGGCCAGCACGCACCGCAGCCCGTCAGAAGACCTGCGCGAAACAGCCGAAGGCGATCACGACCGCCACCAGGACTGCCGACAGGTTTTTGAGGATCCTGGGTATCTTCACGTTCTACTCACAGACAGTTACGAACGAGCCACTCGTCGGGGTTGTACGCGTCTTTCGCCGGATCCGGCACCGTGGCCGGCTTCTCTTCAACCGTGTCTTCCAGCCGGATTCGTTCCGGCAACCTGCCAAACCGTGCATGGCGCATGGCCTCGGCAGCATCCGAAGTCGTCTTCTCGCGCGTCATCTCGCCCTCCTCAGCTTGACTGGTGACCATGCTTGCATCCGCTGCGTCACCCGTCAAGGTAGTGACGGTAAAGAAAGGGAACCCTTCCATGACATAAAAGAGCGGCATCCGTATCGAGTTCGTCACCCTTGCGACAGGTGACGCTACCCTCTGCAAAGGTCATGCCCCGCAGGCCATGGCACACGCCGGGGCCGCTGATCGAGCGCAAACCGGGCAATCGCGCGAGGCTGGTGGCTGCCCGATGATGCGGAGGGAAGGTCTCTGATGTTCAAAAGGCGGAGCTTCAACAAGATCGCGGGTGCGAGTGCGGTCGGGGCGTCGTGGGCTGGTTGGGCCGCATCTTCGGCGCCGGCACAAGCCGCAACGGGCGAGGGGAGCTCGCCGACGCTCTCGACGATCAAGCAGCGGCACACATCGTTTGCCTCACTGCGGCAGATCAGGGCCGGTGTCCTGGACGTCGGTTACGCGGAGGCCGGGCCGGCCCATGGCCACGCCGTCATCCTTCTGCACGGATGGCCTTACGACATCCACAGCTATGTCGACGTCGCCCCGCTGCTGGCAGCACAGGGTTACCGAGTGATCGTCCCGCACCTGCGCGGCCACGGGACGACACGTTTCCTCTCCAGCACCACGTTCCGCAACGCCCAGCAGTCGGTGGTCGCTCTCGATGTCATCGCCCTGATGGACGCGCTGCGGATCGAGAAGGCGGTCCTCGCCGGGTTCGACTGGGGATCGCGGACGGCCGACATCATCGCCGCGCTCTGGCCGGAACGCTGCAAGGCGTTGGTCTCCGTGACGGGGTACGTCATCACCAACAGGGAAGCCAACAAGCAGCCGTTGCCACCCAACGCCGAATGGGCTTGGTGGTACCAGTACTACTTCTCCACGGAACGGGGGCGGCTCGGGCTCGAGAACGAGGAATACCGGCACGATCTGGCAAAGCTCGTCTGGAAGTTCAACTCCCCGTCGTGGAACTTCGATGACGCCACGTTCGAGCGCACCGCCGCCGCCTTCAAGAACCCCGACTACGCCGACATCGTGATCCACAACTATCGCTGGCGGCTGGGTCTCGCACCGGGCGATCGACGATTCGACACTCTTGAGCAGCGGCTTTCCCAAGGACCTGTCATCGGAGTACCCACGGTCACCCTTGACGGCGAATTGGATCCCTTCACTCCCGCCGGGGACGGCGCGAAGTATCGGGACAAGTTCTCGGGCCCTTACGCACACAGGAACCTGAAGGGCATCGGACACAACGTGCCCCAGGAGGCCCCCGAAGCCTTCGCCGAAGCGGTTGTCCAGGCCGACGGCTTCGACAACCGCTGAGCCATGAGCGCCACGAGAATCGATACCCGACGCCACAGCAACGGGTGCTGGGCCGCCTGCCCGGCGTGCATCAGTGAGCGGCAGGCTCCTGGTGATGCTGCTTCTTGCGTGCGCGGTAGGCAGCTGCCTTGAGCTTGTTCCCGCACGACTCCATGCCGCACCACTGCCGGCGTGTGCCTCGCGAACGATCGATGTAGACGCGGGTGCATTCCGGATTCCCGCACTCCTTCAGCAGCGGCACATCGGGTCCGCTCAAGAGCTCGACGGCATGCCGCGCCACCGTGGACAAGGCCTCCTCCGGCGTGGCGTCCGTCCATCGCCCCGTCGCGGTGAGCTGCGGCGTCGCGCACGGCTTGCGGGCGGCACTGTTCACCACCGCGAGCGCCCTCCTGTCGTACGCCTCCCCGGCCCGCCGTGCGGTGACCAGCTCATAGATGGCCTCGCGAACGGTGACCGCCTGCTCGACGTCGGATTCACGGCTCGGGGTGACGGCGTCGACGATGCCGGACTCCATGTACCAGGCGTCCAGCCGGTCCGGCGACACGAACATCTCGAACCGTGCCGACCGGCGGGCGCGAAGCGTCGCGGCGAAGTCGAGGGCGGGATTTCCGCACGGAAAGACATGATCCAGGTTCACGTCACCATTTTGACAGGTGACTCTCACTGCCTGCAAGGTTCGCGCGAAGAGGCTGCCGACCCCGGCGGCACTCCTGCAACGGGGCGAGGATCCTCCACGTCGACGACGGCCGGGCCGTGACGGCCACTGACAGCTGTACAGGGCCGTCACGGCCCGGCCGGCACCCGCGTCACGGACCTCGCCAGATGTTGTCGAAGGCCGCTTCTTCGATGGCTCGCCGCTGTCGTACGGCCACCAGTTCCGTGACCGCGTCATCGACGGCGGCCAGCACGGTCAGCACCGCCTCGTCGGTGACGCTCGGGAAGTCTTCCGCCGCCTTGTCACTGATTCCGACGACCGTCGCAAGAGCGGTGAGCACGGGCTCCTGCGAGGCCCAGCGGTCGGCCGAGCTACGCCGAGCGGGTGAATCAACCGGCACCGTTTGGCCGGTCCGGGAGGGCAACCAACGTCGGCGTTGCCGCGTGCCCGGCCCCTCCGCATCAAGATCGGCCAGATACGCCGAGTACAGTCCGCGACCTCTGCGCCACAGCCACTCCTCGACCGACTCATAGGGCGCCTGTCGAGTGATGGACGACGCCGCCTCGGCCAACAGGCGATCAGCTGGTTCGGACCAGTCACCCGGCACGATGAGGTCGCCGTCCAGCGTGACGGTATGGGCATCGATGAGGTCGATCACCTCGGCTCCCGCGAGCGCCAGCGACAGGTCGCCCTGCTCAACGGGACGAGTGTGCTCCACATCCATGGCCACGACGAACAGGTCCCGCGGTGTGCTCATCAACGGCTCCACGTCAGGGGGCGGCGACGTCGGCGGTTGGGCCGGGCGCGAAGCCCCACCGGACGCCACAGAGGGTGTTTCGGAAAAGGCACTTCACGTCCATGGTCGCGTACATGGTCGACTGTAGCGCGGCTTCGTCAGGGGTGGTCGGTCGAAGCCGCGGCGGCTTCTGGCGGTCCGGACCGTCGTCCCGGAACGGTGTGCCGTACGACGGCCATCCGGTGCGGGAAGCCGATGCGCAGAACGGCCGCCGCAACGGCTGCGGCGACGACCACGACGGCCGCGAGGACGAGGGCCTGGTGGTAGCCGTCGTGGAGGAGGGGAGCGACGGCCAGCGGCCCGAGGACCTGACCTGCGGAGTACCCGGTCGTCAGCAGGGCGACAGAACGGGGAAACTGCAGGTGGGCGCCTGTGGCCAGGGCGATGGTGCTGACACCGAGGAAGGTCGCGCCGAACAGGAACGCGGACACCAGAGCGGCTGCCACTCCCCCGACGACGGCGGGCAGGACGATGCCGACGGCTTGGACCACGAGCGCGGCGAGCAGCAGGTCGGGGCGGGACCAGCGGCGCCCCAGCCAGGCCCACCATGCCGAGGACGGCACGGCCGCCAGGCCGACCAGCACCCAGGCACCGCTGCCGATCCAGCCCGGTGAGCTCTGCCCGATCGCCGCGACCAGGAAGGTCCCGGCGACGATGTAGCCGATTCCCTCCAAGGTGTAGCTGGTGAACAGGGCGCTGAACCAGCGATGGGTGCGCGGCGCCGACGGGCTGACCGTTACCGCCCGAGATCCCCCGGAGGCTGCCACAGGCTGTTCGGGGCGGAGGTTCCACGAAGCCGCGGCGAGGAGGCCCGCGAGGCCGGCCGAGGCCCACCAGGCGGCCTGCCAGTCGGCGACCGTGCGCAGGATCAGCACCAGTAGCCCGGACAGGGCGATACCGGCGCCCACTCCGCCGAAGGCCCAGCCGGGCAGGTGTGCGGGTTGGTCCCGGAGGTGGCAGAGGAGGGAGCTGACCGCGATGACGAAGATCAGGGCGCTGGCTCCCCCGGCCAGCAGCCGGAGCACCATCCACACCGTCGTGCTGTGTGTGGCGGACATCCCGGCCAGAACGCC
Source organism: Streptomyces sp. R41 (assembly GCF_041053055.1). Taxonomy (NCBI): domain Bacteria; kingdom Bacillati; phylum Actinomycetota; class Actinomycetes; order Kitasatosporales; family Streptomycetaceae; genus Streptomyces; species Streptomyces sp. R41. Next base: position 307,467 of record NZ_CP163443.1, read on the forward strand.
GGTCAGGACGACCAGGGAACCGCGAAGCACCGTGGGTGAGCGGACCAGAGCGGGGGCGAGGATTCCCGCGAGCGCACCGACGAGGTAGCCGACGTAGTTGGCGGTGGCAAGGTTCGCGCCGGCGCCGGCGGACAGCCCCGCCTCGCTGTGCATCAGGGGAAGGATCGGGGTGTAGACGAACCGGCCGACGCCCATGCCGGCCGCGAGCGCAGCGGCGGCCCGGGCGACCTGGGCCCACGGCGAGAGGCGTTCGGCTCCTGGTTCGAGGGTTCCTTGTTCAAGGGTTCCTGATTCAAGGGTTCCTGATTCAAGGGTTCCTGATTCAAGGGTTCCTGATTCAAGGGTTCCTGATTCGGGGGTTCCCGCACCGGCGGGAGAAAGGCGCCGTATCTGCGCGCTCATGACAAGGTCCTCGTGAGGTGGTCCCGGCATCCGGGGCAGGGTCCATCCTCGCCGGCGCAGCCGTGTCGACGCCGCGGCGAGTACGGAAGGTTCGGACAGTGGGTCGGATCTTCAGGACGCTGCGTCGGCCTTGCCCGGGTCGTTGGGGTGGGACTCGAGCGCGGTCACGTCGAGGGTCATCCACGGGCGCAGCGGCAGCGTGCCGAGCACCTTCTCGTGCAGCTCGTCCTCATCGGCGGCACGCCAGATACCGAGGCTGCGCAGCTCGCCGACCGGGCGCCACAGCCGCGCCAGGTTGCCGGTGCCGGCCAGTTCCTTGGCGCGGAGGGCCTCGGCGGCGCGCCGCCGGTCGACCTCGTCCTGACTGGTGCCCTCGGGAATGGTGGTGGTGATCTCGACCAGGAACTCTCGCATCATCTTTCTCCGATGAGCCGGGCGCTCGCCGGGAGCGGGAACGCCACGCGTGGTGAAGGGGTTCTGTGTTCTCGAGCGGTGGCCGATCCAACGATGCGGTGCTTGCGGTCGTCGGCGCATACGGAGACGTCGGTGCGTACGCCCAGGAACCGAGGTGTCGGGTCGCCGGCGAGCGCCGCCGGTGAACGGGATCGCCCGGTCGCCATCGGCGAAGCGTTCGGCGTCGAAGCCGACCCGCACAAGCAACGGGCGGCGGGAGCGGCCTCGCCGATCAACCCCACCGCGATCGCCTGCCGTGCATCGGCCGGGGTCTCCGCGGCGACGCGCTGTCGCGTTTCCATGAGTCCATCGTCGGGCTGACACCAGGGCAGACGCCACGACAGGCTCTCTCCCTGCTGGTAGGCAGAACCTTCCACCGACGTAGCATGACGAGCGTGGAGCTGCGCCAGCTGCGGTACTTCGTCACGGTCGCCGAGGAACTGAACTTCGGCCGGGCCGCCGAGCGACTATTGATCGCCGGCCCCTCCCTTTCGCAGCAGATCAAGGCACTCGAACGCGACCTCGGTGTACGACTGTTCGACCGAGACCGCCGCTCCGTGGCCCTCACTCCGGCCGGTGCCTCCCTGCTCCCGCCCACCCGCGCCCTGCTGGAGCGGGCCGACGACCTCCGCCGCCGCGCGGGCCAACTGGCCGGATCGGAGACAGTGCGTCTGGGCTACGTCAACTGGCTGCCCGCGGACCTGACCACCCGCACCGCCGCGGTGGCCCGGCTGCACGTCGACGCGTGGGTCGCGCCCTCCCACACCCAGGCCGCCCGGGTCGCCGACGGCAGCCTCGACCTGGCGGTGTGCTGGGCAGAAACCACGGAGCTGGAACGACAGGGGCTGGAGGCCCGACTCCTCGGCGCCGACCGGCTCTACGCCGTTGCCACCGGCGACGACAGCAGCGACGTACGGGTCCGGGACGCCCTCGTTCTGCTCGACGACGACACCACGTCGTGGGCATCCTGGAACGCCTTCGCGGAACAGCTGTCCCACAGCACCGGTGCCCGCGCGGTCCACATCCGCGACGGCGGCATCACCGGCCCCGCGTTCTTCGACCACGTCCGCCGCAGCCGCCGCCCGGTCGTCAACTCCCCCAAGGGCCAGACCACCCCGCTGCCACCCGACCTGGTCCAGCGTCCCCTGATCGCGCCGAAGGTCTACTGGACCTGGTCGCTGGTCTGGCGCAGCGGCGAAGAACGTGCCGCGGTCCGGGCCGTCGTCGACGCCCTGACCAGCGGCGTCAACGACCTCGGCATCCACGCGCCCGACGCCTGGCTGCCCGACGACGACCCGCACAGGCAGTAGGCCGCGCCCCGGCCGCAGAAACGTACTCACGAATCCTCCGGCGCCCACACCCGGTCCGCGTAGTCCAGGAAGTTCCCGCCGAGGATCTTCTCGATGCGCTCGGAGCGACAGCCGCGCCGTTCCAGGAGGCGGATCAGCTCTCGGAACTCATCCACTCCGCGCAGGTCGAGAACGAAGAAGAGGTGTCGCTGCGTTCCCCGGGTCAACGGCTCGTCCAGCACTCCGAGAGCCTGATCACCGGGGCCGCCATCACCCTCATGTCCAGGCGACTCACCTGCGAACAGGGAGAGCCGCGTGCCTGTGGCTGCCTGATCACGACTCGGAGGACGGCATTCGCCAGGCGAATACCTCGGTACTGGGCTGGCGTTCGGAGAACCGGCCGGCCGGAGAAACGTCCCGCAGCAGTCGACGAAGGTCCGCCTCGAAGTCCTCGCGGCGGGCGCCGAACAGGTGAGGAGCCGAGGATGACATCGAGAAGGCCCACGCGATGACATCGTCACTGCTGCGTTCAAGCGCCTGCCCACCGGGCACGACATGTCGCTCGGGTCCGCAGAACCCAGCCCGCGCGAGCACCGCCGCCTCGCCCCCGGGTGTCCCTTTCAGCAGCACCCCGCGGCCGGCTCGCCGGACGGGTCCCAGATAGTGCTTGACCAGTTCATCCACTGCTGCGTAGGGCACGGCCGGATGCGGAAGATCCTCAACGCTGCGGGTCTCGGTCTTCAAGTCCGAGATGTGCACCACCGCCCCGCCCGGCCGGAGCATGTTCCGGATGCTTGCCGCCACCAGGTCGCGATCCATCCAGTGGAAGGACTGGCCGAAGGACGCCACCGTGAACGAGCCAAGGCCTGCCGGAAGATCCTCGGCTCGGGCCTGCACCCACTCCGCCTTCCCGGTCACTCCCGCATCGGCTGCCTGGCGCCTGGCTTCGGCGATCATCCCGCCGTCCGGGTCCACACCGACGACCTCACTGAACAAATGCGCCAGGCTCACGGCCAGGGTGCCTGGTCCACATCCCACGTCGATGAGACGCCCACGCCCGTCGAGCTTGAGAAGTTCGGCCAGCGCCTCCGCCAGCCCAGGGGCATAAGGAAGTCTCCCCCGCTGGTAATAGGCGGCTGTTCCTGAGAACAAGGTTTCGTCCCACTCCCAGCCGTCAACCACTGTCAGCCTCCACCCTTCACGAAGCCATGTGCCTACCCGAACGCTCGATGATTCCACGGCTCAACCAGCGGTGAGGGGTTCGATCGCCGGCGCGGGACCGTGCTCCATGACCGCGGGCGCGTGCATGGGCGCACACGCTTTCCGGCGGCACATCCAGGTCCTGGCTGAGCGTCGTCCCTGACCGAGCGATCTGTCCGATGCCAGCTGGAGGTTGATCGAGCCGGTGCTGTCTGCCGGGCGGGAACGACCTCCGAGGGGCGTTCGATCGCATCCGAGACGAGCTTGCTGCCTGGCTCCCATGACAGCCGCGCGTCACCACGGTCCGCGGGCTCGATCTCCCGCGCTACGGCCGGAAGCACTCCCTGCCACCGCTCCCGGCGAACTCGGCGCATGCCTTGATCGCCTTCATGTCCCCCGCTCTCACCGCGACCATCGGCGACGAACGGTAGATCCCCGTCTCGTACTTGTCCGCGATCACCATGTGCTGTGCGACCACACCGGGCGCGGAGACCTCAAAGCGGTCGCCGACGTGCTGCCCGGTGACGCGCACCCAGGCCGCGCCGCACACCCGCTTGTAACGGATTTCCACCTCGACACCCGACCTCCTGAGCGTCCGAAGGGTCTTCGGCGCCCCCTCCACCTCCACATCCCCGCAGCCTGACGCCAAAGGCTCCTTGCCTGTGCACTCGGCACCATGGCAGAGGACCTGCCGGTGGCTGTGCGCGCTCACACGAGGGGGAGAATCCGGCTCGTCGGTTGGCCAGAGCGCCACCGTCAGCACGACAGTGAGCGCACACACCGCAATGCCTGTAGCCACGGCCGTCATCACGAAGGGACGGCGCCACCACGGCATGTGCGACGGTTCCGGCTCGGGGTCGACCACTTCGGGACGAGCGCCTCTCCCGCTCCAGGCCACCTCGGCCAGCTCCCACAGCGCCACATGCCGGGTGGCGGGCACACCCGCCACCCGGCACAGCGCTTCCACTGCGGAACGCGGCGGCAGCTTTTTGCCGTTGAGATACCGCTCCCAGGACGACTTGCTGAAGGCGGTCTTGGCGGCGAGCGCGGCCAGGCTCAACTCCGTACGGTTGCGCAACTCGCGCAGCGCCTCGGCGAACCGCACGCATTCCGGCGCCTCTCCCGGACCCCCTCCCTGCCCCTCAGTCCCGCCACAGCCGGGCCTCTGGTGCGAGCTCATTTGCTGAGCGCCCCCCAGGTCTGCGGTCCGACCAGGCCGTCGACATCGAGCCCCTTCTCGTCCTGAAAGCGCTTGACGGCGATTTCCGTATTCGGGCCGAAGCGACCGTCAATCTGGCCCGGCGGGAACTCGGCGCGCTTGAGGAGGCATTGGGCCTCTACCACCTGCCACCCCTGCCCGTTGAGTCCCACCACCCTCTTGTGGTCCGCGCTGTATCCCGCGTACATACGGCCGTTGTGCCGCTTGAACTCGCAGCGGTACGTTTTGCCGATCTTGAACGTCCCCTCATGAGCGGTGGTCAACGGCCCCTGCTGCGGCTTGCCGCCGTCCGTGCCGTCGCCCTCCCAAGGCGCCGACACGAGCAGAGCAACGATGAGACCGCACGCGAGGGCGAGGCCCAGCGCGCCCACGGTCATCCAGAGTGCTCGCCGACGCGGTGACGCTACTGCGCTCAGGGGCTCGGTCTGCCGCTCCCCGAGCGCCTCGCCCTCCCCGCCCCGAGTCGGTACCGATGCCTTCCACGCCGATTCGGCGACCTCATGAAGGGCCAGCAGCCGCTCGGCGTCACCACCGCAAACCCGGGCCAGCTCCTCGACGGCGGAACGCGGCGGCAGCTTCCTGCCGTTGAGATACCGCTCCCAGGACGACTTGCTGAAGGTCGTCTTCGCGGCGAGCGCGGTCAGGCTCAGCCCGCAGTGGTCCTTCAGCCGCCGCATCTGTACGACGAGTTGCCACACTCGCTGGTCAAGCGATGCGGGTAACTCCTTCCAACGTGACATGTTCCACCCCATGTCCGGTGTCTCAGTCCCCGTTGCGGGAGCAGGCCCGTGTCATCACGACGCGGTCTCCGTCAGAGCAAAGTCAATTTCCTCCCGCAACGGCAATTACGCGCCGCCACCTTGCATGGTTCCCCTCCCCCTGTTCCCGGCCACCGCTATTCGGCCACCCGAGCACCGCCCCCGAGGCGGCTGACACGTCCCAGGGCCGCACCATCACCGGTGGTATCCCAGCAGGTCAGAGGCTAAGACGTCCCACGATGCCCCAGAGGGGTCCAACTCACTGGCCCCCCAGGCGAATTGGCGAGCATCGTCGGTGGTGCAACCGGGCGGCGTGGTCCACCCCACGCCGCCTCCACCGACAGATATGGGGAAACGCGAACATGAACGCTCGCAAGCGCATCGCCATCGGTGTGGCGACATTCGCCCTCGCGGGGGGCGCCACCGCGGGGGGCGCCATCGGCGGAGGCGTCGCCATGGCAGGCGGCGCCAGTGGAAGCGGCGGCTCCATCACGGCCGCCGGAGCCGCTCGGCACAGCGCCGTCAAGCAGGCCGAGAACCGTGACGCACTCACCAGCACAGACGGCAGCTCGTCGGTAACCGCTCAGCGGGCTCCGAGCAACTGCCCCAGGGGATACCTCTGCGTGTACCCCAAGGCGAACTACAAGGGCACGGTGAAGAAGGTCGCGCAGAACAACCGCAACCTTGAGGAGTACGGCGGCGCCTTCGACACCCCGTACTCCGCCTACAACAACGGGGCTTCCTGCAATGTCGTGGTGTACGAGGACACGAACTACCACGGCACCCACTACAAGCTGAACCGCGGCACCGGCTGGAAGTACATCGGCTACAACCTGCTCAACATCTACTCGAACAAGTGGGTCAACTGCAGCTAGCAGTTCCCGGACGAGGCGGAAGCGCTACTTTGAAGGTGCCACGGCGCCGCGGCCACAGCCATGCGCGCTCGTAGTACGGCCTCGCGGACGTCGGATCCTCGTGTCCAGATCCAACCCTCGGGGTCGATGAACACATCTGGCACCACGTGTCCACCAAGCCGATCAAGCGCGCGGCATCCGGGCATCCGGGCATCCGGGCGAACAGATTCCTCGGTCAGGCGCGGCGCTTGGGGCGTTGAAACCGCGCATTGCTCCTCGCCATGATGGTTGTCGTGAACCTAGCCGGCATAGCGGCCGCCCTCGCCCTGGTGAGCATTCCAGTCAACGCCCTGGTGGCGAGATGGCAGATACGCAGCACCTTGCAGCAAGCAGAGATGAACCAGCGCGGCGCAATGGCGCTGACCCGGACTCAGGTTGAAGCTGAACGTCGGCGTCTGCAGATGGAGACCCGAGAAACCGAAAATCGCATTTACGCTCCGAAACGCGTTGAGTTGGACAAAGCCATGGCTGCCGCGCTCCAGCGGAGATGGGCGTGACAGGAGCCGGGCGCCGGCGCTTCATCCCACCGCGCCCAGGCCAAGGCCCCTCGCTTCGAGTTCGACCGCCGCGCGGTGCGATCGACCATCGTGAGGACCCGGGCGCCAGCGCTAACACCTGACCGGCAGACGGCGGACGCTGTCCGCCGGCGAGGGATCACGCGGTTCGGCAACGTCGAAACGCCAACCACTGACCAAGACGACATCAGGCCCTGGACGCCAGCGCCCTGAGGGAAGGGAGGACTTCCGGACCGCGTTCCCCCAGGCTTTCGCAGTCTGACTAGGCGTCATGAGGGGACCGATGTCGTATGCCCGCCGCTTTCACTTCCCCGATGGGGTGGTCCGGCGCGCAGGCATGAATGTGCCAGTACCACGAGAGGAACGGGTTCGGGCCAGCAGCAAGGTGACGTCGTCGGTCGGTGAGTGGGTGCGCTGGGCGTCGACTGCCATCGCGCACAGCTCCTCCAGGGGCAGCCGCGGGTGGGCCAGGACGGCAGCGAGGCGCCGCATCCCCGACTCGATGTCCTCGGCCGGAGACTCGACCAGCCCGTCGGTGTACAGGGCGATCAGGCTTCCGACCGGGATCTCCAGCTGGGCGGGCTCGAAGAGACCCAGACCCAGGCCGATGGGGACACCCGAGGGGATCTGCTGCACAGCCGCCTCGCCGGCGGGGGTGACGACGACGGGAGGGGGGTGTCCGGCGGCGGCGATGTCGAGGAGTCGTGTGGCCGGGTCGTAGACGACGTACAGGCACGTCGCGCCGAGTATGGAGCAAGCAGCGCTTGGGGAGTTGGTGAGGGAGTCTGTGTCCGCCTGCGCCAGGCGGGCCACAGTGTGGTCCAGGCGGGTCAGGAGCTCGGCGGGGGGCAGGTCCATGTCCGCGAGGGTGCGAAGTGCGGTGCGGAGACTGCCCATGCTCGCCGCCGCATGGATGCCGTGGCCGACCACGTCGCCGATGACCAGGGCCACCCGGCCGCCGGGCAGCTGTATGACGTCGTACCAGTCACCTCCCACGCCGTGGTCCATGTCTGCGGGGAGGTAGCGTGAGCACACCTCGAGGGCGGGTCCGCCGGACAGGCGGCGCGGGAGGAGGTTGCGCTGCAGGGCCAGGGCGGCGGTGTGCTCGCGTGTGTACCGATGGGCGTTGTCGAGGCTCAACGCGGCGCGGTCGACGAGTTCCTCCGCGAGGACCAGGTCGTCCTGTTCGAATGGTGCGGGATTGTCGGTCCGGGCGAAGACGGCGATACCGAGTACGGTGCCCCGCGCCTGGATCGGCACCATCATCACGGTGTGCATGCTTGTCGCGCCGATGACCTGGGCCCGCTGCGGATCGCTCTGCAGCCAGGAGTCGAGGGCGGTGCCCAGCGCAGGCTCGAGATAGGACTCGCCCGAGGTCAGGACCTGGGTGAACGGTGAGGACGGCGGGACGAAGACCGGCTCGCCGCGTTCCCACAACGACTCCGGAATGCCTTCATGGATCGACGCCACCCCCGCCCGGCGGAAGACGGGGATGCGTCCGGCGTTCGTCCCCAGCCGCGCCAGGGGCTCCTCGCCGAGCGATGCGGACTCCGCCAGATCCACGGTGGCGTAGTCGGCCAGGCGCGGGACGACGTAGTCGGCCAGCTCCTGGCCGGTGTGCATGACGTCCAGGGTGGTGCCGATCCGGGTGCTGGCCTCGCTCAGCAGCGAGAGTCGCTCGCTTTCGTGTTGCCGGCGGGGGGCAGGGTGGGCGTCGATCGCGGCCAGCCATCGTCTCGCGCCGTCCCGTGCGGACAGTCGGGAGATGCGCAGTCGCACCTCAAGCTGGTGGCCGCTGCGGTGACGCAGCTGTGCACTACCGGACCGGCCCGCCGCGCCGGCAGGAACCAGCAGGTTGGCGAAGGGCCGACCCAGCACCTCCTCGGCGGCGTAGCCCAGGAGCCGGTGGGCGCCTTGCGTCCAGCCGACAACTGACCCATCCGCGTCGATCACTGCCGCCGCCGTGCCCTCCCTCTCCACGGCCGTGCCACTCGTCCCGTGCGGGCGACCGGCCGGGGCTCCCTCAGCGGTACTCATGGCCGTCTCCCGGTGAGCAGGCAGGCCACTGCGCCGACGGTGCCGTGGCAGAGCCTGCCGCGCTCATCGGATCGCGGGTGGTGCGGGTCCGGGCCGTTTCGGTCACTGGGCCGTCCCACCTCTGTCCATGGTGACGACGGCGCCAGTGATGAAGCGGGCCTCGTCTCCGGCATGGTCTGGTACTGCTTGCCGCGGCTCACGTGGGGGTCCCGTGGTCTGGTACTGCTTGCCGCACATCACGTGGGGGGTCCCCACCTTGTCCGACTCCCGCGGCGCCGTACGCAGCAGCCCGTAGTTCTTGGTGCACTCCTTGCCGCCCGGGGGCACGACGTGGTGCGTGCGGTCGAAGTGGACCGGACGTCGGCCAGGCCGCCGAAGCCGGCGATGTCGGTGGTCTGCGAGCGGCCCGGCGGGATCTGGCCCAGGTCGTCGGGTTCGCTGCGGCCTCATCGCTGGGGCGCGCGTTGTCCCGCCGATTTCGGGCCCGGTCGGCGGTGCCGCGCTGCAGCCGGCGGAAGTGGACCGTGTCATCCTCAGCCGCGATGAACAGGCCGACCGGCCCGCTGACCAGCCCGAAGCTGATCCATCGGTCCAGATCGCGCAATCCGGCGGCGATGTGCACGAGCTCACGGGCCAGGCTCGCCTACGGATGACGTGCGGTGATCACGAGGTGAGACCGAGCTGACGCAGCATGCCGAGCTCATCGCTGCTACCCCAGCGCTCGACCATTTTCCCGTCGGCGAAGCGGCTGATCTGCATGCCTCGGTAACTCACCGTCTTTCCGGTCGCGCTGTGCCCCATCAGTTCACCGAGATGCGTGCCCGTGATGGTGTACGCGAACGCGATTTCGTCGTCGGTGGCCATGACGTGCTCGACCTCGATGTGCAGATCGGGGAAGGCCCGCCTCATCGTGGCGAACATCTCCTCATAACCTTCGGGTCCCGGAACCTGTCCTGGGGCCGGGTCGTGGTCCACCGAGTCGGGCGCGACGTATGCGTCGAGTTCGCCGAGGTGGTCAGTGTTCACCGCTGATCCGAAGCTCTCCAAGACGGCGAAGTTGCTGTTGCGCGACATGACGCGCTCCTTGACATTGCCATCGTGGGCGCGCACACATCCAGGATGTGCACTCGCCCCTTCCTACCATCCACGGTAGGTCTGGCGGCTGGAGGTGGCCTGCTGGAACGGGACGTGAAGACCCTCGCCCGCAGTCAGGGGCATGTAGCGGTGCAGATGCTCGTGCTCGGTCTGGTCTTCGACGCCATCGCGGGCGACAGAGGCTCGGTAGCGTCCAGCAGGCATTCACCCCCCGGTCACCCCGGGCATGCCGGTCACTGCGGGACACAAGCAGTGACCTCAGTGAAACCGCCGAGGTGGAATTCGGCAGCCCTGTCGTGGTGACCATTCGCACGCTTTGCGCATCCGCCACGGCCGCGGTCGCAGGAAGTGCGAGCGCTCTCGGGTCGAGGAGCAGATCGGTGATGGCCCACACGCACGAGTCAAGCAGGCCCGGGCCACACCGCGACGGCATGAACCAGGACGCTGTGGTCAACCGTCGTGGAGTGTGGTCAACTCGCAGCCGTGGACACCGTTTTGGCCAGCGTCGTAGCCGTTGCAGGCACACTGATTGGCTCACTGAGCACCTATCTGTTCCAGCGGCGCACTGTCGAGCGCGCGGAGGTCATGGCCCGTGAGGAACGCCTGCGGCAGGAGCGTCTGGCCGCGTACGGCGGATACGCGGGCGCGGTCACAGAACTCAAGCGCGGGGTCATCACTTTGTGGTTCCGCCGAAGGCGATCACCTCGCGACGAGGATGCGTACAGGGCTGCGCAGCTGGAGAGCGACCGATTGGGAGCGGCCGCCGAAGCTGCCGCCTTCCGTCTCCACCTTGTGGCGGACGAACCGGTACTGCGTCAGTTGATGGACGCCGTGTCTGCCAAGATCAGCGAGATCCGTCAGGCTGAGGATCGGCAAAGGCTCATCGCACTCGAAGCCGAGTTCGAACAGGCGGTGCGCGCGTTCCTCGACGCGGCCGCCCGGCGAATCCAGTGACCACGTGCCCGGATCGGACTGCACGCGACCGTCGGCCCCACGCTCCCCGTCGTCCTCGCCGGCCACCTACCCGGCCGACGGGACGAGACCGGACTCACCCTCTTCAAATCCACCGGCCACGCAGCGCTGAACGTCGCCGCCGCACATGTCGCCCACACCGTCGCCGGTGCCGGCGGTTGGGGCACACGCATCGGGTCGTGACCGGCTCAGGAAGGCTCAGGGGCCCTAGAAAGGTGTCAGGGTGAGGCCGATCGCCGTGGGCGCGGTGTCCTGGATGTAGGAGGCGAAGTCGGCGACGTCGTCGAAGGCGAAGCCGTAGGCCTTGCCGTCCTCGGTCGCCGCGTGGATCGCCTTGGAGTAGTGGTTGGTGAGCTCGGCCTTGTAGAAGTCGCCTGCGCTGGTGGCCGGTTGGGCAGGGTTGCTGAGCAGTGTGGAGCGGTTGAAGCCGGCGCCGAGAACCGCGGCGACGGGGCCGGTGGTGCCGTCGTTGGGCGCGGCGAGGTTGCCGTCGCAGAAGAGGACGTCACGGGAGGAGGGCTTGCCGAAGGAGACCGAGGCAGGGCCGTCGAACGTGAACTTGTCGGCGCGCACCCGGCCGGTGAAGGTGCCGGCGTTGGTGGTGACGGTGAGGTCCTTGCCGGTGTACGTGCTCCACACCTCGTCGATGTACGGGGCGAAGTAGTCCTTGGCGAACAGGCCTGCGTCCAGTCCGTGCCCAGGGGCGATGACGCGCACGTCCTCCACCACCAGCGGCGCGAAGCCCTCGATCTGCCGTACGGCGGCGAAGGCGGCGGCACGTCCGCCGTCGCGCAGGGTGCCCGTGGTCTGCTCCTTCGCCCCGTTCAGCCGGATGCTCATCGGCACGCTGAACATGTCGACCATCGTCGTGTTGCAGAACATGCCGGCCGCGCTGTAGGTGAACTCGGCACAGTCGTGCAGCACGGCGAAGTTGGGATCCGAGGTGACCCAGCCGGCCGGATACTGCAGAGCCGCGTTGCCGTTACCGTCCGCCACGGCCTTGAACTTCAGCTTCTCGCCGAGCGACACGTAGATACGACCTGACATGTACGGCAGGGAGAGCTGGGTCTCGCCGCTGCCGGACAACGGGAGGGCGTAGTCGGTGAAGCCGTCCGCGCCGTTGTCCGAGAGGGATATGGGCGCCGGGGTGCCGTCCTGGGTGACGCGGACCTGCTTCCCGTCCTGGTTACCCACGATGTAGACGTGCACCGACGCGTTGCCGAACGAACCGCTGTTGTTGACGATCGTCAGGGGCAGCGAGCCAGCCGCCGCCTTGGTCGACCCTTCGGTCGTTCCGGCAAGGGCGTACGGCGCGACGGCGGCGACGGCCGGAGCGGCGACGGCCGCGCCGCCCAGAGCGATGAACAGCTTGCGGCGGGTGAGGTTGCGCTGGTGACGAGGTGTCATGTGCGGTGTGCTCCTTGGTGCTTGTGCCTCTGCGAGGCAGTGGGGGGATGAGGAGAAGAACGCGGAGCGGTGACCATCGGCATCGAAGGCAACGTTGTCGGTAACCCTTTGCGCAGTAGTCGATGCCTCGCACGCTTGAGAGCGCTCTCTCGCGAGCGACGGGCGCCGCCGATGGGCCCCGATGCTACGCACGAACCACTCCGCGGCCAACCGGTCGGCGAGATCGTCAAATCCCCCTGGCCTGGGGTTATTTGAGGTAACTCGGACGGAGGAAGATTGCTTAAGGCATGCTTAACCCGCAATTAAGACTGATCGCCCAGCGTCAGGGACAAGCGCTGCGCCGTGCTCGATGTGGACGTGAATTCACGGCAGTTGACCACGGCGCGCATGACCTGCGTTGCCGCCCGGATGAGGTCCAGCCGTGGCGGCCGGTTCGTGCCGACGACGAGGCGGGCCTCCATCCAGGTCGTGGTCGCGCTGACGTCGGTACGAACGGTGCGTTGTCCAGTGAGCCAGCGCGTCGTGTCGCTGACGCCGGTGCCGCGCAGGACGGGGACGCTGTCGACATCGGCGCTCAGGCTGCCGTCTCCGTGCAGCGTCCAGCGGGCTCCACGGAGAGGGTCGACCAGGTCCTGGGCTTGAGCCTTGGATCCGGACAGCACTTCGACGGATGTGACGCTCAGGGTGCGGAGGGTGCGCGGTCCGTCCGCAGGGGGTGGCGCCGAACCACCGGACGCCGTCGGAAGGCCGCCGCGCGTGAAGGAAGGGAGCCCTGGTGGACGCGTCGGATCAGCCGGTGCGGAACGGCTGGGGCACGCCGTCGACGTACCGTCGGCCCCGTCGCCGCCCTCGCTCGGTCCCCCCGTGGACGCCGTGGCGCGCCCGTCCCCGGCGTCGGCGAAGACGTCCCCGGTCGGGCGGGACGCAAGAGGCAGAAGTCCGACGAGCAGGACAACCGCGGGGAAAAGGACGGCTGTCGTGTACACCCTCGACGAGAGGGAGAAGGCCGGTGCCCGCCGGCCTCCGGCCGAGGATCGGACAGTGGCCGCCAGGGGCCAGACGAGGACGACGGCGAGTGTCGCCCACCATGCGGGGTCCGTTGTGAGCGTGTCGTGGGCCAATGCGAGGACTTCCCTGGTGGCTCGATCCCGCGACGCGCCCAGAAGCACGTACGCGGGCACCGCGCCCAGCATGGCCAGCAGTAGCTGGGCGAGCAGAGCCACCGGCCACAGCAGCGTCAACAGGAGCTGTGCCCCGCCGGTTTCCCCACGAGTCGCGAACCAGATCCGTACCCCTACGGGAGGGTGGTAGAGCCGGGCCAGGCCTCCGTGATCCCCCTCTGCCAGGCGACGCAGCGCGCGTACGAGGGTGTCGGGCCCCGCCGCCTCGGCAGCCCACCGGTCCGCCCCCAGTTCCGCCGCCCAGAGCGCGGCCACCACCAGGAGCAGTACTTTCGGCACGCTGCACAGGACCAGGACGACCTCGGCGAGCGTCAGCCGGGCGGTCGCATTGCCCGTGACGAACAACAGGGTGACGGGCAGGACGACGAAGCCCGCGAGCACATACGGCCAGACGCGGACAAGGGCGGTGAAGGGGCTGCCGAGCCCGGCGACATGCTGTTCGCCGCGGCGCAGATGCCCGAGCTCGTGCAGGAGGACCGCGCGGGCCGCCTCCACGTCCGTCTCCCACAGGTGGACGAGCGGCGCGAACACGCCGACCCTGATGCCGCGCCAACTGCTCGGGTAGACGCGGGCGGAGAGTCCGGATTGGGTGCTGAGGCGCAGTCGGGTGCCCGGCGCGTGCTCATTCAGGAACGCCGTCATCCGGTCGTGGAAGTGAGGTTGAGAGACTTCGCCGGGTGCCGGCGGTGGCCCTGCCGCCGGGGCCATCAACGGATGGTCGGGCGGAAGCAGTCCGTAGCGCCGCTCGACGAAGTGGCAGCGCATCCGCGGGGCGAAGATCGCGAGGACGGCTGCCAGCAGGAAGAAGAGGGGCAGGAACTGCACCAGACTGAACATCGCGGTGACGAACCGGCCCAGGCGCGCTCCGTCGAATTGCTCCAGCCCCGAACCCACCCAGAAGGCGTGCCCGATGAGCGAGGGGACCTGCACGATGAACAGGAGCAGCATCAGCCACAGCCACGGAGGCGGACTCCATGAGCGGGCCGGCAAAGAGGTCGGGGATCCGCTCATGGCGTCGTGCGGCGGTGTCCGCCGTGTCGGCGCGGTGGGTGGGAGCGTCCGGTCGGCGGTTTGCTCATCCGTGGCTCGTTCCGTCCGAACCCGGCGACGGTCGGGGGCCCGTCGTGCGCGGCCGTCCGACGCGGGACAGCAGGCCCGACGCGGCGGCAGCTAACCGGTGCAGTCCTGTCCGCCGGGGCTGAGCCCCGCGCACGGCCGGCTGTGGCGGCTCCTCGGCAACGAGGGCGTCGAGGAACGCGGCCACCTCGGCCGGATCGTCGTGGGCCAGCAACTGGGCGGTCACCCGGGCGGCCAACTTGTCGGCCTCGGACGGCTCGATCCCCCGGGCTCGAAGCCGTCCGCTCATCTGCAGGGCGGCTCGCATGACCTCCGTCGTGGGCGCGGACGATGGGCGGGTGTCGTCCGTGGTGGGATCCGGGTCAGGACTGTGCATCTGACCGGTCCGGCCCGGAGCATCCCCGCTCGCGTCCGGATCCGCGCCGTCGCCCCCGTCGGCGTGTCGTGGCAGGACCGGGTCCCTTCCGTCCACAGCGTGTCGTGGCGACGCCGGGTCGCTTCCCTCCAGAGCGTGTCGTGACGATTCGGAACGCTGCGCCCGCAGTCCGAGCAACAAGCCGGCGGCGGACAGCATGTTGCTCAACTCCGGGCTCGCCAACGCCGACTTGATGGCCTCGGCGGCGTAGGCCAGTCCGTCCAGCACCGCGGGCAGGACAGAGACCGTCCCGCCGCCCATTCCGCCGGGTGCGTGTCCGCGCGAGGAGAAGAGGTTCCGGCGGGTGGTGCCACCCGCGGCGTAGGCCCGAGTGGTCTGAGCGGCCAGCGCTGTCTCACCGGGCGCGGCCCACGCGGCGATCCGTAGGCTCCAGCGGTCAAGTCGGTCGGTCGTCGTCATCCGGCCTCCCCGCGTCCGGTCTGCCTGTGTCGGGTGTGCCTGTGTGCGGTGTGCCTGTGTCCGGTCTTCCACGTCCGCCGCCTCACGAGGCGGTCCCTTGGAATTCGAAGCGGAACTCGATCAGGCTGTCGGTGCTGGTGCCCTCTGCCGTCAGGGATGCCGTGGAGCCGTCGAGTTGTCCCGCGAAGGTCGTACCGGAGGCCAGTGCGTGCGGATAGCCTCCGGGCAATTCGCCGAGGTCGGATCGACAGGCCACGACAGGGCTCGGCCAGTTGAGCAAATTGAGGGCCACGGCCTCCTGGACGTGCGGGTCGGTCAGCCGGGCGTCCAGTTCGCCGTCGGACCAGCCCACATCCCAGTACGTCAGCAGCAGGTGCGGATCACGGGGGTTGCCCGCCAGGTCCTGGCCGGAGGTCGTACTGACCGCCGAGGACCAGAACGACACAGCACCGGCCTGGGACGGGTCACCCGCAGCGAACAGCAGGGAGAATGGGTTGTCCTCGGTCTCGTCCCCGCCGGTCCGCGGCCGGCTCAGGTTGAGCGTGCTCGCCAGGGAGTAGGTCTGGCTGTCGGCCAGGCGGCGGGAGCCGTCGGCGTTGCAGAAGTCGTAGATGTCGACGGAGACGTCGGCGGTACCGCTGTACGCCTTGCCCCACAGCGCCGACGCGTCCGACGCGCCGTCGGACAACGGTTCGTCCTCCGGAGACTCCGTGACCGGGTCGTCGGTCCGGGTCGTCGGTACGTCGGTGACCGAGGGCGTCGGTTCGGGCGGCGAGGTGGACGCCGTCGGACTGGACGCCAGGGCGCTGGGAGGAGCCGACGACGCGCCGGCATTTGTCGAACCTCCGTCCCCACACCCCGTAAGCGTGGCGCATATGAGTCCCAGGCAGACCGCTGCGATCAGGCGAGTCCGAGCGATTCCGGGCAGCCCTCGTACCCCCGTCATGACGGACATGACATCCCCTCCCCCACACCTGGTGGCTCCCCCACGAGCCCCCAGGACAGGGGACGTTACGCTTCGAGGTCGTTCAATTACGCCACACAAATCCTTCGTTACCGTTTCGTGCCCGCGGGCGGCGAGGGGGCGCCCGACGGGGCTGATGCACCATGGGCGGGCCGGGCGCAATGGCCGGTTTCCAGCGACCTGGGGGTGTGTGGCGATGAGCGGAGACCGGGGCCGTGTCCTGGTCGTCGACGACGACGCGGCGATACGGCGCTCGCTGGAACGCGGGCTGCGGCTCGGCGGGTTCACCGTGGACCTCGCCGACGGCGGCCGCCCGGCGCTGGCCGTGATCAGACGGACGCCACCGGACGCGATCGTGCTGGACATCTCCATGCCGGACCTCAGCGGCATCGACGTGTGCCGGACGCTGCGCGGCGAGAACAACGACGTACCCGTCCTGATGCTCTCCGCGCTCGACGAGACCACCGACCGGATCGCGGGGCTGCAGGCCGGCGGCGACGACTATCTGGTCAAGCCCTTCGCCCTGCAGGAGTTGGTGCTGCGCCTGCAGGCCCTGCTCCGGCGCCGACCGCCGCGGGACACCGACACCGTACGAGTGGGCGGACTGCTGCTGGATCCCGCGGCCCGCCGGGTGAGCCTCGACGGGAACCCCGTGGAACTGACGCGACGCGAGTTCGAGCTTCTGCACGTGCTCGCGCGCAACGCCGGCCTCGTGCTCAGCCGCGACCAACTCCTCGACCGGGTCTGGGGGTACGACTTCGAGGTGCGCACCGACGCGGTGGACACGTTCGTGAGCTATCTGCGGCGCAAGCTGGAGGCATCGGGCCGCGCCCGCATCGTCCACACCGTACGAGGAGTGGGCTTCGTACTGCGGGACGACGGTGCGGGGGCCGGGCGATGAGACTGTCCACTCGGATCGCCCTGGCTGTCGGGGCCACCGTGCCCGTACTGGTCCTGGCCACCGGCTGGCTGCTGTTGCGGCTGGTCGCGACGGATCTGCACGACGAGCAGGACACTCACCTGCGCGAACGCGCCACAGCGGTGGCCAAGGACGCGCGCGGGCTGCTGCGCGCGAGCGCCGCCGACCGTTCGGCGGCGGTGGAACAGGCCCGGGAGCGGCGGCTGTTCACCTCCGCCCTGGACGTGGGCGTACGGCTGATCGGTCCCGAGGAGACCTTCGTCGGCGGCCCGCAACCCGACGAAGGTGTGGCGCTGCCGAAGAGCGCGGCGGTCCCGGTGACGTTGCGGGCCGACGGCCGGAGCTGGCGGGTTCTGTCGACGCGGGTGACCGGATCGCGGCCCGGCGTACGCGGCACGCTATGGCTGTTCGCGCCGGACACGGCCGGTGAGTCCCAACTGCGCCTGGTCCGCAGGCGGGTGGTGACCGTCGCGCTGCTCGCCGCGCCGCTGTCCGCACTGCTCGCCGGGGCCGTCGCCACCCGCGCGAGCCGTCCGCTGCGCCGCCTGCGGGACCGTGCGAGCGGCCTGGACCCACGTAGCAACACGGCCCGGCTGGAGCACGTTGCGACGCGGATCGCCGAGGTCGACGACTTGGCGCATACCCTGCAGACCGTCCTGACCCGCTACGACGAACAGGCCGCCAGAACCGCCGAGGCGCTCGCCACGGCCCGTTCCTTCGCCTCGGCCGCCTCGCACGAACTGCGCACTCCGCTGATGAGCATGCAGACCAATCTAGAGATCCTCACCGAACATCCGGAGCTTCCCGGGCCCGACCGCGACGAAGTGCTGGGCGACCTGCGCCGCGAGCACGCCCGACTGCTGGGGCTGCTGGTGATGCTGCGCGAACTCGGTCGCGGCGACCTGGTCGAGGCGGATGCCTTCGGCCGGGTGGACCTCGCGGACGTCGTCGAGGCGAGCGCGCAGGAACAGCGGCGACACCATCCGCTCGCCCGGATCTCCATCGACTGCGCGGTGGGACTGCGCGTCCACGGCTGGGAGCCCGGGCTGCGCGTGGTCGTGGACAACCTTCTCGCGAACGCGCTCGTGCACGGCTGCGAGGACGGTCGGCCCGCGCAGGTCGAGATCACGCTGCGCGCGAGCGGCGGCTCCGCGGTCCTCGTCGTCGACGACCGGGGACCGGGCATCCGGCCCGACCAACGCTCTGAGGTCTTCCAACGCTTCAAGCGCCGACCGGACAGCCCGGGTTCTGGCCTCGGGCTCACCCTCGTCGCCCAGCAGATCGACCTGCACCGGGGCCGGATCCGCATACTGAACCCGCCGACAGGGCCGGGCACCCGGATCGAGGTCACCCTGCCGCTGATCAACGGCTCGGCGGGCGCGGAGGCCACGCTTCCCCTCCAGCGCAACTGGATGATCACGACCGCGGGCCGGCCACAAGAATTCCACAGAGAGGACTCCTAGCTTTCCGGGCGTGAGGGCAACCGCCCGTGAACGCAGAGGAGTTCGCCATGCCAAGGACCAGGACAACCGTCGTCTCGCTGGTCGCCGTCGGCACGCTGTTCGGTGCGGCAGGCGCCGCGACGGCCGACGACCCGCAGCCCACGCCATCGGGCGCCCCCACGGGGGACGGCGCGCCCGCGCTGTGCAAGCGCGCGCCGAAGATCGACCACCGCATCCACCGCATCCTCGACCGGCTGCAGGCGGACGCGTCACAGCGTGGCTCCATCGCCCGCCTGGAACAGCGCGTGGCCCATGCCAAGTCCGCCGGACACACGGAGATCGAGACCTATCTGAACGGCCGGCTCACCTTCCGACGATCCCTCGTACCCACCCTGGAGGCGCGCCAAAAGGATCTGGCCGACGTGGAGAAGTGGTGCGAGGCACACGACAACGGAGCCGACAAGTGATCCGCGCGCGCCACGCGGGAGTGGCCGCCGGCGCCGCCGTGCTGCTCCTTTTGACAGCATGCGGCAGCCACGGCGACAACACGCAGAGCCCTGCGCCTGCCTCCTCCACGGATCTCACGCATCTGCAGAAACTGGTCGAGGACGCCGAGTCGGCGGCGAGTTCCGCGGAGTCCGACATGGCACGGGAGTGACGCACAGGGTTGTGGCTGGCCGACCGCCGCCCACGAGTGAGTGCGCCCCACCCGCCACTGACAGCGGGCCCGGGCAGCACAGGTGATCGACACACTTATTACGTACACGCCTTTCTCCGACCGATCCAGATTCTCAGCGAGCCGTGGGTGCCGCCGGGAACCGGCGCCCCTCTCGGCCGGCGCCAGGGCGCCGTATCAGCGCAGCCGGTCATCTCTCCGTGCCTGACGCGCTGCACTGCATGGTGGTCGTCGACAGGGTCGACTGCGATCATGCGGGCGCGGTCTACGACGCCTTCGCCGCGTACCGCGCGCTGCGGACGTTCCGCGAGATCGGCGACACATCGCCGCTGCACGCCACGGCCACAGGGCAGGCGATCCTCACCCATCTGACCGCCACGGAGGCCGGCAGACGTGCGGCGGCACGGCACAGGACCGTCCTCCCTGTGCCCGATCGGACGAGGACCGGGCACAGGGGCGGCCCGCGCGGTGCGAGGTGCGACGGCGGGGCGGCGCCGGCAGGGCATGACCGCCGCCCCGCCCGTCATCGCACCGGCACAGCGAGGTACTTGTAATCCAGGAACTCCTCGATCCCGACACTGCCGCCCTCACGTCCGAGCCCGGACTGCTTGACGCCGCCGAACGGCGCGGCGGGGTTGGACACCAGCCCTGTGTTGAGGCCGACCATGCCGACCTCCAGCCGCTCGCTGACCCGCAGCGCACGGTCGAGGCTCTCGGTGAAGACATAACCGACGAGGCCCCACGGAGTGTCGTTCGCCGCGCGGATCACCTCGTCCTCGTCGTCGAAGGTGAGGATCGCCGCCACCGGCCCGAAGATCTCGGTCTCCATCAGCCGACTGCCCGGGTCCACACCGGCCAGCACGGTCGGCGGATAGAAACAGCCGGGCCCGCTCGGCGCGGCGCCGCCGACCAGCACCCGGGCACCTCGTCGGACGGCGTCGGCGACCAGTTCCTCAACCTTGGCGCGCCCCGCGTCGTCGATCAGCGGGCCCACGTCCACGCCCTCCTGTGTGCCGGGGCCGACGACGAGCGCCCCCATGCGTCCTGCGAGCCGCTGCGCGAACTCGTCCGCCACGGAGCGGTGTACGAAGAAGCGGTTGGCGGCCGTGCACGCCTCGCCCATGTTGCGCATCTTGGCGGTCATCGCTCCGTCCACGGCAGCCTCGAGGCCGGCGTCGTCGAAGACGATGAACGGGGCGTTGCCGCCCAGTTCCATCGAGGTGCGTACGACGGTGTCAGCGCACTGGGCGAGCAGAATCCGCCCGACCTGCGTGGAGCCGGTGAAGGACAGCTTGCGGATGCGGCCGCCCCGCAGCAGCGGTTCGACGATCTCACCGGCACGTGAGGTGGTGACAACGTTGAGCACGCCGTCCGGCAGCCCGGACTCCTTCAGGATGCCGGCCAGGGCGAGGCTGGACAGCGGGGTCTGCGGGGCGGGCTTGAGCACCATCGTGCACCCGGCCGCGATCGCCGGGCCGATCTTGCGGGTGCCCATGGCCAGCGGGAAGTTCCACGGGGTGATCAGCAGGCAGGGCCCGACGGGTCGGCGCATCAGCAGCATGCGGTTGCGGCCGTCGGGCAGCGTGCCGTAGCCGCCGTCGATGCGTACGGCCTCCTCGGAGAACCAGCGGAAGAATTCGGCCGCGTACGCCACCTCCCCCCTGGCTTCGGCGAGCGGCTTGCCCATCTCGGACGTCATGAGGAGGGCGAGGTCGTCGGTGCGATCGAGGATGATCTCGTACGCGCGGCGCAGGATTTCGCTGCGAGCCCGGGGCGCCGTACGGGCCCACTCCTCCTGCGCGTGAACAGCCGCGTCCTCGGCCAGCCGGGCGTCCTTCGTGCCCGCGTCGGCGACGTGGCAGAGGATCTCGCCGGTCGCGGGGTCGTCCACGGGCATGGTGGCACCGTCTGCGGCGTCCACCCAGGCGCCACCGATGAACAACTGCTTCGGTACGTCCGTCATGAGGTTCCTCCTGGTTGATCGGCGGCTGGGTCGAGCAGTTCCGCGAGATGGAGGGCACGGACGCCGCGGCCACCGGCGAGGTGGTCGACCTGCGTGGCGCAGCTGAAGCCGTCGGCCACGACGACTGCCCGTTGCCCGTCCGGGAGTTCGTCGGGGCGTGGCTTCAGGGCCAGCTCGGCGACGGCCATCGAGGTGTCGTGTGCCGCTCCTCGAAACCGAAGTTCCGGTCCCGGCGATACGGGCCACCAGACCCGCCAGGTCGCCGGTGGCGTCCGTCATCGGCCGGACGCCCCGGCAGTACCCGCCTGCACCGCCGCCGCCCACGCCTGGAGCCCCGCGTCGACCTCCGCCTCGTCGATCACCAGTGCCGGGATCATCCGCACGACCTGGTTCCAGGCCCCGCACAGCAGCAGGAGCAGGCCCTCGTCCACGGCGGCGCGCTGCACGCGGGCGGCGGTCTCGGGGTCGGGGCTGCCGTCCTCGGTGACGAACTCGGAGGCGAGCATCAGCCCGAGACCCCGTACGTCTCCGATGGCCGGCGTCCGGTTGGCCACCGCCTCCAGGCCGGCGCGCAGCCTGGCGCCCATCGCCTCGGCGTTCCCCACGAGCTTCTCGTCGCGCACGACGTCGAGCGTGGCGCAGGCCGCGGCGCACGCCACGGCGTTGGCGCCGTACGTACCGCCCTGCGAGCCCGGCCAGGCCTTGCTCATCAGTTCCTCTGAGGCGGCGATGCCCGACAGGGGGAAGCCGCTGGCCAGGCCCTTGGCGGTGACGAGGATGTTCGGGGTGACGCCGAAGTGGTCGTGGCCCCAGAAGCGGCCGGTGCGGCCGACGCCGGTCTGCACCTCGTCGAGGATCAGCAGGAAGCCGTGGCGGTCGGCCCGTTCGCGCAGTCCCTCGAGGAAGGCGCGGGTGGCAGGCACGTAGCCGCCCTCGCCAAGCACCGGCTCGACGACGACCGCGGCGGTGTCGGCGGGCGAGGAGATGGTCTGGAGGGTGTAGTCGAGTTCCTGGAGGGCGAAGCGGGTGGCGGTCTCCTCGTCCCAGCCGTAGCGGAAGGCCGTCGGGAAGGGGGTGACGACCACTCCGCTCATCAGCGGGGAGAAGCCGGACCGGAAGCGCGTGCCGGAGGTGGTCATGGAGGCGGCGGCGACGGTACGGCCGTGGAAGCCGCCGTGGCAGACCAGGACGTTCGGCCGGCCGGTGGCCTGCCGGGCCAGCCGCAGCGCGGCTTCGACGGCCTCGCTGCCGGAGTTGGTGAAGAACAGACTGTCCAGTCCGGCCGGCAGCACCTCGCCCAGCCTGTCGACCAGCCGCCGCAACGGCTGGTGCATGACTGTCGTGTACTGGCCGTGGACAAGCGTGCCCACTTGCTCCTGCGCGGCGGCCACGACCTCGGGGTGGCAGTGCCCGGTGCTGGTGACGCCGATCCCGGCGGTGAAGTCCAGGTAGCGTCGGCCGTCCTCGCCGTAGAGGTGGACGCCCTCGCCCCGGACCGCCACCACGGGCGTGGCCTGGCGAAGGTGCGGCGACAGTGCGGTCATGATCGTCTCCCGGCCGTACGTTGTGGTCTGCTCCGGCATCCCGAGCATCTCGGCCGCCCTGGACGCGGGCAACGCGTGATGTGTCCGGCGGAGACCCGGTGTTCGGACGTTGTGTCAACCGCCCCGGTCGGCGAAGCGCCGCCGGGGCCGCACGGCCAGCCGTTGGACCGCTCTTGCGCAGGTCAACGTCACTTGTCACAGTGTCCGGGCACGCAGGGAGGCACTATGAGTGACAACGACGGAACGTCCCGGCCGCCTGACACGGGCGCCCTCGACTCCCCCACGACAGGCCGCCCACCCACCGTCGCCGACGTCCTGGCCCTCCCCGTTCTGGCCGCGGGACAGCCGCAGGTCGTCACCGGCGTGACCCACCTCGACCGGCCGGTCCGCTGGGTCCACATCACCGAGCTGACGGACCCCGCTTCCTTCCTCAAGGGCGGCGAACTCGTCCTGACGACCGGCATGCCCCTGCCCGAGGACGCGGCGGGCGTGCGCCGGTACGTCGACGAACTCGCGGACATCGGAGCCGCAGCCCTGGTCATCGAACTCGTGCGGCGCTATCACCGCCCGCCCGACCCGCTCGTCCACGCCTGCCGGGCCCGCGACCTGCCGCTCATCACCCTGGCCAAGGACGTCAACTTCCTGGAGGTCACCCAGGTCGTCCACGCACTTATCCTCGGCAGCCAGGCGGACGCGATGCGCAGGACGCAGCGCATCCACGAGGCGTTCACCGCCCTGACGCTCCGCGGCGCGGGCCCCAAGGACGTGGTGCGCGCCGCGGCGGAGATGAGCGGCCACACTCTCGTCCTGGAGAACCTGGTGCACCAGGCGCTGATCTGCGAACCCTCCGCCAGCACGCTGGAGGAGGCGCTCACCGGCTGGGAACAGCGCTCCAGGAAGACCCCGTCCCGCGATCACACGGAGGTGTGCGGACCCGAGGGCTGGCTCGTGGCACCGGTGGAGTACCAGGGCGAACGATGGGGCCGCGTGACCATGCTGCCGGCCCCGTCCGGCGCGTCCGTCTCCGAGGCTTCCACCACTTTCGGACCCGAGGACGTCACCGTACTCGAGAGGACGGCGATGGCCCTGACCATCGCCCGCCTGATCCACTCCACGCCGTGGGAACGCACCGCGCACCGAAGTGCCTTGCGGGATCTCGCCGAGCAACGTCACCGCTCCCCCGAGGACGCCCGCGCCCGCTGCGCCGCCCTGGGCCTGCCCACTGAGGGCAGCGACTTCGTCGCCCTACTGGTGGACGTCCGCTCGGAGAACGCCCGCGCCGAGCCGGAGATCCGACTGTCCCAGGAACTCCGCACGGCAGGCATCCCAGCACTCGTCGGCCAATTGGCCCCCGGCCGCCTCGGCATCCTGTTGGCCCTGCGTTCCTCCCAGCCCTGGCGGCCCACGGTCGAGCGGCTGAGTGATACTGCGCTGGGCCTGGTCCCCGGGGCGGTGGTGAGCGTCGGTTCCGAGGTCACGGACCTGGCCGACACCGCCCGTTCCTTCCGCGAGGCGGCCCGCGTGGCCGAGGCGGCGGTGCCCGGCGAGCCACTTCCCGAGGGCCGGTCCTTTTACGAGCTGTCCGACATCGGTCTGCGCCGACTGCTGTACGCGCTCCGCGAGGACACTCGCGTCCAGGACTACGCCGAACGACAGCTCGGCCGCCTCCTCGACCACGACACCCGACACGGCACGGATCTCCTGACGACGTTGCGCCACTACCTGGACGTGGCAGGCAACAAGACCACCGCCGCGCGCCGTGGCAATCTTTCCCGGGAGACCGTCTACCAGCGCCTGCGGACCATCGAGCGCCTCCTCGCGTGCGACCTCGAATCCGGTGAACAGCGCACCGAACTGCACGTGGCGGTCACCGCACTGGACGTCCTGCGAGCCGCTGACTCATCGTGACCGGCGCGACTCCCTCCCCTCGGTTGGGAAGGCGACCGCGCGCCGTGAGTCTGCCGATCCCGCCGTACGTCCACCCGGCCGAGGATCCGGGCGCCTGGCACCGCCTGATCGCGGCAGCCACCCGTGCGTACGCTGCTTCCTCGACCGGGTGACCGCGACCTCGGCCGAACTGCCCGCCCGCAGACGGCCGGTGGGGACCGTCCGTCGGCTCGGCGCCGCGCCCGTCGTGCTCAACCCGGACGTCCACCCGCGCCGGGTTACGCCCGCGTCGCCGACCTGGCCGTCACCTTCGAGGGCCACTGGTCCACCTACGTGTGGGCGTTCAGCAGACCGGCCTGGTCCACGCGGCGCCCGCCCGAGCGGTTCCGCCACCTCGTCCACGGCGTGCCCGAGGCGCTCGTCCCGCCGGCCGTCCGCACCGCACGCGATCGTGGCGCGGCGGTCGCCGGGCCGGTGACGGGCGAACTCCACAATGCCTGGGCGCGGTTGACGCCCGCGTTGAGCGAGGGGATTCGCAAAACGCCTTGATCGACCCTGGCGGTCGGCGCCACGCAAGCCGGACACTGGTGCCGCCATGGGCCCACGGGGGGAGGCGGCATGACCGAGCCGACAGCCGCGTCGGGGCGACGCACGGAGCTGGACGCGATCCGCACCCTGGTCGTCATCGGACTCGTCTTCTTCCATTCGGCGTTGGTCTTCGCCACGGACAGCGACTTCTACGTCAAGAACCGCGACACCACCGACACGATCCTGGTCATCGGCGGTTTCGGGGTGGTCTGGGCGATGCCGATGCTGTTCTTCGTCGCGGGCCTCGGCTCCTGGTACTCGCTGCGCCGCCGCGGTCCTCGCGGCTTCGCCCGGGAAAGGCTGTTGCGGCTCGGCGTACCTCTGCTGTTCGCGACGGCGGTGCTGCTGCCGGTCCCGCAATGGCTGCGCGAACGGGCCTCGCACCCCGGCTACGACGAGTCGTATCTCCGTTTCCTGCCGCGCTTCTTCGACGTACATCTGGACCTGTCCGAGTTCCCCTTCGTCGTTCAGGGCGAATACTTCGAGACAGGGCATCTGTGGTTCGTGGTGCTGCTGCTCACGTTCTCCCTGTTGCTCGCGCTGACGGCGCCGTGGGTTCCAGCCGTGTACGTGCGGCGGATCCGCGACGGTGTGGCCCGTGCGTGCGAGCGGCGGGGCGTGGTGCTGCTCGCGGCGCTGCCGGTTGCCGTGATGTGCGCGCTGCTCGGCCTCGAGGAGAACTACGCGGCCTGGCATCGGTGGACGTATCTGCTGTTCTTCGTGTACGGATTCGTGCTGGCCGGCGACGAACGGCTGCGGGCGGCGATGCGTCGTGACGCGGTGGTGGCGGCCGTGCTCGGTCCGCTCCTCTTCGCCGCCAGTGCGCCCGGCCTCATGGCCGACGGCGACCCTTTCATGGACTGGACCGGTCCCGCGGTGCTGGCGCGGACGCTGTACGGAGCGGCGGGCTGGTGCTGGATCGTGGGCATCGTCGGCCTGCTCGACCGGCGACCGCGGCCTGCGCCGGCACCCGACGAAGGGCGCGGGGGCAAGGCCGATGTCGGCCGGCGTCGGCGGTTGTTCGGCTATCTGGCCGTCGGGGCGCTGCCGTTGTACGTGCTGCACCAGCCGATCGTCGTGGCGGTGGCGTACGGCGTGGTCGGTACGGATGCCTCGATCCCGGTCAAATACGCGCTGATCGTGGCGGCTTCGCTCTGTCTGACCCTGGCCGCCTACGACCTGCTCGTGCGGCGCACACCAGTGACGCGTTTCCTGTTCGGGATGCGCCCGGGCGCGCCCCGGCCCGTCCCCGGTCGCCATGACTAATGGCATGTCTCGGTCAAATCTGTCAGGCTTCCCGCACCCAGCCGCCTCCGGCGCACCCCAGCCGTCCGGGCGGCTATCGAGCAGGCCGGAATCCCGGCCGCCGTAAAGGAGTTTCGCGTGAGACCAACCCCCCGCAAGGCCCTCGCCGCGAGCGTCCTCGTCCTCGCCGCGTCGGCCGGTGTCTCTCTCCCCGTCGCCCCTGCCGCAGCCACGCCACACGCGGCATCCCGGGCCGCCGCCTGCACCCCGGCGCAGGTCGTCACCAACGGTGGCTTCGAGAGCGGCACTTCGCCCTGGAACCAGTCGTCGACCAGCGTGATCACCAACCGCTCCGGGCAGAGCGCCCACGGCGGCACCAGCTTCGCCTGGCTTAACGGCGTCGGCAGCACGCACACCGACACCCTCGCGCAGAGCGTCACTATCCCGTCCGGATGCGGCAGCGCCACCCTCACCTTCTGGCTGCACATCGACACCACCGAGACGACCTCGTCCACCGCGTACGACAAGCTGACGGCGAAGATCGGCAGTACGACGCTGGCGACGTACTCGAACCTGAACAAGGCCACCGGCTATGTGCAGAAGTCGTTCGACGTGTCGGCGTTCGTGGGTCAGACCGTGAACCTCGCCTTCACCGGCACCGAGGACTCCAGCCTCCAGACGAGCTTCGTTCTCGACGACGTCGCCCTCAACACCTCCGGCGACACCACCCCGCCGGCCGATTCCACGCGCACCCCGGCCGCACCCTCGTACACCGTCAATCTGAGCAGCAACACCAGCGGCACCGTCTGGACCGGTCATGAGAGCGCGGTCTTCACCAACGCCTCCTCCACCGCGCTCAGCGAGGTGTACCTGAGGCTGTGGGACAACTACCACGGCACCTGCTCGTCCATGCCGATCACGGTCAGCAACGTCACAGGCGGCTCCGCGGGCGCGCTCTCGGTCGACTGCACGGCCCTCAAAATCACGCTGCCGACACCCCTGCCACAGGGACAGACGGCCACGATCGGCTTCGACCTGGGGATCACCGTCCCCAGCGGCGCCGACCGTTTCGGCCACGACGGGGCCTTCAGCTTCATCGGCAACGCCCTGCCCCTCCTCGCGGTCAAGGACGCGGCGGGCTGGCACCTGGACCCGTACACCAACAACGGCGAGTCGTTCTACTCCCTGGCCGCCGACTTCAAGGTGACCCTCGACCACCCGAGCACCCTGCTGGTGCCGGCCACCGGCGCCTCGGTCGACACCCCCGGCTCCAGCGGACGCACGGTCACCACGGCCACCGCCTCCAAGGTCCGTGACTTCGCCTGGGCGGCCGGCCCCTTCACCAAGATCTCCGGCACCTCGACGGCCGGAACCCCGGTGAACGTCTACTCCGTCTCCGGCATCAGCTCGTCCGATGCGCAGTCGATGCTCACCACGGCCAAGACCGCCGTGGACGCCCACGCGTCGCGGTTCGGCGCCTATCCGTACGGCGAGTTGGACGCGGTGATCGACAACAACTTCTGGTTCGGCGGCATGGAGTACCCGGGGTTCGTCCTCGACCTGGTCAGCACCACAGCGCTCACCCATGAGATCGGACACCAGTGGTGGTACGGGATTGTCGGCGACGACGAGTACAACAACCCCTGGCTCGATGAGGCGTTCACCGACTACGCCACCGATCTGGCGCTCAGCAAGACCGGCACCAACTGCTGGAACAGCGTCTCGTGGGCCTCGACGGCCGAGAAGATCACCAATTCGATGGCCTATTGGGACGCCCACTCCTCCCGGTACTCCACCGTCGTCTACGGATACGGCAAGTGCGCCCTGCACGATCTGCGCCGCGTCCTCGGCGACAGTGTCATGGCCAAGCTCCTGAAGGACTACGCCACTTCGCACTGGTACGGCGTCTCGACCACGGCCGAGTTCAAGGCCGCCGCCCAGGCCGTCACGACCACGGACCTGACCTCGTTCTGGACCCAGCACCGCATCGACGGATGACATCGCCCGGTTCGCCGCGGCCGACGCCCTTCGGCGTCACCCGCGGCGAACCGGAAGCGCCCCAAGGGATCGTCCCGCTCGACGTCTAAGCCAGAGCTTCAACGTGTGGCGGTGGCAACACCTTGATGAATGTAGCCCTCAAGTCCCCAGTTCTCGGAGGTGCGGGCGGTGTGGGTAGTGCTGGAAGGTCGCCCTCGATGAGACCGAGGTGGAGGACTGCCTCTGGCCCCTGTGCTTCGACTGCGGTGTCTGCCCGCAGATGGATATGGCCATACAAATCGGCCCGACTGGCAAGAAGTTGTCGCCTTTGATGGTCAAGAACGCTGGTCCGACGCCCGCATCGCCACACCCATTGACGTGAGCGGAGCACTCGATGGGGTGATGGAGGCCCTGGCGGGGGCGAGCGAGGGCGAGGCGGTCTTCGCACTGGTTGCGGCTGGCGATTCCCGCTCTCGCCCGTCTGCGCCGGAGGTGTCCTCCTGACACCGTTGCCCAACACTGGAAACGCTGCGGGGATCGTCTCCGGGATCGAGTGGGTCTGAGGGCCGTCCGGAGTCACCATGCGGCCGAGAGCAATTGAGCCCCCTTCCTTGATTGGGAGGAGGCTCGCTGGTGCCCAGACTCGGTAGTCGCAAGACGTCGCTCAGGCGAGGCGGCACCGCGCACCCGCGGCCGCGTTCGCGGCCGCTTCGGCGATGCCGGCATCGAGCCTGTCGCGGGTTGCGACCAGAGCGCTGATCTGCCGGTCGATACGATCTCTTTCCGCCGCGAGCCGCTCGAGCAGCGGCGGCGTCACCATGCCGGTCGCGAGGTACGGCAGGATTTCCGCGATCGACTTGCTCGGCAGCCCCGCCTGGTACATCTCCTGGATCAGATAGACGTGCCTGACCGCGCCGTCCGGGTAGTGCCGCTGCCCACCCGGGCTGCGCTCGGAGGCAAGCAGGTTCTGCTCCTCGTAGTAGCGCAGGGCTCGCACGCTGACCCCTGCCTTCGCGGCGAGTTCGCCGATGCGCATCGATGCCTCCTGTGTGACCCGGGCCACAGAACTTGCCTCTGACGTCAACGTCAGGTTTTAGCGTAGCCCGCGAACGGCTTGACCAACTTCCGAGGCAAGAGAGAACCCCGTGACCAGCATTTTCGACAGCTACCAGCTCGGAAACCTCACGCTTCCTAACCGCATCGTCATGTCACCGATGACCCGGAACCGGGCCACGTCGGACGGCTTGGCGACGCCGTCGATGGCGACGTACTACGCCCAGCGCGCCACCGCAGGTCTGATCGTCACCGAGTCCACCCAGCCCAGCCTGCAAGGACAGTCGGCCCCCTGCACCCCCGGACTCCACAACGACGAGCAGATCGCCGCATGGCGGACCGTGAACGCCGCCGTACATGCCAACGGCGGGAGGATCTTCGCCCAACTGCTGCACGCGGGACGGGTCAGCCACCCCGAGATCGCTGGCCGGCATCCTGTCGCGCCCTCCGCGATCGCCCTGAGCGCCGACGTGTTCACCGGCCCCAAGGGGCTTCTTCCCGCACCCGTCCCCCGCGCCCTTTCGGTGCAGGACGTCAGGGACCAGGTACAGGCGTTCGCCGACGCGGCGCGCCGCGCGATCGACGCGGGCTTCGACGGTGTCGAACTGCAGGGTGCGAGCGGCTACCTCATCCAGCAGTTCCTCTCCTCGAACGCCAACCAGCGCACCGACGCCTACGGTGGTTCCGTCACGGGCCGCATCCGCTTCGCCGTCGAGGTGGCCGAGGCTGTCGCCGACGTCATAGGCGCCGACCGCGTCGGCATCCGCGTCTCACCCGGAGGCCAGGTCTGGGAGATGGTCGAGGACGACGTTCCGCAGCTCTACTCGGCCCTGACCGACGCGCTCGCACCGATCGGTCTCGCCTACATCCACGTCATCGCCACCACCGAAGAGGATGTGCTCATCGCGCTGCGCAAGGCGTGGCCCACCATGTTCATCGTCAACCCGGGCGGCATGTTCGGTCCGCGCTCCACCGACCGGTCGTGGGCCGACCAGTGGCTCGCCAACGGCGCCGACCTGATCAGCTTCGGCCGCGCCTACATCGCCAATCCCGACCTGGTGGAGCGCCTGCGCATCGGCGCCCCGCTGAACGAGTCCGACCGCGACACCTGGTATGGCGGCGGCGACGCCGGTTACCTGGACTACGTCAGCCACCAGCACTGACCCATCGAGTCCAGGGCTTGACCGGCGCGGACTGTGGCTTGACGCCAGTGGAGTTCCCAGCCGGGACGCAGTGCTCGTGCGGTCCAGCCGTCTGTGCGTTCGGACGGGATATCGGCCCCGGCCGAGCAGGCAGCGCGGGCGACGTTGTGGGCTTCGCGTGCGGTTCGCAGTGCCTCGCGCATGGAGGCTGCGCAGCCTGTGAACACACGCCAGCCGCGTTGGTCAGGGCAGTCCGTGTTGCTTGTCGGAACGGTCACTTGAAAGTACTGGTCGGACATGGCGCATCGGTTTCCGTCGTCGTTGGTCGCGGTCGTTGTCCGCGCGAGGTTCGTGCGTTGGCGCGGCATGAGGGCGGGAGTCCCCTTTGGATCGCGGGCGGGCCAGAGGGAGATTCCTGCCAGGCGGGGTTCGGCCGTTGATCCGCCGGCGCGGGGATCAACGGCCGAACCCCGTGGTGCGGGAGGAGCGCGAGCGGCCAGGGTCCTGACCTGACGCGCGGGTCGGGGTGCCCCAGCCGGGCACTGCTTCTGTCCGGATTGAGCGGATCGTGCCGGGTGGCCGGTCGTCAGGGCACGGTGTAGCCGCCGTCGACGGGCAGTGCGATGCCGGTGACGAAGCTCGACTTGTCCGAGCAGAGCCAGACCACGGCGTCGGCGATCTCCTCTGCGCGGGCGATCCGCCCCAAGGGGTGGGCGGCGTCGAGCGACGTGCGCTGGTCCGCGTCCAGGGCCGCGATCATCGGGGTGTCCACCAGGCCGGGGCATACGGCGTTGATGCGGATGCCGTGGGGTGCGGCCTCAAGTGCCGAGCTCTTGGTCATGGCGATCTCGGCGGCCTTGGTGGCCGCGTAGCCGGAGTACCCGGGGACGCCGATCAGTCCGGCGCCGGAGGACATGTTCACGATCGCCCCGGAGCCCTGCGCCGTCATGTGCCGGAGTTCGTGTTTCATGGACAGGAACACACCGCGCACGTTGAGGGCGATCATCTGGTCGAGCATTTCGGTGGAGTAGTCCTTGGTGAGCTGGAACTCGCCGTCGTAGCCCGCGTTGTTCAGCGCGAGGTCCAGGCGGCCGGTGTCCGCGACAGCGGCCTGGACGGCCTTTTCCACTTGGGACTCGTCGGTGATGTCGGCCACCACGTAGCGGGCCAAGCCACCGGAAGCCTCGATCAGCCGGACGGTCTCTTTCAGGGTTGCTGCGGTGCGGCCGGCGACTGTCACCAGCGCTCCTTCGGCGGCCAGGGCCAGGGCGGACGCCCGTCCGATGCCGCTGCCGCCGCCGGTGACGAGCGCGGAGGTGCCTGCAAACTGCTGGATCATGTTTGTGATCTCTCTTGTTGCGGTGGGGGTGTTGTCTTTTACGGAGTGGTCGGTCAGGAGCGCCGCGGCACGGCGGTCAC
This sequence comes from Streptomyces sp. R41, assembly GCF_041053055.1. Taxonomy (NCBI): domain Bacteria; kingdom Bacillati; phylum Actinomycetota; class Actinomycetes; order Kitasatosporales; family Streptomycetaceae; genus Streptomyces; species Streptomyces sp. R41. The sequence goes on from NZ_CP163443.1 coordinate 339,640, forward strand.
CTGCGGTCAAGGGCCTTGAGGGCGGGGGCACGGCGGCGCCTCGCACCGGAGGGAAGCGAAGTGCCGCCGATGGTCACGAGGTCGGTCCCGTTTAGCCGGTGACCGGTGGTGCAGTGGTGGCCATTGCTGGTGCCGCACCGGTCGGCGGCGCGAGTGGACGACCCGCCCGGCATGGCGTCAGGTCTGCGCTGTGCCCTGGACGATGACCTCGTTGACGTTGACGTCGGCCGGTTGAGCGATGGCGTAGGCGATGGCCTGAGCGATGGCGGAGGCGTCGATACCGACTGTTTCGAGTGCTGACCGCACCGCGCCCTGCAGCTGGTCGTCGCCGCCGGAGAGAGTGAGTTCTGTCTTGGTGAGGCCGGGGCTGACGACGGTGACGCGGATGTCGGCGGTCTCCTGACGCAGGCCGTCGGACACGGCGCGTACGGCGAACTTCGTCGCGCAGTACACGACGCCCGTCGGGTCCACGCGGTGCGCGGCAGTGGAGGCGACGTTGATGATCTGCCCGGACCGGCGCTCGCGCATGGAGGGGAGGACCGCCGCTATGCCGTGCAGCACGCCGCGCAGATTCACGTCGACCATCTGGTCCCATTCGTCGACGCGCAGCTCCTCCATGAAGGAGAGCGGCATCACGCCGGCGTTGTTGACCAGGACGTCGATGCGCCCGTGGCGCTCGAGCGCACTATCGGCGAAGGCCTTCACGCTGTCGCGGTCGGTGACGTCCAGCTGTGCGGACTCGGCGTGATGGCCTGCCTCGGTGAGCTCGGTGACAAGACGGTCCAGGCGGTCCGTGCGCCGGGCGCCGAGGACGACGTGGTGTCCGGCGGTGGCCAGGTGGCGGGCGGTGGCCTCGCCGATGCCGCTGGACGCGCCGGTCACCAGGATGATCTTGCGGTCGGGGGAAGAGGTGGGGTACTGCACAGTGATCTCCGAACGGGATAGGGATGTACGAGGTGGTGGGGTCCGCGGTCGGCTGCGCCTCCTTGTCGGTCGCGGATCCGCCGGGGGCGGTCGGGTGTGGCGCTTACGCGGTGAGCGCGGTCTGGGCCACGTGTCGATCGGCCGTTGTGCCGTGGTCCTGGCTTGTGATCCGGACCAGGCACGTCACCGGCGGCGCAAACGCTTGTCGAGGAGGGCCGGTGGCTGGGTGGCGAAATTGTCGGCGGCATTGACCTCGGTGCCGGGCGCGACGATCTCGTCGATCCGGTCGAGGATGTCGTCACTGAGTTTGGCGTCGGCACCGGCGAGCAGGCCGTCCAGCTGCTCGCGGGTCCGCGGCCCGATGAGCACCGATGTGACGGCCGGGTGGGTTCGCGCGAACGCCAGGGCCAGATGAGTCAGTGGCATGCCCGCGTCCTGTGCCACCTCGGCAAGCTCACGCACGGCCGTGACCTTGGCCTGGTTGGCGGGCTCGCTGAGATCGAATTGGCCTGCCGCGATACGGGCGCGGACCCGCGTGGTCGGGTCGGCGCCGGACAGCCAGCCGCTGGACAGGGGAGCGTAGGTCAGCACGCCCATGCCATATCGCTGAGCGGTGGGCAGAACGGCCTCCTCGATGGTCCGGCTGAGGATCGAGTACCGCGGCTGCTCGGTGAGGAAGCGTCGGTGACTGCCCCTCTCGGCGGCCCACTGTGCCTCCACGATGCGCTCGACGGGAAAGGTGGAAGAACCGATCGCCAGGACCTTGCCGGCGCGGACCAGGTCGGACAGGGCCGCCAGGGTCTCGTCCAGGTCGGTGTCGTAGTCGGGGCGGTGCATCTGATAGAGGTCGATGTAGTCGGTGTCCAGCCGGCGCAGGCTGTCCTCGACCGCGTGCTTGATCCACCGCGCGGAGCCGCCGGCGTGGTTGGCGTCCGCACTCATCGGAAGGGCGAACTTCGTCGCCAGCACCACCTGATCGCGACGGCCCTTGAGCGCCTTGCCGACGATCACCTCGGACTCGCCTTCGGAATACACGTCGGCGGTGTCGATGAAATTGATGCCGCCGTCCAGCGCCGCGTGGATGATGCCGACGGCGTCAGCGTGGTCGGCATTTCCGGAGCTGCCGAAATCACCGAAATTCATCGCCCCGAGAGCGAACTCGCTCACCGATATTCCGGTGGCACCGAGAATCCTGCGCTTCATGGGTGTTTCTCCCTTGCCTGTATCCGCCCTCGGCCCTGGTGGCCGGGTGACACATACAGAGCACCAGCGGCCGGGAACACCAGGAAGAGCTCTCCTTGGCCCGGGGTGCGGCCTACGGGGGTCCGGCAGTACCCCCCGGACCAGGCTGGGGGTCGGCTCGCAGAGCTAGCCTGAAATACATGAGCCAGCATGTGCCCGAGCCCGATATCCGGGATTTCCTCCGGACACGCCGGGCCCGCATCACCCCGGAACAAGCCGGTCTACCCCCGCACCCGGGCGTGCGCCGGGTGCCCGGTCTCAGGCGCGAGGAAGTCGCCCAGCTGGCCGGAGTCAGCGTTGACTACTACGTACGGCTGGAACGCGGACGCAACACGAGTGTCTCGGCTGCCGTCCTGGACGCCGTCGCTCGCGCACTGCAACTGAACGACACCGAGCGTGACCATCTGTTCGCGCTGGCCAACCCCACCCGGCAGCGCCCGCATCCGAGAGCAAGCCAGCGTGCCCGCTCCGGGCTGCTGCGGGCACTGGCGAACATCGCCGACGTCCCGGCTCTGCTACTGGGTCACCGCCTGGACGTTCTGGCCACCAATCACCTGGCCCGCGCGTTCTACCGTGATTTCCCGGGCCTGCCGGACGGCGAGTGGAACATGGCCCGCTACATGTTCCTCGACGCTGCGGCCCGCGATCTCTACGTCGACTGGCCCGCCACCGCCCGCGAGAACGTCGGCATGTTGCACCTGTATGCCAGCCACCATCCGCGCGATCCCCGACTCGCCCAGCTGGTAAGCGAACTGTCCGTCGCCGACCGGGACTTCCGCCGGTGGTGGGCGGAACACGACGTGTACCAGCCCAAGTACGGCTCCAAGCGCTACCACCACCCACTCGTCGGGGAACTCACCCTCGGATTCGAAGCCTTCACTCCGATGGGAGACCCCGACCAGACGCTCGGCCTGTACACCGTCGAACCCGGATCACCGTCGGAAAACGCCCTGCGCATGCTCGCCAGCTGGACCGCAGACAGCACGCACATCCAGCCCGAAGAAACCGCCGACCATGAACACTGAAACAGCACCTCAAACCCCTGTCGTTCGGAACTGTTCCGACGAACGCGGTGGGTGCGGCGAGAGCAGACGCGCGAGATCCGTCTCGTAGCAGCCATGACATCGGCACGTATCGACACCGTGGCCGACACCCCGAAGATTCTCACTACAACCGCGCCAGAACGGGCGGGGACTCACCGGCAACACCAGTGGCTGTAAAAGCAAGCACAAGGCGTTGGTGGCGCGGCACTCGGCGACAGCCTGGTTCGTGCACGGACACGGGCCGAACAGGCACGCGTCGACCAGGCCGAACAGCGCCTGATCCCAAGGGGGAAAGCCGATGACATTGAGGAAATCGACCACGGCACTCATGATGTCCGCACTGTGTGCCGGCGCGCTGGTCACCACCACGGGCACGGCCGACGCCGCACCGGCGTCGGACCAGAAGGCCACCGCTGTCCTCGTCGTGAACACCTTCCAGAGCCTGGGCACTTTGAGGGCTCTTCACAGTTGAGGGTGTAGTCGCTGGTTGGATGGTGGCTGGCGCGTCGGTGTCGAGGTCTTCCGAGGATGGAGGTTCCTACGCCGCCCATCTGGAAGACCTCGACGTGCCTGACGCTACCTTCGGCTGCCCTGACCTGACCACGTTCTGCCGCCTGGATGAGCTCGGCCTGGTCGTGGTCGGCCAGCGTCTGGAGCCCGATTGCGCGGTCCTGGCGTGCCGGGTCCTGGAGGCCGATGACGGCACCGAGGGCTGGTGCCGACGCTGCGGGTGTGCAGGAAGACCCCGGGACACCGTCACGGGGGAGCTGGCGCACGAGCCGCTGGGCTGGCGACCGACCACCCTGCTGGTGACGATCCGCCGGTACCGGTGCACCGGGTGTGGGCATATGTGCCGCCAGGACACCAGCCACGCGGCCGAGCCGCGGGCCAGGATGTCGCGTCGTGGACTGGCCTGGGCGCTGGAGGCGATCGTGTGTCAGCTCTTGAGCATCGCCCGCGTCGCCTCGCCCGCTACAACGGCACGAACGAGGACGCCCAGGAGTACGGGCGGCGAGCCCGCGACCTCTACAACATCTTCGAGAAGTACAACATGGTCATGCGGAACCGTTCCTAATCAGTGGGCAGGAGTGTGTCTTGGACCCACTGCCAGTCACTGCGCGCATCCCGAACGGTTTTGGGTGCGCTGGTCGCCCGCGTTCTTTGATTGTTCCCCGTCCGGGCGGGTGGCTCGTGGCCACGGTCCGTGACGGGGCGGCGGGTTTCCTCACGCCCTTGGACATCCGATCCGGCCTGGATGGTCCGATGCCCGTGCGCATCGCTCTGGTGTGCACGGGGCGGTGCCGTCCGTCGCCGGATCGGGTGTCCGAGGGCGCGTCGTCCAATCGCGATGCTCGCGGCATCGTGACGAGTGGTGGTGCGGCGGGGCGCGGTCATGGGCTTGTGCCAGTGCTGCGCGCCCCACTGGGAGGTGTAGGCCGGATCGACGGCGACGATGGCGATGCCGAGTGCGGCGGCCATCGACACGAGCCGCGCCTTGAGTCTGCCGGTAGGAATGCCGGAGATGAGTTGCCTAAACCGCTTGTTGCGGCCGTGCTTCTCGCGGGTCTTCTCGGCGGTGAAGTCGAGGTCTTCGATCGCGATCGCCGCGACGCCGCACTGCCTGGCCCAGTGCAGCAACTGGCTGATGGCGTGCCGGACCTGCGCGTCACGATGATGGGCGGTGCCGCTGAGATCGTAGTGGAACCGCTTGGGTTCGCCGGTCGGGTTGCCGTGCACGTCCAACTGCCATGCGGCGAAGTGGTCGGCGTTGGTGTCCACGCCGACCATGCCGCCCGCGTCGCGCAGGGCGGCGGTGTGCTGGGAGACCGCAGCGGGCGAGACGGCCAGCCGCCGGGCCAGTTCGGTCGTGGATCCGCCGCCGGAGGCGACGGCGGCGAGTAGTTCGGCACGGGTCCGGCCCAGCAGGGTGCGCAGGGCTTCACGGGCATCGGCGTTGCGTCCGAGGGAGCCCTGCGACCATCCGAGGTCGTGGGCGACGGGATAGACGATCACCGGAGGAAGGTAGGGGTCCCGCAAGGTGATCGGGGCACGCCAGCAGAAGAACGAGGGCAGCAGGATCACGCCGCGCCCTTCGAGATGGATGTCCCGCTCGTAGTTGCTGGTCACGGTGAGCACGGGGGGCTGCCAGCACAGGGATGGGTGCACCGTGGCCAGCATGCCTTCGGTGCCCCCGTCCAGGGCGGCACGCGCGCGCAGGGAACGGTCCGCCTCGAACGCGGCTCGCACGCGGTTCCAGTGCGGTCGCAGGGCGAGATCGAAGTAGCCGCGCAGGGCCGTGCCCAGGCGCCGCACCGTGTCGGAGTCCGCGTCGGCCATGGAGCGGGTCCACGTCGCGATCCGGCGGCCCCGGGCCAGCCGGGCCAGGTCCTGGCGGAATTGGCGGCGCGGGGTGGAGAGTACGGCGTCGATACCCGATTCCAATTCGCCCCGGTTGAGGGCGGGTGTCAGGAAGTCGGCGGAATATCCGCAGGGCGGTGCGAGGTCGAAGAGCATGCGGGTGCGTGGGGGTAAGTGAGTACGGACGCGGCTTTTCCATGCCCCGAACACCACCGCTCCATCTCTTTCTTGCAGCAAGTGCAGGCTGAGCAGGATTTCCCACAGGGGATCCGGGCTGGTCGCCATTCGGATACGGGCCATGTCGGCGTCGGTGAAGTGGAACTTCAGCATGGATCCCCCCGGGTTTGCTCCTCTCATCCTGGAGTTGTTCCGTATGAGGTAAGAGCAATCCATCGAGGGTTGGGTTGCGCAAGGGGCCAATAATGGGCGCAGTTTGGCTGATTCCGTCGAGATCAGGACCCGGCACGTCCAATAGAGCCCCCTGCTCAGTGAGCGGGGGCGTCGAAGGGGGTCTGGACGACGAGCAGCCCGCGGGCGTCGCTTCCGATGGCTTCGTAGAGGTGCGGTACGTCGGCACGGAAGCGCACGAAGTCACCGGCGCCGAGCTCCACCGGCTCATCCCGGGGGCCGACGCGGACCGTGCCCTTGTGCAGCAGGAAGTACTCGACCACACCCGCCTGGTGCGGCTGCGAGTGCTGCGGCGGGCCCGCGTGGATGGCCACGTCGTACAGCTCGGTGCGCAGGTGGGGATCGAGGTGATCGAGCAGTCGGGCGTCGACCGCGCCACCTCTCACCCGGGGGCCTTCGCCGGCCCGCAGCACCGAGGCACTGGGCGCACGCACATCCGCGATGAGCTCCGCCGGCGACGTGTCGAGCACGGTCGCCAGTGCGTAGAGGGTGTCGAGCGTGGGGTTGCCCCGACCGGACTCCAGCGCCGTGAGGGTGGCGCGCGCGACTCCCGACCGGCGGGCCAGTTCCGTTGTCGACAGATGCCGCTGTGCGCGCAGGCGGCGCAGATGGACGGCGACGGCGGCGGCTGGATCCCTCACCCTGCCTACTTTAATGAGCACGGTCGCCTACTTCAATGCTCAGGCCGCCGAAGGCGTCCAGAGAGCGCAGCCCTGCGCATGTGTCCGGCTGCCCCCGCGCATCGCCCTCCGCGGGGCATCGGAATGCGCGGCGGGGGCGAACGGAGGAGCGTGGTGATGTGAGGAGGAGCGTCATGGCCGGCAGGGCCGCTTCCGGGAGGCGGGACGGTGAGGAGCAGGGGTGGCTGCATGGTTCGCCGCCTCCGCGCTGGGTGCGTGCGCTGCCGCCGGCCCTGCTGGTGGGGGTCTGTGCGGCCGAGCTCATCAGTCGCGAGCCGCTGGACATCGGTTTTCTGCTGGGCGCCATTCCGTCGCTGGCCGTGCTGTCGTACGGGCCTGTGGCCACGGGCGTATTCGGTTTCATCGTCGTCGTGCTGTTGAACGTCCCTGCCCTGCAGCTCAACCGCCCCGGCAATACCGACCTGTGGACCATCAGCTTCATCGCCGTGCTGAGCGTCCTCGCGTCCCTGATGCGCAGCCGGCGGGACGAACACCTGGTGACGGTGCGAAGCGTCGCGGAAGCCGCCCAGCTCGCCGTTCTGCCGCCCCTTCCCGAGCGCGTAGGACCGGTGCGCTGCGCCGGTCTGTACCGGGCGGCGCAGCGCGAGACGCTGGTGGGCGGCGACTTCTTCGATGTGCGTGACGGGCCCTATGGGGTCCGGGCCGTGATGGGCGATGTGCGGGGGCACGGGTTGGCGGCCGTGGGCACGGTCGCCTCACTGCTCGGGGCGTTCCGGGAGGCCGTGCTCGACCAGCGCGACCTCGAGGCGGCCGCGGCACGCCTCGATCGCAGGCTGGTCGTGGACTCCGCGGGAACCGAGCATGCCGAGCTGTTCGCGACCGCCGTACTCCTGGAGTTCTCGCCCGGCGCCGATACGGTGCGGCTCGTGTCCTGCGGGCATCCGCAACCGCTGCTGCTGCGCGGCACGGAGGCCGTCGAACTCGATCTCGAGCCCGGGGCTCCACTGGGTCTCGGGCTCCTCGACGTCGCCGCCCCGCAAGGGCGCACCGTACCGCTGGAGCCCGGCGACCGGCTGTTCCTGGCGTCCGACGGAGTAACGGAGGGCCGGGACCAGACCGGTGCTTTCTACCCGTTGACCGAGCGTCTGGCCAAGTTCGCCGAGGATTCGCCGACCGCACTGATCGACGGCGTGTGGGAGGACCTCGTCGAGTTCTGCACCACGGTTCGCGACGATGTCACCATGCTGGTTCTCACGCCGCTACCGGACGACGTCCCGGAGTGAATCTCCCGTCACGGCGACTGATCGGCTCCCCGGCGCATCGCGCCCCGCGCTTTCAGGCCGTCGCCGCGATGTCCAGCGCCGCGATGTAGCCGAACGTCATCGCCGGACCGATCGTCGAACCCGCGCCCGCGTAGCTGTGCCCCATGACCGCCGCGCTCGCGTTCCCCGCCGCGTACAGACCGGGTATCACGGAGCCGTCCGGCCGCAGCACGCGGGCGCGGGCGTCCGTGCGCAGTCCGCCCTTGGTGCCCAGATCGCCGGGGACGATTTTGAAGGCGTAGTACGGGGCCAGCCACAGGGGGGCCAGACAGGAGTTGGGGAGGATCGCGGGGTCCGTGTAGTAGTGGTCGTAGACGCTGTCGCCGCGGTGGAAGTCGGTGTCCTTGCCATTCAAGGCGAGGCTGTTGAAGCGGTTGACGGTGGTGCGCAGGGCGGCCGCGGGTACGCCGATGGCGGCGGCCAGGGCGTCCAAGGTCCAGGCCTTGTACGCGGCGCCGGACGTGTACCACGCGTCAGGGAACGTGAACGTCGGTGCGACGTCCTTGAACAGGTAGCGGTTGCGGCAGTTCTGGTCGACGATCAGCCAGGCCGGGATGTCGGGCGCGGTCGCGTCACGCTCGTACATGGTGTGCACGACATCGCTGTAGGGAGCTGCCTCGTTGACGAAGCGCGCTCCGGCGGCGTTGACCAACAGTCCGCCGGGCAGGGTGCGTTCGGCGAGGCAGAAGTAGGGCTGGTCGGGCAGCGGGATCGCCGGGCCCCACCAGGCGTCGTCCATCAGCTCGAGCGCGGCGCCGGCCCGCTCCCCCGCCCGGATGCCGTCGCCGGTGTTCTCCTTCGCGCCGACCGTCCAGGCGGTGCCGATGGGCTGCCGCTGGTACTGGGCGCGCATGGCCGCGTTGTGCTCGAATCCGCCGGATCCGACGATCACCCCGCGCCGGGCCCTGACCAGGCCGGGTGCGCCGTTCTGGGAGACCACCGCGCCGGTGACGGCTCCGTTCTGCACGTACAGATCGGACAGCGGGGTGTTCAGCCATACCGGCACCTGGGCGGCGAGCAGTCCGGCGCGCAGGCCGGCTGCCAGCGACTGGCCCATCGTCAGGGGTTTCTGGCCGAGCAGTGCCGCCTTGGTGCCGCGGGCGAGACATGCGGTGGCGACGGCGGCGCCCTTCGCGCTGACGGCGGAGAGGGTGAGCCATTTGTAGTCGGCGCTGAAGACGACCATGCCGCTCGGGACCGTCATGTACGACGGGTTCAGACGGGCGAGTTCGGCGCCGAGGATGTTTCCGTCGAGCTGGTCGGGCTCGATGGAGCGGCCGTTCGGCAGTCCACCGGACAGCTCGGGGTAGTAGTCGCTGTAGCCCTCCATCCAGCGGAAACGGAGCGGGCTGTTGGCCATGACGAAGGAGATCATGGCGGGTCCGTGGCCGAGGAAGGCCTGTTGGCGGTCGGCGGAGACGTCGGGGCCGACCACCGCGGAGAGGTAAGTGGCGGCCTTCGCCGGGGTGTCGGGGACGCCGGCGGCGAGGATCACCGGGTTGTTCGGGATCCAGATACCCGCGCCGGAGCGTGCCGCCGAGCCCCCGAAGGTGGCCGCCTTCTCCACGACGACGCAGCTCAGTCCCTGTTTCGCGGCGGTCAGCGCGGCGGTCATTCCCGCCGCTCCGGAACCGATCACCACGACGTCGTACGTGCCGAGCAGAGGCAGATCGGCCGCCTCGGCGACACCCGGGAGGCCCGTCGCGAGCGCGAGCCCGGCGCCCGTGGCGGCGCCGAGCACATGGCGCCGCGACGGGCCGGGTGCCGAGAAGGATTCGGTACGTCTGACGGGGTCCGCGCTCGTGGACATGGCAGGGCGCTCCAGCCGGGCGAAGGAATGTGAGGCGTGCCGTGCTCCGGGAGCCAACAGGCCCCCGCCGCAGCAGTTCTGATGTGGCGTCAGGAAATGTTGCGCGGGGGTCTTGTGAAGTCAAGACACGCAGGGCCCACCACTCCAGACCACCCCAAGATCGGACACAAGTTACCTAGAGGTATGTAGTGACTTAACAAGCAAGCAACAGTAGAACGTGTTCCCACTCATCGAGAGTGAGGAGCGTCACATGAGTGACACTGCCCAGCAAAACAAGGCATTCAGGGGTGTCTCGCGTCGAAGATTCATCGCTGGAACCAGTTCTATTCTTGGAGCCGTGACTCTCGCGGGTCATCCCGCGGCGGCTCAGGAGCAGGCCGTCACGGCGGCCGGACCGATCACCTCCGGAGCGCACGTCCCCGTCCTGGTGATCGGCACCGGATACGGCGGCTCGGTCGCCGCCCTGCGCCTGGCCCAGGCCGGCATCGACGTACAGATGATCGAGATGGGGATGGCCTGGGACACCCCCGGCTCGGACGGCAAGATCTTCGCCAACACGACGAGCCCGGACTACCGGTCGTACTGGCTGCGCACCAGGACCAAGCAGCCCCTCAGCAACTTCCTCGGCTTCCCCATCGACAAGGACGTCCCCCGCTACACCGGGATCCTGGACGCCGAGGAGATGGGGCAGATCATCGTGTACCAGGGGCGCGGCGTCGGCGGCGGCTCGCTGGTCAACGGCGGTATGGCGGTCACCCCCAAGCGGGAGAACTTCGGTGCCATCCTCCCGTCGGTGAACGCCGACGAGATGTACGGCACTTACTACCCCCGGGCGAACGCCGGGCTCGGGGTCGCCACCGTCGACCCGACGTGGTTCGACAGCACCGACTGCTACCAGTACGCGCGGGTCGGCCGTAAGCAGGCCCAGCGTTCCGGCTTCCCCTTCGTCTTCGTACCCGACGTATACGACTGGGACTACATGGAGCAGGAGGCCGCCGGAACGGTCCCCAAGTCGGCGCTTGCGGGCGAGATCCTCTACGGCAACAACTACGGCAAGAAGTCCCTGCAGAAGACCTACCTCGCCCAGGCCAAGGCCACCGGCAAGGTCACCATCTCACCGCTGCACAAGGTGACTTCGGTCTCCCCGGCGGCCGGTGGCGGCTACACGGTCCTCATCGACCAGATCAACACCACCGGTGACACCACGGCCACCAAGACGGTCACCGCGGACCGGGTGTTCTTCGCGGCCGGCAGCGTCGGCACCAGCAAACTGCTGGTCAAGCTGAAGGCCACCGGAGCGCTGCCCGGCCTGAACGACGAGATCGGCAAGGGCTGGGGCGACAACGGCAACGTCATGTGCGGTCGCGCCAACCACCTGTGGGACCCGACCGGCGCACTCCAGTCGAGCATCCCCTGCGGCGGCATCGACAACTGGACCGCCGGTGGCGCGTTCGCCGAGGTCGCACCGCTGCCCACCGGGATCGAGACGTACGCGTCGTTCTATCTGTCCATCACCAAGAACCCGAATCGCGCCCAGTTCTCCTGGAACGCCGCCACCGGCAAGGTCGATCTGAACTGGCAGACCGCCTGGAAGCAGCCGGCCATCGACATGGCCAAGTCGATCTTCGACAAGATCAACGCGAAGGAGGGGACGATCTACCGGACCGACCTCTTCGGCACGTACAAGATCTGGGGCGACCACCTCACGTACCACCCCCTCGGCGGCGCGGTGCTCAGCAAGGCCACCGACAACTACGGCCGCCTGCAGGGCCATCCCGGCCTGTACGTCATCGACGGCTCGCTGATCCCCGGCAACACGAGCGTCAACCCGTTCGTCACCATCACGGCGCTCGCCGAACGGAACATCGAGAAGATCATCGCCACCGACCTCTAGCGCCGACCGGGCCGACCGGGCGGCCCGAAACCGTGCCGGGTCCTCTCAACCGGCCCCAGCCCGCTCAGTGGGTGGGCAGCACGCACACGGTGTCCAGGCCCAGCACATGGTTGAGCCGGCCGAACGCCAGCCAGGAGCCGATGCTCATGCTCAGCTCCACGATCTCGCGCTGGCTGTAATGCGCGGTCATCCGAGTCCAGAACTCGTCGTCCAGACCGTGGTGATCCAGTGCGTACCGCTCGGCGTACTCCGCGGCCAGCCGGGTGCGGTCGTCGAAGGCGTCGGTGGTACGCCACTGGGTCACCGCCTCGGCGAACTCCTCCTCGACCTTCTGCCCGTCCCGCTCCGTGCGCCAGTCGAGGCAGAACAGGCATCCATTGATCTGGGCGATGCGCAGCCGGGCGGCCTCGAACTCGCGCAGTCCCAGGGTCGTGTGCTCGTACACCGACAGCGAGAAGTTCGCGGCCGCCATGCCGATGCCGGGGACCATCTCGCCCCACACGTACCCGATCGGCTCCTGGCCCTCGGGGATGTCGATGTGCATGGTCATGGGTCATTTCCTTCCGAGTCTGCCGACTGCGGGACGCAGCGGGACGTCGAGCGCGTCGTAGAGTCCGGGTTCCGCGTCCACCAGCCAGTCGATGGCGCTCACCAGCCGGCCGACCGCGGTGGCGTTCCCGCCCGCGGAGCGGTTCTCGCCTTCGTCGGTGGCCTCCACGGTGACCTGGATACGGGGGCGGCCCTCGATGATCACGCGATGGGCTCCGTCGCCGTCGGGTGGCGTCGGCCAGTCCGGTGCGCAGGACGGGTGGATCCGGGTGACGTGCTCGATGACGATCCGGGGTTCGCCCCCGACGATCCCCTGTACCTCGAACCGGACCGCACCCTGGTTTCCGGCCTCGAACTCGCCCATCGTCCGGGTGCTCACCGTGGCGTCGAGCGGGCGCCGCTCCATGGTCTCGCGGATCTCGTCGAGTTCGACACCCAGCGCCCTGGCCATCAACCGTATCTGCCCGCCCCACACCATGGTGGGGATCGACGGCGCGAGCATCAGCGGTTCGTAGTCCATCGGACGGCCCATGCCGACCAGATACCGAACGGATTCTTCCTGCTCGTACGTGGAGTAGTCGAAGATCTCCTGACAGCGGATCGCGTCCACCTCGCTGCCAAGACCGCTGATCAACAGGGGCAGTACGTCGTTGCCCCAGCCGGGGTCGACACCGGAGACGAACAGGGAGCCGCCGCCGTCCTCGATGGCGGCGAGCACCGGGTCCCGGAACTCCGGCGGGGCGTTGCGCTGGTCGTAGAGCGGGTAGAGCGCGGGGGTGACGACCACCGCGCCGGCCCGGATCGCCCTGCCGATGTCGGCGAGGGCCTCGTCGGGCCGGATGTCGCCGGACGCCGCGTACACCACGGCCTGCGGTCCGGCGGCCAGTACGGCGTCGATGTCGTCGGTGGCCGCGACCCCCAGTCCGTGGTCGAGCCCGGCGAGGTCCCCCGCGTCGCGGCCGACCTTGTCGGGGTTGTGCACGAGCACGGCCGCGAGTTTCAGCGCCGGATGGGCCTCGACGGCGCGGATGGCCGCGCGGCCGACGTTGCCGGTACCCCAGACCACCGTGGAAATCATGCGGCGGAGGGTAGCGAGAGGACCTCGAGGTTCCTATAGCCGTGACCGGTGAAGATGCGGGAGGCGAGCGCCGGTCGGCCGGACGGCCCCGCCGCCGATCTAAGCTCGGCGCATGGCCAAGTACTTCGACGTGCACCCGGAAAACCCGCAACGGCGCATCATCGGCCAGGTGGTCGAGATCGTTCGCGCCGGAGGGCTCATCGTCTATCCGACGGACTCCTGCTTCGCGCTCGGGTGCGCCCTGGGCAACCGGGATGGGCTCGACCGCATCCGCTCGATCCGCCAGCTCGACGAGCGGCACCACTTCACCCTGATGTGCCAGGACTTCGCGCAGCTGGGCCACTTCGTACGCGTCGACAACGCGGTGTTCCGGACGGTGAAGGCGGCGACCCCCGGCAACTACACCTTCATCCTCCCCGCGACGAAGGAGGCACCGCGCAGGCTGCTGCATCCGAAGAAGAAGACGGTCGGGGTCAGGATCCCCGACCATGTCGTCGCCCAGGCCCTCCTCGCCGAACTCGGCGAGCCGCTGCTGTCGAGCACGCTGCTCCTTCCCGACGAGGAGAAACCCCTGACGCAGGGCTGGGAGATCAAGGAACAGCTCGACCATGTGGTGGACGCCGTGATCGACTCCGGTGACTGCGGCACCGACCCGACGACCGTCATCGACTTCTCCGGCCCGGAGCCCGAGATCGTACGCCTGGGGGCGGGAGATCCCTCACGGTTCCAGTAGCCCAGCACAGGCAGGAACTCGAGCTACTTGGTGCCGACCGCGCGCAGTGCGGCAAGCACCAACGCACGGGTGACGGTCACGACTTCGGCGAGGTGTACCTGCTCCCGCGGCCCGTGCGCCAGCCGCACGTCGCCGGGTCCGTACTGCACGGTGGGTACACCCGCCGCGCTGTACAGCCGCAGGTCGCTGCCGTAGGGCGCGCCGTGTTCGTGCGGGCGGTGACTTCCGGTGACCTCGGCGTGCGCGCCACCGACCAACGCCGCGAGCGGGTGCCCGATCGGCAGCCGTCCGCTGGCGAACTGGCCGCCGGGCCAGGTCACCGTAGCGGGGTGGGCGCGCAGCCATGGATCGTCCGCGCAGGCTTCGGCGACGCACGTCTCCAGTTCCGTACGCGCCTGTGACGGGTCCTCGCCCAGCCGGACACCCAGTCTTCCTTCGACCACGAGCAGGTCGGGGACGCTGCTGGCCCAGTCGCCCGAGCGGACCGTGCCCACGGACAGCGGGTAGGGGATGGGGTATTCGGCCATCAGGGGGTGCGGGTCGGCGTTGCGGCCGGTCTCCAGACGGCCGAGTGCGCGATGAATCGGCAGGTAGGCGTCGAGGGCGCTGACCCCCGCATAACGGGTGCTGCCGTGGGTGGCCTTGCCGGGCACCTCGATCCGGAACGTCAGCGCCCCGGCGTTCGCGGTCACGAGCGTGGCGCCGGTCGGTTCGGTGATGACGCAGGCGTCCCCGATATGGCCGCGCTGGAGTGTGCCGAACGCGCCGAGCCCGCCGTCTTCCTCGCTGACCACGAAGTGGGCCGCGACACGGCCGCGCAGCTCCGCCCCCACGGCGCGGATCGCCGCCACGGCCGCGAGCACGGCCGCTACTCCGGCCTTCATGTCGCACGCGCCACGGGCACGGATCACCTCCCCCGCACAGCGGGCGACGAACGGGTCCCCCGCCCACTGCGCGCGGTCACCGGGCGGTACGACGTCGACATGACCCTGGAGTATGAGGGTCGGGCCATCACCGCCGTTCCCCGTGCTGCCCACCAGCCCCCAGGCCTCCTCGCGCGGGGCCTCACAGCCCGGAAAGCCGGGATGCGCGCGCAACTCGGGCACGTTCATGGACCACAGGTCGACATCGAGATCCAGTCGTTGCAAGTGCCGGGCCAGATTGTGCTGCAGCTCGGACTCCGCGGCGCTGCCCGTCACGCTCGGAACGGCGAGCAGTTCCAGCAGCGTCCGGGCGATCGCCCCTTCATCGACTGCGGCCAGCGCGGCTGCTTCCACATCGCTCAGGATCGCTGTCATGGCGAATCCGCTCCCAGCACGTCGACGTCAGGACGAGCGGAGACTACGACCGTCAAGGTGACGCAAACAATCGCCAAATCCTGCTGATCACAGACAGTAACTTGCAATATTTGGCGCACTTTGGAGAATCATTGCGTGCTCGTCCACCCCCTGACGCCCGGAGGCCACTCGTGGACTCGATCGACGAGGAGATCATCCGCTGCGTGCTGCGCAACGCCCGGTCCACATACGCCGAGATCGGCAAGGCGGCCGGGCTGTCCGCGCCGGCCGCCAAGCGCCGTCTCGACCGCCTGGTCTCGACCGGCGCGATCCGTGGTTTCACGGCCATCGTCGACCCCCAGACGCTGGCCTGGCGCACCGAGGCATTCGTCGAGGTCTACTGCCGGGGCAACCCCACTCCCGCCGAACTGCGCCAGGCGCTGGAGGACATCCCGGAGGTCGTCGAGGCCTGTACGGTCTCCGGTGCCGCGGACGCGGTCCTTCACATGCTGGCCAGGGACATCACCCACCTGGAACAGGCCATCCAGCACGTCCGGGCCACCGCCCCCGTCGAGCGCACCGAAAGCGTCATCGTGCTCTCCCGGCTGATCGACCGGCCACGCCTGTGATCGGTACGGGGCAAGACGTGGGTCGCCCTTTCGAGGGTTGCCCCAGGACATGGTCGACAATCAGCGCATGGACGTCCCCGAAATACTCGAAGCGGCCGGCCTGTTGGTCCCCGAGAAGACGGCCACCGAGAACGACGTCACGGTACGAGAGGTCTGGGAGTACCTCGTCGCCGACGAGTGGGAGACCGCGCTCGGTCTGTTGGAGGAGTTCGGGGACGCCGGGCCGCTACCTCTGACGTTCTGGGAGACCCTCGGCGACGCCGCCGAGCAGCTGCGGATGGAACGGAGTGCGGCCTGGTGCCACTGGCGCTGTACCGAGATCCGCAACGGCATGATCCGGGCTGACCTGACACTTCGTCCGGCCGGGGAAGGCCGCCGTACAACGCCCATCGACGGGGCCGGAGTTCTGCGGCCGATGTGGGACATCGGACACAGAACGGCCACTGGTGAACGGTCGGTCAACATCGCGGCGCTGTGGCTTGAGGAGGTGCCCTTCCTCGAGCCCGGCGGACGGTGCCGGGTGCGACTCGTACCCCTCGTTCCCTCCTCGTGGCGGCAACTTGAGCCGGGACGCCGAATCACCATGCATGAGGACCGAACCGTGGCCGGCACCGCAATCGTCTTGGAAGTACGTCCGCCGGCTGCCCCGTCCGAGGGGTGATCGTCGGCCGGGGTCACGGCCAGCCCGCCCCCGGTACCTCGACCTCGGTGGCGAGCACCTGCCCGGAACCGGGTGTCACCAGCTCGGACGCCGTCATCCCCTGCCACCCGGCGGCCACGATGAACAGGGTCGTTCCGTCGAGGCCGCCCAATGCGCAGGCGAAGCCTCCGCGGTCCAGGTCGACCCGGTCCAGCACCGTGCCGCCCTCGGCGACACGCACACAGCACCGGCCCGGCACATCGGCGTACCAGACGGCGTTCTGCGCGTCGACGCAGATGCCGTCCGGGGTGCCCTCCCCGAGGTCGGCCCAGACACGCCGGCCGGACAGCCCGCCGTCCGCGCCTACGTCGAAGGCCACCAGACTGTGCCGGTAGGAGTCCGCCACGATCAGCGTGGAGTTGTCGGGCGTCACCGCCATCCCGTTGGGGAACGCGATGTCGTCGGCCACTTGGCGCACCGCGCCGTTGGGCGTGACCACCGAGACCGAGCCGGGCTTGAAGGCCTCCCCCGCCATCGGGTTGAAGTCGGCGCGATTGACGTAGGTGTTGCCGCGGCCGTCGATCACGATGTCGTTCCAGCCCGGCCTGCCCAGGTCCGCACAGGTGCCCAGCGAGCCATCGGGTTCCCGCCGCAGCAGTTGCCCGTCCGGTGACGAGACGATCACCATCCGCCCGTCGGGGAGCCAGTCGGTGCACAGCGGCAGCGACGCCACGCGTGCGATCACCTCGCTGCGGCCGGCCGGATCGAGGGCGAGGACCTCGCCCGCGGACCAGTCGGAGAAGTACAACCGGTCCCCGTGCCAGCGCGGTGACTCGACCAGTCCCCGTCCGCCGAGCAGCGTCCGTACCTCGTTCATCCTCATCACAGCCCTCGTCCCGCGCCGGCCGACGCCGACGTCTCACTACCTGAACGAACGGCCACCCGCCGAATCGACAGGGCCGTGCCCCCTGATGAGCTCTCCGCATGACGGCGCTCTCGTTCACCTCGTGCCTCGAACTGGTCGGGCACATCGACCGGTTGGCCAAGGAGGGCGGCCAGGTCATCTGCGCCACGCACTCCCCACCGCTGACCGCCCTGCCGGGCGCGGACATCGTCGAGGTCGGCGAGCACGGCATGCGCAGGGTCGCCTGGCAGGAGCTCGGCGTCGTGGACCACTGGCGCCGCTGTCTCGCCGACCCGCACGCCTATCTGCGGCACATCGTCGAGTCGTAGGCACGGCCTGCGGACTCGCGGTGGTCAGGAGCGCCGGGTCGGCCCGGCCTCGGCCGCGAAGCCGCTCACTTTCCAGATCCGCGTGGCCACTTGAAGGTTGAATCGGCTGTCCACGTCGTCGAGCCGCCGGCCGCTGACCTCGCGGATGCGCTGCAAGCGGTAGCGCAGCGTGCTGCGGTGGACGGCGAGAGCGTGTGCCGTCTCGTCGTAGTTGCCGCCGTGGTCGAAGTACTGGGTGAGGGTGAGGACCAGGTCGCTGTGGTGGGCGTGGTCGTAGTCGAGGAGCGGGCCGAGCCATTCGCGGACGAACAACTGCACGTCGTGGGAGTCGTTGCCTCGGTCGAGTATGCGGTAGAGGCCCAGCTCCTCGTAGGCAGTGGTGCCGTGCGGGGGCTGCGACTGGCCCCGTACGTTCAGCGCGCGGACGGCCTTGTCGTAGGAATGGGGAATGTCGGCCATGGTCTCGCACGGACTGCCGATGCCCACGGCGCCCTGATGAGAGCCCAACTCCTCGGCCACGGCTTCGTACAGGCCCGTGTCGCGCGGCTTGCCCCGCACGACGAGCACCGCCATGTCGGCGCGCCGCGCGAGCAGTGACCTGAGGCCCAGTCCCTGCGCGGCACGGCCCACCGCTGCCATGAACCGGTCGTCGGCGGCCGTTGCCTGCCACTGGACTACCACGACATGCTGCGGTCCGTGCAGGTCGTGGCCGACCGCTTCCGCCCTGGCGTACGCGCCGCCCTCGTCGGCGCCGGTGAGCAGGTCGTCCACCAGCTCCCGGCGCATCCGCAGCTCGACCTCGGCCAGACTGCGGCGGTGGGCCAGTTCGAGGGCCAGGGCCGTGCACGCGTGTCCGAGGGCGAACTCCTCGGCCGAGCCCGCCGCGCCCGCGGGGTCGATGAGCGCGATGGCTCCGAGGACTTCGCCGTGATGGCGGGCCAGCCCGACGAGCCGGCCGTCACGGCGGACGGGGGTCACATCGCGCAGCGCGGCCCGCATGAGCTGCTCCCGCTGCGACGGATCGGGCTTGTCGCCGGTCTCGGCGGGTCCGGGCCCGGCCGAGGCGATCAGGTTCCCGAAACGATCCTCGATGCGGGTGGGCAGGCCGGTCAGTTCGTGCACGGCGTCGGCGATCCCCGCCTCCCCCTCGTCGGCGATGTAGGTCCGGTTGAGGACGTCATGCACGGTGCGCTGTCCCTCCAGCTCCGCCACGAGCGTGGTGAGCCTTTCATTGACCGCGTCCCGCTCCTCGATGGCCCGGAACAGCTGCCGGGCGTACTCGCGGTCGCGGCGGCGCGCGTCGGCGTTGGAGAGCGCGGCGCCGGTCGGCCGGGCAAGGGCGTACAGGAGGAAGTGTTCGTCGTCGGGCGGCGGCTTCGGTGCGCTGACGACGAGGTAGCCGCGGAGTTCGTCGGCGCATCGCAGGCCTGCCGCCCATCCCCAGCCGCCCTCCGCGAACTTGACGGCGCCGTCCTCGCCATCGAGTGCGGCCAGCTGGTCGGCCGGTTCGGGCATGTCCTGCCGCGGGTGACTGCCGAGGGACTCCACGCCCGGGCTGGCCGCCAGGGCGAAGTGTCCGTCCCGGAGCAGATAACAGCCCTCCGGCCGACAGCCTCCGAGACGCGGTACCTCCTCCATGGCCAGCTGGAGGATCTCCTCCCCCGAGCGCCCGTCGAACATGGTCATGGCAAGCGCGAAGAGGTTGTACAGGCTCGCCAGCTGCCGACGCCCCCAGGTGGCCGGGGCCGTGGTCGGCGCGTGACTGTAGAGCCCACCCGGTTCGTAGCTCTGGTCCGCGGCACCTGCGACGTCGTCCGCCATGCCAGGCATGGGGCAATACTAACTTTTGCCCTGTTCGACCGCTTGCCGAGCCGATGGCCGGAGCAGGGATCGCTGCCCGGCGGTGGTGTACATCTGTTCCCCTGTGCTCCGAGGCTGAGTCGAGGGCGGAATTTGGCCCCGTCGGGAGCAAGCGTCCTCCCTTGGTCCTGTAACAGGCTGGCAGGGACAGGAACGACGAACCACGAATCCGTGTTCGCACGGGGCTTTCGTGCACGCCGACAGCGACTGGCGGGGCGCTCGCCGACACCGAAGGCTCCGCGGGAGCGCGCGGACGACACGGCCCCTCACCTGAACACAGCCGCCACCACCGGGTGCGGGTGGATGCCTGGGTGGCAGGCAAAGGAGTTCCTCATGGCCAAGGCAGTCGGAATCGATCTGGGCACCACCAACTCCGTGATCGCCGTGTGGGAAGGCGGTGAAGCGACCGTCGTACCGAACGCCGAAGGCTCGCGTACGACGCCTTCCATCGTCGCCTTCGCCGAAGGGGGCGAACGTCTGGTGGGTCAGCTGGCCAGGCGCCAGGCGATCCTCAATCCCAAGGGCACCATCTACTCGGCCAAACGGTTCATCGGCCGGCATTACGACGAGATATCCGACGAGGCCAAGGCGGTGGCGTACGACGTCGTCGAGGGCGAGGGCGGCGTCGCCCGCTTCAAGGTGCGCGACAAGCTCTACGCGCCCGAGGAGATCAGCGCCCAGGTGCTGCGCAAGCTCGCCGACGACGCGGGCAAGCAGCTCGGCGAGCGGGTCACCGAGGCCGTCATCACCGTGCCGGCGTACTTCAACGACGCCCAGCGCCAGGCGACCAAGGACGCCGGCCGTATCGCGGGGCTCGAGGTGCTCCGGATCATCAACGAGCCGACGGCGGCGGCACTGGCGTACGGCATGGACAAGAAGCAGCACGAGACGGTGCTGGTCTTCGACCTCGGCGGCGGCACCTTCGACGTCAGCATTCTGGACGTCGGCGACGGGGTCGTGGAAGTGCGGTCGACCGCCGGTGACAGCCACCTCGGCGGCGACGACTTCGACCGCCGGCTCGTCGACCTGCTGGCCGACACCTTCCAGAAGGAGAACGGCATCGACCTGCGCAAGGACCCGCAGGCGCTGCAGCGGCTGTTCGAAGCCGCGGAGAAGGCAAAGACCGAGCTGAGTTCGGTCACCCAGACCCAGGTCAGCCTGCCGTTCATCACCGCGGACGCCTCCGGTCCCAAGCACCTGACCGAGACGATCATGCGGTCCAAGTTCGAGCAGATCACCGCCGATCTGGTGGAACGGACCATGGAGCCGGTCAAGCAGGCGATGACCGATGCCAAGGTCAGTGAGAGCGACATCGACGAGGTCATCCTCGTGGGCGGCTCCACCCGCATACCCGCCGTGCAGAACCTGGTCCGCCGGCTGACCGGCGGCAAGGACCCGAACATGAGCGTCAACCCGGACGAGGTCGTGGCGCTGGGCGCCGCGATCCAGGCGGGTGTCCTCAAGGGCGAGGTCAAGGACGTCCTGCTGCTCGACGTGACACCACTGTCGCTGGGCGTGGAGACCCGTGGTGGTGTCATGACGAAGATCATCGAACGGAACACCACGATCCCGGTCCGCCGCTCGGAGACCTTCTCCACCGCGGAGGACAACCAGGAGGCCGTGGACGTCGTCGCTCTGCAGGGCGAGCGTGAACTGGCCGCCGACAACCGGGTCCTGGGCAGGTTCCAGCTGAAGGACATCCGCCCGGCACCGCGCGGTGAGCCGCAAGTCGAGGTCACCTTCGACATCGACGCCAACGGCATCCTGAACGTGACCGCTCGGGACAAGGACACCGGCAAGGAGCAGTCCATCACCATCAGCGAGGGCTCCAACCTCGACCAGGGCGAGGTCGAGCGGATGATCCAGGAGGCCGAGCGCCACCGTGGCGAGGACAAGGCGCTGCGCGAGGCCGTGGACGCCCGCAACGAGCTCGACGCCGTGGCCTACCAGGTCGAACGCCGGCTGAGCGAGCTGGGCGACGCCGCTCCCTCGCACGAGCGGGCCCGCGCGGACATGCTCGTCGCCGACGCCCGGGAGGCGGTCAAGCAGGAGGCGCCGCCGGACAAGGTCAGGCCGCTCACCTCCGAGCTGCAGCAGATGCTGGCCTCGCTCGCCGCCCACCAGGCGGGCGCGACCGCCCAGGCCCAGGCCGGCGCGGACGAGACCGCGAGCAGCACCGCGGGTTCCGAAGACGACGTGATCGACGCGGAATTCGACAAGAGCTGAGGTGCGGTCATGGCCACCGGACAGGAGCCGATGACGCCCCCGGAGCAGCAACCGGTCGAGAACCCGACCGCACAGCAGCCGGTCGAGAACGCCACGACCGCGCGGCAGCCGGAGGCGGACGATCAGACCGCGGCCCTCGACGAACTCCGGGACCGCTGGCGCAGGGCGCTCGCCGATCTGGACAACCTGCGCAAGCGCCACGCGAAGGAACTGGAGCGCGTACGCGGTGACGAGCGCGCCCGTACGGCTGCGGCCTGGCTGCCCGTTCTGGACAATCTGGAACGGGCTCTGGCCCACGCCGACGCGGACCCGACCGCCGTGCTGAAGGGCGTCGAAGCCGTACGCGATCAGGCCGTCGAGGTGCTGCGCGGCCTCGGATACCCCCGCTACGAGGAGACCGGGGTGCCCTTCGACCCGACCCGGCACGAGGTCGTCGGCGTGGTCGACGATCCCGACGCCGAGCCGAACACCGTGGCCCAGGTGGTGAGTCCGGGCTACGGCGCGGACGGGAAGCAGCTGCGTCCCGCGTTCGTCGTGGTCAGCAAGCGGCAGGAGTGACGCCCCATGGCACGCGACTACTACGACGTGCTCGGGGTGTCGCGCGACGCGAGCTCGGAGGAGATCCAGCAGGCCTTTCGCAAGCTGGCGCGCAAGCACCACCCCGACATCAACAAGGACCCACAGGCCGAGGAACGCTTCAAGGAGATCAACGACGCGTACAGCGTGCTGTCCGACCCCAAGACACGGCAGCGCTTCGACCGCTTCGGTGAGAACTTCCGGCAGATCCCGGAGGACTACGACGAGCGGGTGGCCGCCGGGGCGGGCGCCCGTGGCGGCTGGGGCGCAAGAGGAGGAACGGGCGGCACCCGGGTCCGCTTCCGCACCGACGAAGGTGTCGACTTCGACGGCTCCGGCATCGACATCGAGGACCTGTTCGGCGGGATCTTCGGACGGGGTGGCGGCGGGGGCTGGGGACCGGTTCCCGGCGCCGACCAGGAGGCCGAGATCCAGCTCGGCGTCGAGGAGGCGTACCGGGGCGGCAAGCGCAGCGTCACCCTGGGCGGGCCGGGCGGACAGCGGACGTACGACGTCAACATCCCGCGCGGCGTGGCCGACGGGCAGCGCATCCGGCTGGCCGGAGAGGGCGGGAAGGGCAGTGGCGACGCCCCATCGGGCGACCTGTATCTGCGGGTTCGGATCAAGCCCGACGCGCGTTTCCGTCTGGAGGGCCGCGACATTCACGTCGTCGTCCCGGTGACGCCTTGGGAGGCGGCGCTCGGCGCGACCGTGCCGGTGCCCACCCCCGGCGGCACGGCCAAGGTCACGGTCCCCGCGGGTTCGTCCAGCGGCCGTCGGCTACGGCTGCGCGGTGAGGGCATGCCCAACCCGCGTGGGAAGAGCGGGGACTTGTACGCGGAGATCCGCGTCATGGTGCCGCCCGATCCCACCGCCCGCGAGCGTGAGCTCCTCGAGGAGCTGGCCGCCGTGTCCGCCTTCGATCCGAGGAGGCCCCGATGACCACAGCCCCTGGTCCCGGCGGCGAGAACCGCCGAACGGCCACCCCGGTCTCCCGGCCGGGCCTGAACGTGCTGGTCCGCACCACCGCCCTCGTGCCGGTCCGCCGGCTCGGTCTCGACGTCGTCGCCCGGCGGTCCGGACTCCATCCGGACCTCGTACGGCGATTCGTCGCCCTCGGCCTCGTCGACGCCACCCGGGACGCCGCCGGGCGGCTGTGGTTCGAGCCGTCCGCTCCCGCCACCCTCGCCCGCATCCAACGTCTACGGGCCGCGCTCCCCCTCAACTACGCCTCCCTGGGTCTGGTGCTCGATCTGCTCGACCGGATCAGTGAGTTGGAGGACGCGCTGAGGCGCAGCAACGCCGGCTCCAGGAGTGATGAATCGTGGATATGAACCGGCTCACCCAGAAGTCCCAGCAAGCGCTGCAGGAAGCGCAGACGATCGCCGGCCGGCTGAACCAGACCGAGGTCGACGGCGAGCATCTGCTCCTCGCCCTCCTCGACCAGCCGGACGGACTGATACCACGTCTGATCGACCAGTCCGGAGCCGACACCCGGGCCCTGCGCACCGCCCTCTCCGACGAGTTGGCGCGTCGTCCGAAGGTGACCGGCCCCGGCGCCACCCCCGGCCAGGTGTACGTCACCCAGCGGCTGGCCAAGGTGCTGGACGCGGCCGAGCAGGAGGCCAAGCGGCTCAAGGACGAGTACGTGTCCGTCGAGCACCTGCTCCTGGCGCTGACCGACGAGGGCTCGCGGACCGCGGCCGGACGTCTGCTCAAGGAGTACGGCGTCACCAAGGACGCGTTCCTGTCGGCGCTGACCCGGATCCGCGGCCACCAGCGCGTCACCTCGGCGACGCCCGAAGCGTCGTACGAGGCATTGGAGAAGTACGGCCGTGACCTGGTCTCGGAGGCGCGCAGCGGCAGGATGGACCCGGTGATCGGCCGGGACGCGGAGATCCGTCGCGTGATCCAGATCCTCAGCCGCAAGACCAAGAACAACCCCGTACTCATCGGTGACCCGGGCGTCGGCAAGACCGCCATCGTGGAAGGTCTCGCGCAGCGCATCGTGCGGGGTGACGTGCCCGACGGGCTGCGCGATCGCACGATCTTCTCGCTCGACATGAGTTCGCTGGTGGCGGGCGCCAAGTACCGAGGCGAGTTCGAGGAGCGCCTGCAGGCCGTGCTGAGCGAGGTCAAGGCGGGCGAGGGGCGCATCCTGCTCTTCGTCGACGAACTGCACACGGTCGTCGGCGCGGGCGGCGGCGCCGAGGGCGCGATGGACGCGGGGAACATGCTCAAGCCGATGCTGGCGCGCGGCGAGCTGCACATGATCGGCGCCACCACCATGGAGGAGTACCGCAAGTACGTCGAGACCGACGCCGCCCTCGAACGCCGCTTCCAGCAAGTACTGGTGGACGAGCCGAGCGTGGAGGACACCGTCTCCATCCTGCGCGGGCTGCGCGAGCGCCTGGAGGTCTTCCACGGCGTGAAGATCCAGGACACCGCGCTGGTCGCGGCGGCGACGCTGAGCCACCGTTACATCTCCGACCGGTTCCTGCCCGACAAGGCCATCGACCTCGTCGACGAGGCCTGCGCGCGGCTGCGGACCGAGATCGACTCCATGCCGGCCGAACTGGACGAGATCACCCGCCGGGTGACCCGCCTGGAGATCGAGGACGCGGCGCTCGCCAAGGAGAGCGACCCGGCCAGCGCCAAGCGCCTGGACGAGCTGCGCCGCGAACTGTCCGACCTGCGCGCCGAGTCCGACGCCATGCACGCCCAGTGGGAGGCCGAACGCCAGGCCATCCGCCGCGTACAGGACCTGCGCCAGGAGCTGGAGCAGGTGCGGCAGGAGGCCGAGGAGGCGGAACGCGCCTACGACCTCAACCGTGCCGCGGAGCTGCGCTACGGCACGCTCACCGAACTCGACCGCCGGCTGGCGGCCGAAGAGGAGCGGCTGGACACCAAGCAGGGCGAGAACCGGCTGCTGCGCGAGGTGGTGACGGAGGACGAGATCGCGGAGATCGTCGCGGCCTGGACCGGCATCCCCGTCACCCGTCTGCAGGAGGGCGAGCGCGAGAAGCTGCTGCGCCTCGACGAGATCCTCACCGAGAGGGTGGTCGGCCAGGACGAGGCGGTCAAGCTGGTCACCGACGCGATCATCCGGGCCCGTTCGGGCATTCGCGATCCGCGCCGGCCCATCGGTTCGTTCATCTTCCTCGGCCCCACGGGGGTCGGGAAGACCGAGCTGGCCAAGACGCTCGCGGCAGCCCTCTTCGACTCCGAGGAGAACATGATCCGCCTGGACATGAGCGAGTACCAGGAACGGCACACGGTCAGCAGGCTGGTGGGAGCGCCTCCCGGGTACGTCGGCTACGAGGAGGGCGGCCAGCTCACCGAGGCGGTGCGCCGCAAGCCGTACTCGGTGGTGCTGTTCGACGAGATCGAGAAGGCCCACGCCGATGTGTTCAACACCCTTCTCCAGGTGCTCGACGACGGCCGGATCACCGACTCCCAGGGCCGCACCGTCGACTTCCGCAACACCGTGGTCATCATGACGTCCAACATCGGTTCGGCCCACCTTCTCGACGGGGTGACCGCCGACGGCGAGATCAAGCCCGACGTGCGGGCCCTGGTCCTGAGCGAGCTGCAGAGCCACTTCCGGCCCGAGTTCCTCAACCGGGTCGACGACATCGTGCTGTTCAAGCCGCTGGGCATGACCCAGATCGAGCACATCGTGGAGCTGCAGTTCAACGACCTGCGCAAGCGTCTGGCCGAACGGCAGATCACCGTCGAACTCAGCAACCCCGCGCGTGATCTCATCGCCCAACAGGGCTTCGACCCCGTGTACGGAGCACGCCCGCTGCGCCGGTACATCTCCCACGAGGTCGAGACGCTCATCGGGCGGGCACTGATCCGCGGTGACGTGCAGGACGGCACGGCGATCCGGGTCGACGCGCAGAACGGCGAACTGGTCATCACCTACGGCGAGTCGACCGAGCGGGACGTGCGGAAAGCCGCGTGAGTCCGATGGCCACGAGCCGGAGCAGGACGATCGTCTGCGACCAGTGCGGCCGCAAGAACCGGGTACCGGCGGCGGCCGAGGGCGCCCCGCGCTGCGGGAACTGCCGCTCCCCGCTCGCGTGGATCGCCGACGCCGGCGACCAGGACTTCGCGGAGATCGCCGAGCAGGCGAAGCCGTACGTTCTGGTCGACCTGTGGGCCACCTGGTGCGGGCCCTGCCGAATGGTCAGCCCCGCACTGGAACAGGTGGCCCACCAGCTCGCCGGGCAGGTCAAGTTGGTCAAGGTCGACATCGACCAGAATCCACGGCTCGCCCAGCGCTTCCAGGTGCAGGCCGTGCCGACCCTTCTCCTCCTCGACAAGGGCGAGGTGATCTCCCGCAAGACGGGCGCGGCACCCGCTCCGGCGCTGCGGCAGTGGGTCGAGGAGAGCCTGGCGGTTCGCCGGTGAACCCGCCTCCCGCTGCGCCGGAGACGTGAGAAGCGGCTCCGTCGAGCGGGTGGCCTCCGCGGTGGGCGAGGGCGCCATCGCCGTCCGGCTCGTGCACGAACACCGGGCGCAGGAGGGCGACTTGGTCCGGACGGCAGCGGAGAACGCGCCGGGGGAACTCCCTTCCGCGACAAGAGGGCGCATAGCATTGCCTGATGCCTCGACTTCAACTCCTCCGTCTCGACCACGCCCCGGCTCTTCTTCGGTTCGAGCGGGAGAACCGGGACTACTTCGCCGCCTCGATTCCCGACCGAGGCGACGAGTACTTCGCCCACTTCGACGCACGGCACGACGAGTTGCTCGCCGAGCAGGCGGCGGGGCTGCGCTTCTTCCATCTCGTGATGGACGACAGCGGTGCGGTGCTGGGACGCGTCAACTTGGTCGACGTGGCGGACGGTTCGGCCGATCTCGGCTATCGGATCGCCGAGCGGGCTGCCGGGCGGGGACTCGCCACGACAGCCGTGCGCGAAGTCTGTGCCCTGGCCGTCGCGGAGTATGGCCTGAGCACACTGCGGGCCGCCACGACCCTCGACAACACCGGTTCGCGAACGGTCCTGGCCCGTACGGGATTTCGGTCCGTCGGCGAGATCCTGCTGAGCGGCCGCCCGGGCCTTCGCTTCGTCCGGGAGCTGCGAGACACGGACCGGGCGGTGCCCGAATGGGCGGACGACGCCGTTCAGGGAATCGGTTCGGCGGAGGGGATGATCGGCGACTGATAGGCGCCACTGGCCAGCATGCGTACCTCCCCCGCCGGGCTGATCTCGGCACGGAGGATGCCCGTCGGATCGCAGTACACCGGGTTGCCGCCCGGGCCGAGGGCGTCGGTCCTTTCGACGACCACCTCGTCCGTCACGACGCTGGTACCCGATCCGGGGTGCGTGAAGGTCAGCCGGTAGCGGTCCATGGTCTTCATGACGCCCTCCCACGCTGGGAACGAATGCGGGCAAATGGGTACCCCTCCATGATGCGGCCAGATCCCCTCGACGGCAGCACTCGCGACAACCGACGGCGTGGGCCCGCGCCACACGGCCCCGGCGAGCTTCGTTCACATTGCGTGACGCCTCTCGCCTCCGGGCGCCGGGCAGTGTAGACATAGGCACATGGTCGGACTATTGGGTCGATCCCGGGCTCAGTCGACCCGCCGCCTCAAGACCCCCCTCGATCAGCATGGGCCACACGGAGGCAGGCACCGACGCAGCCCGTCCGCCGGGCCCAGGTCGGCGCTGAGCGGGCGCAGCGTCGCCGGGCAGGTCTTCCTCCTGCAAGTGGTGATCGTGCTGCTCCTGGTCGTGTCCGGGGTGGTGGCGCTGGTGCTCCAGGTACGTCACGACAGCACCCAGGAGGCCCGCAACCGTTCGCTCGCCGTCGCCGAGACCTTCGCCAACGCGCCGGGCACCCGCGCGGCGCTCAGCGCGCCCGACCCCACGGCTGTGCTTCAGCCGCGAGCCGAAGCCGCCCGCAAGGCGTCGAAGGTGGACTTCATCGTCGTGATGAACACCGACGGGATCCGCTACACCCATCCCAAGCCCGACCGGATCGGAAAGAAGTTCGTCGGAACCCTCGCACCCGCGCTGGCCGGTCACCCCACCGTCGAGCAGATCACGGGAACCATCGGGCCGCTGGTGCAGGCCACGGTTCCCATCAAGGCGCCCGACGGCAAGGTGGTGGGCCTGGTGTCGGCCGGCATCACCACCGCGAACGTGGGCGGTGTCGCGGACCGGCAGCTGCCGCTCATGCTGACCTCCGCGGGCGTCGCGCTGGCGCTGGCGACCGGCGGGACGGCGCTCGTGAGCAGGCGCCTCATGCGCCAGACCCGCGGCCTGGGCCCGTACGAGATGACCCGCATGTACGAGCACCACGACGCGGTACTGCACGCCGTCCGTGAGGGAGTGATCATCGTCGGCGACGAGGGACAGCTGCTGCTCGCCAACGACGAGGCGAACCGACTGCTCGACCTGCCCGACAACGCCGAGGGACGGGACGTCCGCGATCTCGGTCTCGACGCGGACACCGCCGACCTGCTGGCCTCGGGACGCGTCGCCACCGACGAGGTGCACCTGGTGGGCGACCGGTTGCTGGCCATCAACCAACGGCCCACGGACCTTCAGGGCGGCCCGGCCGGCAGCGTCGCGACGCTCCGTGACTCGACCGAACTGCGCGCGTTGTCCGGCCGGGCCGACGTGGCGCGGGAGCGACTCAAACTCTTGTACGACGCCGGCGTGGGAATCGGGACGACCCTGGACGTGACGCGCACCGCCCAGGAACTGGCGGAGGTGGCCGTCCCACGGTTCGCGGACTTCGTCACCGTGGATCTCGCCGACGCCGTGCTGAACGGGCAGGAGCCGGACGTGGGCACCGATCTGCGCCGCACGGCCTCCGGCGGAATCCGGAAGGACGCTCCGCTCTATCCGGTGGGCGAGCACATCGGATTCGTCACCTCCACCCCGCAGGCCCACAGCCTGCGCACCGGACAGGCAGTCGTCGAACCCGACCTCGGTGGGTCCCCGGGCTGGCTGGCCCAGGATCCGGAGCGCACCGGGCGGGTCGTGGACTACGGCATCCACTCACTGATCACCGTCCCGCTGCGGGTGGGCCCCCTGGTGATGGGCGTGGTCAACTTCTGGCGCTCCGAGAAGCCCGAACCCTTCGACGGGGAGGATCTGGCCCTGGCCGAGGAGCTGGTCGCCCGAGCCGCGGTCTCGATCGACAACGCGCGCCGCTACACCCGCGAGCACACCATGGCCGTGACGCTGCAGCGCAGTCTGCTGCCGCGCAACCTGCCCGAGCAGAGCGCCCTGGACATCGCGTATCGCTACCTGCCCGCGCAGGCCGGGGTCGGCGGGGACTGGTTCGACGTGCTGCCACTGCCCGGAGCCCGTGTCGCGGTCGTCGTGGGCGATGTCGTCGGCCACGGGCTGCACGCCGCGGCGACCATGGGACGGCTGCGTACCGCCGTCCACAACTTCTCCTCCCTGGACCTGCCGCCCGACGAGCTCCTCGGGCTCCTGGACGAACTGGTCGGCCGCATCGACCAGGACGAGGTGGCGGAGGAGAGCAGAGCCGCGGTCACCGGCGCCACCTGTCTGTACGCCATCTACGACCCGACCTCTCGGCTCTGCACCGTCGCACGGGCCGGCCACCCGCCGCCGGCGGTGGTGCGTCCCGACGGGAGCGTCGACTTCCCCGATGTGCCCGCCGGTCCGCCGCTCGGGCTGGGCAGCCTCCCGTTCGAGACGGCCGAGCTCGAGCTGGCGGAGGGAAGCCGCCTGGTGCTGTACACGGACGGGCTCGTCGAGGACCGGGAACGGGACATCGACACCGGTCTGGATCTGCTGCGCACCGCCCTCGCCGGGGCCGACCGGTCGCCGGAGGACACCTGCCGGGCCGTGCTCGACGCCCTGCTTCCGGCCCGGCCGAGCGACGACATCGCCCTGATCGTCGCTCGCACCCACGCGCTCGCTGCCGACCGGATCGCGGAGTGGGAGGTGCCGTCCGAACCTGCCGCCGTCGGCGAGGTGCGCGCCTCGGTCACCCGGCAGCTGGCGGAGTGGGGACTGGACGAGATGGCGTTCACCACGGAGCTCATCCTCAGCGAGCTGGTCACCAACGCGATCCGTTACGGCAGCGGTCCTATCCGGGTCCGTGTGTTGCGCGACCGCAGCCTGATCTGCGAGGTCTTCGACGGCAGCAGCACCTCACCCCACCTGCGCTACGCGGCCACCACGGACGAGGGCGGACGCGGCCTGTTCCTGGTCGCCCAGGTCGCCGAGCGCTGGGGCACCCGCTACAACCTCGCCGGCAAGGTGATCTGGGCGGAACAGCCCCTGCCGTGATCCTGCGGCTCAACCGTGATCGGCCGGCCCCTCACCAGCGTCCGCCTCACCCACCGGCGCCGAGCGAGCCGCCTCGCCGACCTCGACCGGGAGGTCCTCCTCCGGTACGAGGGGTACGGCGCGGCCGCCCTGGAGTCGCTCCAGGGCGGAAGCCGCACCTCGGTGACGATCAGGCAGAACGGGCACCGAGCCGTGCCGGGCTCAGCGGGCCAGGCGGCCCAGCAGGGACGAGGCGGACAGGATGCCGAGGGCCGCGGCCAGCACGAGAACCCCGTAGTCGAGGGCCAGATGGGCATGCGTGCCCAGCAGCAGGCCGCGCAGCGCGTCCACTTGGTAGCTGAGGGGATTGATCTTGCTGATGGTCTGGAGCCAGCCGGGCATGACGGCCACCGGATAGAGGGCGTTGGAGCCGAAGAACAGCGGCATGGTGATGGCCTGGCCGATGCCCATCAGCCGGTCCCGGGTGAGCACGATGCCCGCGATCGTCATCGAGAGGCAGGAGAAGAAGGCCGAGCCGAGGACGACGGCCACCGCGACACCGAGCAGCCGCAGCGGGTTCCACGTCATCGCCACCCCGAGCAGCGCGGCGATGACGACGACCACGACCGCCTGGATCAGCGCCTTCACGCCGGCGGCGAAGGCCTTGCCGGTGATGAGCGCCGAGCGCGGAGTCGGTGTGACGAGGAGTTTGGTGAGGATCCCGGCGTCCCGCTCCCAGATGATCATGATGCCGTAGAAGATGGCGATGAACATGGCGGACTGGGCAATGATGCCGGGCGCCAGATAGTCGATGTACGGGATGCCGCCGGTGGGTATCGCCTTGATCCGGGTGAAGGTCTCGCCGAAGATCAGCAGCCAGAGCGCGGGCTGGACCGCCCGGGTGTACAGCTCGGTGCGGTCGTGGCGGAGCTTCTGCAGCTCGACCGCGCACATCGCACCGACCCGTGCGGGCAGCACCTTCCAGCCGCTCCGGGCCCGGGGCGGCACGACGAGCAGGTCGAGGCCGGCGGGGTGGACGCGGTCAGCCGACACGGGTTGCGGTGCGACGCGTGTTTCGGACATCGCTGAAGTCTCCTGAATGGTCGTCGAGGCCGCTGCCGGCGATGTCGCGGAAGACGTCCTCCAGCGTGGGCAGTTCACCGATGTTCGTGGCGCCGCGCCGCTCGCCGAGGCCCGCCCTCAGCTCGTCGGGGGTGCCGAGGGCACGGACACGGCCGCGGTGCATCAGCGCGACCCGGTCGCAGTACTGGTCGGCCTCGTCCATGTAGTGCGTCGTCACCAGCACCGTCATGCCGGTGGCGGCACGTACGGCGTTGATGTGCTCCCACACGCTTGTCCGCGCGATCGGGTCGAGGCCGATGGTCGGCTCGTCGAGTATCAGCAACCGGGGCGCGCTCACCAGTGCCTGGGCGAGTTCGAGGCGGCGGACCATGCCTCCGGAGTACGTCTTGGCGAGCCGGTCGGCCGCGGCGGAGAGGTCGACCGCCGCGAGCGCCTGGTCGACGCGCGCCGCACGCTCCCGGCGGGAGACGTCGAAGACACGGGCGAACAGCTCCACGTTCTCCCGCCCTGTGAGCCCGGAGTCGGCGGAGAGCTGCTGCGGTACGTAGCCCAACAGGCGCCGTACGGCCATGCGTTCGCGCGTGGCGTCGTGCCCGAAGACACGGACCATGCCGGAGGGAACGGGCAGGAGCGTGGTGATGCAGCGGATCGCCGTGGTCTTGCCCGCGCCGTTGGGTCCGAGCAGTCCGAAGACCTCGCCGTCGCGGACGGAGAGTTCGAGCCCGTCGACCGCGGTGGTCTCACCGAAGGAGTACACGAGCCCGGCGCAGGTGACGGCGTCCGTCCCGGTATACGCCGCCGCGACGGGTCCGTCGGCGGCGCCCTGTCCGATACCGGTCGGCGCGGCCCGTCCGTCGGCTGCGCCCCTCCCGACACCGGTCGGCGCGACGTGTCGATCGAGTGCGCCCGCCCCGAGACCCGTCGGCACGGCCCGTCCGTAGGGTGCGTCCGTCACGCCGTCGTTCACCTCGGTCCGGCTTCCGTCCTGGGCGGGGTCTCCGCCGCCGGTCGTGTTCCGCGTCATGTCTCCTCGGCCTCCTCGTGCAGGTTCGCCGCCAGCTTGCGCAGGGCCGGAAGGGCCGCCTCCAGGGCCGCACGGTCGGCCTCGTCGAGACGGGCCACCTGGCGACGTACGAGCGCCGCGCGCCGCTGGCGCCAGTCGCGCAGCCGTGCGTCGGCCGCCGGTGTGGGCAGCAGCCGCGCGGCCCGCCGGTCGGCCGGGTCCGTCTCGCGGATCACATAGCCGTCCCGCACCAGCTGGTTGACCAGCGTCGAGACCGAATTGCCCGCCAGGTAGAGCTCCTTGGCGGCCTCCGAAACGCGGATGCCCGGGCGGGCCACGACCAGACGCAGCAGCTCGACCTCGGCGCCGCGCAGCCGCGGAGCGGTCATGCCGCTGCGCAGCCGCCGCCGGATCAGCCGCTGCACTCCGGCCAGGGTGTCGGCCAGTGCCTCGGGAAAGGTCTCTGACTCCACACTTCGAGAATAGCTCTGTGTCAGAGGTATTTCGGAAAGGGAGAGTCAAGAGCGCGCAAGCAGAGGGCCTGTGGGCACACCCCAGGGGCGTATGAGCACACCTCACGGGCGTACCGAGGGGGCTCTGTCGTCAGTGTTCCTTGAGTTCGTCGATGCGGACCGGTCCGCCGACGGTGACCGACCGGACGGCGGCGAGGGCGGCGCGGGCCGATGTGTCCGTCGCCCTGGTCTCCGTCGTGATGCGCGGGGCCAAGGGCGCCGGACCCGCCACCCGGGAGCGGGTGCTGCGGGCGGCGAAGGAGATCGGCTATCGGCCCGACTCCCGGGCGCGCCTGCTGCGCAGCAACCGCTCGCGCCTGCTCGGGGTGCAGTTCGGGCTCCAACAGCCGTTCCACACCGACCTGGTGGAGGGCCTGTACGCCGCGTCGGAGCCCGTCGGCTACCAGATCGCCCTCAGCGCCGTCGCCCTGAGCCGCAGCGAGCGGCAGGCCGTGGAGGCGTTGCTCGCCGACCGCTGCGAGGCCCTGATCCTGCTCGGTCCGCAGGCCCCCGCCGCTCGGCCGGCGGAGCTGGCCGTACAGCTGCGGGTCATTTCCGTGGCCCGGCGGCTGCGGCCGCCCGCCGTCGGGGTGGATGTCGTCCGGACGGCCGACGACGAAGGCGCCCGCCAGGCCGTCGATCATCTCGTGGCCCTCGGTCACCGGGACATCGCCCACATCGACGGCGGCCGGGCGCCGGGCGCGGCCGACTGGCGCCGCGGCTACCGTACGGCCATGAACCGCCACGGCCTCGGCGAGCACGCGCAGGTCCTGCCGGCCGGACTGACCGAGGAGGACGGCGCCGCGGCGGCCCGCGCCCTCCTCGACGCGGGCCGTCGGCCCACCGCCGTCCTCGCCTTCGACGACCGCTGTGCCACCGGCGTCCTCGACATGTTTCTGCGCGCCCGCGTAACCCGTCCCCGGTGAGATCTCCGTCGTCGGCTCGACGACAGCTGTCTTGCCCGACTCGCCCATATCGACCTCACGACCGTCGGTCAGGACATCGCGCGCTTCGCGCAGTCGACGGTCGGCCGGGCCGTGGCACGGCTGGAGGGCGAGACACCGTCCGAGGGCCAGGGGCAGGAGATCGTCATCGAGCCGCACCTCGTCACGCGCGGTACCACCGCCGCTCCCCCGGTCACCTGAGCCCTCGGCGATCCCGGCCGGACGGCACTCAACGAGTGCACCTCGCCCCACTGCCACTTACCGTCCAGTAATATCGCGCGACAGGCCCCCCAGAGGAGGAACCGTGCCACGGTCGGAACGCTCGCCCTTGTTGCTCGCCGGCCTATTGGCCGCCGCGGGCGTCACCCACTTCGTCGCGCCACGGCAGTACGACGCGACCATTCCGCGCGCCCTGCCGGGGACGCCGCGCACCTGGACCTACGCCAGCGGTGCCGCCGAACTCGCGCTGGCGGCCGGGGTGGCGCTGCCCCGTACACGGCGTATCGCCGGGCTGGCCACCGCCGCCTTCTTCGTCGGCGTGTTCCCCGCCAACGTCCAGATGGCGGTGGACTGGCGCCACCGTGCGACGCCTCTCAAGGCGGCGGCACTCGCGCGGCTGCCGCTGCAGGTGCCGCTCGTGCTGTGGGCGCGCGGTGTCGCCCGGGCCGCGGAGGTGCGGTCATGACGTCTCGGGTGAACGTGGGCGACACCGTCGAGGACTTCACGCTGCCGGACGAGACGGGGGCGAACCGGAGCCTGTCCGAACTGCTCGGCGACGGGCCGGTGGTGCTGTTCTTCTATCCCGCCGCCCTCACCGCCGGCTGCACCGCAGAGGCCTGCCACTTCCGTGATCTGGCCGCCGAGTTCGCCGCCGCGGGTGCCCGGCCGGTGGGGATCAGCGGTGACCCGGTCGACCGGCAGCAGGAGTTCGCCGGGCGCCACACGCTCGGGTTCCCGCTGCTGTCCGACACCGAAGGGACCGTCCGTGAGCGGTTCGGGGTGAAGCGCGGCTTCTCCATGGCCCCGACCAAGCGGGTCACCTTCGTCATCGCGCAGGACCGCACGGTCCTGGAGGTGGTCCGCAGCGAACTGCGGATGAGCGCGCACGCCGACCGCGCCCTGGCCGCTCTGCGCGACCATCGGAGCTGACGCACGCACGACACAGTCAAGTGCCCACGTGAACGGGGCCCGCCCCTTCGCGGATGGTGGGCGGGTCCCGTTCACTGCGCTTCATTCTCGACACCTCGTCCGGCCTCCGGCAGGGAGTGCGACCAGGCATGTACGCGGCACGGAGCACACCCCGTGTGTACGCCGCGTCTCCCGTGCGTCCCCCCGCGAGGCGCCCTGTCCTGAGCCGGACCGGGCGGTCATGCTGGTCCCCGACGAGCCGACAGCACGATCAACGGAGCCCACATGACAGACCAGGTCACCCGTCTCGAAGTGAAGCCCGTCGCCGGTCATGTCGGCGCCGAGATCACGGGAGTCGACCTGGCCGGGGAGTTGGCGGACGAGGTCGTCGACCGGATCCGGGCGGCGGTGTTGCGCTGGAAAGTGGTGTTCTTCCGGGCACAGCGACTGGATCACGCCTCTCATGTCGCGTGCGCGCGGCGGTTCGGCGAGCCGATCCGCCTGAGGTCACGCGGAAGTGCGTCGCCCAGGGACGTCCCCGAGGTCGAGACGACGGCCGATCGGCTGGAACTCGGTGGCCGTTACGGCATGGACCACGACGAGTGGCTGCGACGGCGCCGCCATTCGCTGCTGCGGGGGTGGCACTGCGACCACGGCGCCCGAGTCGATCCGCCGGCCGCGACCATCCTGCGCGCCGAGGCCGTACCGCCGTACGGCGGTGACACGACCTGGTCCAACCTGGCCGTCGCCTACGCGGGCCTTTCGGAGCCCGTACGCCACTTCGTGGACGGCCTGCGTGCGGAGCACCGGCTCGGGGTCGGGTACCAGGCGCGGCCCGGCGATGACGCGTACGTGCGCCATCTGCTGGACCATCAGATCGCCTCCGACCACCCGCTGGTACGGGTGCACCCGGAGACGGGCGAGCGGGTGCTGTTCGTCAACGGCTACTACATCGAGCAGATCCTGGGGGTGTCCCGCGCGGAGAGCCGGGCGCTCCTGGAGATGCTGCTGGAGCAGGCGACCCGGCCCGAGTACACGGTGCGGTTCCGGTGGGAGCCGGGCAGCGTGGCCTTCTGGGACAACCGGGCCACGATCCATCTGGCGCCGAGTGATACGGCCCATGTCGACCATCCCCGGGTCATGCACCGCGTGATGCTCGCCGGCGATGTCCCGGTGGGGGTCGACGGCAAGCCGTCGGTACCGATCGTGGGCAGCGAGCCGCAGCGCTGGTGAGCCACGGCCGGCAGGCGTGAGGCAGCACCCCAGGGCAGGGTGCCGTCAGAAGATGCCCTGTCCCGGGACCAGAATGCCGTTCGGGTCGTAGGTGTGTCTGGCAGTGGCCAGTTGGCGCCAGGCGGAGCCGAAGTGGTCGCGCCAGTCCGTCGGGCTGAAGGGGACGGAGCCGACCGGGTAGTGGGTGCCGCCGGCCGCGTGAACGGTGTCGTAGGCGGAGCGGTTGGCGGCGAGGAGACGGTCGATGGTCGCCGTGTCGTCGGGCGGGGTCGTGCGCAGAACAGCCAGAAGGTAGGGCACGGGGTCGTCGGGGGTACGCAGCAACGGCATGTGCAGTCGCTCGCGCAGCAGTGGATACAGGAGGACGACGCCCGGGCCGAGGTCGGCCGAGGTGAGGTCGTCCAGCAGGGATCCGGCGAGAGCGGCGGCCTCGCGGCCGGGCAGCAGCAGGTTGAGCCAGGGGTGGGCGTACGCCCACAGCCCCGCCTCCTTCAGAGCGGCGATGCCCGGGGCGAGCCGGTCGAGGAAGTCGTAGTACGCGAGGTCGGACGTCTGTACACCGGACGGGTCGTGGCGCAGTCCTCGCAGCAGTGCGCCGTCGTCGGGAGCGGGACCGACGGGAGGGCCGTAGGCGACGGCTTCGAGGAGGTAGCCGCGGAAGGCTCCGGCGCTGTCAGGGATGACTTGGCCCTCGACATAGGCGAATCGGCCCTCCCGCACCAGCAGTCGCTGGTCGTCGAGGAACGTACGCAGGTCGTCGTACGGCAGGAGGTAGTGGCGCACCGTCTCGGGCGCGGGAACCAGACGCAGGGTGGCGCCTACGACGACCGCGCATTGGCCGAGTCCGGCGAGCACGGCGCGGAAGAGGTCGCGGTGGCGTGTCGGGGAGCAGCGGACGAACTCTCCGGCGCCGGTGACGACGTGCAGTTCCGTGACGTTGTCGACCTGGGCGCCGTGCCGATGGGTCTGGCCGCCGAGACCGCCGACCGACAGGGTGCCGCCGACGGAGAGTTCGAGATAGTCGGTGAAGGTGGGCGGGGTGAGGCCGTGCACCAGGGTGGCCTTGGCCACGTCGCTCCACTTGGCACCCGCCCCGACCGTGACCGTCGTACTCCGTGGTCCGACAGTGCCGATGGCTCCGAGCGGTGCGGTCTCGATGACCAGACCGCCGTCGACCTGTGCCTGGCCTTGAGTGGCGTGGCCCTGACCACGAGGGGCGACCCGCAGTCCGTGCGCGTTGCAGAAGCGGATCATCGTGACGACGTCCCTGACGGAACCCGGTCGCAGGACCGCGGCCGGACGCCGATGGACGATGTGTCCGAAGTCGTCGGCGGCGGCGGTGAGTGATGCCTCGTCGGTGTGCAGGGTCCCGTCGAGCGGCGGGAGGTCGGTCAGCGGCCGGTCGGACGCGGTGACCGCCCAGCTGCGGGTGAAGGGGTCGAACCCGATCACCGCGGCGCCCACGGCCGCGAGGCCGTGCAGTGCGGTACGTCGCGAGGGTGTCCGGGGCATGCGCTCCTCCTGGGGCAGGCGGGATGCGGCGATCAACTCCGGCCGAGTCTAAGGCGATTGGGTCTTGAGACGAGGGCGGACCACCGTGGATTCCCACCAACGGCCCTGTTCCGCGGGGGCTGTGGGAGGTGGGACGAGTGCGGCCGCCGTCCGGGCGTGGACGGCGGCCGACTTCAGACCGACACGGCGCGGTTCACTCGGCGACGCGGCACGGTTCACTCGCCGACGCGGCACAGCTCACTCGTCGACGGCGCACCGCTCACTCGCCGACGGCGACACCGAAATGGGCGCCGCCACTCAAGTCGCCCAGCGCGCCCGCCTGGTGGCGCCACGAGGCGGGGCACATGATGCGGGGAGCGTGCCGGTGTGCCGCGGGGCGTCGCCCCGGTACGTGAACACTCGGCGGGGGCGGCCGCCGGCGCGGCTCAAGTCGTCGAGGACGGCCCCTCCTGCGGCTTGTCCTCGTCGGTGTCCTTCTCCGGCGTACGCAGGTATCCCTGAAGTTCGAGCAGACCCTCCGGCTTCGCGGGGCGGCCGTCGGAGTTCTGGCCGTTCAGGTTCTGCCGGACCGAGTCCAGGATCGTCAGGCCCTGGGCGACCAGGCCGGCCGCGATCTCGCCGAGGCCATCGGCACCGTTCAGGACGTTGACGTTCGCTCCGGCGAGACCGCCCGCCGCTTCCTTCACGATCTGCGGAAGCTGGTCGATCAGCATCCGGTCGAGTGCGACGCGGTCGTGCGAGGCCGCGGCCTCGGCCTGGATCTTCATGCGTTCCGCCTCGGCGATGGCGAGCACCCTGATCCGCTCGGCCTCGGCCTCGGCGGGCTTCACGATCTCGGCCACCAGCTGCTGCTGACGCAACTTGGCCTGGCGCAGGGCCAGTTCGGTCTGCGCGGCGAGCACCTCCTGCTGCGCGTGGGCCTGCGCCAGCGGCCCGGCCTGGGCGGCCTGCGCCTGCGCGCGGTCCACCTCGGCCGAGTACTCCGCCTTCACCACCGCGGTCTGCCGGGCGTACTCCGCCTGGTTGCGGGCCGCCACCTGCTCCGCCTCGACCGAGGCCTGCGTGGCCTGGGCCTGCGCGATCTGGGCCTGCCGCTGGATGGCCGCCTTGTGCGGTGCCGACATGGCGTCGATGTAGCCGACATCGCCGTCGTCGATCGACT
Organism: Streptomyces sp. R41; assembly: GCF_041053055.1. Lineage (NCBI taxonomy): Bacteria > Bacillati > Actinomycetota > Actinomycetes > Kitasatosporales > Streptomycetaceae > Streptomyces > Streptomyces sp. R41. Next base: position 378,927 of record NZ_CP163443.1, read on the forward strand.
GGATCTGCAGCGAGTCCACGATCAGGCCGATCTTCGCCATCTCGGTCTTCGAGGTGTCCAGGACCTCCGCGGCGAGCTTCTGCCGCTCGGTGACGATCTCCTCGACCGTCATCGAGCCGATGATCGCGCGCAGGTGCCCGGCGAAGATGCGGCCGGTCAGCACCGACATCTGATCCTGGTCGGAGAGGAAGCGCTGACCGGCGTTGATGATGCTCTCGTGGTCATTGCCGACCTTGAACGCGATCACGGCGCGGACGTGCAGCGCGATGCCCTGCCTGGTCACACAGGTCTCGGTGACCTCGGCCTCGCACATCGACAGCGTGAGGAACCGCGTCTTGCGGAAGACGGGGAGCACGAACTTTCCGTGCCCCGTCACCACTCGGAACGGCGCGCCCCCCAGTCCCCGCCTGCCTCCCGAGATCAGCATCGCCTCGTCGGGAGCGGGAACGCGGTAACCGAACATCCTTGTACTCCTTAACCGGCGTCGGCGGTGTCCCCGCCCAACGCGTCCAACGGATCGGCCCACTCGATGACGTCGACTTCGCGACATCCACGTGATTCGATCACGAGCACGGTCGCGCCTGTCGGCAGGGGTTCCTGCGACCAGGCGAGGAAGGTCTCGGATCCGCCTCTGACCCGCACGAGGATCTCGCCGGGACCGGCGGCTCCGCGCGTGCCGACGAGTAGCTCCCCCGTACAGCCGATCACGGCCTCGTCCTGCACCACTGTCGGCCGCCCCCAATCGTTGTGGTTCTCCTTTCGACCTTAGACCCACCTGCGTCGGGCGCCTATGCTCCTGGCGATCCTGGTGTCCTGCCAGGAGCCCGCACGCTCAGCCCCTGGTGAACCGATAGGTCTTGCTGTCGGTCAGGACGCAGAAGCCCGGCGACACGACGATCACGCGCAGGGTGCCGGTGCGCCGGTCGTAGTCGATGCCCTCCGCCTCGAAGGTGCCCGAGCAGGAGCTGCGCAGCGGGAGCTGGCGGAGCGCCGTGACATGGCCGGACACGTCCGCCGAGCCGGGCTCGCCGCTCAGGTCGACCTGCAGCAGCGGCTTGGTGATGCCGAAGAGCGTGCCCGCCGGGTCGTCGGACGAGCACAGCAGCTGGGTCGCGGTGACGAAGTCGCAGCCCTGTACGTCACGGACCGCGTGGTCCAGGTTGATCGTGGACGCCTGCGGCAGGTTCGCCGAGGGGGACGTGCTCGGGTTCACGCCCGGGGTCGGGAACACCAGCAGCCGGCTCATCGTGCCGTACTCGCCGGACACCATCCACGTACCGCTCGGCGCGACGGTGGCGAACGAGTTGTTCAGCGCCTCTCCCGCGCTCAGCGCGTGGACGTACTCCGACCAGCCTCCGCCCGGCGCCTGTACCCGGAACATCTTCGAGCTGCCGGAGTCGCTCTGGTACGGCTCGATGTAGTAGCCGTTGTAGGAGGCGTCCGGGTCGCCTACGTGGTTCCAGCCGCGGCTACTGACGCTGGAGGGGATCGTGCCGATGCCCGTGTAGCGGTTGGGGCTTCCGGCCGGGATTTCGACCGAGGTCAGGCCCTGGCTCTCGGTCAGCGGATCGGCACGGTCCGAGCCCACCTCGTTCCAGGTGTCGGCCGCCGTGGCGGGCGCGGTGGTGGCGACGGACAGGACGGCCGCCGTAGCGAGCGTGACGAGACCGGCCAGGGCGGCGTGACAACGTTGCCGTGCGGGCATGCGCATGAAGTCGACTCCTTGGTGGGGGGTGTGTTCGGCGCACAGTCTGGCCCGACATGATGGTCATGTACAGACCAATGAATGGACGTCAGTCGTCGACTCACCGTCCACGAGGCGACTCACCGTCCAAGAGACGACGACTCACCGTCCACGAGGCACGGTGGCCGCCGAGGAGGCGACGAGCACGGCCCTACACCGGTGTCGCCGCCCCGAGTTCCGTACGCACACGCGACGCGGCGCCGAGCGCGACACTCCCGCTGCCGAGGCGGGCCCGTACGACCCGGATCGGCTGCCCGCTGACGGGCGGCTCGGCGGCGAGCGCTGCCAGAATCGGCGGTTCGAGGAGATCCCACGCCCTGCTGACACCGCCGCCGATCACGAAGGTCGCGAGGTCCACCAGGCCCGCCGTGATCAGGAGGGCCCGGGCGATCCCCGCGCCCGCCGCCTCGTACACGGCGATCGCTTCGGGATCCCCCGCGACCGCCGCCTCGGCGACACCCCGTGCCGTGAGGTTCCCTCCCGTCCGCTCGCCGTACCGCGTGGCGATGGAGCGACCCGAGGCGAGTGTCTCCAGGTGACCCCGGCCGCCGCAGGTGCAGGGGAGGTCTCCGAAGCCCGGGATGTGCCCTATCTCGCCCGCGGCCCCGTGCGGGCCGTCGAGCAGTGCGCCGTTCATCCACAGCGCGCCCCCGACTCCGGTGCCGAGTGTCATTCCAAGGACGTGCGGTTCGCCCACGACGGCGCCCTTGGACACCTCGCCGCGGAGGAAGGCGTTGACGTCGTTGTCGAGGAAGGCCGGTACGCCTAGCGCGTCCTTGATCGTCGCCGTCACCGGGAATCCGGCCCAGCCGGTGAAGGAGTCGCTCGCCACCAGGACGCGCCCGGCGCGGGTGTCGACCACGCCCGCCGCGCCGACTCCGACCCCGAGCAGGCAAGAGGGCACGCGGCTTTGGAGCAGACCGAGCGCGCCGAGTGCGGCGTGGATCATCGCCTGCCCGCCGCGCGCGGCCGGCGTGGGCACCTCGACCCTGTCGACGACGGTGAGGTCGGCCGTGCAGAGCACGACCTGTGTGGTCGTGCCGCCGATGTCGACACCGGCGAACACCTCGGGCGTCGGACTGCCTGTGCGGGATGCGGTCACGCCTTGACCCCCATGGCGGCCCGGCGCTCCTCGCGACGACGGCGTTGCAGGACCGGGTCCGGTACGGGCACGGCGGAGATGAGCCGCCGCGTGTAGTCGGTGCGCGGGTGCAGGAGCGTGGTCGCGGTGCTGCCCTCCTCTTCGACGCGCCCGGCACGCAGGACGACCACGTGCTGGGCGAATTGCTGTACGACGGCCAGGTCGTGGGAGACGAACAGGCAGGCGAAGCCGAGTTCGTCCTGGAGTTCGCCGATCACCTCCAGCACCGACTGCTGCACACCGACGTCGAGTGCGCTCGTCGGCTCGTCGGCGACCAGCAGCCGCGGCCGAAGGACCAGCGCGCGGGCGAGGCTCACCCGCTGACGCTGACCGCCGGACAGTTCGCGTGGCCCCCGGTGCGCCAAGTCCCGTGGCAGACGGACGAGTTCGAGTACGTCCGCGACGCGGGCCCGGCGCTCGGCCGACGTCATCCCCCTGCGGTGCACGCGCAACGGTTCGGCGACGCACTCCCCCACACTCATCCGGGCGTCGAGCGAGGCCACCGGATCCTGCAGCACCACGCCGACGCCGGACAGCAGAGCTCGACGGGCACGCCCCCTGGCTCTGCCGAGGTCGGCACCGAAGAGGGAGACCGAGCCCGCGGAGGGCGGTACCAGGCCGAGTGCGACACGGGCCGCGGTCGACTTGCCGGAGCCCGACTCACCGACGAGGCCGACGGTCTCGCCGGGGCGAACAGTCAGCGAGACGCCGCTGAGCGCCTGTACCGCTCGGCGGCCGCGGCCGAACCGTACCGACGCCTCGCGCAGTTCGACCACCGGGTCCTCAACGGGCCGGTCGCGAGTGCCACTTACCGGCTCGGCGAGGGACAACCTCGGCACCGCCCCCAACAGCCGTTTGGTGTAGCCGTGCGTGGGCCGCAGCAGCACCTCCTCCACCGGGCCCGTCTCCACGACGTCCCCCTGGAGCATCACGGCGACGCGGTCCGCGAAGTCCGCGACGACCCCCATGTTGTGGGTGACCAGCAGCACCCCCGTGCCCGAATCGGCGGCAAGCCCTCGCAGCAGATCCAGGATCTCGGCCTGCACCGTGACGTCGAGCGCGGTGGTCGGTTCGTCCGCGATGAGCAGGCTCGGCGCGTTCGCGATCGCCATGGCGATGACCACGCGCTGCCGCTGCCCGCCGGAGAGCTGGAAGGGGAACGCGAAGGCCCGCTTCTCCGGCTCGGGGATGCCGACTCGGCGCAGGAGCTCGACCGCTTCTCGGGCGGCGTCCTTGGCCGGGACGGGCCGGTGATTGCGTATGACCTCGGCTATCTGCGCGCCGATCCGGGTGAGCGGGTCGAGCGCGGTCGCGGGCTCCTGGAACACCATCGACGCGGTGCACCCGCGAAGGCCCGCGAGGTCTGCCTCGGCCGCGCCGATGACGTCGGTTCCGCCGACGCGAACGCGGCCCGTGGCGCGGGCGCTGCCCGGAAGCAGCCCCATCGCGGCGAGCGCGACCGTCGACTTCCCCGAGCCGGACTCGCCGACGAGGGCGAGCGTTTCACCGGGCCGGACGCGCAACGACACATCGCGGACTGCGGGCACGTCACCCGTCTCCGTCGAGAACGTCACGCCCAGGTTCTCGATCTCCAGGATGCTCATCCCCGCCCCCTCACGTCGAACGCGTCCCGCAGCCCGTCCCCGATCGCGTTGAACGCGCACACGACGAGAATGATGGCGAGGCCCGGCGGAACGATCAGCCACCAGCGCCCGGAGTAGGCGGCCGTGAGTCCGGCCGACAGCATCCCGCCCCAGTCCGTGGACGGCGGTTGCACGCCCAGGCCGAGATAGGACACGTACGCGACGAGCAGGATCGCGTCGGCGACCTGGAAGGTCGCGGCGACCACGATGGTCGAGACGGAGTTCGGCAGGATGTGCCGGGCGATCGCCCGCCCGTGCGTGCCTCCGATGGCGCGGAGGGTGAGCACGTAGTCGCGGTTCTTGAGGGTGAGGGTCTCCGCCCGGACGAGCCGCGACGGCACCAGCCACGACACCAGACCGAGGATGACGACGAGTCCGAACGTGTCCGGGGTCGTGATGGCGGAGACGACGAGCAGGATGAAGAGCGCGGGAATCGCGATCCCGGCGTCGACGACACGCATCATGACCGCGTCGATCCAGCCGCCCGCGTAGCCCGCGATCGCTCCCCAGAGCGTGCCGATGACGGTGGCGAGGATGCCGGCCGCGAGGCCCACGAGAAGCGACACCTTGCCGCCGTACATGAGGCGTCCGAGCTCGTCGTGTCCGACGGCGTCGGTGCCGAGCAGGTGCGCGCCGCCGGGGGCGACGTTCACCTGCGTGAGGTTCGTGTGGGTCTGGTCGGTCGAGTACAACAACGGGCCCAGGAAGGAGAAGAGCAGGAAGAGCACGACGACCACGAGCCCGGCGACGGCGAGTCTGTTCCGCGCGAACCGGCGCACGGAGAGCCGGTACCCGGCGGCCGCCTCCACTGGTGGTGTCACCGGCAACACGGCACTCATGCGCGGCCCGCCTTCACTCGGGGATCGATGATCCGCTGGACGACGTCGGCGAGCAGCGTGCCGACGACGGTCGCGACGGAGATGACGAGGACACAGCCGAGCAGCACCGGATAGTCGGAGGACTGCGCGGCGCTCCAGAACAGCAGCCCCATTCCCGGGTAGTTGAAGAGTTGCTCGACCACCAGAGCTCCGCCGAAGAGCACCGGCACGTAGTAGCCGAGCATCGCGACGACGGGGGTGAGCGAGTTGCGGAACACGTGCCGCCACAGGATCGCGCGCGGCCTGGAGCCGCCGGCGCGCGCGGTCCGCACGTAATCCTCGGAAAGGTTCTCCAGCGTCGCAGCGCGCATGTACCGGCTGAACACGGCGACCATGGACGCGGCTCCCGCGACGACCGGCAGAACGAGCGCGTTCGGCTGCGCGAGCACCTGCCCGAGCGTGTCGCCCTGCGGCGCCTGCGAGGGGAACCAGGGCAGGAGCTGCGTGAACACGAGCACCAGCACGAGTCCGAGGAAGTACACCGGTGTCGAGTAGGCGACGAAGCTGAGCGTCGTGATGACGTAGTCGACCGGCTTGTTGCGCCGCACCGCCTGCCACATGCCGAGCGGAACCGCGAGCGCGAGCCCGACGAGTGCGGAGAGCACGGTGAGGACGAGCGTCTTCGGCAGACGCTGCTCGATGAGCCGCGAGACCGCCTCGTTCAGGGTGTACGACGTGCCGAGGTCGCCGTGCAGAAGGGTGCGCAGGTAGTAGACGTACTGCACGGGGAGCGAACGGTCGAGGCCCTGCTCGTGGTTGAACTGCGCGATCTGCTGCGCGGTCGCCTGCGGGCCGAGGATTCCGCGTGCGGGACCTCCGGGAAGCGCGTGCAGGAGGCAGAAGACCACCACGGTCACGATGAGGATCACCACAAGTGACTGGAGGGCGCGCCGGGTCAGGTAGAGGAAGGTGTCCATGCGGCGTCAGCTGGTCCACTTCCACTGCGCGGGGTGGAAGTTGGCGAGCGAGTCCTGCGAGAAGCCGCCGAGACCGTTCTTGACGACGGAGATCTGGTAGTCGGGCTCGGGCAGCCAGATCACCGGCAGGTCCTTGGCGACGGCGGCGCTGTAGTCCTGTACGGCCTGCGGCGAGTTGGAGGTCGTCGACGCGGAGATGAGCTTGTCGACCTCCGGGTCGGAGTAACTGCCGAAGTTCGAGCCGCCCTTGCTCTGGAAGAGGGAGTCACCGGTCGGGAAGGCGCTGAAGTACCAGCTGCCCGCGGTACCGAAGAACGAGAGCTGCCACTTGCAGATGGACTGGTCCGCGGCGCACGGCGGGGTCTGGGACAGCACCGAGTTGACGGGCGCGGTCTTGATCGAGAACTTGATGCCGGTCTTCTCCAGCGACGACTGGATCGCGCTCATCATGTTGTCCGTGACGGTCGAACCGGACTGCGACAGCACCTGCATCTGGAACTTGGTGCCCTTGGCGACCCCCGCACCGCACTGGCCGGAGCCGGTGCCGGGGGCGGCGCACACCATCACGCCGCTCTGCTCGGTCCAGCCATGGCTGGTCAACAGCGTCTTCGCCGCCGAGGTCGAGAACGGGTACGGGTTGTTCTTCTGCGCCGGCGAGAGGAAGTCCGACGACTGGGCCTGTGGGATCGGGCCGTAGCCGGGGACCGCCGTGCCGTTGAAGATGACCTTCGCCAGACTGGCCTGGTCGATCGACTTCTGGACCGCCTGGCGGGCGTACAGCTGCTTGAACACGGCGCCCATGGACGGGTTGTTGAAGTTGTACGGCATGTACGTGATCGCCCAGCCCGACCACGGCTTCACCGTGTACCCCTGTGCGGTGAACCGGTCCTTCTGGTCCAGGTCGGTGGCCTCGATGTAGCCGTAGTCGACGCCGCCGGAGCGCAGGGCGTTCTTCTCGGCGTCCGCCGTCGTGAACGGGAGCAGGTTCACCGTCGCGATGTTCGCCTTCTCACCGCCGTCGTACTTCTTGTTGGCCGCGAGGACGACCTTGCCGGACGTCGAGAACGACTTGACCGCGTACGGGCCGCTGATGGTCTTCCACAGCGCGTTCTTCTCGTAGCCGGAGATGTTCTTCGCGGCCGTGTTCAGGTACGTCCAGACTTTCTTCGCACCCGCGGCCGTCCGATCGGCGTCCGACACCGTCGCCGACGCGCCCGTTCTGTCCCAGGCGTGCTGCGGCAGTGGTGTGATCTCGCTCAGCTCGTTGGCCAGCATCCACTGGGAGTTGTAGGCCTTGTCGAAGGCGATCGTGAAGTGGCGGTCGTCGATGGTCTTGAACGAGGTCCAGTTGTCCGGGGACTTGCCGGGGGTGTAGCCCGCCCACTGCGCCTTGTTCGCCTTGATGAGGTTGAACCAGAACTCGACGTCGCGCGAGGTGATCGGCTTGCCGTCGCTCCAACTGCGGTCGCCCAGCGTGATCTTGACACTCTTGCCGTCGGACGCGAAGTCGGCGGAGGTGGCGATCGACGCCTTCTTGTTCCAGGCGACCTCGCCGGTGGAACCGTCGTACGCCACGAGCCGCTCCCACAGGCTCGCGGCGATGGAGATGTTGTTGGTGTTCAGGTGCGCCGCGGTGCCGATCGGCAGGATCCAGTTCGGCGTGAAGTTCGCGGGCAGCGCGTAGTTGATGGAGTCGCGTGACGCGGACGACGTACCGCTCGTGCCGGAGCAGCCCGCGAGCAGCAGGGTGCCCGCCGAGACGACGGCACCGGCGACGAGTGTCGGGCGAGCAGGGGACATGGCTCTCCTCGGGGTGAGCGATGGCGTGTGGCGGAGCCAGTCAACGACTCGACTGTTCGAAGAAACAGACGGCTTCCTGTAAAAAGTCTGTTTCTGCTGTTCTGGAAAAAGTCGGGAGGCGGCTCTTTGGACGTACGCTCCCCTTCTCGGACCCCACGTCGGAAGTTACTTCGTCCATGTCTGAAAAAAGTGTGTCGCACCGCAGGGGTGTCACCGGCGTCTCCTCACTGGCCGAGCGCGTCCTCGAACTTCTCTCCTCCGGACAGGCGACCACCCGCACCGAACTGGCCGATCTGCTCGGTGCCGCGCCGTCGACGATCTCGCTCACCGTCGGCCAGTTGGTGACCCACGGGCTCGTCGCGGAGCAGGGCACGCGTTCCTCCACGGGAGGGCGTCCGCGCAAGGTGCTACGGCTCGGCGGCAGCGAGGGGTTCGCTGTCGCGGCCGAACTCGGCGGCCGGCACGCGCACGTCGGCGTGGTGCTGCCCGGTGGCGGACTCACCGATGTCTCGACCGTCCCGTTCGCGACGGCGGAGGGACCCGAGGCGGCGCTTCCCGGTCTCGCCGAGACACTGCAGGCCCTCGCCGAGCAGCACGGACGGGAGCTGCTGAAGGGGGTCGGCCTCTCCCTCCCGGGTCCGGTCGACGTGGCCTCCGGCGTGGTGACGCTGCCGTCGCGGATGCCGGGCTGGAACAGATTTCCCGTTCAGGCCTGGCTGGAGGACCGGTTCGGCGTTCCGGCGGCGATCGAGAACGACGCCAACTGCATGGCCGTCGGTGAGCACAGCGTCCGCCCCGCTGAGATACGCCAGTCGATCATGGTGAAGATGGGGTCGGCCATCGGCGCGGGCGTCATCGCCGACGGGCGGCTGTACCGGGGCGGAACCGGCGCCGCGGGCGAGATCACCCACGTACGCGTCGAAGCCGGTCACGACATTCCCTGCTCGTGCGGCAACACAGGATGTCTGGAGACCGTCGCCTCAGGTGCCGCGCTGGTGCGCATCCTGCGCGAGCGGGGCCTTGACGTCGCCACGATCGAGGACGTCGTCCGCTTCGCCCACGACGCCGACCCGGAGGCGACACGCGCCGTGCGCCAGGCCGGCCGGTACCTCGGCATGGTGCTGGCCGCGAACGTCAACTTCTTCAACCCCGATGCCGTGTACCTCGGCGGCATCCTCTCCACGCTCGAGCCGTTCGTCGCCGCCGTGCGCAGTCAGCTGTACGAGGGCTGCCATCCGCTGGTGACCCAGCATCTGGTGATCGAGCGGGCGAGCCTCGGCGCGGACGCGGGGCTCGTCGGCGCGGGCCAGTTCGCGCTCCAACGCGCGCTGGCCCACGCGCTCCAGGCCGTGACCGGAACGGGTGACGCCGCCCCGCGCCCCGAAGCGCGTCGCGGCGCGGCGCGCACGGACTTCTGACACCGAGCACCGGCGGAGGAGCCACGCCGCCGCGAGGAGTACGAGCAGCCATGCCACCAGGAGCACGAGCGGCCGCGTGGCAAAGAGCCTGAGCAGTCGTGCAGCAAGGAGGACGAGCAGCCGTGTCGCAAGGAGGAGCCGTGCCGCAACCCCGCACCCCCGTCGCCCGCCCCGTCATCGCCATTGCCGGACTGGGCATCGAGTCGTCGACGTTCTCGCCGGCCCGGACCGATGCCCCCGCCTTCCATCCCCTGTGCGGCGCGGACGTCCTGACGCGCTATCCGTTCCTCGCGACCGGGACGCCGCTGCTCGACGCCGCCGAGTGGCGCGGCGCGCTCGTCGGCAAGGCGCTGCCCGGCGGCACCATGACCGCCGCCGCGTTCTCCGAGCTCTCCGGCGAACTCGTCGAGCGGCTCGCGGCGATGCCGCGTCTCGACGGCCTCTGGTACGACATCCATGGCGCCATGACGGTGGAAGGAATCGACGACGCCGAGGCCGTCCTGCTCGCCCGGATCCGCGAGACCGTCGGTCCGCAGGTGATCGTGTCCACCTCCATGGATCTGCACGGCAATGTCTCACGCGAACTCGCCCATATGAGTGACCTGATCACCTGTTACCGGATGGCCCCGCACGAGGACCACCTGGAGACGAAGGAGCGGGCCGCGCGCCATCTCGTGGACCTGCTCACGACCGGCGCGCCCCGGCCCGTCAAGGCCTGGATCCCGGTGCCGGTGCTACTGGCCGGGGAGCAGACCTCGACGCGCATCGAACCGGCCAAGAGCGTGTACGCGGCGGTCGACGACGTGGAGGCGATGGACGGTGTCACCGACGCCGCGATCTGGGTCGGGTACGCCTGGGCCGACGAGCCGCGCAACCGTGCCGCCGTCGTCGTCACCGGACCGTCCGAGGTCGCCGTCACCGCGGGCGCCGAACGGCTGGCCCGCGGCTTCTGGGAGGCGCGGCACGCGTTCGCCTTCGTGGCGCCGACCGGATCACTGGACGAGTGTCTCGACGAGGCGCTTGCCTCCTCCCCCGAGGCACGGCCGTTCTTCATCAGCGACACCGGTGACAATCCGACCGCGGGCGGCGCCGGCGATGTCACCTGGGGGCTCGAACGGGTCCTGGCCCGCCCAGAGTTCAAGGACGCGTCCGGCCCGACGGTCATCTACGCCTCGGTGCCGGGCCCGGCGGCCGTCGAGGCGGCGGAGAAGGCGGGCATCGGCGCGACCGTCACGGTCACGGCCGGTGCCGAGGTGGACGACCGGCATGCGGGGCCGCTCACGATGACGGGGGTCGTGCACGCGGTCCGGCACGGCGACCGGGACGCGGGAACCGAGGTGGTGCTGCGGGTGGGCAGCGTGTACGTGATCATCACCAGGCTCCGCAAGCCGTACCACCATGAGCACGATTTCACCGACCTGGCGCTCGCCCCGCGGGGCGCGGACATCGTCATCGTCAAGATCGGCTATCTGGAACCGGAACTGTTCGACATGTCGGTGGGCTGGAAGATGGCGCTCACTCCGGGCGGCGTCGACCAGGACCTCGCCCGGCTGGGCCACCGCCGCATCCGCCGCCCGATGTTCCCGTTCGACCCGGAGATGGCCGAACCGGACCTCACGGCCCGGATCATCCCGCCCTCGGACACGCCGCTCACCGGGGAGGACGAGTGAGGCACCGGGTCGTCGCGGAGACCCCGTGGTCCCGGTGATCCCCCTTGGATCCGTTGGATCCGTTGGACCATTGGTTCCGCTGATCTCGGCCGTCCGCCGGATCCGTTGATCCCGGCCGTCCGCCGGGCAAGGGAAAGCCCTGCCCGGCGGCACTCGGCAGTCAGTTGCTCACGCAGCTGTTGTTGGTCGCCGGGTTCAGCAGACCCACCAGGTCGATGGTGTTGCCGCAGAGGTTGAGGCCGAGGTCGACGGGTATCTGGATGACGTCGCCGGACAGGACTCCGGGACTGTCCGCGGCGACACCGACCGGGGTGGGGTCGGGGTCGGCGGCGGCGGTCCCGGCGGTGGCCAGAAGGGCCACGCTCGCCAGCCCGGCGGCGGCCATCAGACGAATACGCATTGCAAGCTCCGATCAGTCGCAGGGGTGCGAGTTCCTCCACCATCGCCTCCACGGGCGGCGGCCGACATCGCTGTACGCCCGAATGGGGCACCTCCCGCCGAGGGGCGCCCCCCGAGCCGCGTCTGCGCACGGGACGCGTCGCGCGGGGTGCGCGGAGCCCGTAGCGTGAGAACAGGTCAGGTGGAAGAGGGAGAGATCATGTCAACCAGCCAACCCGATTCGCCCGCGCCGTCCGACGACAAGGCGACCCCCGACGCGCTGCTGCACACCGGCTCCGGCGGCGACGTGACCGCCGAGGATCTGGTGCTCGCCGCGGGCCGCGACATCACCCCGAAGAACCTCGCCTGGGCCGAGCGAAAGCTGCAGAAGGAAGGGCCAGCGGCCATGGACAAGCTGCTCCCGTAGCTTGACCGGAAGCTTGACCGGCTCCGGTGCGGCGGAGCCGGTCAAGGACCCGCGGGGAGGGAACAGCGGGTCAGGCGCGGTGGGTCAGGAGGCGGGGCACTCCTTCCAGGCCAGGTGGTAGACGGTGCTGATGTCACCGTCCGTCGAGTCCATGGTCATGAAGCTGGTGCTGCCCGGAGCGGAGGTGCCCGCATTGACGCGGAGCTCCGTGTTGATGTTGAAGTTGCGCTGAACACCGCAGGGTGCCCACACCAGTTGGGCCCAGTCGGTGGTGTCCGTGGCCTGCCAGTTGTCGTTGTACGGACCTCTGAAGGGGTGCGTGATGGCGGCCGTGTTCGGGGACCCCTGGAAGTAGTACGAGGCCTTCTCGGTGCTGCTCGCGCCCTGCTGGAGTGCGGCGAAGCCGCGGTAGTCCGCGCTGGCGATGGCGTACGTGAAGCCCTGCGGGACGTGGACGATCAGATTGAGCTGGCAGTTCTTGCGGAACGCGGTGGGGTCGGAATTGCCCCCGACCTGGGCGAGGTAGTCGCTGTAGGTCACCGTGAAGGCCGTGTTGTCCGGGGAGACGGCGACGGCGGCGGTCCCCTGGGGACAGCCGGAGCCGTTCACCGTGGCGACCTTGATGACGATCTTGTCCGGGGGCGGGTCGACGAACCCGGAGGACGGGTCCTGTATCGGCAGCGCTGAGGCGAACAGGGCGGCGATTGCGCCGCCCAGAAGCAGCCCACCAGCCATGGTGCTCCAATCCGTTGCGTTGGTGTTCCGGCGGCAGCACGGGATGTGTGCCGTCGTGGAATGGGGGGTGCGGTTCCCCGCGTGCGGGAACCGTCGCAGACCAGTGCGTTGGATCAAGAGTTGGCTCGTTGAAACATGCGCATGACAAGCACGCCACCGGCAGCCGACGGCGCATGCGCAACAACCCCCGGTTGTGAAGGAGCCGTGAAGACCGGGAGTGACGGAATCGTACGTACGCGTGCCCGGGGCGGCCAGGGTCATCTCCGGCCATTCGGCGCCGGTCGTTCCACGCCGCCGACAGTGGGCGCGCGAGCCGGGTCACCGACCGTAGCGGCCGACCAGCGTGCCGTATGCGGTGATGTGTCCGGTGAGCGCGCGCTTGACGTCGTCGGCCGAGGCGCCCATGGGGAGGGCCGGTTTCTCGTCGGCGGCGAACACCGAGAAGACATAGCGATGGGGCTTGCCCTCGGGCGGGCAGGGCCCGCCGTAACCGCGTTTCCCGAAGCCGTTGCGGCCCTGCGCGGCACCGTTCGGCAGCTCCCCCGCGCCGAGCGCCGTCTCGTGGGGATCGATGCCCCACACCACCCAGTGCACGAAGGTGCCGTGCGGGGCGTCCGGGTCCTCGACCAGCAGGACCAGCTCGGCGGAGTCGCCCGGCACACCGTCGAAGTCCAGCGGCGGCGAGACGTTCTCGCCGTCGCAGGTGTAGCGGCGCGGGATGGTCCCGCCGTCCTCGAAGGCCCGACTCGACACCGTGATCGTCTTCGACGCGCTGGGCGTCGGTGCGGCGGACGCGGCAGCGGCACCTCCGCCGCCCGCGCAGCCGGCGGTGAGCCCCAGCAGCACGGCTGCCGCCACGAGGGCTGAGACCTTCCGGCGGCTCGTACGGCGCATGTACGCCACGTTAGCGCCGGGGGGCCGGATGGGCAGCGTGACCACGGGCACCAGCGTCGTGCCGCGGAACGGCGCACGGTGTCCGGCACGGCGTGCGATGCGGGTCGAGTGTGGCCAAAAGCCGTACGTCGACGCGGAGTTGGGGTGGCGGAGCAGGGCGCGGGCTGTACCGGTCCGCCCAGGTCGATGTTCGGCCGTCGAAGATCGCAGCGCAGGGGCGCCCCGTGTCAGACCCTGATCCCCGGCTCGTTGAGACCGCGTATCTCGACGCCGACCTGTAAGACCCCGACGCCCTCCTGAAGGCCGCCGCGGGGCACGCTGGGCCTCTCCCGGCCGGTCGCCCTGATGATCGTCAATACGCTCGGCCACATCGCCGACCACGAGCGCGCGGGCGCTGGTCTCCCGGCTCATGGAGGGTCTTCCGCCGGGGAGTTGCCTCGTCATCAGTGACAGCACCTCCACCAGCGAGGGCATGATCGCGGCGTGCGAGGCGTACAACTCCAGTGGCGCGGTGCCGTACCACGTGCGGGGAGATCGGGGGCTTCTTTTCGACGGGCTCGAACCGGCCGAGCCGGGCATCGTCCCGGTCACGCAGTGGCGGCCGGAAGCCGGTCGTTCGTCGAGCGGCGTCGCCGTCGACGCCTTTCGCGGGGTGGGACGCAAGCCGTGGTGATCCGGCCACACGGTGGCGGGGCGAGAGGTACGGTGACCGCGCGATTCGCCCGCCCCCTCATCGGGCCGGGCGTGCCCCTGCGACACTGAACCGCATGGATCCTCGACACCTGACACTCGGTCGCCGTCGCATATGGCTGGGCAGCGCGGCCTGCATCCTGGTGCTCGGGCCGATCGGCTGGTTCCTGGGTGGCTGGATTCCCCTCGTGCTGCTGTCCGTTGCCCTCGTCACGGCCACGTCGGTCGCGCACTGGAGGGCCCCTTCGTGGCTCGCGCCCGCCATCGCGAAGGGACAGCGGGAGAGCCGCCGGGACGTGGCCGCCTTCTGCGTGGTCATCGCCGTCAGCGGGTATGCCCAGCCCCTGACGCTGCCCTCCGGTTCACCCCGGGACCTGGCTGCCCTGCGCCTTGAGGCATACCGGACCGCGGCCGACGACGATCTGTCCGAGGAGCTCCGCCATCTGGCGGCCGACGCGCTGGCCGCCGCCGACCACGCGTACGCAGAGGACACCCCGGCGGGCTGGCGAGCGGCCCGCGCGAGCGCGGAGCGACTGGCGCATGCCGCGCAGGAGGGCAATCCGTACGTGCGCCAGCTCCTCATCCAGTGGGTGGAGCAGAACCCGGCCGGGGAGCGCTAGAGCCGGTCTTTCGGATCACGCCTGGGCCGCGAAGCCTGGCACGCACATCTGCGGCGTTGTCGTCACTCGCCGACGCTCAGGAGTCCGCTTCCCTTCTCAGGAAATTGCTCACCTGGCAGGCGAGACTGTCCCTGTCCGTGCCGGGGCGTGTGCCCGCCTCGGTGGAGGTCTCGTACAGGTCGATGCCGCCCGCCCAGAGGTAGCGCTCGGTCCACTCGTCGTCGACCTTCAGCTGGATCTGGATGTCCACGCGGTGCAGGAAGGCGTCGGGGCCCGCGGAGTAGAGGACCGCCGTGGCCCGGCGCAGCGGGTAGACGTCGAAGCCCTCGATGAACTGTGAGTTCCGCCAGTCGAGGAACGCGCTCTCGCCGTCGGCGCCGATGCGAATATCGATCTGTCCGTCTTCGAGATGGATACCGAAATGCTCGGTCGTGCGGTTTTCAACGGTCACCCGAAATCTGAAGTAGGTGAGTCCGTCGGCGGCGTCGTCCCGCCCCCTCGGCGGCTCCGCCTTTTCCACACCGTGGACGCGGACACGCAGGCCGGCATGCTCGTCGTACTCCTGCCAGTCCTCGACCACGTTCGGCTCGCGCACAGTCCACCTCTCACCTCAGAGAGCTGTTTCCTATCTTTGCTCCGAACGCAGTGTCAAATGCGCGCAACATGCCGTGGCCAGGGATTTCCCTTTTCTTGATCGGCGATCAAGCCGTGCCCAGCCAGAACCTTTCGCCGGCGGCCGCGCCGACATTTCCGCGCGTGCTGCACATCACGTTCAGCGGCGTCTCATCCGCCGTCGCGCAGTGTCCGCATCTGCTCGTCGAGCGGGCCCAGGCCGACGTCGCGGCGGCGCTCGTCGAGGGTCTGGGGCCGGCGGATCGGGTACGGGCGGAGGGTCAGGGGATTGACGCGGGTGCCGTAGAACTGCGGCCGGCCCTCTTCGACGGCGCAGTGGTCGGCGATATAGGCGTGGTGCAGGGCGGGGCAGCGTCCGTCCGCCGCGGCCTGGGCGATCAGGTCGCGGCACCTGAGCTGGAAGTCGAGGTCGGCGGCGTGCAGCAGGATCATCAGGGCTGCCGTCGAGGCGGGCGCGCCGACCAGGTCGGCGGTCGGCCAGCCGTGCCTGCGGACGATCGTCCGCAGGGCTTCGGCGTTCGCCCCGCGGCACTCGTGGAGGGCGGCCCGGCACCGCGAGGTGGGGTCCACCCGCGCCTGCCGCATGAGGCACCGCTCCTCGTCCACCCGGCGCACCAGCTCTCCGGCGAGAGCCGCCGCGAGTTCCGGGACCATCCGCCGCGCGGCCTCGTGCTCCTCGCGCGCGCCGTCGTCGGCCTCCTCGCGCGTGGCGTCGTCCACCGCGAGGTGCCCCGGGTAACCCTTCACGGCATCCCCTGAAGCACCAGCGTGAACCACACCTTCTTGCCCGGGCAGCCCGGGTCGGGCAGTGCGGTGCCCCAGTCGTCGGCCAGCGCGGCGACGATGGCCAGTCCTCGTCCCGACTCCTCGGCTCCATCCGCCGTACGCAGGCGCGGCAGGTCGGGCGAGCGGTCGGCGACCGTCACGCGCAGCTCGGGCTCGGTGTACTCGATGGTGACGGTGATCATGTCGCCGCGGTCGGGACTTCCGTGTTTGACCGCGTTGGCGAACAGCTCGTCGGTGGCGAGGACAGCGTTGTCGAGGCACTCGGGCGGCAGCCGCAGGTGGGTGAGGTGCTCGGCGAGCATGGCCCGTACGCCCGCCGCGCGCGAGGGGTGGGCGGGGACGGTGGTCCGCAGGAGGTGGGCTTCACTCACGGGCATCACGGGCGTCACGGGGGTCAGGGGGCTCGTAGGGGTCAAGGGGGACGCGGGGATCGTGGCCGCCTCAGCGGGCCGGGCCCGGCTCGCCGGCGCGTGGTCGTCCGCCGCGTGGACGTTGTGCGCCGGCGCGTGCACGTCGTGTGCCAGTGAAGGCGACGGCCCGCGGCGATGCGCCCTGGATGCCGTCATCGATCCTCCTTCGGGTGCAGCACGGGTGGGGGACGGTCTCGGTGGCTGCCCGTGCAGCCAACACGCCGGACCGGCGGGTGGACCAGGGGGTATGGGGGTTGTCCGGTTGCAGGCACGTAGTGGCGTGGGATGTATGTTCGATCGGGTGAGGAACGTGAGCGGGGGCCAGGCGGCGGTGCGACGGAGCGGGGGCACCGGGTGGCCGGGCGTGCTCGGCAAACGCGTACTGGTCACTGGTGGTACGCGGGGGCTCGGCGAGCAGATTGTGCGACTGCTGGCCGCCGAGGGCGCGCGGGTGGCGACCTGCGCGCGCACCGCGCTCGATCTGGAGGCGCTGGCCGCGTCGATGGACTCCGCCGTGTTCACCCGGCCGCTCGATGTCACCGCGCGTGAGGAACTGGAAGAGTTCGTCGCGGCCTCGGCGAAACGTTTCGGCGGCTTGGACGGGGTGGTGGCCTGCGCGGGCGGTTCTCGCGGAGGCGGCATCGAGCAGGCGGACGCCGAGGACTGGGCGGCGACCTGGGAAGTGAACGTCGGCCATACGGCGCGGCTGGTGCGGGCCGCGGTCCCGCATCTGCGGGCGGCGGGCGGCGGCTCGGCCGTGGTGATCTCCTCGATCTCCGGCTGGAAGCCGGGGCCACATGCTCAATACGGGGTCGCGAAGTCCGCGCAGATCCATCTGGCAGCGTCGCTCGCCCGCGAACTCGGTCCCGACGGCATCCGCGTGAACGCCGTCTCCCCCGGGTCGATGCTCATCCCCGGCAGGCGCTGGGACCGGATGCGCAAGGAGGATCCCGAGGCGTTCGCCGGGTTCGTGGCGGCGGAGCTTCCGGGCGGAGAGCCGGTCGCGCCGCAGGAAGTCGCCCGCGTAGTGGCGTTCCTGCTGTCGGACTGGTCGAGCGGGATCTCGGGCGCCCACCTGCCGGTCGACCGCGCCCAGAACGCCCCCTCCCCCGACGGGTACTAAGGCACCCGGCGCCCCCGTACCGGTCACGCCACCGCTCCCAGTACGGCGCGCGACCTGCGCTCGAACTCCTGCACCACGGGCTCGTGGCGGCGGGGCTCGAGCCGCCTGCGGAAGTCGCGCAGGGCCTGGATCGACCGTTCGCTGTGCACGGTGCTGAGGGTGTCGAGCGCCTCGGTCGCCGTACCGACGGCCTCGTCCAGGCGGTCCTGCTGGAGATGCGCGGTCGCGAGGACGGAGCGGCTGATGGCCTGGCGCCTGCGCCGGTCCGCGTTGGCACTGAGCGATTCGCTCGCCGTGCGCTCAGCCTGGGCGGCAAGGCCGAGGTCACGGAAGCACAGGGCGGACTCGGCCTGCAGGTAGTGGTGGTCGAGGTAGCGCACCCACACCGACTCCTGGGCGGCTCCCTTGCTCGCGTCCAGCTGCCGCTCCGCGAGGCGCAGCGCCTCGGAAGCCTCGTCCGAGCGTCCCTGCGCGGCGTGCCCGCGCGCCGACATGGCGTACAGGCGCATCAGGCCGAGCGGGCTGCCCGATTCCTTCGCGGTGACGATCCCGGCGCGGGCCAGGGCCACCCCCTCGTCGGGGCGGCCGAGGTTGGTGGCCAGATGGGAGAGTCCGGCCAGGATCTGGCCGCCCAGCACCCGGTCGCGCCCCTCGGCGCACAGTCTCAGCGCCTGGGTCATATAGCGCTGTGCCAGGCCGTACTCCCCCGCGTCGTACGAGCTCCAGCCGGCCATCGCGGCGAGGCGCGCGGCGGCGGCGTACAACTGGCGGCGCAGCCGCGGCGGTGTACCGCGCCGCTGCAGCAGGGGGACGACCTCGGTGGACAGGTAGTGCACGATGCTGGTGCGCACTCCACCGCCGCCGTAGTGGTTGTCCATCTGGTCGAACATGGCGATCATCGCGTGCACCTGCTCGACCGGTCCGCCGCTCGCCACCAGGGTCGGTTCGACGGCGTCCTGGTGCTCCAACAGCCAGAGCAGCCATTCGCGCTGAGGGTTCGTCAGGGCGGCCGCGACAAAGGGGACCGTGCCGAGGAGGCTGCGGCGGGAGATGTCGGTGGATCCCAGTTCGGCCAGGGTGTGAAGGGTTTCTGCCACGTCTTCGCCATATAAGAGCGCCCTGCTCACGACCGGGCGCTGCTGATCGGAGTGGAAGCCGAGGTCCGCGGACGACACGGCGCGGCCGAGCCGCTCGGACAGTACGGCGGCGATCAACTCGGGTGTGGTTCCCCGAGGTTGCTGGCCCTGGAGCCAACGGGTGACCGACGCCTTGTCGTAGTGGGAGTCCGTGCCCTGACGGCGGCCCAGCTCATTGACCCGCAAGGCGAGTGAGGCGTAGGAGCAGCCGGCTTCCTTGAGGGCGGCCGCCAGCACCTTGTTGACCCCGGAGGGGGCCTTGCCGGCGTTCCTTGCTTTTCCGTCGGTCACGGTGGCCATCCCGGTCTCGCCTCACGGTCGCGTGCGGCTGCGCCCGTACGTACCTTGCCGGGACATCAATTCCCGTACGGCCGAGCACAGTTGCGCGTCGTCGTCACGGAGTGTGCGACACGTCACTCGATCACTATGGTGGCCGACACACTCAGCATGCAACCGGCGTTCTGATAATTTCAAAACGATTGGCATCGCCCTGTCTCTGTCATCAACCGCGTGGCACACTGCACGCTGTGACGGCCGTTCCGGGAGGTAGGACGTGAGCGAGAACCGCTCTGGCGGCAGCGCACCCACCGTCCTGCGGATGGTTCTCGGAAAACGGCTGCGCCAACTGCGGGAACGGGCAGGGGTGTCGTTCGAGGACGCGGCACGGGCCATCGAGGTCACTCCCTTGACGGTCCGCCGGATCGAGAAGGCCGAGGTCGGGCTCCGGATTCCGTACGTACGGGAGTTGCTGCACACCTACGGGGTTCCGGCGGCGGAGATCGACGACTTCCTCGCCCTGGCCAGGGAGGCCAACCAGCCCGGCTGGTGGTACAAGTACCGCGACGTACTGCCGGAGTGGTTCAGCGCCTACGTGAGCCTGGAGAGCGAAGCCAGCGTCATCCGCCTCTACGAACCCCACTACGTTCCCGGTCTGTTGCAGACCCCCGACTACGCCGCCGCGCTCATGCGCGTCGGCTTCCCCAACGAGTCGAAGGAGGACATCGCCCGCCGCGTCGCCCTGCGGATCAAACGCCAGGACCTGCTCGCCAAGCCGGACGCGCCCGCGGTCTGGGCCGTTCTGGACGAGACGGTGCTGCGCCGCCCGGTGGGCGGGGCCGAGGTGATGCGGGCTCAGATCGACCGGCTGCACGAGGTCCTGGACATGCCGAAGGTCCGGATCCAGATCATGCGCTTCCACGTGGGCGCCCACCCGGGCGCCTTCGGACCGTTCCACCACTTCCGCTTCGGCTTCTCCGAACTCCCCGACGTCGTCTACACGGAAAGCCTCGCCGGCGCGGTCTACGTCGACCGGCCCGACGACGTCGTCAGCTATCTCGAAGTACTGGACCGGATGTCCGTGCAGGCGGAGCCGGTCGCTCGAACCAGGGCCATCCTGGGTGAACTGCGTAAGGAGTTGTGATCCATGGGATCCGTCTACAGCGGCATGTCCGCCGTCGATCTGGGAACCGAGGGCTGGCAGAAGCCCTGGAGCGGCACGAACGGCGGGAGCTGTGTCGAGGCCAAGCGGCTGCCCGACGGCAGCGTCGCCTTCCGTCAGTCCAGGGACCCCGAGGGGCCGGCGCTGGTCTATTCCCGGGACGAGATGATCGCGTTCCTGCGGGGCGCCAAGTCCGGGCAGGCCGACTTCCTGATCGCCTGAGCCCCCTCACCGCGGGGCACCGAGGTTCACCACTACGCCCGCACAACCGGACAACCCGCACGCCTACTCCCCCGTGCGGGTTGTCCCCTGCACACTGAGGGAGTCGGTCGTCTCGGAGGGAGTGGGTGCGGGGATGATCCTCCACCAGGCTCTCGCCCAGTGCCGGACGCTGGTCGTCGAGGGCCCCGACGGCATCGGCAGGAGCGGCCTGATCGCCGAACTGGCCCGCCACGGATTCATGATCCGCCGCTCGCGCGGGCACCTTCACCATGTGAACCCCACCCAGCCCTACCGCGAACTCCTCGCCGCACCGGGGCGGTTGGCCATCGACGGCAGTCTCGTCCACGAACTGGTCTACGGACCGCTGCGCCGCGGGCGCTCCCGGGTGTCATGGATCCAGGCACTCGACTTCGCGGAGGCGGTGGCCGAACGCGACGGCGCCCTCATCCATGTGACGGGCGAGGCGGACGACACCGAGTCGGTCGGCGCGTACGAGCGGGCGCTGCGCACCCTGGCCCAGCATGTCCCCGTCGTGACGGTCGACGCCGCAGAACTGGGCAATCCGATCCGCGGTCCCGCCTCCCCTGTGCCCCAACTCTGGGGCTGCACACAGACGTTGAGGATAGGTTAGACACCGACCGCGTGACGTACGGCAGGAGACATCCCATGGCAGACGGCCAGTCCACCCCCGACCAAGAGGCGCTGTCCAAGATCGACACCACGGTGCCGCACTCGGCGCGCATCTGGAATTACTGGATGGGCGGGAAGGACAACTACGAGGTCGACCGGGTGGCGGGCGACGCCTACCGCGAAGTCGCCCCGAACATCGAGACCATGGCCCGCGCCTCCCGTGACTATCTGATCCGTACCGTCACCCTCGTGGCCGGCGAGTTCGGCATCCGTCAGTTCCTGGACATCGGCACCGGCCTGCCCTCGTACGACAACACCCATCAGGTCGCGCAGCGAGTGGCGCCCGAGTCGCGCATCGTCTACGTCGACAACGATCCCCTGGTGCTCCGCCATGCCCAGGCACTGCTCACCAGCACCCCCGAGGGCGTCACCAACTACATCGACGCGGACCTGCACGAGCCCGAGAAGATCATCGAAGCGGCGAGCCGCATCCTGGACTTCGACCAGCCCGTCGCCCTGATGCTCATGGGCATCCTCGGCCACATCCAGGACTACGAGGAGGCCAAGTCGATCGTCCGCCGCCTCCAGGCCGCCCTGCCCTCCGGCAGCTACTTCGTGCACTACGACAGCACCGACACCGACGCCGCCCTCAAGGAGGCCCAGCAGGGCTACGACGACACCGGCGCGATCCCGTACGTGCTGCGCAGTCCCGCTCAGATCAGCGCGTACTACGAGGGCCTCGAACTGATCGACCCCGGCATCGTGTCCTGCCCGCTGTGGCGCCCGGAGCCCGGTACGTCGCCCGAGCCCACGGACGTCCACGGGGGCGTGGCCCGCAAGCCGTGATCAGGTCCCTCAGGCCTGCGCCGCCGGTTCGATGTTCTGGTTGAGACGGAACAGGTTGCCCGGGTCCCGGTCGGCCTTGATCCGGGCCAGGCGGGCGTAGTTGTCGCGATAGCTGGCCCTTACGCGCTCCTGGCCCTCGTCCATCATCATGTTGACGTAGGCCCCGCCCGCGGAGAACGGGTGCAGTGCGTCGAAGTAGTCGACGCTCCACCGCCTGATGACGTCGGCGTTGGCCGGGTCGGGGTCCACACCCGCGAAGACGGATGCCCAGCCGGCGTCGCGGTAGCTCCACGCGGTGTCCGTCGGAGCGTGGTCGTGGACGGCGGCGTCGATCGGATACATGTGCATCGTGGACTTCCACGTCGGCATCTCGGCAGCGAACTTGGCGTGCACGTCGACCGCGTCGCCCGGGATCTCGTTGACGAAGTCCGCGCGCCAATACCACTGGTCGCCGGGCGGGTAGATCCCGTCGAACGCGGACTGGATCGCGGGGTGCGGCATCGGCGCGGGGCCGTGCAGCAGTGGCTCGGGTACGGCGTCGAGCAGGGGGGCCATCTCCCTGGCCGCCGCCTCCGTGTCGTCACCGACGCGGCACCACACGATGCCGCAGACCTTGCGCAGATGGATCTCTTCCGGGAACGGCGGGCCCGGAGGGACGGAACCGAACATGAAGAAGGCGTTCAGCTCGCGGGGCGCGTGCGGGAGGAAGTCGCGGTAGGCGGTGAGGACTTCGGCGCCGAGTTCGACGGGCCAGAAGGTGGGGCCGGCGACGACCGTGCTCACTTCGTGCAGCCGGAACAGGAACGAGGTGACGACACCGAAGTTGCCGCCGCCACCGCGGATCGCCCAGTACAGGTCGGTATTCTCGTCGGCGCTCGCGCGCACGCGCTCCCCGCTCGCCAGAACGAGCTCGGCCTCCAGCAGGTTGTCGATGGTCAGCCCGCACTTGCGGGTGAGGTGCCCGATGCCGCCGCCGAGAGTAATGCCTCCGACGCCCGTCGTGGAGATGATGCCGCTCGGTGTGGCCAGGCCGTGCGCGTTGGTGGCGCGGTCGACCTCGCCCCAGACGCAGCCGCCGCCGACCCGCACCGTGCGTGCCTTCGGGTCGACCTCGACGTCCTTGAGCGGGGAGAGGTCGAGGACCACCCCGTCGTCGCAGGTACCGAGGCCCGCTCCATGGTGGCCGCCGCCGCGTACCGCGAGCGGGAGGCCGTGGTCGCGGGCGAAGCCGACGATCTGAGCGACGTCGTCGGGGCCTGTGCACCGCGCGACCAGGGCGGGGCGCCGGTCGATCATCGCGTTGTACACGGTACGGGCCTCGTCGTACCCGGAATCCTCCGGCCCGATCAACTGCCCCTTGAATCCCGCCAGTTCCTGGCGTGTCGCCTGTGCCGGTGTGATGGACATACGCATCCCCCGTGTCTGGGGACCGGTACCGGGGTCCCTGTCCGGGTCCCCTGCTCCAGTCTCCCTCTGATGGGTTCGATGCGCCTGTTCTAGTCCGGCTCCTCGCTACGCAGATATCCGTGCCCGCCACCCAGCTCGCCCCGGGCGGCTACCTACCTTTCAGCGGCCGGGCAACATGCCCAGCTCCACAGCACGGGCCGCGGCCTGACGTCGGGTGCGGACACCGAGTTTGTCCAGTACGGCGGAGACATGGTTGTCGACCGTGCGCACCGACACCACCAGCTTGTCGGCGATCTCCGGGTTCGTCAGCCCTTCCGCGAGCAGCCCCATGACCTGCGCCTGGCGTTCCGTGAGACCGGCGGGGTTCTCCCGGGTCACCGCGAGCGGGCCCCGTGGGATCCGGCGTAGCCCGAGCGCGCGCAGCTGCCCGCGGACCAGACGGGCGAGCGGCTCCGCGCCCAGGCCGTCCAGAGCGGCGAGCGCGGTGAGCTTGTCGTCCGGGTCCGGGCTCTCGGCGAGGGCGGCCGCATGCTCGTACGGGCATCCCGCCGCGTCCCAGGCCCGCGCCGCCTCGCGCCAATGACCCGCGGCCTGCAATGCGTACGGATGCTTCGAACCGTCCGCCCGAACCGGATGCCCGGCCTTGGCGAGCCAGTAGCCGAGCTCGGCCCGGTGCGGCACGGAGGCCAGCCGACAGGCTTCGGCGAAGACAGGGCCCGCGGCCGCGACCACCGCGGGGTGGTCGCCCCGCAGCCACGCCGACTCGGCCTGGGCCGCCGCGACCGGTCCGGTGCGCTGGAGTTCGCTGCTCCGCTCGGCGATCTCCCAGGCCTGTGCGAGCAGTTCGTCGCCGCCACCGCTGCCGCGGCGCACCCGCACCCGGGCCAGCACCGTCAGCGCGGGGCAGCGGGCGGGCACGAAATCGTGGGCGCCGAGCTCGGCGTACTTCTCGGCGTCGTCCCAGGCACCGGCGGCGAGTCGGCGCATGGCCAGCTCGACCTGGAGTTAGCTGAGGAAGCCGAGGTGCTCCGCCCGGTCCGCCAGGTCCATGGCCGGTGCCAGAAAACGGTCCGCCTCCGCGTAGTCGAGGTTTTCGAGCAGGGTCCAGATGATGTTGGCGTAGGCCCGGCAGGCGTGCTCGACCTCGCCCGCCCCGAGGGCCACCTTGAGGCTCTCCTCCAACTGGGTCCGTCCCAGCGGGTCTCCCGCCCTCCAGCGGGCGGCGCCGACGTTGTTCAGGGCATGGGCGAGGATCTCCAGGTCTCCCGCCCGGCGGGCCAGATCGATGGCACGCTCACCGAAAGCGACCGCCTGGGCGTGCCGGTCGGACAGCATGTGCAGCTGGGAGGTGTTGCTGAGGGCGAGCGCGAGCAGCCGGTCGTCCCCGGCTTCTTCCAGCACCGCGATGGCCTCCCGCGCGGCCTTCCGGGCCTCCTCGGCGTCACCGGCCCACCAGTGGATTCTCGACAGCCACCGCAGATCCGCGCCGAGTGCCCGCGCGTCTCCCAGGGACCGGCGCAGCTCGACCGCCTCCCGCTCCGCGAGGACCGCCGCCCCGGAGTCCGCGATGGTGTAGCCCTCCACCGCGTAGCGTTCGAGCAGGTCTGCGCGTTCGGCCGGGTCGAAGCGCTTGCGCTGCCTCAGCACGAGGCGCAGGTGCGCGGCAGCCTCGCGGTGCGCACCTGCGCGGGAGGCGTCGCGTGCGGCATTGGGCCCGTGACGCGCGATCGCCTCCTCGTCGCCCGCCTCGGCGGCGTGGTGGACGATCCGGGACACGTCGCAGTCCGGTGTGGCGACGAGCGCGGCGAGCACGTACCGGTTCAGCTCGATCCGCCGTGCGGCGGGGAGGGAGTCGGCGACGGCACGGCGGATCAGCTCGTGCCGGAAGCCCACCCGTTCCGGGGTGACGACCAGCAGGCCGCGCTGCTCGGCGGCCGTCAGCGCGGTCACGCCTTCCGCCAGCAGCGCGTTGACCAGCGGGAGTTCCACCGCCGACGGCACTACGGCGAGCTGTTCCAACGCGTCACGAGTGCCGTCGTCCAACCCCCGCAGACGGGCCAGTACGGCGTCCACGACCGTTGGCGGTACGCCGCCGGTACCGCCTGCCGCCACCACCTCGGCGACGAAGAAGGGGTTGCCCGACGTCACCTCGTACACCTCGGCCGGATCCAGTCGGCTGGCGGAGCTCAGCCGGCGTACTGCCGCGGCGGAGAGCCGGTTCAGCGGCAGGCGGTGCACACGCTCGGCACGGGACACCTGTCCGAGCAGATGGCGCAGCGGATGTTCACGGCCCAACTCGTCGTCCCGGTACGTCAGGACCAGCACGGCCGGGAGCCGCTCCACCCGGCGGACGAGGAACCGCAGGGCGTCGAGCGACGCCTCGTCCGCCCAGTGCACGTCCTCGACGACGAGTACCGCAGGATGCGGCGCCGTTCTCAGTTCGGCGCGCAGGGCGTCGTACACCCGATGACGGTCGCCACCCTCGGTGAGCGCCCGGGCAAGGTCCGGCCCGACGCTTCCCACGAGGTCACGGAACGGCCCGAGCGGCCGTCGCGTCGCGAGGTCGTCGCACTCGCCCAGCAGCACGCGTGCCGCGGCGGGCAGCACCTTGGGCAGGGCCTTCACCAGGCTGGACTTGCCGATGCCGGCCTCGCCGAAGACGAGCGCGACGGACCCGGCGCCGTCGGCCGCTTCGCGCGCGGCGGCAGCCACCTGGGCGAGCTCGCGGTCGCGTTCGAGGATCCCCCGATCCACGGCGCCATTGTGGCACGCACCGCGCTGCCCGGCGGGGGCTCCGCGAACTCGCCGTGGTGCGATGTGATGCGCAGACGTACGAGAGTCGCCGAACGCGTCGATCAGAATGCGATCGACGCGTTCGGCGACTTGGGTGAACGGGGCGAAGTCGGTGCCCTCGCCGTCGATGGCCGCGCCCAGTGGCTCGGGGTGCCCGTTCCCGGTGCGTACCCGGTCACCGCGGGGCGCTCACGGCCTCGATGTCGTCAGGGGATCACCCGACGGCGGCGACAGCCTCTGTATCGTCACGGAGGCCGGCGAGCGCCGGCTCCGGCAGCGGTGCCTCGCGGGGCGCCTGGCGCGCCTCCTGCAGGCTGGGAACGGGTGCGGCCGGCACGAGCGGCGCGTGTTCGGCGGCCCGGGCGCGCCACGAGAACCAGATGATCTTGCCGCCGGCGCCTGTGGCGCAGCAGCCCCAGCCGTCACTCAGCGCGGCGATCTGGGCCAGGCAGCCCTGCGGCGCGTTGTGCGGGCGGATGTCCTGGTTGTTGTCCGAGACGGCGGCGATGAGGTGCTGGCCGTTCCACCACATCTCGATGGTCGTGTTCTTGTCGGCCGCGTGCTCCTCGATGGTGTGGAGCAGCGCTTCGGCACAGTGGCAGACGGACTCGACGAGAATCTCCAGGTTCCAGTACCGGAGGTGCGCGGCCAGAATGCGCCTGACCTGTCCGACCCGTTCCGGGCTGACCTCCACGTCGAGGTGGTAGTAGCAGGGCACTGCAGGTTTCATCGTCGTTGGCTCCTCACGGCGAAGCTCCCGCTTCTCCTCGCCCTCGCGGGCCGAGCCCCGATCACAAAGCGTGAGCACTGATCGCTTCTGAGTCAGTCCCAGAGTGAGAGCACTACTCCATTCGTGCAACACGAGAGCGCCCCCCAATGTGGTTGAAGACCCAACAAGACGCTCGGTGGCCGTGCGGGCACCATGGGTGAGGGCTCTGACTTTCGTAACGGATCGGTGCCCCTGCGTGCACGGCCCTCACCCGCCATCCCGGCCAGCCGTGCGCGGTCGAGAGAGTGGGAAGGT
Organism: Streptomyces sp. R41; assembly: GCF_041053055.1. Lineage (NCBI taxonomy): Bacteria > Bacillati > Actinomycetota > Actinomycetes > Kitasatosporales > Streptomycetaceae > Streptomyces > Streptomyces sp. R41. Next base: position 406,330 of record NZ_CP163443.1, read on the forward strand.
GACCAGCGTGATGCTGCTGCCTGCCAAAGCCGAGGTCGCCAGGCATCTGGAGCGGTACCGGGCCTGGGAACGCCTGCTGCTCGCGGCCCCCGCCGACCACGTCGTGCGGGGCAACTTCGAGAACACCGGGTACACCCTGTGCGTCCTGATGGGGAAGCGCTGCGCGCGGGAGGCCGCGGACGCCGCCGAGCACTATCTGCGGGATGTCCCGGCACGGTTCTGAAGCGCAGGTGGGGCTCACGGACGTGAACCACAAGTGGGGCTCGAGGACGGCGGAGGCGAAACGCATGGACGCAATCCCGGACACCGACCGCATCCCGATCGTGGATGTCCGCCCGGTCGTCGAGTGCGGCGGTCGGCCCGCGAAGGCGGTCTCCGGCGAGACCTTCCAGGTCACCGCCACCGTCTTCGGCGAAGGCCAGGACGCCGTCGGCGCCAATGTCGTGCTGCGCGATCCGAGCGGCGGCCTCGGCCCGTGGACGCCCATGCGTGAACTCGCCCCCGGCAGCGACCGCTGGGGCGCCCACGTCACACCGGGAGAAGTGGGCCACTGGACCTACCTGGTGGAGGCGTGGAGCGACCCTGTCACCGCCTGGCGCCGTTCCGCCGAGATCAAGGTCCCGGCCGGCATGGACACGGAACTGGTCCTGGAGGAGGGCGCCGCTCTGTACGAGCGGGCCGCCGCCGGGGTACCGGACACAGCGGGCAGGGACGCGGTGCTGGCCGCCGCGAACGCCCTGCGCGACGAGTCGCGGCCACCGGCCGCCCGTCTCGCGGCCGCCCTGACCCCGGAGGTGGACGCCGCCCTCGCGGAGCACCCGCTGCGCGAACGCCTCACCCGCTCGCTGCCGTTGCCCCTGCTCGTGGAGCGGGAGCGGGCGCTGTACGGCTCCTGGTACGAGTTCTTCCCGCGCTCGGAGGGCAGCCCGGAGCATCCTCATGGCACGTTCCGTACGGCGGCCGAACGCCTGCCCGCGATCGCGGAGATGGGCTTCGACGTCGTCTACCTGCCCCCGATCCATCCCATCGGCACGACCTTCCGCAAGGGCCCCAACAACAGTCTGTCCGCGGGCCCGGACGACGTCGGTGTGCCCTGGGCGATCGGTTCCCCGGAGGGCGGCCACGACGCGGTCCACCCGGACCTGGGCACGATCGACGACTTCGACGCGTTCGTACGCCGGGCCGCGGGCCTCGGCCTGGAGGTGGCCCTCGACTTCGCGCTCCAGTGCTCCCCCGACCACCCGTGGGTGGAGAAGCACCCCGAGTGGTTCCACCACCGGTCGGACGGCACGATCGCGTACGCCGAGAACCCGCCGAAGAAGTACCAGGACATCTACCCGATCGCCTTCGACAAGGACATGCCGGGCCTGATCGCCGAGACCGTACGGCTGCTGCGTTTCTGGATGGACCACGGCGTACGGATCTTCCGCGTCGACAATCCGCACACCAAACCGGTGGTCTTCTGGGAGCGGATCATCGCGGAGGTCAATCGCACCGACCCCGATGTGGTCTTCCTGGCGGAGGCCTTCACCCGGCCCGCGATCATGCACAGGCTCGCGGCCATCGGCTTCCAGCAGTCGTACACCTACTTCACCTGGCGCGACACCAAGGAGGAGCTGACCGACTACCTCACCGAACTCTCCGGCGAGGCGGCCGCGTACATGCGGCCCAACTTCTTCGTCAACACCCCCGACATCCTGCCCGGCTACCTCCAGCGAGGCGGGCGCCCGGCCTTCGAGGTACGGGCGGTGCTGGCCGCCACCCTCTCGCCGGCGTGGGGGATGTACGCCGGATACGAGCTGTGCGAGAACACCCCCGTCAAGGAGGGCAGTGAGGAGTACGTCGACTCCGAGAAGTACCAACTGCGGCCGCGCGACTGGGAGTCGGCCGAGCGCGAGAGCAGGACGATCGCACCACTGATCACCCGGCTGAACCGGATCAGGCGGCGTCACAGGGCCCTGCACGAGCTGCGGAATCTCCGCTTCCACGAAACGGACAACGACGCCCTCATCGCGTACAGCAAGCGCACGGGCGACGACACGGTCGTGGTGGTGGCGAACCTCGACACTCAGCACCCCCAGGAGGCCACGGTCTCGTTGGACATGCCGCAACTCGGCCTGGACTGGCACGAGTCCGTGCCCGTGCGCGACGAGCTCACCGGCGAGACCTACCACTGGGGCAGGGCCAACTATGTGCGTCTCGAGCCAGGCGGTGCGCATGTGCTCGCCATCGGCCCCTCACCGCGGATCGGAGGGTCACCCGCATGATGGTCAACGAGCCCGTCCCGGATACGTTCGAGGACACACCGGCCAGGGACCGCGATCCCGATTGGTTCAAACGTGCCGTCTTCTACGAGGTCCTGGTCCGCTCCTTCCAGGACAGCAACGGCGACGGCGTCGGCGACCTCAAGGGCCTGACCTCCCGGCTCGACTACCTGCAATGGCTCGGTGTCGACTGTCTGTGGCTGCCTCCGTTCTTCAAGTCCCCCCTCAGGGACGGCGGGTACGACGTCTCCGACTACACCGCCGTCCTGCCCGAGTTCGGTGACCTCGCCGACTTCGTCGAGTTCGTCGACGCGGCCCACCAGCGCGGCATGCGCGTCATCATCGACTTCGTCATGAACCACACCAGCGACCAGCACCCGTGGTTCCAGGAGTCCCGCACCCACCCGGACGGCCCCTACGGCGACTACTACGTCTGGGCCGACGACGACAAGCAGTACCAGGACGCCCGGATCATCTTCGTCGACACCGAGGCCTCCAACTGGACCTTCGACCCCGTCCGCAAGCAGTACTACTGGCACCGCTTCTTCTCCCACCAGCCCGACTTGAATTACGAGAACCCACGGGTCCAGGAAGAGATCCTGGCGGCACTCCGCTTCTGGCTCGATCTGGGCATCGACGGCTTCCGGCTCGACGCCGTGCCGTACCTCTACCAGGTGGAGGGAACGAACTGCGAGAACCTCCCCGCCACCCATGACTTCCTGAAGCGGGTCCGCACCGAGATTGACGCCCTTTACCCGGACACGGTGTTGCTGGCGGAGGCGAACCAGTGGCCGGAGGACGTGGTCGACTACTTCGGCGACTTCCCCTCCGGCGGCGACGAGTGCCACATGGCCTTCCACTTCCCCGTCATGCCGCGCATCTTCATGGCCGTACGCCGCGAGTCCCGCTACCCGGTGTCGGAAATCCTCGCCAAGACCCCGGCCATCCCGTCCGGCTGCCAGTGGGGCATCTTCCTGCGCAACCACGACGAGCTGACCCTGGAAATGGTCACCGACGAGGAACGCGACTACATGTACGCGGAGTACGCCAAGGACCCGCGCATGCGCGCCAACATCGGGATCAGGCGAAGGCTCGCCCCGCTGCTGGACAACGACCGCAACCAGATCGAACTCTTCACCGCCCTGCTGCTGTCCCTGCCCGGCTCACCGATCCTCTACTACGGCGACGAGATCGGCATGGGCGACAACATCTGGCTCGGCGACCGGGACGCCGTGCGCACCCCGATGCAGTGGACCCCCGACCGCAACGCCGGCTTCTCCTCCTGCGACCCGGGCCGCCTGTTCCTGCCCACGATCATGGACCCGGTCTACGGCTACCAGGTCACCAACGTCGAGGCGTCCATGTCGTCGCCCTCCTCGCTGCTGCACTGGACCCGCCGCATGATCGAGATCCGCAAGCAGAACAAAGCCTTCGGCCTCGGCTCCTACACGGAACTCCAGTCCTCGAACCCGGCGGTCATCGCCTTCCTGCGCGAGTACAAGGACGACCTGGTCCTGTGCGTCCACAACTTCTCCCGCTTCGCCCAGCCCACCGAACTGGACCTGCGGGCGTTCAACGGGAGGCACCCGGTCGAGCTGATCGGCGGAGTGCGTTTTCCGGCCATCGGTGAGCTGCCGTACTTGCTCACCCTCGCAGGCCACGGCTTCTACTGGTTCCGACTGCGTCGCGCAGTCGCGCCCAGCGCCACCAGGCGCTCTTGACCTGTGCCTCCGTGTGTTCCCGCAGTCCGCCTGCCTCTGAAGGGACGTGTCGCCATGGCGAAGACCGCGCTGCACCGTCCGAGCGGCCTCGGCCCCGCTCCGCTGCTGACCTCGCTCGCAGAGCTGCTGCGCGCGTGGCTGCCGCGGCAGCGCTGGTTCGCGGGCAAGGGCAGGCCCGTCACGGATGTGACCCTGGTGTCGACGACCGAACTGTATCCAGGGTGCCTGCACCTGCTGGTCCGCACCGAGCACCTCGGCCCCCCGGCCCACGGCGGCCCGGGCACTCCCCCACCCGACGACTGCTATCAACTGCTCCTCGGCATAAGGAATGTCCTGCCGCCGCGTCTCGCCCATGCCGCCATCGGCCGGGCGAGCGCGGGCCCGCTGGCGGACCTTGTGGTGTACGACGCCTTCCACGACCCCACGGCGGCGGGACTGCTCCTGGACCGCCTCCGCAGGCCGGGCACGGCGGGTCCGCTGCGTTTCGAGCGCGACACACGCGTGACGGTGCCCGCCGGTCTCGCTCCGCGTCTCCTCGACGCCGAGCAGTCCAACTCCTCGCTCGTGTACGGGGATTCGTTCATCCTGAAGGTCTTCCGCCGCGTCCAGCCCGGGGTCAACCCGGACCTGGAAGTGCCCTGGGCGCTGGCCCGTCAGGGCTGCACCCGCGTACCCGCTCCCGCCGCGTGGTTTCGGACCTCACGGCCGCAGGAAGCGACGCTCGGAGTTCTTCAGCCGTTCCTGCGCGAGGCCGCCGACGGCTGGACGCTGGCGCTCGAATCCCTTGCCTCGGGACGGGAGTTCACCAACGAGGCGTACGAACTGGGCCGGGCGACCGCGGAGGTGCATCTGGCACTGGCCTCGGCGTTCCCCATAGGCGTGGCAAGTCCACCCCAGAACACGCTACTTGCCACCGCGATGAGCGAGCGGCTCGACGCCGCGGTCCGTTCCGTTCCAGAACTCGGTCCGCACGCGGACGGGTTGCGGTCCGCCTTCGACGCACTCGCGGCCCTCGACACGGCGGTCCGCCCCGCCCAGCGCATTCACGGCGATCTCCACCTCGGCCAGGTGCTGCGGGCCGGACAGCAGTGGTCCGTCATCGACTTCGAAGGCGAGCCCGCCCGACCGCTCACCGAACGCCGACGCGTCCAGTCCCCCGTACGCGATGTCGCGGGCATGCTGCGCTCCTTCGACTACGCGGCCCGCTCCCGCCATCCGTGGCGTCCCGAGTGGGCACAGCGCTGCCGCGAGGCCTACTGTGCGGGCTATGCCGCCGAGGCGGAATGGGACCCGCGCGAGGAACCCGAGCTGCTGCGCGCGTACGAGACGGACCGAGCCGTCTACGAAGTGCTGTATGAGGCGAGACACCGTCCTGACTGGCTGCCCGTGCCGATGGCGGCGGTCAGACGTCTCGCCGAACGCCAGTGAAGGCCATTCGACCGCGACACCCCACACGCTCCCTTTCCCCTCACGAGGAGGCTGAAGCCGTGACAGTCCGCACCGCACCGGTCAGCGTACGGCCGGCCACTTCCGCTTCGCTGGACCCGACGGACCGGGGGCGCCTGCTGTCGGGGGCACATCACGATCCTCACGCGCTGCTCGGCGCGCACCCGGTGCCTGGCGGCATCGTGTTCCGCGCGCTGCGTCCATACGCCCAAGCCGTGGCCGTGGTGGTGAACGGGCTGCGCACGAAGCTGGACGACGTGGGCGACGGCCTCTTCTCCGGCGTACTGCCGCTCGACGCGATCCCCGAGTACACGCTGTCCGTGACGTACGACGGCACCGATTTCGAGGCGCAGGATCCGTATCGTTTCCTGCCCGCACTGGGCGAACTCGATCTGCACCTCATCGGCGAAGGGCGGCACGAGGAGCTGTGGAGCGCGTTGGGCGCCCACCCGATGACCCACGAGGGCGTGACCGGCACCCGCTTCACGGTGTGGGCCCCGAACGCGCAGGGCGTCAGGGTCTGTGGGGACTTCTGCCACTGGGACGGCAACACGGGATTCCCGATGCGGTCGCTGGGCTCCTCCGGGGTGTGGGAGCTGTTCCTTCCCGGCATCGGTGAGGGCACGCTCTACAAGTTCGACATCACCCGCCCCGACGGTACGCGCACGCTGCGCGCAGACCCGATGGCCCGCCGCACGGAGGTGCCTCCGGCGACGGCCTCGATCGTGACGGAGTCCTCATACGTCTGGGAAGACGCCGAGTGGATGGCGGGTCGGGCGGAGTGCTCGGTGCACGAGGTCCCGTTCTCGGTCTACGAGGTGCATCTGCCGTCCTGGCGGCCCGGGCTGACGTACCGCCAGCTGGCAAATCAACTCCCCTCCTACGTCTCGGACTTGGGCTTCACCCACGTGCAGTTCATGCCGGTGTCCGAGCATCCCTTCGGCGGGTCGTGGGGCTATCAGGTCACCGGGTTCTACGCCCCCACGGCCCGGCTGGGCACCCCGGACGACTTCAAGCACCTGGTCGACGCGCTGCACCGGGCCGGGATCGGCGTGCTGATGGACTGGGTGCCCGCACACTTCCCGCGCGACGACTGGGCACTGGCCGAGTTCGACGGACGGCCCCTGTACGAGCACGAGGACCCGCTGCGGGCCGCGCACCCCGACTGGGGCACCCTGGAGTTCGACTACGGACGCCGCGAGGTGCGCAACTTCCTGGTCGCCAACGCGGTGTACTGGTGCGAGGAGTTCCACATCGACGGGCTGCGGGTGGACGCGGTCGCCTCCATGCTCTACCTCGACTACTCCCGCGAGCCGGGCCAATGGGTCCCCAACGAACACGGCGGCCGGGAGAACCTCGACGCGGTCGCCTTCCTCCAGGAGATGAACGCCACCGTCTACCGCCGCAACCCCGGAGTCGTGACCATTGCCGAGGAGTCCACGGCGTGGGACGGCGTCACGCGGGCCACCGACCACATCGGCCCCGGTGGCTTCGGGGGTCTTGGCTTCGGGCTGAAGTGGAACATGGGCTGGATGCACGACTCGCTGGACTACGTGGCCCATGAGCCCATCCACCGCAAGTACCACCACAACGAGATGACCTTCTCGATGGTGTACGCCTACAGCGAGAACTACGTCCTGCCCATCTCGCACGACGAAGTCGTCCACGGCAAACGCTCACTCGTGTCGAAGATGCCCGGCGACTGGTGGCAGCAACGCGCCACCACCCGCGCCTACCTCGGCTTCATGTGGGCCCACCCCGGCAAACAACTCCTCTTCATGGGACAGGAGTTCGCCCAGGGCGCCGAATGGTCCGAGGCACACGGCCCCGACTGGTGGCTCCTCGACCCCGCCTACAGCGCCGAACCCGACCACCGCGGCGTGCGCGACCTCGTCCGCGACCTCAACGGCATCTACCGCCACACCCCCGCCCTGTGGCAACAAGACACCCAACCCGCCGGCTTCGCCTGGATCACCGGCGACGCCGCCGACGACAACGTCTTCGCCTTCCTGCGCCACGCCGCCGACGGCACCCCCCTGCTGGCCCTCTCCCACTTCTCCCCCGTCGTCCGGCACGGCTACCGGCTCGGCATCCCCGAAGACATCCCCGCCTGGCACGAAATCCTCAACACCGACACCGCCCGCTACGGCGGCAGCGACGTCCTCAACCCCGACCCCATCAAACCCGAACCCCACGCCGCCCATGGCCGCCCCGCCAGCATCCAACTGACCCTGCCACCCCTGGCCACCATCTGGCTGCGACCCGCCTAAGTTTTTCGCCCCCGCCGCCCCTCCCCATTCCCGCACCTGGGGGCTGCGCCCCCAGACCCCCCTGGGTTGTCCTTTGACTGCGGGACCGTGGGGGCTTGTCGCGCAGTTCCCCGCGCCCCTTACGGGGCGGCGGGGCGAAGAAACCGCTCACGGCGACGACGGCTTGCCTGCTGTGGCGATCCATGTGTGGAACAGGCCGTCGAGGTCCTTGTCGGACTCTCGTTCGCAGAGGCGGATGAACTGGGCCGTGGTTCCGTGACCGTCACGGTGCTCGGTGGCCCAGGCGCGCAGGATCCGGAAGAACACGGGATCGCCGACGGCCGTACGCAGCTTGTGCAGGGCCATGGCCCCCCGCGAATAGACAGGCGTGTCGAAGATGTGCGCCCCGCTGCCGGGATCGGCGGGAGGGAAGGCCCACAGATCGCTGCTCGCCGGACTGGCGTACAGGGCGTCGAAGGTCTTCTGTGCGCTCTTGCCCCCGTGCTGCTCGGCATAGAGCCACTCGGCATACGTCGCGAAGCCCTCGTTGAGCCAGATGTCCTTCCAGGTGGTGAGGGTGACGGAGTCCCCGAACCACTGGTGGGCGCTTTCATGGACGAGGGTGCTCAGGTCCGGCGCCGAGTCGTAGACGGGCCGGGTCTGGGTCTCCAGCGCGTAGCCGACCTGGGGCGCCCGGTCGACGATGGACCCGGCGGCTCGGAACGGGTAGGGGCCGAAGACCTTGCTCTCCCAGGCGAGCACGGAGGGCAGTTTCTTCAGGACCGGCGCGGCGGCGGCGGCCTCGCGCGGGTCGACGGCGTTGTAGACCTTGAGGCCGTCCGGGGTGGTGTACTGCTCGACCTTGAACTTTCCTACGGTCGCTGTGGCCAGGTAGGCCGCCATCGGTTCGGACTGCCGCCAGCGGAAGGTGGTGCGGCCGTGGGTGGTCTTCTGCCCGAGGAAGACGCCGTTGGCCACGGCGGTGCGCCCCTTGGGGACGGTGAGCGTGAAGTCGTACGACGCCTTGTCCTTGGGGTGGCTGTTGGCGGGGAACCACGTCATGGCGCCCTGCGGTTCACCCGCCACGAACGCGCCGTCGTCGGTGGGAATCCACCCGTCGAGGGAGCCGTCGGGATCGGTGACCGGTTTGGGCGTGCCGGAATAGGTGACGGTGACGCGGAACTCCTGCCCCTTGCACAGGGCGTCCCGTGGGGTGACCACGAGTTCCTGTCCGTCGCGACGGAAGGTCGCCTTCGCGTGGTCGACGGTGATGCCCGTGACCTTCAGCCCTTTGAAGTCGAGGTCGAAGCGGGTCAGTCGCTGGGTGGCCCGTGCGGTGATGACGGCCTTGCCGTCCAGGTGGCGGCTCTGCGGGTCGTAGCCGAGCGTCAGGTCGTAGTGGTGGACGTCGTAGCCGCCGTTGCCCGCGAGGGGGAAGTACGGGTCTCCCGCGCCGGAGGAGCCTCCCGTCCCGGCCGTGGCCGGTCCGGCCGCGGCGAGCAGGGCCGCTAGGGCGACGGGGACCGCGGCGACAACGGCTTCTCGGCGAAGGACAGTTGTGCGTCTGGCGGCGGCCTGATGGGGGCGTGGCGTCACGTTCGCTCCTCCGGTCGATGGAGACACTCACGGGTCCATGGGTGAGCACTCGTAGGCCAGTGGTGGTCATTCACGGGTCAACGGTGATCACGCGCGCTCAGCCTATGAGCCACCTCGCCCGACGGCCCCCTCAATCAGGTCAAGTTACGCCGAGCCTGGAACACCGGCGAGCGCGCCGAGGAGTTCGGGTCCGGTCCGGCAGGGGGCCGACCTTCGTGGACGGCCTTGTCGAGAAACCAGGGCAGCGGCCGAGGGTGCTCCCCTGGTCCTCCGCCCGGTCCCGGTGCCCGCCCCCAAGCCAGGTGCGTCAGGCACTCTCCGTCTCGAAGACCACACCCCCTGGCCGATGACCCCGACATCGTGGTGAAGTTCGTCCACGTCCAAGCCCCGCACCCCGCAGAGGAGCATTCTCGTGACCGGAACTTCGCAGGCCTGGCCCCATGCACCGGTCAGGGTCGGGCTCGTCGGTGCGGGTCCGTGGGCGCGCGCCGTGCACGCGCGCGTGCTCGCCGCGGGGCCCGAGACGCTGCTGACGTCGGTGTGGGCCCGCCGCCCCGAGGCGGCCCGCGAAACGGCGGCGCCCTACGGTGCCGGCGTCGCCGCGACCTTCGAGGAGCTGCTCGACGGCTGCGAGGCGGTCGCCTTCGCGGTTCCGCCCGCCGTGCAGGCGGAGTTGGCGGCGCGTGCCGCGAAGGCGGGCAAGGCCCTGCTCCTGGAGAAGCCGATCGCGCTGGACCTGCCGTCGGCCCAGCGGCTCGTGGACGCCATCGACACCGCCGGTGTCGTCTCCCAGCTGGTCCTGACGAACCGTTACCACCCGGTCACCCGGCAGTTCCTGAAGGCCGCGCAAGGCCTCGACGCCGTGGGCGCACGGTCCTGCTGTCTGAACGGTGCTTTCCTGGGCGGCGACTTCGCGACCCCGTGGCGTCTCGAACACGGTGCTCTTTTGGACCTGGGGCCGCACATTCTGGACCTGCTGGACGCGGCCCTGGGGCCCATCGCCCGTGTGCGCGGCGCCGGAGACGTGCGCCGTTGGATCGAGCTCACCTGCGAACACGAGAGCGGCGCCGTGAGTCAGGCGTCCCTGTCGGGGTCGGTCGAGCTCGAGCGCGGCATCACGCGGGTCGAGCTGTTCGGCCGGCACCCCGAGCTCGTGTTCGACAGCGGCGCACTCGACCACGAGGAGTCCTGGCCCGTACTGCGCCGGGAGTTCGCCACCGCCGTACGAACGGCGCAGTCGGACACGCTCGATGCCCAGCGAGGGCTGTATCTGCAGACCCTCATGGCCGGGGCGTTCGAGAGCTAGGCCTGTCGTCGAATTCCCGCCTGCCTCGCGACGCCGTGCACGCACTCTCGCCGCCCCGGAACGCGACGCCGTTCAGGCGAAACGGCGGGCCGGGGTGCGTGGGCGCCCGAGGGTGTGTCGACAACACAGCTGTGAGACTGCCGCTGATCGCTCCCATGCTCGCCACACCGGGCACCCTGCCGCCCGCCGGGCAGGACATGCGCTGGTCGTACGAGACAAAGCACGACGGGCAGCGTGCCGTGGTCTATCTGCCCGGTGACGGCAGCGTGCTGCTGCGTGCCCGGTCGGGGGAGGACATCACCGCCGCGTACCCCGAACTCCGTTCCCTGGGCGGTGTTCTCGGCACGACCCCGGCGATCCTGGACGGGGAGGTCCTGGTCCTCGACGAGCAAGGGCGGGGTGACTTCCAGCTCCTGCAGTCCCGTATGGGGCTGGCCCGGTCTCCGGGCAAGGCGGCTCGTCGTGCGGCGGAGGCGCCCGCGCATCTCGTCCTGTTCGACGTCATGTACTTGCGGGGCGATCTGACGGGGCTGCGCTACACGCGCCGGCGGCAGGAGTTGGAGGGGCTCGCGCTCAGCGGTCCGTTCTGGTCGACGCCGTCCGCGCTCGTCGGCCATGGGGAGCTGGCCTTGCGGGCGACTCGCGAGAGCGGCCTGGAGGGGCTGGTCTGCAAGCGGTTGGACTCGGTGTACGAGCCCGGGGTGCGCTCACGCGCCTGGATCAAGATCCGCAATGTACGCACCGTGGACGTCATCGTCGGCGGCTGGGTCCCCGGCAAGGGGCGCCTGTCGGGGCTGCCCGGCGCCGTCATCGTGGGACAGCGTGAGGCGGGGCGGCTGCGCTACGTCGGGAGCGTGGGGACCGGCTGGAGCGAGGCCGAGCGATCGGAACTCGCCCGGCTCCTGCGGGCCGCCGAGACCGACCGTTGCCCCTTCGACAACGTCCCGCGCGTGGCCGGAGCGCACTGGGTGGTGCCCCGGCTGGTCGGCGAGGTCCGGTACAGCACCCGCACCCGGGCCGGGCTGCTGCGACAGCCGTCCTGGCTGCGCCTGCGCCCCGACCTGGCCCCGGAGGACTCCGCGGCGGACCTGCCCTAGTGCGTACGTACGACATGACCGCCCCGCGGGGCGGTCATGTCCTGCCGCGGCCCGGTCACGTCCTTCCGGGACCGCCGCTGCCGAAGGAGCCGCTGGATCCGGGGACCCAACGCTTTCGATGCTGGTCGTCGGCGTGCCTGCTCCCCGCGGCATGGAGGTTGTACGGCATCAGCCGCTCGCTCTCCTCCGCGGCGTGCGGTACTTCGTCGGGTTCCCGCATCTCCCGTTCTTCATGGACTGCTCCGGTGTCGGGCAGCCTGGGCTGCTCCTCCGGAAGGGGCGGGGGTGACTCCTTGCGCCGCACCCTGATGCCCAGGAAGACGGCCCAGACGAGCGCACCCGCGATGAAGAGGCCACCGACAAAGGCGGCAACCGCGTTCACCGTGTGGTTCGCTGCGATCAGTTCAAAGCTCGCGGTGTTCATTGTGCTCGTGTACCCCCAATACAAGGGGAAACCTGAGTGGTGTCTCCGTCAGCGACGGCCCATCCATTGTATTCCGGTTCATTCCGGACGGTGCGCCACGGCTCCGAACATGGTCACCGACATGTGCAGGGCGCCTTGGGCGGCGGCCTCGGTGAGGTCCGCGTACAGGCGGTCGCGCTGGGCCTCGGTGATGAGGGCACGGCGCAGCGCCGACTCGCCCAGCATGCGGATCAGCGGCCAGGCGACCGATGTGTGGTCCTGGAGCAGGGCCTGCGATCCCCGGTCGTCGATCACCAGACCGGCCGCCGTCAGCCGGCCGACCAACTTGCGTCCTGAGTACGGGTCCGCGGCCGCGGACAGCGCGCCGGAGGTGAGGCCCGCGACGGTCTCGGGGTCGCCGGGGTGCAGGATCGTGGTCGCCCAGTCGGTGTCCAGGAGGGCGACCCGCCCGCCGGGGCGCAGCACACGCGCGATCTCGGCGACGGCTTTTCCCGGTTCGAGCAGGTGCTGGAGCACCCGTTCGCACCACACCACGTCGACGCAGGAGTCGGGCAGAGGCAGGGTGAGCGCGTCGCCGTCCACGAAGCGGGCCGCGCTGCCGGCCTCGGCCGCCCGCTGTGCGGCCACGGCACGCAGTCCGGGGTTCGGCTCGATCCCGAGTGCCTCACCCTGCGGAGCCACGGCGGCCGCCAGTTGCCGGGTCTGCGATCCGGTGCCGGAGCCGATGTCGATCGCCCGTTCTCCGGGCCGCGCAGCCAGCGCCGCATGCGCCCACGCCCGCAGCCGTCGTACACCGTCATTGACGTCCTGCGCATCGAGCACCGCCGCCAGCCGTGCGGCGCTCTCGGCGGTGATGTTCCGCGCGTGGAATTGCGAGGTAGGTCGTGTGTCCCCCATGCGGGTCACTCTAGGACCGGCACGGCCGCCTCCGGAGTCAGATCGTGTAACGCCTCAGGGCCGGTGTGGCGGCGGCCAGACCCAGCACGGCGGCGATCACCAGCAGCCCGCCGCCCGCGACCGCGGTGCGTGCCCCGAGGACGGAGCCGACCGTGCCGTGCAGGACGTCGGCGAGGCGCGGACCGCCCACGACGACCACCGTGAAGACGCCCTGCATCCTGCCGCGCATCTCGTCGGTGGCGGCGGACAGCAGGATGGCGCCGCGGAAGACCATGGAGACCATGTCGGCGACGCCGGCCGCGGCAAGGAAAGCCACCGCTACCCACAGGCTGGTGCTGAGCCCGAACCCCGTGATGGCGGCACCCCATGCCGCGACCGCGACGATGACCATGAGGCCGTGTCTGCGGGCGCGGGAGAAGGTACCCGACATCAGCCCGCCGATCACGGCGCCGATGGGGATCGCCGCGAACAGCAGGCCGAGCGCGAGCCCTTCGCCGTAGGGCGCGTAGGTCTGCGCGGCGAGCTGCGGGAACAGGGCGCGGGGCATCCCGAAGACCATGGCGATGATGTCGGCGAGGAAGGACAGCAACAGCACCTTGTGCACCGAGATGTAGCGGAAGCCGGCGACGACCTCGCGCCATCCCGCCCGCTTGGCCGCCGATTCCGTCAGGGGCGGCAGGGCGGGCAGCCGCACCACCGCCCACACGGTCACACACAGGGCGAGCGCGTCGATCAGATAGAGCTCGGGCAGGCCGATGACGGGGATGAGCGCGCCGGCGAGCAGCGGTCCGGCCACCAGGCCCGTCTGCATCACGGTCGAGCCGAGGGCGTTGGCCGCGGGCAGTTCGTCCGCCGGGACCAGCCGGGCGATGGAGGCGTTGCGGGCCGGGGAGTTCAGGCCGAAAAACGCCTGCTGGAGGGCGAGCAGCACCATCAGGACGAGTACCGAATCGAGTCCGGTGACCGCCTGTATCCAGAAGAGCAGCGAGGTGACGGCTATGCCGCTGTTGGTGATGAGGAGCAGTTTGCGCCGGTCCATGCTGTCGGCGATCGCACCGCCCCACAGCGCGAACACCACGAGAGGCAGCAGACCGGCGAGGCTCGCGTAGCCGACCCAGGCCGAGGAACCGGTGATGTCGTAGATCTGCTTGGGCACGGCGACGGCGGTGAGCTGGCTGCCCACCGCCGTGACGATCGTGGAGGACCACAGGCGACGGTAGGCGGGGCGGCGCAGCGGCCGGGTGTCCATCGTCCAGCGGCGCCAGCCGCGCCGGTTCACCCGCTCCGGCCCGGGTGTCCCGTCGTGATCCGCGGGGGTGCTGTCCGTGCTGCTCTCGCTCGTGTCCACGCTCGTCCTGGCTGCTCGATACATCTTTCGGTTCAGGGATCACTATGGCCGAGTGGGAGCGGAACGCGTCCCTGGGGTATCGGACTTGTGCGCCAGGCGCAGGACGTCACGAGCTTGCCCGCCCCGCGTACGACGCCTCGGGCACCGGCGACCGCTCTCAGGATCCGGCGATCAGCATGGCACCCATCGCGATCATCGTCGTGGCGACCAGGCCGTCCAGCACGCGCCACGACGAGGGCCTGGCCAGGAAGCGACTGAGCAGCCGGGCGCCGAAGCCGAGCGCGACGAACCAGCACACGCTGGCCAGGGCCGCGCCCAGTGCGAAAGTCCAGCGCAGCGCGCCGCGGTCGGCCGCGATCGAGCCGAGCAGGAACACGGTGTCGAGGTAGACATGCGGGTTGAGCCAGGTCAGCGCCAGGCACGTGAGCACGGCGCGGCGCCGCGAGCCCGTCGACACGCTCGCCGCTTGGAGTACCGAGGGCTTGAGCACCCTGCGGGCGGCGAGGAATCCGTACACGAGGAGGAATCCGCCACCGACCAGTCCGACCGCGGTGAGTGCGGCGGGCCAGGCCACGACCACCGCGCCGACACCGCCGACGCCCAGCGCGATGAGCACCGCGTCGGACAGGGCGCAGATACCCACCACGGCGAGTACCGCGTCCCGGCGGATGCCCTGACGCAGTACGAACGCGTTCTGGGCTCCGATGGCGACGATGAGGGAGAGGCCAGTGCCGAATCCGGCGGCCGCAGTGGTCAGGGCGTCTGTCATGACACCGACGCTAGAAAACTGATCGCCGAGAGTACAGCTAAAGATTCTTACGTATCATTAGCGTTCATGAAGACAGAGCTCCCCCTCGACCAGGTGCGCACCCTGCTCGCGGTGGTCGACGAGGGCACCTTCGACGCGGCGGCCGCCGCGCTGCATGTGACGCCGTCGGCGGTCAGCCAGCGCGTCAAGGCGCTGGAGCAGCGCACGGGCCGGGTTCTGCTGGTGCGGACGAAGCCGGTGCGGGCGACCGAGTCCGGCGAGGTCGTGGTGCGCTTCGCGCGCCAACTGGCCAGGCTGGAGGGCGACGCGCACGCCGAACTCGGCATGACCGGTTCCGGGGAGCCGACACGTCTGTCGATCGCCGTGAACGCCGACTCGCTGGCCACCTGGTTCCTGCCCGCGCTGGCCCGCGTACCGCAGGAGCTGCGGCTCTGTTTCGAACTGTCCCGCGAGGACGAGGACCACACGGCTGCCCTGCTGCGCGAGGGAGCGGTGATGGCGGCGGTGACGTCGTCGCCGGACCCGGTGGCGGGCTGCTCCGTGCGCGCCCTCGGCCGGATGCGGTACCTGCCGGCGGCGAGCCCGGGGTTCGCGGAGCGGTGGCTCGGCCACGGGACGCACACGCCCCTGCGCGACCTGATCGCCGATGCTCCGGTAGTGGCCTTCGACCGCAACGACGACTTCCAGGACGACTTCGTCCGCACCCTGCGGGCCGGTCCCGGTGCGAGCGCGCTACGGCACCTCATGCCCACGTCGGAGGGGTTCGTGGACGCCGTCGTGGCCGGAATGGGCTGGGGCATGGTGCCCGAGGCGCAGGCCGAAGCACTGCTGCGCACCGGGCGATTGGTCCATCTCGCACCGGATCGTGGCGTCGACGTTCCGCTGTTCTGGCAGCAGTGGAAACTCGACTTCCCGGCGCTCGCGGCAGTGGCCGACGTCGTGGCGGCCGTCGCCGCCGAGACGCTCGCCGCCGCACCGGGTTCTTGAATCACCTCGCTCCCGGGCGGCTCCCGAACGGCGTACGACCCGGTATCTTCGCGCTGGGGACAGCCGAGCGCGGCCGCGACGAGCGGCTCGCGCGACACCGTGCTCCGGAAGGCGTCGAGGTGCGGTCAGGGGCCTGAGAGGCGCATTCTTGCTGTGTTACCCCCCTGGCGGTGGGCGGACGAGGGCAGACCGATGACTGGGAGCGCCGAGCTCGAGGACCGGGCGCTGCAAAGCCTGGCCGCCCTGCTCAGCGGCGCCGTAGCGGACGCGATGCGGGCGGCCCGCGGCTTCGCCGGCGGCGTTTATCTGCGCTCGAGCACACCCGGACTGCTCAGGCTGGCCGTGCTCGCGGGGCTGCCGGGCAAGCTGTTCCGCCCCTGGTGGCGCATGCACATGGACCGTCCCTTCCCCGTCGCCGACGCCCATCGGCTCGGCGTGGAGGTACTGCTCACCGACGCCACGGAGACGATGCGCCGCTACCCGCAACTCGCCGCGGGGCTGCCGTTCCAGTTCGGCTCGCTGTACGTGCCGGTCGTGGGTGCCTCGACGCCGTTCGGCGTCCTGACGGTGTTGCGGCCGCCGGCCTCGGACGCCACCGAGGTACTGCCGGATCGTGACCGCATGACCGCGGTGGCGGAGGAACTGGGTGCAGCTCTGGCGACGCTGGACAAAGCCGGACCCGGCGTCCTCTGGGACGGGGAGCCGATGTGCACGCGGCCACCGGCCGAGGGCCCTTCGTCGCGGTGTGTAGGGGGGTTCACCTGGGATCCCGCCGATGGCACGGTCATGGCGGACGACGCCTTGTGGACCCTGCTCGGCACCAGTCGCGAGGGCTTCGCCGGAACGCCGGAGGCCTTGGCCCGCGCAGTCACCCGCGACGATCCCCGCCTGCTGCTGGCCGCGCTGCGCGAGACGGCCGCCGGACGGCCGCCGCCGCACCCGCTACCGGTGCACACCGCGGACGGCGGACTGCGGCTGCTGGAGCTGTGGACCTCGGGTGCGGCGCCCGCCCCGCCGTACCGAGTCAGCGGCGTGGTCGTCGATCCGGGCCCGGGACCGGCGGCGGACTGCGCGGCCGATCTGCTTCCGGAGGGCGTTTTCGCGGTCGACCGGCTCGGACTGATCACGTACGCCAATCCGCGCGCCGCCGAGTTGCTCGGCCGAACGCGCACGGAGCTGCTGGGGCGGCCGCTGTGGGAGGCGGTGCCCTGGCTGGACCGGCCGGCGTACGAAGATCATCTGCGTGGGGCGCTGATCTCGCCGGATCCGGTGCAGTTCCAGGTCAGACGCCCGCGAGGGAGCAGAGACGAGGTGCCTTTGGGACGCACGGGAGGCGCCTGGCTCTCACTGTCCGTCTACCCCGGTGCCAGCGGCCTGACCTGCAAGATCGTGTCGATGGGTCGGGCCGCGGACACCGCTGAGGCCACCCCGTTCGACGCGAGGGTGGAGGCCGAAGAGACCGACGTCGACGAGCCCGTGACCGGTCTCCCGACGACACCGCCGCAGTACCGGCCCATCGTCCTCGCCATCGCGCTGTCCGAGGCGGTGACGGCCCGCCAGGTGTCCGAGGTGGTGATGCGAGAGCTGCTGCCCGCGTTCGGCGGACGCCGCCTCGCCATCTATCTGCTCCAGGACCGGCGCCTGTACCTGGCCTGGGAAACCGGCTTCCCACAGGGGTTCCTCGCCCCGTTCGACGGGGTGGGTCTGGACGCCAAACTGCCCGGGGTCGAGGCACTCACCGGTGGCCGCCCGCTCTACTTCGAGTCGATGCAGCAGCTGGCGGCCACCTATCCAGGCATCCCGATGGACGCCGCGGAGGGGGCTCGGGCGTTCCTGCCGCTGATCGCCTCGGGACGGCCGGTCGGCTCCTGCATCCTCGGCTTCGACCGCTCCCGCGGCTTCAGCACAGAGGAGCGTACGGTGCTGACGGCGCTCGCCGGACTGATCGCGCAGGCTCTGGAACGTGCCCGGCGCTACGACAACGAGGCCGCCCTCGCCCGCGGGCTCCAGGAGGCCCTGCTGCCGCACCGCCTGTCGGCGCACCCGTTGGTGAAGACGGCCGGGCGGTACCTGCCCGGCACCCTGGGCATGGACGTGGGCGGCGACTGGTACGACGTCGTCGAGGCCGGCGACGGCCTTGCCCTGGTCATCGGCGACGTGCAGGGGCACGGCGTCCAGGCGGCGGCCACCATGGGCCAACTGCGCAGCGCGGTACGGGCGTTCACGCTCGGGGACCACTCCCCGGACGAGGTGATGAGCGGCACCAACCGGCTGCTCATCGGCCTCGATCCGGGTCAGTTCGCCAGTTGCTGCTACGTCAGGCTCGACCCGGTCACAGGCGTCGCCCGAGCCGCCCGGGCCGGGCATCCGCAGCCCCTGCTGCGCCATCCCGACGGCCGCACCGAGGTCCTGGACCTGCGCGGCGGGGTGGTACTCGGGGTGGACCCGCAGGCCCGGTATCCCGTCACCGACCTGCTCCTCGAACCCGACGCCGTCCTGGCCCTCTACACGGACGGCCTGGTCGAGCGCCCCGGCACCGACATCGACGAGGGCATCGAAACCCTCCGCACGACCCTGTCCCGCGCGGGCACCCCGGGCAGCCCCTCCCTGTCCCGTGCGGCCGACCTGCTCACCGCGGAGGCCCGGCAGGCCACCGAGCGCCCCGACGACATCGCGCTTCTCCTCACAAAACGCCGGTCTCCCAACGACAGCGACAAATAGGCGTCCAGCAGAGCTCCCCGAGTCCTCAGTGCGCCGCGTCGAGCCGGGCCCGCTGATCCGGCGTCAGTTCGAGCTCCACCGCGGCCAGGTTCTCCTCCAACTGCGCCACGGAGGATGCCCCGGCCAGCGGGATCACCGGCAGCTCCGCCCCGATCTGCCAGGCCAGCACCACCTGGTTGGGGCTCGCGCCCGTCTCCTTCGCCACGTCCCGCAGCACGGCGAGCCGGGCGGGGGTACCCGGGTGGTCGTAGTCGGACGGCAGTGGCTTGTCCTGCCGTACGTAGGCGCCGGTCAGCAGCGGCGAGTAGGCGACCAGGGTCAGGGCGGGCTCGGCCTTCAGGTAGCTGAGCAGCTCCCCGGTCGCCGCACCGAGGTTGCCCTCGGGGAAGAGTCCGCTGGGCACGTCGGCGCGGGGCCGCAGGAGGCTGTGGTGGTACTGCAGCACCTCGTAGCCGGGCAGTCCCGCAGCCGCGGCGAGTGCGCGGGCCCGCTCCACGCGCCACAGGGCGTGGTTGCTCACGCCGAGCAGCCCGACGCTGCCCTCCGCGACGAGCTCGCCGAAACCCTCCACGGTCTCCCGCGGTGCGACGGTCCGGTCCTCGATGTGCGCGTACAGCAGATCGATCTTCTGCACACCGAGCCGTTCCCGGCTGCGCTCGGACGCCTCGCGGATCACCTTGGCGGACAGACCCTCGGGGTTGTCGATGTAACCGGTGCCGGGGGCCAGCGGCCGCGCGCCCAGCTTTGTCGCGATGACGATCTCGTCGCCGATGCCGCGGCTGCGCCGCCAGCGTCCGAGCAGCGCCTCGCTCTGCCCGCCCTGGCTGTCGTCGGTCCAGAAGGCGTAGTTGTCGGAGGTGTCGATGAAATTCCCTCCGGCCTCGACATAGCGGTCGAGTACGGCGAAGGAGGTCTTCTCGTCCGTCCGTGAGCCGAAGAGCATCGCGCCGAGTGCGAGCACGCTCACCTCACGGCGGGTCCTCGGGTCGGTGCCGATCGTGCGGTACTTCATGGTGTCCCTCCCGTTCGGGCCCGAAATCCGCGGGCCTGAACAGGAGTCTGGAACTTGAAGTGCTCTTCAAGTCAAGCCTTCTTGAACGGTCCTTCCAGGGCCGCCCACTGCAACAGCATGATCGTCTTCGCGTCGGCGATCTCCCCGGTGCGGATCATGTCGAGGGCGCCGCGGAAGGGCAGTTCGACGATCTCGATGTCCTCGCCCTCCTCGTCCAGCCCGCCGCCCTCGTGGGTACGCGTGGAAGGACCGTACGAGGCGGCGTAGAAACTCACCCGCTCGGTGACCGAGCCGGGGCTCATATAGACGTCGAAGACATGGTGGACCGCGCCGACGGTGTGCCCGGTCTCCTCGATGACCTCACGCCGCACGG
The DNA here is from genome assembly GCF_041053055.1 of Streptomyces sp. R41. NCBI lineage: Bacteria > Bacillati > Actinomycetota > Actinomycetes > Kitasatosporales > Streptomycetaceae > Streptomyces > Streptomyces sp. R41. The sequence goes on from NZ_CP163443.1 coordinate 426,540, forward strand.
CGACCTCGGGATGCTCGTCCTCCTCGTCGAGCAGCCCGCCCGGTGTCTCGATCAGCATGCCGTCGGGGTGCCCGTTGACGTACACGGGATAGCGGAACTGCCTGGTCAGCAGCACGGTTTCGCGTTCGGCGTCGTACAGGAGGAGGGTGGCTCCGTTGCCGCGGTCGTGCGTTTCGCGCTCCTGGGTGCTCCAGGTGCCGTCGGCGTGCCGGAAGTCGAAGGTGGTGGTGCGCTCCACGTACCAGTGGCAGGACAGGAGTTTCACCTCTCGGACCTTGACCCGGGGGTTGCCGGTCAGGTCGCGGCCGACGCGGTCGAGTCCGGTCCGGCCTCGGCGGTCCGGGGTGTCGATGCCCGCGGTCATCGCGCGCCGACCGGACGGGAGCGGGAGAAGTCGTTCATGGCCACTGTCTACCATCCCGAACCGAATACCGAGGCCACAGCGGGGCTTCACCCGTCTAGGCTCACGGCATGGAACAGACGGAGATCATCCTGCGCGCCATCGGCGTCCTCACCGAGACCAACGCGATGGTGCGCAGGATCGCCCAGGACGAGGACGCCGAGGTCGAGTCGACCGAGACCCAACTCGGCTCGCTCGTCACGGAGGTGTTCCCCCGCGTCGAGGTGCCCGCCGACGCCGGACCCGCCGAGGCGGGCCAGGCCGTCGCGGACGCCTACCTGCCCGCCACCATCTCGCTCGTGGGCGCCTTCGCGTTCCTCTTCTCCGAGCTCGCCGACCTCCACGACTCCGGACGGACCGACATCAAGACGGCCGACCTGCTGCAAGACCTCGCCCTGCGGATGTCGAGGGCGGACAACTCCTAGGAATCAGTCGTGCACGAGCCTGCCCGGCGGCCCGGTCATACGGCGCGGGGCCGCCCGCACCCCCCCCTCAGGAGTGTGGAACCACCGCCACCGGACAGGGCGCGTGATGCATCACCGCGTGGGCCACCGAACCGATCCGTGCCCCCACCGCCGAACGCTGGGCGCGGCGGCCGACGACCATCAGCTGGGCCCGGTCGGCCAGCGACAGCAGTACCTGCCCGGCGCTGCCCATCTCGACGTGCTGGGTGACCGGCACGCCGGGGAAGCGCTCCCGCCACGGCTGGAGCGCTTCGGCGAGTGCCTTCTTCTCGTACGGCTCCAGGCCCCCGGCCTCGTCCAGCAGCTTCAGCGAGCCCGGGCTGTAGGCGAACACCGGCGGCAGGCTCCACGCTCGTACGGCGCGCACCCCGGCGCCGCGTGCCGCCGCGGTCTCGAACGCGAACCGAAGGACGGCCGCGCTGTCGTCCACACCGCCCTGCTGGCCCACGACGATCTCCCGGCCCCCGGCTTCGGACGCGGCGCGGTCATCGGCCCGCACCAGCACGACCGGACACGGCGCCTCGGCGATCACCTGCTGTCCGACGGAACCGAGCAGGAAGCCGACGATCGTGCCGTATCCATGGGATCCGAGGACCAGTGTCCCGGTCGTCGCGGCCTCGGTCAGTAGCGAGTCGACGGCCGCGCCGTCCAGGGCCTCGGACGTCACCGGCAGGTCCGGGTGCCGCTCGGCTACGGTGCGGGCCGCGTCCTGCACCATGTCCCGCGCCCAGCGCGCGTGATCGTCCCGGTCTCCGCCGCGGAGCATCTCGTGGTGCGGCCACTGCCAGGCGTACACCACGCGCAGGGGCAGCCCGCGCCGGACGGCTTCCCTGCCCGCCCAGGCCAGCGCGGCCCGGCTCTCGGGGGATCCGTCCACGCCCACGGTGATCCGGTCGGTCATGCGCCTGCCTTCCCGTCGCCGGCTCGCCCGCAGTGCCGGCCTCGCCCATGCTGACCGGTCCAGTGTCGGTCACCCTCGCCCTCGACTCGCGCAGGGGTGGGGCGTGGCCTAGGCCGACTCTCGCACCACGAGCTCGGGATCGAAGATCACCGAGGTGGGCTCGGTGCGCGCGCCCCGGAGGTGCTCGTCGAGGAGTCGGGCCATCACCGAGGCCATCTCCTCGACCGGCTGCCGCACCGTGGTCAGCGGCGGACGGCAGGCCGTCGCGGCGCTGGAGTCGTCGAAGCCGATGACCGCGACATCGTCCGGCACCCGTCTGCCGCGCTCCCGCAGTATCTGGCACGCCCCCTGGGCCATCAGGTCGTTGGCCGCGAACACCCCGTCCACGCCGGGGTGTTCGGCCAGCAGCCCGGACATCGCGGCCATGCCGCTGTCGAGCGTGAAACCGCCCTCGGCGACCGGTACGTACGGATGTCCCCTGCGCGCCATCGTGTCGCGGAACCCGGCGAGCCGGTCCTGGCTGGCCGAAACGCCCAGCGGCCCTGTCACGGTGACGATGTGCCGGCACCCACGGTCCAGCAGATGGTCGGCGGCCAGGCGGGCGCCGTCCCGATGGGCCAGGTCGACATAGCTGAGCGGCACCGGCCGTGACGGCCGGGCGAAGAGCACCGCGGGCAGACCGGCGTCGGCGAGCAGCGCCGGCAGCGGATCATCGGCGTGGGTGGAGACGACGAGCGCACCGTCCGCGCTGCCCTGCCGCAGATCGTTCAGCACCTGCTGTCGCGCCTGTGCGGAGTCGGCGAACATCAGCAGCGGATGCATGGACCGGGGACGCAAGTAGTCCACCACCCCGGTGACGACCCGTCCGAAGAACGGGTCCGCGAACACCCTTGCCGTGAAGGCGTTCCGCTCCTCGCCGGACACGTCACCCGCGCCGGAGACGATCAGCGCGACCGTCTCGGTCCGCCGTGTCACCAGTGACCTGGCAGCCCGGTTGGGAGCGTAACCGGTGCGTTCGACCGCTTGGCGCACCGCGTCCTGAATGGCGGGATCGACGGTGGGGACGCCGTTGATGACCCGGGACACGGTGGCACGTGAGACGCCGGCCTCCCGTGCGACATCCTCCAGCGTGGGGGCCCGTCCGTTCATGCCCGCAGCCTATCGGCCGGCGCTGCGACGTCATAGAGCGCTCTCTCGCAGCACCCGCGGCACCCCGGCACGAGACGGCATCGGAGGTCACGACGCCGCTGCGCAGGGCGAGTCGAGGGACCGCATCGTGGATCCGCTCGCCGCCTTGCGAGCATCTCTTGAACACAATCATCCATGGCCCGGCAGGCTCGACAGGGTCCAGACATCAACGAACTAGCGCAAATTATCTGCTAGTTGGCGGTTCAGTGGGCAACAATCTGCGGGACTCCTGCGACAACTCTTGACGCTGTGTTCACGCGGATGAAGCATGCATCGGCAAGAGAGCGCTCCCCGCACCTCCCACCGTTCACTTTCTGAACCAGGAGAGTCGCCCCCATGCCTCACATCCCCACGGATTCCTCGGACTCCGGCCGGTCCCCGCTGGCCCGACGGTCCGTTCTCGGAGCGATGGCCGCCACCGCGGCCGCGCCCGCGCTGCTCGGTCTGTCCTCGCCGGCGTCCGCCGCACCCGTCGTGCGCCCCCGAGCCCTGCCGGGCGGCGGCGATCTCGGCCCGAACGTCATCGTCTTCGACCCCTCGACCTCCGGCATCCAGGCCAAGCTGGACGAGGTCTTCAGACAGCAGGAGTCGGCCCAGTTCGGTACCGGCCGCTACGCGCTGCTGTTCAAGCCCGGCACGTACAACGGACTCAATGCCCAACTCGGCTTCTACACCTCGATCGCGGGACTCGGCCTGTCCCCGGACGACACGACGATCAACGGCGATGTGACCGTCGACGCGGGCTGGTTCAACGGCAACGCCACCCAGAACTTCTGGCGTTCCGCGGAGAACCTCGCCCTCACCCCGGTCAGCGGCACCAACCGGTGGGCGGTCGCACAGGCCGCCCCCTTCCGCCGGATGCACGTCAAGGGCGGCCTCAACCTCTCCCCCACCGGCTACGGCTGGGCCAGCGGCGGCTACATCGCCGACAGCCGCATCGACGGCTCGGTCGGACCGTACTCGCAGCAGCAGTGGTACACCCGCGACAGCTCCGTGGGCGGCTGGGTCAACGCCGTCTGGAACATGGTCTTCTCCGGCGTCCAGGGCGCTCCCGCGCAATCCTTCCCGAACCCGCCCTACACCACCCTCGACACCACACCGGTGTCCCGGGAGAAGCCGTTCCTCTACCTCAACGGCGGCGAGTACCGGGTCTTCCTGCCCGAGCGGCGCACCAACGCGCGCGGCACCACCTGGGGCGGCGGAACCCCGCGCGGCTCGTCGCTGCCGCTCACCCAGTTCTACGTGGCCAAGCCCGGCGTCACCGCCGCCACCCTGAACGCCGCGCTCACGCAGGGCCTCCATCTGCTGCTGACCCCGGGGATCTACCACCTCGACCAGCCGATCCAGGTCAACCGCGCGGGCACCGTGGTCCTGGGCCTCGGCTACGCCACCCTGATCCCGGACAACGGCGTCACCGCGCTCAAGACCGCCGACGTCGACGGAGTGCGACTCGCGGGATTCCTCATCGACGCGGGACCGGTGAACTCCTCGACACTGCTGGAGGTGGGCCCCACCGGGGCCTCGGCGAACCACTCCGCCAACCCGACCACCATTCAGGACGTCTTCATCCGGATCGGCGGCGCGGGCGCCGGCAAGGCCACCACCAGCATGGTCATCAACAGCCGCCACACGATCATCGACCACACCTGGGTCTGGCGAGCCGACCACGGCACCGGAGTCGGCTGGGAGACCAACCGGGCCGACTACGGCATCCGGGTCAACGGCGACGACGTCCTGGCCACCGGTCTGTTCGTCGAGCACTTCAACAAGTACGACGTCCAGTGGCACGGCCAGCGCGGCCGCACCATCTTCTTCCAGAACGAGAAGGCGTACGACGCGCCGAACCAGGCCGCCATCCAGAACGGCGCCGTCAAGGGGTACGCGGCCTACAAGGTCGCCGACTCCGTGACCACGCACGAGGGGTGGGGCCTGGGCAGCTACTGCTACTACAACGTCGATCCGACGATCGTCCAGCACAACGGGTTCGCCGCGCCGAACACTGCGGGCGTGAAGTTCCACGACCTGCTCGTCGTCTCGCTCGGCGGCCAGGGACAGTACGAGCACGTCGTCAACGAGACAGGGGCACCGACTTCGGGCACCTCGACGGTGCCGTCCACGGTGGTCTCCTACCCCTGACCGCCCCGCGCGGAGCCTGTCGTCAGCAGGACGTCAGGCTCGCGAGGTCCACCGCGTCGGCCATCGCCTGCATCCCCTTGTCGTTGGGGTGCAGGTGATCGCCGCCGTCGAAGAACGGCAGGATCAGCTGCGGGTCGTACGGATTACGCGTGATCCTGTCGAAGTCCGTCACGGCGTCGAGCGCGCCGCTGTTCCTGATCCAGTCGTTGACGCCTTGGCGCACGGCCTCGGCGGCGGCGTCGTACTCGGACCAGCCCTTGAACGGCATGACTGTCGCGCCGACGACACACTTGCCCGCCGCGTGCGCCCGGTCGATGATCTGCCGATAGCCGGCGATCATGTCGTCCACCGTGACGCCGCTGTGGGCCTTGATGTCGTTGATGCCTTCGAAGAGGAAGACCGTGCGGACCCCGGGCTGGGACAGGACGTCACGCTGCAGCCTGTTCAGCGCGGCCTGCCCGGCGCCGTCCGCGAGCACCTTGTTGCCGGAGATGCCCTCGTTCGCCACGCCCTTCACGGTGATGTCGGACGCGGCCTGGAGCCGGCGGGAGAGATAGTCGGGCCAGCGGCGGTTCCCGTCCGTGGTCGAGGCCCATCCGTCGGTGATGGAGTCACCGAGGGTCACCACCGAGCCGACCGCCGTGGGCGTCTCCACGTCGACGGCGTCCAGCCAGTACCAGGAACCCATGGGATCGGTCCAGTTGGCCGCGCCCTCCTCGGCGGCGTGGTCGCCCGCTGTTGCGTAGTTGGTCTGCATGGCCATGCCGTGACCGGTCGTCGGTCCCTGGGCGCCCGTCACGTACAGGCTGATGACCAGATCGCTCTGGGCGGCGAGCTTTCCGGGCAGCGGATCGCTGAGCACGATCTCGCCGGCCGGGACGGTGATGGACGTGGCCCCGCCGAAGGACAGCTGCCTGTTGGAGCCGTGGACCAGCTCCGCACCCTGCTGCTGCAGCCCGGCGTACGCGCTCGCGAAGGTCACCGGGTGGTCGCCGAAGGCGTTGGAGAGCCGGATACGCATGTTCGTGCCGCCGACGCTGGTGCGCACGATCAGCCGGTAGCTGCGGTCGGCGGGCCCGGCGCCCTGTCGGTCGGCACTGGCGCCCCAAGTGACCACGGGGTGTTTGCCCTTCGCGACGGCCGGGGCCGTCGCCGTGCCCGCCGAGGCCGGCGACTGAGTCTGCGCCTGCGCCGCCGACGAGGCGGTCAGGGGTCCGCAGACCGCCAGGATCAGCGCCGATACGACACCCACCGCGCGGCGTCGGTACCTGACGGCGCTCATCCGAGACCCCGCAGGGTGACGGACTCACCGGGCTTGAGGCTGATCTTCCGCGAGGCACCATTGGCAACGACGGTCGTGGCGCTGCCGCCGACGCTCTTCAGCGTCGCCCGGGTGACCTTGCCGTTCTTCCAGCCGATGTCGGCGACGAAGCCGCCGCGCAGGCCCACGCCGGACACCGAGCCGGACGCCGCCCAGGCCGCGGGCAGCGCGGGCAGCAGCTCGATGTGTCCGGGCCGCGAGTAGACCAGCATCTCGACGATCGCGGCCGGAGTGCCGAAGTTCGCGTCGATCTGGAAGATGCCGCGGCCCGACTCCACCTCGTAGATGTCGAAGAGGTTCATCGCGCTGCCGTTGCTGCCGTTGTCCGAAGGCCTCAGGTTGTTGACGACCAGCTGGTACGCCTTCTCCGCGTTCTTCAGCCGCGCCCAGCACAGGCTGCGCCAGGCATTGGCCCAGCCGAAGCTGTTCATGCCGCGTGCGGTGAGGAGGGCGGTCGCGCCGTCGAGGATGTCCTTCGGTGTGGAGTCGTCCGGACGGATCCGGTCGCCGGGAAAGAGCCCGATGAGCGGGGAGAGATGGCGGTGGGTGGTCTCGCCGAGGTTGTCGGGCGACATCCACTCCTCCAGCCAGCCGGTCTTGGGGCTGACCACGGGCAGGTACAGGCGCCCGCGGAGACCGTCGATGGTCTTGCTGTAGGCGGCGTCCTTGGCGAGCACCTCGGTCGCGGTGCGGTAGTTGCCGAAGAGGTTCCACACCAGTTCCTGGGCGTATGTGATGCCCTTGGCGTCGAGCGGGCCCTGCTCGGGCGACCAGTCGCTGTCGGCGACCAGGACCTCGCGCGAGGCCCCGGACGCGTCGGTGACGGTAGTGGTGATCAGGCGGGCCTCCCAGAACTCCACGGCGCCCTTGAGGAGGGGGTAGACCTTCTTCAGGTAGGCGCGGTCCTGCGTGTACTCGTAGTGCTCGAACAGGCTCTGGCAGAGCCAGGCGTTGCCCGCAGGATGCCACCACCAGCCGCCCCCGCCATAGGGGTTGGTGGAGATGGCCACGGTCCAGCCGGCGATCTTGCCGCTGGAGTTGCGGTATCTGTTGGTGGAGTCGTTGAACAGCCGCTGGGTGACGTCCGTCCAGGAGGGCAGCTGCGCGAGACAGTAGTCCGTGAAGGCGTCGAAGCAGTCGGACAGGCCCGTCCGGTCGGCCATCCAGTAGTTCATCTGGATGTTGATGTCGGTGTGGTAGTCGGCCATCCAGTCCGGGTCGTTGCCGTCCAGCCACGGGCCCTGGAGGCCCATCGGCAGGCTGCCACGCGATCCGGAGATCATGAGATAGCGGCCGAACTGCAGGTAGGCGGCTTCGAGTTCCGGGTCGGGGACATCGTCCCGATGCCGCGCCTGCACCCGCTCCCAGGTGTCCAGTTCGCGCTGCGCTGCGGACGACGTACCGAGGTTGATGTCCAGCTGCCCGAACACGGCACGGAAGTCGGCGACATGGGTGTGCAGCAGGGTGCTCGCCGAATGACCGGCCGCGTTCAGGACCTTGGTCCTGGCGAGGCGCTCCGGGACGACGGTCGGGTCGCGGAACTTCGCGGCCGCGTCGGGTGCGTAGTTGGTGCCGCCGCTGAGGACGATGGTGAGGTCCTTGCAGCCGCTGAAGGCGATCGTCGTGCCGTCGACGCGGACCCTGCCGGTGGTGCTGTAGGCGGTGACGGCGGCGCCGTACGTGAGGCCATTGGCGAAGGTGCCGCCGAACGACGCGTACCGTCCCGCGCTGTTGGCGGTGGTGGACTCGCCGTGGGTGCCGGCGAGGGAGACGGTGCCGGTGTAGGAGCCGCCGCCCTGCTGGGAGAAGTACAGGACGATGGCGTCGTCGGGGCGGCTGGCGAAGATCTGCCGCCGGTAGGTGACGCCCGAGAAGTCGTACGAGGTGCTGACCAGGCCCTGGGCCAGGTCGAGGGTGCGACGGTAGTTGTTGACGTTGCCCAGGTCGTGGTCGGGGAGGGCGACGGTGAGCTTGGCGAGGAGCGTAAGGGAGCCGAAGTCTTCGCGGCCGTAGGGGAATTGGCCGTCGCTCTGCAGCTTGTCGTTGAGACCGCCGGTCCACAGGGTGGCGTCGGTGATCATCAGCAGTTCGCTGGAGGGGTCGTTGCTCGCGAGCGCCCCGAGGCGCCCGTTTCCGAGCGGCAGTCCCTGCTCGATCATCGAGTGGGAGGAGCCGGGAGCCTGCCACCACAGCTGGTTCTTCGCGGCGTCGGCCGCGGACAGCATGGGCGACTCGGTGGGGCGCAGGGGGGCCGCGGAGGCGGTGAAGGCGGGCAGACCGCCGAGTGCGGTGGCCGCGCCGGCAGCGGCGGCGAGGGCGAGGAAGCCTCTGCGGCTGGTTTTGTGATCGCGTTGTTCGGTGTGCTGGATGTCCACTGTCGTGCACTCCATATCCGGGAACGGCTCGTGCGGGGGCAGCTCGTGAGAGAACGGTTCGTGAGGGAACGACGGCCGCGGGCCGTCAAGGTGGGTCGGCGCCCGCGGGGCCCGGGTCGTGTCACCGGGCCCCGTGGGAGCAGGTCGGCCTGACCGAGATAGCTCAGTCGGACTGCGGGACGGCGATCCTGTCGATGTCGGGTGCGTATCCGCTGCCGCTGTCGAAGGTGATGGTGTTGGTGCCCGCCTTCAGTGCCAGCTGGACGCTGACGGTCTCGGCCGTGCTCCAGTCGCCGGTGGAGGGGAACTTCTCGCTGGTGCCGTTACCGCTGTTGGAGAAGACCGTCACCGAGCGGGGGTCGCCGCTGACGTAGGCGACCTTGACGGTGTAGATCCCGTCCTTCTTCACCGTGACGTCGTTGAACCGCAGCTTGCCACCGGAGTAGAGGTTGCCGACCTTCTTGGCGCCGGAGCAGTCGTCGCAGCCGGCGACGGAGGCGTTGCCCGACAGGGTGTTGGCCGCGTCCTCGGCCTCGTAGCTCGTGGTCGCCAGCGTGCTGCCGCCGGGCTTGATCGTGAACAGCCGTGAGCCGTGGGCGGGCAGCGCCTCGGTGATCTTGTTCTTGTAGGTCCCGAGGTTCGCCTTGTTCCACAGGTCGCGCACGGAGGCGTTGCCGGTGAAGCCGAAGGAGGCCCAGTGCGCGGTGACGGAGGCGGGCGAGTCGCCGAGGTTGAACAGGGCGACGGTGTAGCTGCCGTCGGCGTTCTTGGTGCCCCAGACCTGCTGGTCGCCGACCGGGGTGACCGGACGCGCGACGGGCGAGTCGTTCTGGTCGACGGCGATGACCTCCTTGTTGGTGAGCAGGGAGACGCCGTAGCCGTCCAGCTTGGTGATGTCGTCACCGGTGAACAGGGGCGACTTGTTGATGGCCCACAGGGTCATGTAGCTCTGCCGCTCGGCCTTGGTGAGGCCGTCCATCTCGCCGTTGCCGACATCGATGGCGTCGAGGTCGTTCCAGCCTCCCGGGCCTGCCTTGCTGCTCCACGCGGGGGCGTCGTCCCAGCGGTCGTTGACCGAGTTCTCCCAAGTGACAAGGGTGTTGCAGTAGCACTCGACATCGGTGTCGATGCGCCAGCCGTTGGAGTACTTCTTCCAGTCGGCGGCGTGGCCGATGTCCAGCGACCAGGAGAGTTCGAGGTGGATCGGGCGACCGGCGGTGGCGATGGCCTTCTGCCAGGCGGCGACGTCGGGGACGTTGTCGTAGTTGTCACCGGACTTGAACGAGCCCGGGCCCACCCCGTCCAGCTTGAGGAAGTCGTAGCCCCAGTCGGCGAACTGCTGCGCCTGAGAGTCGATGTACTTCTGCGCACAGGGGTTGTCGAAGTCGATCTTGTAGGCGTTGTCCCAGCCGTTGGTGGTGCGCAGGTCCGAGTAGACGATGTCGGCGGTGGTGCAGCCGGGGGCGTTCCAGATCGGCGTCTTGCCGTCGCCGTACGCCCCCTTCTCCAGGCCGACGGGCAGGTAGATGCCGGCCTTGAGGCCCTTGGAGTGGATGTGGTCGGCGACCGACTTCATGCCGTGGGGGAAGCGGACCGGGTCGGGCGTCTGCCGGCCGTACTGGTCGAAGCCGGTCTTCCAGTTCTTGTCCATCCACCAGCCGGCGTCGATGTTGACATGGTCGTAGCCGTACTTCTTCAGCTTGGCGGCGAGGGCGTCCGTCTGCTTCAGGACGTTCGCCTCGGTGAGGTAGCTGTAGTCGCCGTCCGGGTTGAGGCCCGGGTACTTCGACGACTGCATGCTCCAACTCGACCAGCCCATGTACGGCTTGGCGGCGATCGAAGCGGCGGTGGTGGTGTCGGCCTGAACGGCCGGGGCGTTGGTGTCGGCCTGGGCGGCCGGCACGGCCGTCGCGACGCCCGCGGTGAGGGCGAGGACAAGCACTGTTCTTATGGAGCGGCGGCCGGAGCGCGGGACGGCTCCGGGCATGGCGAAATACGAGGATGACCGCATGGGTCGGACCTCCTGGGACGGTGTCAGCGGGGGTGGTGAAGACGCGGGGGGCGGCTCGTGCTCCGGTGTTCTGTCGGCTCAGCCCTTGCCCGAGCCGATGGTGAGTCCGCTGATGAACTGGCGCTGGAGCGCGAAGTACACCAGCAGCGTGGGGATCGCGGTCATCAAGGCACCGGCCGCGATGAGGTTGGGATTGGTGAAGTACGCACCCTGCAGGTTGGCCAGGGCGGAGGTGATCGGGCGCTTGTCGCCGCTCTCGATCAACGCGAGCGGCCAGAAGAAGTCGTTGTAGATCCAGATCGATTCGAGCGTCGCGAGGGCGGCGAACGCCGGGCGGCACAGCGGCAGGATGATCTGGAAGAACTGCCGCCAGACGGGAGCGCCGTCGACGAGCGCGGCCTCGGAGATCTCCTTGGGGATCGTCTTCATGTAGTTGCTGAGGACGAAGGTGCAGAAGCCGGACTGGTAGGCGATGTGGATCGCGATGATGCCCCAGGCCGAGTTGTAGAGGAGGAGCGAGTCGCTCATCCACTGCGGCAGCGGGACGAGGAGGTAGAGCCGGTACAGGGGGGTGATGAGGACCTGTGCCGGGAGCAGGTTGCCCGCGGTGAAGAGCATCAGCAGGACGATGTTCCAGCGGAAGTCGAAGCGGGAGACGAAGAAGGCGACGGCTGCCGAGAACAACAGTGTGCCGAGGACCGAAGGGACGGTGATGAGAACGGAGTTCCAGAAGAAGTGCGGCATCCCGGACTGGTTCCAGGCGTCCGTGAAGTTGCCGAGGCTCAGACTGCGCGGCCAGGAGAGATAGCCGTGCTTGGCCGTGTCCGAGTAGGGGCGCAGCGAGGTGTACACGGCCCACAGGAGCGGGACGAGCCAGAGCAGGGCGATGCCCGCGAGCATCAGATGGCGGCCGGTCTGGCGCCGGGGCGCCGAAGTGGTCTTCCGCGTCTGGGACTCACGCACCCGGGAGGTGGGCCGCGTCACCGTCGTGGTCACTGGTCCTCCTTGCGGAAGGTCTGGACGAGGAAGGTCCCGATGGCGGCCAGGGAGACCAGGAGCAGGACGACCGCGAGGGCGGAGCCGTAACCGATGTGACTGGACTCGCCGATGATGTTGTCGGTGATGAGGAGGGACAGCAGCTCCATGCCGGGCTTGCTGCCGACGCCGCCGCCGAGGACGTACACGATGTCGAAGGCCCGCAGGGACTCCATGACCGTGACGACGAGGATGATGATGTTGACCGGTTTCAGGGCCGGGAAGACCACGCGCAGGAACGTCTGGCGGCCGTTGGCGCCGTCGAGCGCGGCGGCTTCCTTCAGCGCCGGGTCGAAGCCCTTCAGCCCTGCCAGGTAGAGGATCATGATGTAGCCGGTGTGCCGCCAGCCGGAGGCGATCAGGACGGCCCACAGGTTGAGGTCGGGGTTGCCGAGCCAGTCGATGTGGTGGCCCGAGCCGGCCGCGTTCAGGATGCCGTTGAGGAGTCCGGTGTCCGGGTTGTAGATGATCTCCCAGATGAAGCCGACGACGGCCAGGGAGAGCACCATCGGCAGGAAGATCGCGGTCTGGTAGATCCTCGTGAAGCGGATCTTCCGGTCGAGCTGGTAGGCGAGGAAGATGCCGAACGGCGTGGGCAGCAGGGCCGTGAACAGCAGCCAGATCACGTTGTGCCGCACCGCGGGCCAGAACGGCGGGTAGTTGGTGAAGATCTCCTTGTAGTTGTCCAGGCCGATCCAGTGGATGTCGGCCAGCTCGATGCCGTCCCAGGTGGTGAAGGACAGCCCCAGGGAGGCCAGTGCGGGCAGCCAGACGAAGAAGAGCAGGGCGGCGAGCGGGATGCCGATGATGACGGTGAGGAAGATCCGGTCGCCGGGACCGAGACGGCGAGGGCGAGTCCGGGGCGTGGCGGAGGACACGGTGGGTGCGACCTTTCCGGTCCTGGTCAGGCAGTGAAGAAACGCGAGCGCTGGGACTCGATCTTCTTCAGCGTGCCGGAGCCGTCGTCGGGGTGGCCGAGCCATTCGGTCAGGCCCGGCAGGACGACGGTGGAGATGAAGCCGGGGTCGCTGTCGCGGTCCGCGAACTGACTGATGTGCTTCGCGGAGGCGATGAGGTCGGCGGACTTCTTCTGGAGTGCGTTGTACGAGTCCGTCTTGGCCTGTTCGTTGACGGCGAGGTTGCTCGGGTCGACGCCCATGTACAGCTCTTCGGCCTGGGCGCCGCCGAGGAACTCGAGGAGCTTCTTGGCGCCGTCCTCGTTCTTGGGCCTGCGGCTGAGCATGAAGCCGTCGGTCGGTGCCTCGACGGCGTCCTGTCCGTGGGTGGCGTCGATCTCGGGGAAGGGGAAGAAGTCGATGTCGGCGCGTATCTTCTCGTCGGTGATCTGCTGGCCGAGGAAGAGCCCGATGACGGCCATGCCGGACTTCTTGTCGAGCAGGGACTGGGCGGCGTCCTGCCAGGAACGGCCGCCGGCGCTCGGCTGGTAGTAGGGGGTCAGCTCACGCCACAGGTCGAGGACGGCGACGGTGCGCTTGTCGGTCCAGGAGACCTTGCCGCGCATCAGGGACATGTGGAAGTCGTAGCCGTTGGCCCTGAGGTCGAGGTAGTCGAAGGCGCCGAGGATGCTCCAGCTGTCGCCGCCGCCGTATCCGGAGGCGATCGGGGCGAGGCCGTCCTTCTTCATGCGCTTGGCGAGCGCGATGAACTCGCCCCACTTCTGCGGGACTTGGTAGCCGCGCTCCTTGAACAGGCTCTTTCGGTAGAACACGGCCCACGGGTAGTTGTACAGCGGCACGAAGTAGTACTTGCCGTCCTCGCCGCGCGAGAGCTGCTTGGTGGCGTCGCTGAAGCCGGCGCCGATCTTGTCCCACACGTCGTCGAGGGGGCTGCAGAGCTGCTTCTTGGCGAAGTACTGCATGCGGTAGCCCGCGAACCAGGTGAAGACGTCGTCCGGGGTGCCCTGAAGGTAGGTGGAGATGCTCTTCTGGAAGGTGTCGTGGTCGACGGTGTTCGTCTTCACCTTCAGCCCGCTGTCCTTGGCGAATGCCTCGGTCACTGCGGCGTAGGCCTTCTTGGGGGTGGCGTCGGCGCCGTTGGATCCGAAGGTCACCGTCTTCGGGTCGGCGCCCGCCCCACTGCCGCAGGCGCTCAGGACGGGTGCCCCCAGTGCGGCCGCACCGAGTCCGAACAGCCCACCGACCACTCCGCGCCGACCCGGGCCACGCGCAGCCAGGTGATGGCGGCTCTGCTGCGTCATCGTTACTCCTCGTGCGTGCTAGTACGTGTCTGATCTGATGAAGGACTGGATCGCGGTGGCCGCGGCCCCGCGCGCCCACTCCTCGAAGGGCAGCGGGCGGGTCTGCACGTCGCACCGCGCGGCCGATCCGAAGGCGGCCGCGGCGAACGCGTCGCGGATCTGCTCGGCGAAGAGGTCGTAGGCGGCCAGGCCCTCGCCCGAGATGATCACCCGCTCGGGGCCGAGCAGGTTGGCCACGGTCGCGATGCCGCGCCCGATCGCCTCCCCCGCCCGCGCGTACACTTCCCGCGCTCCGGGGTCGCCGTCGTGGGCCAGGTCCAAGGCCGCGGCGGCGTCGGCGACTTGGACGCCCGTCACCTCCCGGACCTTGCCGACGATCGCCGAGTCCGCGGCGATCGCCTCGACACAGCCGCGGTTGCCGCAGTGGCAGAGGGGACCGGCCGGGTCGATGGCGACGTGCCCGATCTCGCCGGCCACACCGTGGGCTCCCGACACGACCTGACCGTGCACCACCAGGCCGCAGCCGATGCCCGCGCCGACGGTCACCACCGCGAAGTCGGACAGTCCCACTCCGGCGCCGAACCACTGCTCGGCGACGGTCAGGGCCCTGACGTCGTTGTCGACGGTGACCGGCAACCCTGTGGTCATCGCGGCCAGTTCGGCGAGCGGGACGTCGCGCCACTCCAGAAAGGGCGAGTAGCGCACCACTCCGGCCGCACGGTCCACGTCGCCGGACACCGCGATGCCCAGCCCCTGGACCCGCACCCCGAAGCCGTCGGCCTCGGTCAGCAGTTCCTGGACGAGCGCCGCGGTCGAGGCCAGCACCGCTGTGGGGTCGTGGGTGGTGAGCGGCACGTGCCGGGCGACCCTGATGCGGCAGCAAAGGTCCGTGAGTACGGCGATCAGTTCGTCGCCCGTCATCTTGACGCCGATGAACAGCGCCCTGCCTCCGTCGACCAGCACCGGGTTGGCGGGGCGCCCGAGGGAGGGCTGCCGCGCGTCCTCGGCGACATCCTCCAGGAGGTAACCGGCCTCGATCAGCGGCCTGACCGCCTTGGTGACCGCCGCCGCCGACAGCCGCGTCCGTGCGGCTATCTCCGATCGCGTGAGCGGGCCGTGCGACAGCACGGTGGTGAAGATCTGGGAAGCGGCCGGCGTGTGAGCCGGGAACGCCTCGGTACGAGAGGTCGAGCGCATGGCCGGAACCTAAGTCCCTTATTTTCTGCTGTCAATGAAAGAAACAGGATTATCTTGAGGACCCCCTCTGATGGGCATGCAGCCTGCAAATGGCAGATACACGCGAGGTGTTGACATGTGATCGAAGGTCGCGGTTGGCTTTCGAACATCTCGTGGCACTACCGGAACGTGAGGACCCCTGTCGATGATCTCCTTCGCCCCGGACACCGGGGTCTGGCTGCTGGCCACACCGCACACGTCGTACGCGCTGCGCGTCGACGAGACCGGCGCGCCCTGCCACCTCGCCTGGGGCCCACGCCTGACGCTCGCGGAAGCCGAGGAACTCGCCGTGCCGCGGCCCGCCTCGACCAGCAGCTTCGAGGGAAGACCTCCTGTCGGGGAGGAACTTCCCGTGGACGGCGGGACGCGCTACGGGCCGCCGTCGCTACAAGTCCGGTTCGCGGACGGTTCCCGCGCCTTCGAGTGGCAGCCGACCGGCCATCGTGTCGACGAAGGCGAGCTGGAACTGGCGTTCCGCGACCGCCGCTACCCTCTGCATGTCGCGCTCCACTACCGCGTACGGGACGACACGGACGTCATCGAGCGCTGGACCGTCGTCCGCAACGCCGGCGATGAGCCCGTCACCCTGCTGCGCACCGACTCGGCCGCGTGGTCCCTCCCTCCGCTACGGGACTATCGGCTCAGCCGTGTCACCGGACAGTGGTCCGCCGAGAGCCAGCTGCGGCGAGGCCAACTCCCCTACGGCGAGACCGTGTTGACGAGCCGCCGTGGGATCACCAGTCATCACGCGAACCCTTGGGTGATGCTGGACTCGGGCGAGGCGACGGAGGAGCACGGCCGGGTGTGGAGCGCCGCCCTCGCCTGGAGCGGAAGTTGGCGGATCACCGTCCAGCGGACTCCGGACGGGCGGGCGGGATTCACCGGAGGCGTGGGCCACGACGGTACGAGCGTGCCGCTCTCGCCGGGCGAGGAGTTCACCTCTCCCCCGTTCGCGGGCCTGTGCAGCGACGGCGGCTTCGGTGCGGCCAGTCGTGCCTGGCACGCGTACACCCTGGCCCATGTCCTGCCGCATCCGGACGAGTTCGCGCCGGTGCTCTACAACTCCTGGGAGGCGACGGGCTTCGACGTCGACGAGGTCGGCCAGAAGGCGCTCGCCGAACGCGCGGCGGAGCTCGGGGTCGAGCTGTACGTCGTCGACGACGGCTGGTTCGGGGCGCGCCGCAGCGACCGGGCCGGACTCGGCGACTGGACGCCCGCCCCCGACCGCTTCCCCGAGGGGCTGGCACCGCTGGTCGAGGCGGTGCACCGGCTCGGGATGGGCTTCGGCCTGTGGGTGGAACCCGAGATGGTGAACCCGGACAGCGACCTCTACCGCCAACACCCTGACTGGGTCGTGCACTTCCCGGGCCGCCCCCGCTCCGAGCTCCGCAACCAGCTCGTCCTCAACTTCGCCCGCCGCGACGTCGCCGACTGGGCCTACGGCTGGCTGACCCGGCTGGTCGGCGACCACGGCATCGACTTCCTCAAGTGGGACATGAACCGGGCGTTCAGCGAGGCCGGCTGGCCGGGCCGGCAGGACGGCGCCGACCGTCTCGGACCGCAATACGTGCGCAATCTGTACGACGTCGTCGACCGCCTCCGTGCCGACCACCCGGCGCTGCGGATCGAGTCGTGCAGTGGCGGGGGCGGCCGGGTCGACCTGGGCATCCTGTCCCGTACGGACCAGGCGTGGGCGTCGGACAACACCGATGCCGCCGACCGGATGTGGATCCAGCACGGCTACGGCCAGGTGTATCCCGCGCGCACCATGGGCTCGTGGGTCACGGACGTACCGAACCAGCTCACCGGCCGCACGGTCCCGCTGCGCTTCCGCTTCCATGTGGCGATGGCCGGGGCACTCGGCATCGGGGGCGATCTCACGCGCTGGTCCGAGGAGGAACTGCGGGAGGGAGCCGCTCTGGTGGCCGAGTACAAGAAGGTGCGCCATCTCGTGCAGCACGGCAGGCTGGACCGCCTGTCACCGCCCTGTGATGACGCCGTCTCCGTGGTGCAGTACACGGCCGCGGACGCCTCGGAGACCCTGTTGCTCGCCCACCGGCGCGTCACCCGCCACGGCGCCGCGGATCTCCCGGTCCGCCCGCGGGGTCTGACCCCCGCGGCCCGCTACCGTGACGCCCGCACCGGCGCCGTGCACCGTGCCGGCGTGCTCGGCGAGTACGGGTTCCACCTCGACCTGCCGCAGGGCGACTGGGCGAGCACGGCGGTGCACCTGGTGCGCGAGCCGGAGGCCTGACGCCGGTCAAGCCCCTGCGCCCGCTCGGCATGGAGCGCTTCCACCGCGCCCCGTGTGTCCCCGATCGTCGTGTGGTCGACGGCGACAGGACCGACTTCACGGCGCGGCTCCTGTCGTCGGCGACCGCCCAGAGGGCTGGGGCACGGTCGCGCGGACCGGTGACGGCGTCAGTAGCGCTGCGCCTTTGTCAGCCGGGGGGTCAGCACGGGTTCGGCGGGCTGCCTGCTGATGGCGATGGGCTGGGCCCGCGCCCCCGGGTCGAGGTTCTCCGCTCCGACGAACCTGGTCTCCACGACCTTGCCGTCGGGATTCTTGAAGTCGATCTGCACGGCGTACGAAGCCTTGTGGTCGGTCTTGTTGGTGATGGTGACGAGGACGGCGAGCAGCCCGCCGGTCTCCGACCTGGGCAGGCCGGTCATGGCGACGTCGGACAGCGCGTTGCCGCTGCCCTTCAGGTCCTTCAGCTTCTTCTCCGCGGCCGCGGAGGCGCGTGCCGTGTCGGCCGAGACCGACGCCTCGAACGCCGACGCAGCGGCGGAGGCGGACGAGGCCGCCGCCGACGCCGAGGCCCGCGCGGAGCCGATGATCGAGGAGGCGGCCGAGGACATGGCGGACGGCGGCGTGCCGGTGAAGTTGGACGCGTTCGGCGCGGTCGGGCGCGGGCTGAAGGTGGAGGCGCCACTTCCGTTGCCGCTGTCCGTGCTGCAGGAGGCCAGCACGGACCCGCACGCCAACGCGGCCAGGAGAACGGCGATCCGGCGTGATCGGCCTCGGCCGTCGGGAATGCGTGTGCTCATGAGGGCTCGTCCTCTTCCTGGCGTACGGGACTCTCCTCATGCTCCGCGCCGGTCCCGGGGTACGCGAACGGCGCGAAGCATCTGAGTGACTCAGCGTGCCGCCGGGCCGCCCTCCCTTTCGAGGCAGGTCTCCGCGATCGCCAGGGCGGCCGCCATGATGCTCAGCTGCGGGTTGACCTCGGGGCAGCTGGGCAGCACCGAGCCGTCCACGACCAGGACTCCCCGGACGCCGCGCAGCCTGCCCTCCGGGTCGGTCGGCGCCCGCTCGGCATCGGCGCCCGCGGCAGCCGTGCCGGTCGGGTGGAACGCCGAGAGGTGCAGGTTGCGGGCGTTCACCGAGGTGAGCTGTGCGTCGAGCTCGTCGAGCGAGCGGGCCCGCGGTGAGAACGGGACGCCGGTGAGGACCTCCTCGGCTCCCGCCGCGAACAGCAGCCTGCCCATGGCGCGTACGGCCGTCATCAGCCGGTTGCCGTCACGGGGGTCCAGGTCGTAGCGGACGAGGGTGCGCTCCCGGCCCTGGACCCGACCGGAGGGGCGGTCGGCGATCATGGCGCCGAGGGTCGCCAGGTGGTCCATGTCCTCCAGTTCGCGCCGCAGCTCGCGGCCCAGGCCGGGGAGGACGAAACTGCCCAAGCCGGGCGGGCTCGCGGTCGCCTCGATGAGGACGCCGCGGGCGTGCAGTTCCTCGACGCCGACGCTCTGCAGCACGCCCTGCCAGGCGGTGACCGGCTCGGCAAAGCGTCCCGCGACACTTGTGGCCGGGTGCACGCTGAGGTTGCGGCCCAGGCGTGGATGTCCGCCGAGGCCCGAGCGGCGCAGCAGGGGCGGTGACTGCAGCGCTCCGGCCGCCGTCACGACGAGCGGGGCGAGGATCTCCAGTTCGCTGCCGTCCGGCCGCCGCACCTGTACTCCGGCTGCGCGCGGCGCTCCCGGTGCGTCGTGGTCCAGCAGGATGCGGCGGACCCGCGCGCCCGTGACGATCCGGGCTCCCGCGGCGCACGCGTCCGGCAGGACGGAGAGCTGCACGCTCTGCTTGGCGCCGGTGGGGCAGCCGACCACGCACTGGCACGAGCCCTTGCATCCGGGCGCGTTGCGGCGCAGCGGTCGGGCCCGCCAGCCGAGCCGGTCGGCCCCCGCGAGGGCGAGCAGACCGTTGTTGCCCAGCACGTCGAGCGGCTGGGTGGCCACGCGCAGGGTGCGCTCGATCTCGTCGAGCAGGGGCCCGAAGCCCTCGGCGAGCCCGAACCCGTACTCCTGGCTCCATCGGGCCAGCACATGGTCCGGAGTCCGGTAGCACGTACCGGAGTTGACCACGGTGGTGCCGCCGACCGCGCGGCCGACCGGCAGCAGGAGCGGCGGGTTGCCCACGGCCACCGTGGCGCCGCCGTCCCGGTACAGCTCGGTGAATCTGTCGAGCGGCGCCCGGCGGCCGAAGGAAGCCGTCGAGTGGTGTTCGCCCTCCTCCAGGACGACCACGTCGAGTCCGGCGAGCGCGAACGTCCGGGCGGCCACGGCACCGCCCGCGCCGGATCCGACGACCACCACGTCGGCGGTGGAGCGTGTCGGCCACTCCTGGGCCGGAGTGCAGTCGAGCGGCGGGTCCTCGGGTGCCGTCGCGGAAACCGGCGCGGCCGGCATCCTCTCGGTACCCGCCGCGAGCATCACCGGCACCTTGAGCACGTCGAGCAGCGGGACGAGCCGGGGTCGTGCGGCCAGCGAGCCGAGCACGCTCTCGCGTTCGTCGGGGTCGAGTGCTGCCAGGCGTCTGCCGGTGCGCAGGACGGCGTACGTCTCCAGGGCCGCGACCGCGGTGTGCACCCCGGCTCGGGCGGGCCGGGACAGCGCGGCGAGCACTGTGTCGAGCCGGTTCGGCACGCGGGACGGCCAGTCCTCGTCGCCGGCGTCGGCCAGCAGCGCCGCGACGAACCCTTCGGCGGTCACCGCTCGCCCGCCTCGGCGTGCGCGGTGCCGTCCAGGAGCCAGGAGGCCTCCGGGCGCCAACGGCCCCACCAGCGTTCCAGCACGACGTGGGCGTCGGCGGACTCGCTGTTGCGGCACACTGCGCGGGCTCCGTCCGGGTCGCGATACTCCAGGGTGAGGGTCCGCTCGGCGGGCTGGTCTACCTCGACCCGGATGCGGCGCAGTGCCGTCCGGCCGGTCACCGTCCACTTGGGCAGGCCGAACACGGCCCGGAACCGTCCGACGCCCAGCAAGCCGACCGCCGACCGCTCCGCCCGGCGCGGCCAGGTCCGGCCCCCGCGGCGCAGCCGCAGGAAGACCAGCGGAGGAAGCCGCCGCAGGCCCGGCCGGGTGGACACGGCCGCCACGATCTCCAGGACGTCTCCGCCGCCCAGCTCCGCGTGCAGCCAGGTCCACCGGTGCGCGTTACCGTGCCCGTAGATGCGGGCCGAGGCGCCGGGTGCACCGCGCAGGGTCAAGGTCTGTTCACCGTAGGAGAATTCGCCCTCGTACGTGGCCCGCGCGGCCGGGAGCATCTGGGCGGCGGGCAGCAGCGGCCGACGCCACGACCAGCGAGGGAAGGTGAACAACGGTGCCTCTTGGGGGCGTTCGGTGAGCTTCCAGTGGAAGTCACCGGTGTTTCCCCTCAGTTGACCTGGGGTGGCGGTGACGTTGTCCCCCGTGAAGCCGTCCGCGGGCCGGGTCCAGGGGACGGGCCCGAAGCGGGCATGACGCACCGCGCCCCCGCGGGGAAACGCCGCGACCCATCCGTGCGCGAACGGCTCGGATCCGTCGGCGGGTGCGGTCACTTCGTGGTGCAGCCAGAGGCCGGTGCCGCTCTCCGGATCGGTCAGCGTGGTGTACCAGACCTCGGTACGGCCCGGTGCGCCGCTCCAGCGCGGCGCGAAGTGCTCCGCGCCGCTCTCACGGCGCGGGAAGCGGAAGCTGAGGAGGAACGGCGCGAGGCCGGTCGCCAGCGGGAAGCGGAGCACTCCTTCGCCCACCCGCGCGTCACCCTCGTACAGGGTGAACGGCAGGACGGTCATCGACTCGACCGGGCGGCACGCGGTCACGGACTTCCAGCCGTCCAGTGTGAGGCCGCGCCCGTCGGCGGTGAACGCGAGTTGATAACGGATACGGCGTCGAGCGAGCGGTGACACCTCCAACTCGCCCTCGGCGCACGGGGCGTCGGCGAACCCGGCGATCCGCACCCGGCCGGTCAAGCGCGCCACTGTCGTGCGATGCGGGCGCAGTACGGCGTCGGCCTCGGCGCGCAGATCGAGGCGTATGCGGCGCTCCCGTGTCTCGGCGTCGAGCCGGACCGTGCCGAGCATCGTCTCCGTGAACGCGGTGCCCCTCATACGAGACCCTCCAGCATGATGCGCTCGGTGGAGCGCAGATAGGCATCGGCCGCCGCGTGTGCCTGCCGGGCGTCCTGGGCCGTCACCGCCGCCACCACCGGCGCCAGCCGTTCGTAGGCCGCCGCCGGGTCGGTGAAGGGCCCCTTGAGCAGGAAGCGGACGGGCAGATAGGCGTTGAAGAGCGTGTTGGTCAGCAGGACGTAGACGCGGTTGCCGGTGGCCCGGGCGAGTGCCCGGTGCACCTCGACGTCGGCCAGCTGCACGGCGTCGGCGCCGTCGGCCTCCCGTACGGCTTCCAGCAGTGCGAGGAGCTCCCCCCGCTGCTTGCGGGTGGCCCTCGCCGCGGCCCGCTCGGCGATCAACGCGCCGACGCCGCGCCGAACTTCGAAGACCTCGTGGACCCATTTCGCGTCGTGTCGCACGAGCATGGGCAGCAGGTCCGCGCCGCCCAGGCGTGCGTAGTCACGCACCCTGGTCCCGACACCGTGCCGGGTTTCGAGCAGGCCCGCCTGCACGAGTCGGCCGAAGGCGTGCTTGAGCGTGGTGCGGGTGACTCCGTAACCGTCGGCGAGTTGGCGCTCCGGGGGCAGATAACTCCCCGCTGGATGGCGGCCGTCGAGGATGTCCGTGCGCAGCCGGTCCTCCAGGACGTCCACGATGGTCTCGCGGGGCAGTGCCTCCACGGTTCTTCCCTCCGGGCAAGTGGATGAGTGGCTGATCCACTGAACCAGTGGGGCCCTTCGTGGTCAACCCTTCGCCGGAAGGCGGCTGTTGGCGAAAGGGCGGCAGCCGTGACTCGTCAGCGGTCGCCCGTCGGCGACGCGAGCGCAGTTGGACCAGACCAACCCTGTCCGAAGCGTTGACATGTACGCCACCGGGCGCAACTCTGAAATGGCCTTGAGAGCGCTCTCAGCGCGATCCCGGACGGAGGAAGAGGATGCCCAGAAGGATCAGATGGCGGGCGTTAGCGGTGGCCGCGGCCACCCTCGCCGCGGCACTGCTGACGTTCGGGACCCCGTCCCGGGCCGAGGCCGTCGTCCCGGCGACCATCCCGCTGAAGTTCACGAACAACTCCGGCCGCAGCGACCCGGTGTACATCTACGACCTCGGAACGCTGCTGTCGACGGGCCAGCAGGGCTGGGCCGACGCGAACGGCACGTTCCACGCCTGGCCCGCGGGCGGCAATCCGCCGACGCCCGCACCCGACGCGTCGATCGCGGGACCGGGGAACGGGCAGTCCAAGACGATCCGGATCCCCAAGTTCTCGGGACGGATCTACTTCTCCTACGGACAGAAGCTCGACTTCCGGCTGACGACCGGCGGTCTCGTGCAGCCGGCCGTGCAGAACCCGAGCGACCCCAATCGCAACATCCTCTTCAACTGGTCCGAGTACACACTCAATGACTCCGGTCTGTGGATCAACAGCACACAGGTCGATATGTTCTCGGCGCCGTACGCCGTCGGAGTCCAGCTCGCGGACGGCACGACGAAGAACACCGGCCACCTCAAGGCGGGCGGATACAACGGCTTCTTCAACGCCCTTAGGGGTCAGCCCGGCGGCTGGGCCAATCTGATCCAGACCCGGTCCGACGGCACGGTGCTGCGAGCCCTCGCCCCCGGTCACGGCATCGAGGCGGGCGCACTGCCGAGCACGGTCATGGACGACTACGTCAACCGGGTGTGGCAGAAGTACAGTTCGTCGACGCTGACGGTGACGCCGTTCGCCGACCAGCCGAACACGAAGTACTTCGGCCGGGTCTCCGGTGACGTCATGAACTTCACCAACAGCGCCGGAGCCGTCGTCACCAGCTTCCAGAAGCCGGACTCCGACAGCATCTTCGGCTGCTACAAGCGGCTCGACGCGCCCAACGACCTGGTGCGCGGCCCGATTTCACGCACGCTGTGCGCCGGCTTCAACCGCTCCACGCTCCTGGTCAACCCCAACCAGCCGGACACCGGCTCGGCGAACTTCTACCAGGACACGGTGACCAACCAGTACGCGCGCAAGATCCACGCCCAGATGGCCGACGGCAAGGCCTACGCGTTCGCGTTCGACGACGTCGGGAACCACGAGTCGCTCGTCCACGACGGCAATCCGCAACAGGCGTACGTCACGCTGGATCCGTTCAACTGACGGAGAGTTCCGGGCGGCCGGGGCTCCGGCCGCCCGTTCACTTGGCGTCCTCGCAGTCCAGGCACAGTACGGGTACTCGCTGGACGAGGTTGTTCGCGAAGCCGCCCCGATTCCACGGCTGGTCCAGCGGCTGGGTGTGCCCCTCGGCGTCGGTGGCCCGCGCGCTGAGCACATGAGGGCCGGGGGTGGCCGTCCAGGCGAAGCGCCACGGGCGCCAGGCCCAGCGGTGGTCGCCTCCCCCGTCGAGGTCGGCCGCGTACCACGAACGCCCCCCATCCGTGCTGACCTCGACCCCGGTCACCGGCGCACGCCCCGACCAGGCCCGTCCCTCCAGCGCGACGACACCAGGCCGGACCACCCGCGTCCTGGACATGAAGTCCGGGAAGCCGGGCGGTATCAGCAGGGCGCGTGGGGCGATCCGGGTGACCGGTTCGCCCTCGTCGCCGGCGTCCTGCCGAAGCCGATAGGCCACGGCCTGCTGGAATCCCGTGAACGGCGTGTCCGTCACCCTGATCTCGCGCAGCCACTTCACATGCGCCATGCCGTACCAGCCGGGCACCACCAGGCGTACCGGATGTCCGTGCTGCGGGGGCAGCAGGCCGCCGTTCATCTCGTAGGCCACGAGCACCTCGGGCTCGCCGCCCATGGCCACGTCCATCGGGAGGGACCGCTGGTAGTCCTGCTCGACTCCGCGTTCGACCCCGTGATCGGCGCCGGTGAACACCACGTCCACCGCCCCGGGTTCGACCCCGGCCTCGGCGAGCAGCACCCGCAACGGCGTACCGGTCCACTCCGCCGTACCGACCGCTTCCGCCAGCCACGGCTGGCTCACCGGCCGGGGCGTCAACAGAGCCCGCCCATTGCCCGCACACTCCATGGTCACCCGCCGCGTGACAGCGGGATACGCCCTCAGCTCATCCATCCCGAGCACCAGCGGCTGCCGCACCCCGCCCCCGACGACGAGCTGCCACGCCCCCTCTTCCCCATACGGGATGTCGTAGTGCGTCAGCACATAATGCAGTCCCGGCGGCGTCACCTCGTACCGCAGCGCCTCCAACGGCATCCCGTGATTCCGAGCGGCAAGCGCCAGCTCCTCCTGACTGATGCCTTCTTCCGGCCCGGCCAGCCGAGCGGGCGCGCTCACATCATCGAGACGATGGCCCATGCCCGCATTGTCCGCCTCCCCACCGGGGGCACGCTAGGCGGAACCCGCCCCCGTACATCGGTCCACGAGGTCGTGCCAGCCCGACTCCAGACGCTCCAGGGACATGCTCCGCTGGCGGGTCAGGTGGTGGATCAGAGCGGGGTCCAGGTAGCTCATCAAGGTCTGGGCGACGAGTTCGATGTCCGTGCTCGGGGTGGTCTGGCGCAGCAGCATGCAGACGTGCATGAAGCGGACGCGGTACGGGGCGGAGCTGAAGCGGCGGGAGGGGTCGGGCTCGGCGGCGAGGTACAGATCGAGCTGCTCGGAGGCGTTGCGCAGGGCGCGACAGCCGAAGGCGTGCAGCCGCTCCACCGGTGAGGCGCCGGGGCCCATCGGGGGCGGACCGCTGATGAATGCGGTCTGGAACTGCTGCTCGGTGTGGTCGAGGAGTGCCATCAGCAGGCCGGTGCGGTCGCCGAACCGTCGAAAGACGGTCCCCTTGCCCACTGATGCCGCGGTGGCGACGGCCTCCATCGTCACCTTGTCCACTCCGTGCTCCTCCACCAGGCGGGCGGCGGCCTCCAGCAGGCGTGCGCGGTTGCGTGCGGCGTCGGCGCGCAGCTGGGGGGCCGTGCCCGGGGTGGCGAGCTCCGTCAGCACGGGTTCGTCGGACGGTTCCTGTCGCTTCGGAAACGGCGGAAGTGGAGTGGACATGCACCCAGCGTAGCCGCACTCGGGGAAAACTGGACCACGGTCCGGTTTAGTGGTACACATTTAAGCGGACCTCGGTCCGGTTTATTGCGGCAATGTTACAGCTTCGGGAGATCACCATGTCCGTACGTATCCTCGCGCTCGTCGGCAGCCTGCGCGCCGGCTCCCACAACCGTCAGCTCGCCGAGGCGGCCGTCAAGCTCGCCCCGGAGGGCGTCGAGGTCGAGCTGTTCGAGGGCCTGGCCGAGGTCCCCTTCTACAACGAGGACATCGACGTCGAGGGCAGCGTGCCCGCCTCCGCTGCCCGGCTGCGTGAGGCCGCCGGTGCCGCCGACGCCTTCCTCCTCTTCTCGCCCGAGTACAACGGCACGATCCCTGCCGTGCTGAAGAACGCCATCGACTGGCTGTCCCGCCCCTACGGCGCCGGCGCCTTCAGCGGCAAGCCGGTCGCCGTGATCGGCACCGCGTTCGGCCAGTTCGGCGGCGTCTGGGCGCAGGACGAGGCCCGCAAGGCCGTGGGCATCGCCGGTGGCACCGTCCTGGAGGACGTCAAGCTCTCCATCCCCGGCTCCGTGGTCCGCTTCGCCGAGACCCACCCCGTCGACGACGCCGAGGTCGCCGCCCAGCTCACGGAGGTCGTCAGCCGCCTGCACAGCCAGGTCGGCGCGGCCGACGCCGCCTGACAACTGCCGTGAGGGCCGGTCCGGTTCACCCGGGCCGGCCCTTTCGCGTGTCACGAGATCGCCGTCGAATGTCTCAGGTCCGCACGATGGCCTGCACGATCTTGGCGGAACGAAATCCTCCGGGCCAAGATGCCCGCATGAAGGGTGATCTCTTTTCCAGTGACCACATGGTGCAGCCCGCTCTCGCGCCGGGCATGACCATCCAGAACGCCAAGTCCATCAAGTACGCCGTCAACGGCGAGATGTTCGCGCGGCAGGGGGCGATGGTCGCCTACCGGGGGAATCTGCAGTTCGAGCGCAAGGGCCAGGGCGTCGGTGGCATGCTCAAGCGGGCGGTCACCGGTGAGGGACTGCCGCTGATGACCGTCCGCGGGCAGGGCGAGGCCTGGTTCGCGCACGAGGCGCAGAACTGTTTCATCGTCGGCATCGAGCCGGGCGACGTGTTCACCGTCAACGGCCGCAACGTCCTGTGCTTCGACGCCACGTTGTCGTACGAGATAAAGACCGTGAAGGGCGCGGGGATCACCGGCGGCGGCCTCTTCAACAGCGTCTTCACCGGCCACGGCAGCCTCGGACTGATCTGCGAGGGCAACCCGCTGGTCATCCCCGTCTCGCAGCAGCAGCCGGTGTTCGTCGACACGGACGCGGTCGTCGGCTGGACCGCCCACCTGCACACCTCGCTGCACCGCTCGCAGTCGATCGGCTCGATGATCCGCGGCGGTTCCGGTGAGGCCGTGCAGCTGAAGCTGGAGGGCGAGGGGTACGTCGTCGTACGTCCCAGCGAGGTGACGCCGCAGAAGGCGCAGCAGCACTGAGTTCAGCAACGACGAAGGGTGCCCCGCCACACGGCGGGGCACCCCTTTTTCACCTTCGGCACCCGGGCATGTCACCCGTCGGCACCCGGATGGGTCACCCGTCGGCACCCGGATGGGTCACCGGTCAGTGCCCGGCGGCCGGCGTGTTGGCGGTGGTGACGTTGACCGCGGCCCAGGCCTTGTCCACCGTCTTGTACTCGGTGCTGTTCGCCCCGTACATGTCGGCGGCGGCCTTGAGCGTGGCCTTCCGCGCGTCGTGGAAATCGGTCGTGGAGACCATGTAGCGGGTGAGCGCCCGGTAGAAGATCGCGGTGGCCTTGGCGCGCCCGATGCCGGTCACCCGCGAACCGTCGTACGTCGGCGAGTCGTACTGCTCGCCGCCGATCGTCTTGCGGCCGCTCCCCTCGGCGAGCAGGTAGTACGCGTGCGAGGAGACGCCGGAACCCGCGTGGACCTCGGTGTCGTAGGCCGCGGGCGACCAGTAGTCGATCGTGCCTTCGAGCTGGTCGAGGGACGGGTGGTCCAGGCGGCGCAGGAACTTCTGCGCGAGGCCCAGCTTCTCGCCCACGAGGTAGTTCGGCGGGTTGTTCGGGTTGTTGGTGGCGAACTCGACGTTCGAGCCGAAGATGTCGGCGAGCGACTCGTTGAGGGCGCCGGGCTCCCCGTACTGGTTGCCGTCCTGGTCCACGCGAGTGGGTTCGAGGGCGGCGGTGGCGTCGACGACGCCGTGGGTCAGCTCGTGGCCCGTGACGTCCAGGACGACCAGCGGCTTCTTGAACAGGTCGCCGTCACCGTCGCCGTACAGCATGCAGCCGCAGGTCGAGTCCCAGAAGGCGTTGCCGACCTTGTTGCCGAAGTGGACCATCGCGCGGGCCCCGGCGCTGTTGTTCTTGATGCCCTTGCGGCCGAAGGTCTTCTTGTAGAAGTCCAGCGTCTTGGTGATGCCGTACTGGGCGTCGACCGCGGCGGTGGTCCGGCTGGAGGTGGTGCCGGTGCCCCACTTGTTGTCGCCGTCGGTGAACTTCTTGCCGCGCGAGAAGGCCTCCAGCTCCTGACCCCTGGCGTCCCGGGTCTCGGTGTTCCACCGAGTCGGGTCCTTGAGGAGGAAGCTGGTGCGCGCCGTCTGGGTGGTCTTCAGCGTCACCGCGCCGACGAAGAGGGACTTTCCGCTACCGGTGGCGGTGACCGGGTAGTGCGTGGCTCCCGTCGCACCGACCAGACCGGACGGCTGGGTGGCCGTGCCCGTCTCGGGGGTCGCCTGCTCTCCGCGCTTGCGCAGCGTCTCCTCCAGGGACGGCGAGATGAACTCGTCGCTGTCGGGGGTGTTGCTGCGTATCTTGCCGTTCTGGGCGTCCACGACGACCGTGCTGGAGCCGCCGGCCTCCGCGGTCTCGCTGTCCGTCACGCGCACCTGGTAGGCGAGGGCGGCCGCACCGTCGCGGGCGTCCACGACGAGTTCCGCACTGCCCGCGTCACCCTTGGCGACCGCCGCGGCCTTCTGCTCGGCCTGCTGCGGCGTCAGCTTCGCCTCGGTATGGGCCGGCTCGACCATGTGGCCGGCGGCCCGGGTCACTCCCAGGTAGGCGGACTCCTTGCTGAGGTGGACGACCAGGTCACCGCCGAGGACCGCGAGGCCCTGGTGGGTGCGGACGAAGCGGACGTGCCGCTTGCCGTCCGGGTCCGTCATGACGTCCTTGGCCCGAAGGGTGTCGCCCTGAGTGACACCGGTGGCCGACGCGTGGGCGAAGGCGGCCGCCCGGGCAGCGTCCACCGTCGAGGAGGCCGAAGTCGCGGCGCGGGCGTGCGAGTCGGACGCGGCCGCGAAGACGGGGCCCGCCGGGAGCGTGGCGGCCGTCGTCACCGCGACGGCGATCGCCACGCGGCGTATGTGGGGTCTACGCACTGAGTTCCTTCGAACAGGGCAGCCGGGATCACCAACTGCCGTGAGGCACAGCGCTGTTGGGCGCCGTGGGGGCTGTCGGGCCCCGAGACGACACCCTCACCGATTCACCATGTACATGTAAAGACGAAAGATCCCTTTTATTAATTTCCGGGTGATCTCTTTACGAATGTTCACTTCTCGGTGATCAACGGGTGACCAACTGCGCGTCGCCCGGACAGATGTGAGGGGAGATGAGGCGGTTGCCTGGTGAGGCCCGCCGACACCCAGATGTGACGGATGTCGCAGCGCCTCCGGCCCGGAGCGGACGGGTCCGGAGGCGCGCGGGCGTCAGATCGCGCGATGGGCGAGGGAGGACAGCAGGGTGCGCAGTTCCTCGGCGGGACGCGAGGTGAGCGACACCCCCGCCAGCAGCGCGTCCGCCACGGCGAGATGACGCCGGGCCTCGCGCAGGGCCGCCGTACGACCGCCGGCCCGCTCGACGAGGACCGCCGCCTCGCGTACGCCGGTGTCGTCGAGGACGGCCGGGGAGGTGAGGAGTTCGGCGAGCGCGGGGCCGCCGGGCGCGTTCAGGGCGACGAGGACCGGGAGGGTCTTCTTTCCCTGGCGCAGGTCACCGTGGACCGGTTTGCCCGTGACGGCCGGCTCACCCCAGATGCCGAGAAGGTCGTCAGCGATCTGGAAGGCCACGCCGAGATGACGCCCGGCACGGTCCAGGGCGGCGGCGGTCCCATCCGGCGCTCCGGCCAGTTGGGCACCCAGGGCCAGCGCGCAGCCGAGCAGAGAGCCGGTCTTGTGCTCGGCCATCGTCTCGTACTCCCCCACCCCGACCGCCTCGGGCCCGGTCCAGGGGCGGTCGGCGAACAGCAGGTCGTCCGCCTGGCCTCGGACCAGGTCGCGCAGGGCTGTGGTCAGGTGTCGTACGGCCGCTGCGGCGTGCGGATTCGCGGGCGCCGCGGTGAGGGTCTCCACGGCCAGAGCGAAGAGGGCGTCGCCCGCGAGGACGGCGGGGCCGGTGCCGTACGCCTTCCAGAGCGCGGGGCGGCCGCGGCGCAGCGCGTCGCCGTCCATGATGTCGTCGTGGAGCAGCGAGAAGGTGTGCACGAGTTCCACCGCGACAGCACCCGGCACGCCCGCCTCGCCGGGACCTCCCGCCGCCTCCGCACCCAGCACGGCCAGCGCCTGCCGTACACCCTTGCCCTGACTGTGGGTCGCGGGGGCGCCGCCGACCTCACAGCGGCCCAGCGCGTATCCGGCCATCTCCGCCACCCAGGGGTGCAGCCCGCCGATCGCGTCCGCGAGGGCCGGGGCGACCAGTTCACGGCAGCGGGCCAGGATCTGTGGCGCGCTGGGCGGCGACTGCAGGGCCGTGGAGGTCATCGGGCGGCCTCCGCGTCCGCGCCCTCGGACTCCGGCGTCAAGCCGAGTTCCGTCCGCGCCCGTTCGACCATCTGCCGGGCGTGGCGCAGCCCGATGCTCTCCAGTACGCGGGCCAGTTCGGCCAGGTCGGCGGCGGTCTCGGCGCGGTCGCGACCCAGGCGTGCCAGGGACTTGACGAGACCGAGCCGGGACAGGGCCCGGCCGCGCGGCTCGCTCATCGCCTCGAACTCCGCGAGTGCCTGGTCGTAGACCTCGCGGGCCTGCTCGTAACGCCCGGCCCGGTAGAGGACGTTGCCGCGCATCTTGTGGTTGTAGGCGAGCGCGCCGGACAAGTTCATCGCGCGGCAGGACACCTCCGCCTCGCTCAGCAGGTCCAGCGCGCGGTCCACGTCCTGGTCGCGTACGGAGACGATGTCCGCGAGGCCGCGCAGGGCCCAGGCGTGGCCGCGCCGGTCCTCGGCGCGCGCGGCGATCTCGGCCGCCTCCTCGAACATGGCGTACGCGGTGTCGTAGGCGCCGGTGTTGCGATGTATCTGCGCGATGCCCTCCAGGGCCCAGACGGTGTGCCGGGCCTCGCCGCGCTTGCGGGCCTCGGCCAGGAGCTGTTCGTGCAGGGCGGTCACGGCCGCGTAGTCGCCCTGGATGCGGCCGGTCTCCGCCATCCCCGCGAGGGAGTAGCCGCGGACGACCACATCGCCGGCCTGCCGGCCGAGTTCGGCGGCAAGGCGCAGCAGCCGCCACGCCAGCGGGAACGCGCCCCGCTGCCGGGCCAGCGTGCCGCCGCTCCACAGCGCCCACGCCATCGCCGCGGTGTCCGCTGCCTCACGGGCCGTGCGATAGCTCGCCTTCCACGCCCGGTCGGCGTCCGCCACCTGCCCGAGGCGGCGGTGCGCCTCCGCGACCGCGAGTCCCGAGCGGGCCGCCTCGGCCCGCGCCCCCGAGCGCTCGGCGGCGCGCAGTTGCTCGGTGCCGGCCGCGAGGACGTCGGTCAGCGAGGAGTTCACGGACAGGGTGGTCAAAGCGCCCTGGTACTCCGGGGCGAAGGCCTTGCCGTACATGTATGCCTTTCCGTATGCCACCGGTCGGCCGTGTCACGCGTAGGGCGCCGGTGCGGGCTGTTCCTGGTTCCTGCCGGCAGGCGGCGCTTGACGACCTGGCTATACGCTCGACGTATACATGGCATGTATACGCGGAGGGTATAGTGCGCCGGATTTCCACCTGGAAATCCCTGGTTCACCGCGGTGCACGCGCCGCCCACCCGTTGCCGATCAAGACGACGGCGGCGCCCGCAAGGTTGCCTGGAGTGACGAGGAGGCCAAAATGCGGTGCGCGGAAGCCCGAACGAGGCTCAGGATGGCGCAAGTTGACCTCGCCCAGGAAGCAGGCGCCCATGCCGTCAGGCCCGATGCACGCCCATGAGGTGCGGATCGACGACACGCTCGTACGACGGCTGCTGGCCGCGCAGTTCCCGAAGTGGGCCGACCTGCCGCTGAAGCGCGTCGAGTCGTCCGGAACCGTCAACGCCATCTACCGACTCGGTGCCGACCTGGCCGTACGCCTCCCCCGCGTCCCGGAGGGCGCCGGCGACGTGGACAAGGAGTGGGAATGGCTGCCGCGGCTCGCGCCTCTGCTGCCGTTTCCCATTCCCGAGTTCCTCGCCGTCGGTGTGCCCGGGGAGGGGTTTCCGTGGTCCTGGGCCGTGCTTCGTTGGCTCGACGGCGAGCTCCCCGTCCCCGGGCGCCTCACGGACGCGGGTGCGCTGGCCGCCGACCTCGGCGGGTTCGTCCGCGCGCTGTGGCAGGTCGACCTGCCCGGCGGGCCCCCCGCCTACCGGGGTGGGCCGCTGGCGACCGTGGACGAGTCCACGCGCTCCGCGATCGCCGAACTCCACGGCACGATCGACACGTCGGCCGCGACGGCGGCATGGGAAGCGGCGCTGACCGCGCCGCTGTGGACCGGCCCGCCCACGTGGGTCCACTCGGATCTGATGCCGATGAACCTCCTCACCCGCCATGGCCGTCTCACCGCCGTCCTCGACTTCGGCACCGTCGGCACCGGCGACCCCGCGTGCGACCTCATCGCCGCCTGGAACCTCCTCCCTGCCGAAGTGAGGCCCGCCTTCCGGCGCGCGCTGGGCACGGACGACGCCACATGGGCCCGCGGGCGCGGTTGGGCCCTGTCCATGGCCCTGCTCCAACTCCCGTACTACCGCACGACGAATCCCGTGATCGCGGCCAACGCCGAGCATGTGATCCGCGAGGTCCTGGGCGATCTCGACTAGGAATCCACGAGTGCCTGAGTGCCGAGCACGCCGAGGAGCTCGAGGCGTTCGGCGTCCTCCGTGTCGGGCTCGGCGGTGTAGATCATGATGCGCAGGTCGCTGCCCGCGACGCTGAGCACGTCGCAGTCCAGGGTCAAGGGGCCCACCTGCGGGTGATCGACAGTCTTGCGCGACGCCTCGTGCCGGCCCACGGCTCCGGAATCCCACAGCTCTGCGAACCGGTCGCTGTTCGCGCGCAGTTCCGCGACCAGGCGGCGCAACCGCTGGTCCGCGGGATACCGGCTCGAGGTCGTGCGCAGATCGGCCACCAGCGCGGTCTCGAACGCGCGCTGGACCTCGGGAGTGCGGCGGAGGTGGCTGCCCGGGCTGACGAAATTGCGCCACACTCCATTGCGCTCGTTGCCGCGCCAGCCGGAGGGATCACCCATCAATGCCGCGTACAGCGGGTTGGCCAGCAGCAGCGTCCAGGCCGCGTCGTAGACGGCGACGGGGGTCCCGGTCAGCCGGTCCAGCAGCCGGTGCACGCTCGCCGAGATGTGGGCGGGCACCATGTCCCGTCCCGGCGGCACGAGCCCAGCGACATTGAACAGATGTTCACGCTCGGCCCCGGACAGCCGCAGAGCGCGGCCCAGGGCCTCCACGACCTGCTCCGACGGGTGGACCGCCCGGCCCTGTTCCAGGCGGGTCACGTAATCGACGGAGATCCCGGCAAGCAGGGCGAGCTCCTCACGGCGCAGCCCGGCCGCGCGCCGCTGGCCGCCCGTTGGCAGCCCCACCGCCTCCGGGGACACCCGTTCGCGCCAATGCCGTACCGTCCGCCCGAACTCCGTTCTCGCCATCCCACCACTGTGCACCGCCCGGCGCGGACATGCCTGGTACTGGCAGTCCCAGGAAGACGGGACTCCTGGCTGAACTCACCGTCGGCGCGGAACCTGGAGACATGACTACGACACTGATCACCGGAGCGAACAAGGGTCTCGGCTTCGAGACCGCACGCCAACTCATCGCGGCGGGCCACACCGTCTACGTGGGCAGCCGGGACCCGGAGCGCGGGCGCAGGGCCGCCGAGCAGCTGGGGGCGCGGCTGATCGTCCTCGACGTCACGGACGACGCGTCCGTCGCCGCCGCGGCGAAGACCATCGAGGCCGACGGTGGCCTTGATGTGCTGATCAACAACGCCGGCGTCGAACAGCGCGGCGAAGGGAACACCGTGGTCGGCGCGGCGGACGTGACCGCCGAGATGATGCGGGAGGTGTTCGAGACGAACGTCTTCGGCGTCGTCCGCGTCACCCACGCGTTCCTGCCCCTGCTGCAGCGGTCCGCCGCCCCGGTCGTGGTGAACGTGAGCAGCGGCCTGGGCTCGATGGCCC
The DNA here is from genome assembly GCF_041053055.1 of Streptomyces sp. R41. NCBI lineage: Bacteria > Bacillati > Actinomycetota > Actinomycetes > Kitasatosporales > Streptomycetaceae > Streptomyces > Streptomyces sp. R41. Next base: position 460,614 of record NZ_CP163443.1, read on the forward strand.
ACGTCACCGACCCCGCCGCCCCGGCGTACGGCTACCCGGGCGTCGCCTATCCGGCGTCGAAGACCACGGTCAACATGATCACCGTGCAGTACGCGAAGGCGTTCCCGGCCATGCGGATCAACGCGGTCGAGCCTGGTTACACCGCGACCGACCTGAACGGCCGCACGGGCACCCAGACCGTCGAGGAGGGCGCCGAGATCATCGTCCGTATGGCGCAGATCGGCCCGGACGGACCCACAGGAGGCTATTTCGACGCCGCCGGATCACTCCCTTGGTGAGCGAGGCGCCCCCAAAGTCATGGAACACATATTCGATTACGGGGGTACGCTGGTCGTATGGCCATGCACCTCCAGGGCTCGCTCTTCGACCAGACCGACGAGCTCCATCTCAGTCCGCTGAACGGGATGCGCCGCACCGCCCTGGGCGACGGGGCCTGGATCGACCTGCTGCCCGGGTGGCTCGGTGGGGCCGACGCGCTCTTCGCCCGGCTCGCGACCGAGGTGCCGTGGCGGGCGGAGCGGCGGCAGATGTACGAGCACGTGGTGGACGTACCGCGGCTGCTCGCCTATTACCGCGCCGGCGATCCGCTGCCGCATCCGATCCTGGACGAGGCCCGGGACGCGTTGTCCGCGCACTACGCCGCCGAGCTCGGCGAACCGTTCACCACGGCAGGGCTCTGCTACTACCGGGACGGCCGGGACAGCGTGGCCTGGCACGGGGACCGGATCGGCCGGGGCGCGCGCGAGGACACCATGGTCGCCATCCTGTCGGTCGGCGCCCCGCGCGATCTGCTGCTGCGCCCGCGCCGGGGCGGCGACACCGTGCGGCACCCCCTCGGGCACGGCGACCTGATCGTGATGGGTGGCTCCTGCCAGCGCACCTGGGAGCACGCCATCCCCAAGTCGGCGCGGGCGGCGGGACCGCGGATCAGCATCCAGTTCCGTCCGCACGGGGTGAACTGAGTCCAAACCGGCGTTCGGCGACCCGCCGGTCGCGCTCCCCTCGGCTCACGGCGTGAGCTGGGCCTGCACCGTCGGGGCATAGCGGTCGACGATGTCCTCGATCGCGGTGGCGCGCAGGCGGGTGCCGCGGGCGATGCCGTACATCACGCCGAGGCCGAGCAGCGTGCTCACGGCGAGTTCGGCGCGCAGGCCCGCGTCGGGACCGCTGAGGCGCTCGGCGAGGCGGTCGCTGACCTGGGTGCGGAAGTTGGCGCGCAATATGTCGCCCTGCTCGCCCTGGATCGGGGCGAAGACGATCCGCAGGATGGGATCCGCGCCGCGCTGGGTCTGGCCCTCCAGCAGATGGCGGACCATATGACGACCGAGGTGCTCCACAGGCGCCTCCAGCAGGGCCTCGGCATCGGACTCGAAGGACATGACCCGCGCGAACAGCGCGTCCTTGTTGCCGAAGTACTTCAGGATCAGCGGCGCGCTCACCCCTGCCCGGTCGGCGACCGCCTTGAGCGTGATGTCCGCGTGGGCGTGCCGGGCCAGCAGATGGCGTGCCGCGCGCAGGATGGCGGCCTTCGTCGCCTCGGCGTCACGGCGCGCCGGGGCGGCAGGGGATGCCGTGAGACCGGGGGGCGGGCTGGTCACGGTGCTCATGCTCCTTCGAGGGCCTCGTCGCGGGGAGCTCCGGTGCGGCCGCGGGTCCGTCGGGTGGCGCGCGAGGCGGGGTCGGCGGGTATGGAGAGTGCGGCGGCGCAGGCCACCAGTGCGACCGTACCCGCCATGGCGAAGGCCAGCAGATAGCCGTGCAGCGTGGGCAGCGGGGCGCCGCCGACGAGGCTCGTGTGGTGGACCAGTACGGCGGCCACGGCGGCGCTGCACACGGCCTGCCCGATGGTCCGCATCAGGACGTTGACGCCATTGGCGGACGCGGTCTGCCCCGCGGGCACGGCACGCAGGATCAGGGTGGGCAGGGCGGAGTAGGCGAGGGTCGTGCCGATCGCGCAGACCGTGGCGCCCAGGATGATCAGCCACAGGTCGCGGCTGTCCATGATGCGTATGACATAGCCGAGGGCGATGATCGCGGTCCCGAGGGCCAGCGTCACGCGGGGGCCGCGGGCGGCCGAGATGCGCGCGGAGACCGGCGACAGGAACAGCATGGTGACGCCGCCAGGCAGCAGACACAGGCCGGTCGCCACGATGGACAGCCCGAGCCCGTAGCCGGTCTCCTTCGGCGCCTGCACCAGCTGCGCCGTCACCAGGGAGTTCCCGTAGAAGGCGAAGCCCGTCAGGAGCGCGGCGATATGCGGCAGGGCGACCCGCGGGCGGGCGGCCAACTTCAGGTCGACCAGCGGCCGTTCGGTACGGCGTTGCTGTATCCACCACAGGGTCATGATGAGCACGCAGGCCACGAACAGGCAGAGGATCCTGGGGCTGCCCCAGCCCCAGGTGCCGCCCTGCGACACCCCCAGCAGCAGGCATATGAGCCCCGCCGCCAGGCCCACCGCGCCCAGCGTGTCGAAGCGGCCGGGCTCGCGCACGGGCGACTCGCGCACCGCCCACCACGCCAGCGCGAGGCCGACGGCACCGAGCGCCGTCGTCGCCCAGAACATGACGTGCCAGTTGGCGTACTGGACGACCAGCGCGGCGAGCGGCAGGCCGAGGGCGGCGCCGATTCCCACGGTGGAGCTCATCAGCGCCACGGCGGAACCCGTGCGCTCCGGCGGCAGTTCGTCCCGCAGGATGCTGATCGACAGCGGCACGACGGCGGCCGCCGCGCCCTGCAGGGCACGCGCCGCGATGAGCACGCCGATGTCCGACGTGAGGGCACACAGGAGCGACCCCACCGTCATCAGCCCGAGAGCCATCAGCAGCACGCGCCGCTTGCCGTACATGTCTCCCGCGCGGCCCAGCACGGGGGTCAGCACAGCTCCGGACAGCAGCGTCGCCGTCACCATCCAGGAGACCGCGCTCGCCGAGGCGCCCGTCAGGCGTGGCAGGTCGGGCAGCAGCGGCACCACCACGGTCTGCATGACGGCCATGAGGATCCCGCCGAATGCCAGGACAGGGACCGCCAGCCGGTCGCGCAGGGCCGCCATGATGCTCCAGAAGTCGACGCGAAAAAGAAGGTGAATGGCGATTCACCATACCGGTGAATCGTCATTCACCCAAAGGCCCGTCGACCTGTCGCCGGGCAACCACCGGTGGGAGCGGGCCTGCACCGTGCGGGCAACTCGCGGTCCAAGGTGAAGGAGTCGAAGGCCTTGGTCGTACCGAGCCAGATGCAGTTGGGGTGCCACCCCGGAGTTCACGTCACTTTGCGGGCGTGAGCCGCGCCACTCGTCGCGGGCCACCTCAGCAAGATCATCCACAGCGGGTCGCCCGGCAGGAGGAATTCCACGTTCCGGTAGGTCGCGGGCACCTTCGACAGCAAGATCATCTTCGTTCAACCTTGCACGACATTTACTTAATTGTCCGGATCACAGCCAACCGACATTCGGCGATTTCTCCCGGTCTTCGACGACCCGATAGGCATACCGGGTCGTCAACAGAACTGATCGCAGGAGGTCTTCGCATGCCGGAACTCACTCGTCGCCGCGCCCTCGGGGCCGCGGCCGCACTGGTCGCCGTGGCCGGTACCCAGACCGTCACCGCACCCTCTGTGTCCGCCGCACCGGGGGTGTCGGCCGGCGAACACCACCACGGCGGGCCTGAAGCCTTCGACGAGGTCTACCGGGGCCGCCGCATAGAAGGCCGCCCCGCCGGCGGAGGCGGTCATCACCACGGCGCCGGCTACGCCGTGTTCGTCGACGGCGCGGAGCTGCACGTGATGCAGAACGCCGACGGCAGCTGGATCAGCGTCGTCAGCCACTACGCCCCCGTGCCCACCCCGCGCGCCGCCGCCCGCGCCGCGGTCGTCGAGCTGCAAGGGGCCCCGCTCGTCCCCTTCAACTTCAACGCCAACTGACCCAACCGCAAGCAGATCGTGGAGTCCCGCACATGACCGTACGCAAGAACCAGGCGAGCCTGACCGCCGACGAGAGGCGGCGTTTCGTCGACGCGCTCGTGCAGCTCAAGCGCAGTGGCCGCTACGACGCCTTCGTCACGACGCACAACGCCTTCATCATGGGTGACACGGACAACGGCGAGCGAACGGGCCACCGTTCACCGTCGTTCCTGCCCTGGCACCGCAGATTCCTCATCGAGTTCGAGCAGGCACTGCAGTCCGTCGACTCCTCCGTCGCGCTGCCGTACTGGGACTGGAGCACCGACCGCTCGACGCGCTCGTCGCTCTGGGCGCCCGACTTCCTCGGCGGCACCGGGCGCAGCCTGGACGGCCGGGTGATGGACGGCCCGTTCGCGGCCTCGTCGGGCAACTGGCCGATCAACGTGCGCGTGGACAGCCGTACGTACCTGCGCAGATCGCTCGGCAGCAGCGTCCGCGAGCTGCCGACCCGCGCCGAGGTGGAGTCCGTGCTCGCCCTGGCGACGTACGACATGGCGCCGTGGAACAGCGCCTCGGACGGCTTCCGCAATCACCTCGAGGGCTGGCGCGGCGTCAATCTGCACAACCGGGTCCACGTCTGGGTCGGCGGTCAGATGGCCACCGGCGTCTCCCCCAACGACCCCGTCTTCTGGCTGCACCACGCCTACATAGACAAGCTGTGGGCCGACTGGCAGCGCCGCCACCCCGACTCGGGCTATCTGCCGACGGCCGGTACCCCCGACGTCGTCGACCTCGACGAGACGATGAAGCCCTGGAACGACGTACGGCCGGCGGATCTGCTGGATCACACCGCGTACTACACGTTCGACGCCGCCTGATCAGGGCCGGTTGCGGTCCCGGAGGTTCCTCGCGAGGGGTCTCCGGGGGGGTCCGCGGAAAAAGAGCGGCGCTCATGCGCGCCGATCGGCACGATGAGAGGCGTGCTGATCATGGACGCCGTACTGGAGACCTACGAAGCCGCCGACTTCACGCTGTGGCCCACCGCCGCCCCGCCCGCGGACCGATTGCTCGTCCTCTCCGGAGACCTGTCGCCGCTCGAGGTCGGTACCGCGATGGCGGTCCTGGCCGGCTACAACAAGACGCAGCGCAAGCGTCATGACCCCGGGCCCGCGAACGGCCTCGCGATGCTGCGCCGCCTGGTGTCGGTCGAATCCGTCGTCGCTCCGGGCGGCTTGCGGCTCAGGGACGCCGCCACCGGAGTCACCGTGTCGCCGGGGTGCTGCTTCGGTCTGGAGAACTGGCGGGACTGGCTGGGTCTGCTGGAGGGCGAAACGCCCTGGCTCGGCCACGACCCCGCGCCGGGCGTCGAGCACTCCGGGGCGCTCGTCCGGCTGTGGCCGGACGCGGAACGCCCGGCCGACCTGCCGATCGAAATGCCCTTGAGCGAGCTTCCGGTGCTGCTCGACTCCGTGCGGAGCGCGCTGGCAGGATTCCTGGGCCTCGTCGAGCGGTGGACGGCCCGGAACTTCCCCGCCGCGCTTGCCGCGCAGGTCGTCGCGAAGCTCGACGACGACCTGGCCGTCAGCGCGTCTCTGCGGACGTCTCCTGACGTCTCCTGACGCGAACGACGCCTACGCGTTGCTCGTCTCTGCGGTACGGCACTCCGGGTGCCCCCACCCCTGGTCGTTCTTGGCGATGGGCTCGCCCGCGGCGTAGGAGCGGCCGCAGACGCAGCGACCAGGGAACTTGGCCTTGATCGTGCGGGTCGACGTGCCTTGTCGGGGCGTCTTCGCGGAGGTGCGGCGGCGGGCGGGCGCCGGGGTGTCCGGCGAGGACGGCGGCTCCGGAGAACCGAGGTCGCTGCCCGCGGGCTGCTGGACGGTGGCCGCCTGGCTCGCGGCGCGGTCGGCGAAGTCGTTGAGGCGGTCGCCGTCCACCTGGTGCGCGGGAACGTAGCGGAACTCCACGGTGCGGCCGTCGAGGAGCTCGTCGATGCGGGCGACCAGCTCCTGGTTGGCGACGGGCTTTCCGGCGGCCGTCTTCCAGCCCTTGCGCTTCCAGCCGGGCAGCCAGGTCGTGACGGCCTTCATCGCGTACTGGGAGTCCATCCGGATCTCCAGCGGCACGTCCGGCGCGATCGCCGTCAACAGCCGTTCCAGCGCGGTGAGTTCGGCGACGTTGTTGGTCGCCGTGCCCAGCGGGCCGGCCTCCCAGCGGGTGGGGGTCTCCGCCCCGTCGGCGATGACCCAGGCCCATCCGGCGGGTCCCGGGTTTCCTTTCGAAGCCCCGTCACAGGCGGCCACAACGCGTTCAGGCATGGCCCCGATCATGCCACGCTCCGACCGGGTCCTGGCGCCGCGGGTTCACCGGATTCAGCCGCGGGCTCGCCGGACCCAGCCGCAGGTTCACCGGACCCCGGAGAAACTGCCCGCGCCCAGGAGTCGCAGGCCCAGAGGAGTGGCCACGTGCAGGACGTACTTGCCGTCGCGGTGGCTGGTGACGAGTCCCCCGTCGCGCAGGACGCCGATCTGGTAGCTGGCGCTGGGCATCGCGATCCCCACGGCCAGGGCGACTTCGGAGGTGGTGCGGGCGGTGCGGCTCGCCACCTGCGTCAGTACGGCGGCCCTGGTGCGGCCCAGTAGACGTTCGACGCCGTCGTCCGTGCCGTGCGCGACGGCGAGGGGCGCCTTCTCGACCGGGTAGACGAGCACCGGATCGAGGCCGGGGTCCGCCAGCGCGGTCGGCCGGCGCCAGCAGAAGAACGACGGGACGAGGAGCAGGCCGCGGCCTTCCAGGTGCAGGTCGCGCTCGGTGGGGTAATCCACTTCGAGCACGGGGGCTCTCCAGCGGGCCAGCGGGCGCAGGCCGTCGAGGAGCGCCCGGGTGCCGCCGTCGAGGAGGGCGCGGGAGCGCAGGTCGACATCGTTGCCGACCGCCGTGCGGATGTGCGGCCAGTACGGTTCCAGCAGGGCGCGGAAGTAGATCCCGAGGGCGCCCGCCAGGGACTCGAGCGCGTCGCTGCCGGGCCGGCCCAGCGAGGTCGTCCAGTTCGGCACGGGGCGCGACTCGGCCAGCCGCGTCAGCTCCCGGACCAGCCGTGCGCGGGGAGTGCGCCGCAGCTGGTCGAGGCCGGCCGACAGGCCGCCGCCCGTCACGGGCGGTGTGAGGAAGTCCGGGATGTAGCCGGCCGCGGGGATCAGTGCCCGCAGCGGGCGTAACGCGCGGCCCGCGAGCTCGTCCTTGGACAGTCGGTCGTGGGCCGCGCGCCGCCAGTGCCCGAAGTCGAGGGGTCCCTGCCCGGTTTCCAACCGGCAGACGCTGCAGATCAGTTCCCACAGCGGGTCGGGTTGCCGGGCCACGCGAATGTTCTGCAGATCGTGCGAGGTGAAGTGAATGCGAAGCATGCGGTCTCTTTCGCTCGCCGTCCTTGTGAGGGATCCGGCCACCCTGGGGTGCCGCGGCCACAAGAAGGGACGAGTACCGCATCCACGCGGTTGCTCTCGCGAAAGAATGGGTCAGGACACGTCGGTCATCTTGGGCATGTCCCCCTGGGCCGCCGTCATGTCGATGACGGAGAACGACGCGCCCTGCGGGTCGCTCAGTGCCGCGAACCTGCCGAACGGGCTGTCCATGGGCCCGAAGCGCAGGATGCCGCCGCGCTCCGTCGCCTTCGCCACCGCCGCGTCGCAGTTGTCGACGGTGAAGTACACGTTGACGTACGGCGGTACCTCGAGCGGGAAGTCGTCCGTCATCTTCATCCGGCCCAGGACCGCGTCGTCTCCCAGGCTGAAGATCCGGAAGTCGACGGCATCGTCCTCGATCTGCTTGGCGCTGAACGGAAAGACTGCGGGGAAGAACGCGTCGGACTTCTCGGGCTCGCGGGTGAAGACCTCGGCCCAGGCGTACGCGCCGGGCACGGCCGTCGCCTCGAAGCCCTCGTGCGTGCCCGCCTGCCAGACGCCGAAGACGGCGCCGCTGGGGTCGCGGGCCAGCGCCATGGTGCCGAAATCGCCGACCTGCATCGGCTCCATCAGCACCTCACCGCCGTTGTCCTTGATCTTCGTGGCGGTCGCCGCGGCGTCGGGCGAGGCGAAGTACAGGCACCAGGCGGACTGGCCTTCCTGCCCGGTCATCGGCGGGACGACGGCGGCCACCGCCTTGCCGTTCGCGTACGCCTGTGTGTAGTTGCCGTACTCGGAGGACGATTCGCCGAAAGTCCAGCCCAGTACGTCACCGTAGAAACTCTTGGCCCCCTCGACATCGCTGAACATCGCGTCCGCCCAACAGGGCGTTCCTTCAGGCTGTACGGCCATGACGTCGACCTTCTCCGGTTCGATGAACGGTTGCGCATTTCACGCTAGCCAGCCTTCGCCCGGGCCGCGCGCCGAGCCCGACACGTTGCACGACACTGGAGATCGGGCACAGGTGGTCGTCGACAGGACGGGGCACTGGATGATGAGGGCATGGGAAGTGGCCCGGCCCGGGCCGATCGGCGGAGATCCGCTGCGCTTCGTCGAGAAGCCGGTGCCGACGCCGGGGTCCGACGAGCTCCTCGTGCACGTCCGCGCGTGCGGGGTGTGCCGTACCGATCTGCATGTCGCCGAGGGCGACCTCCCCGTGCACCGGCCGGGGGTGACACCGGGGCACGAGGTCGTAGGCGTGGTCGCGGGGACGGGCGACGACGTGAGCGGCTTCGCCCTCGGCGACCGGGTGGGCGTCGCCTGGCTGCGCCGTACGGACGGCACGTGCCGATACTGCCTGCGCGGCTCGGAGAATCTCTGCCCGGCGTCCGTGTACACCGGCTGGGACGCCGACGGCGGCTACGCGGAGTACACGACCGTCCCGGCCGCCTACGCCTACCGGCTGCCCGACGACGTGGACGACATCGCCCTGGCACCGCTGCTGTGCGCAGGCATCATCGGCTACCGCGCGCTGCTGAGGGCCTCGCTGCCGCCGGGCGGGCGTCTCGGGCTGTACGGCTTCGGCGGCAGCGCCCACCTGTGCGCCCAGCTCGCCGTCGCGCAGCGCGCCACCGTGCACGTACTGACCCGCGACCCGGCCGCCCGGCGGCTGGCGCTCGACCTCGGCGCCGCGTCCGCCCGCGGGGCGTACGACGAGCCACCCGAGCCGCTGGACAGCGCGATCCTGTTCGCGCCGGTCGGTGACCTGGTCCCGGTCGCGCTGCGGGCACTGGACCGGGGCGGGGTCCTGTCGGTCGCGGGGATCCACCTGAGCGACACCCCGCCGCTGCGCTACGAGAGCGAGCTGTTCTACGAGAAGGAGCTGCGCAGCGTCACCTCCAATACGCGCGAGGACGGCCGGAACTTCCTGGCGCTCGCGGCCCGGCACGGTGTACGCGCCACCACGCACAGGTACCCGCTCTCCGAGGCGCAGCAAGCCCTCAAGGACCTCGAGGCGGGCCGTTTCGACGGGGCGGCCGTCCTGGTGAACGACCTTCCGCCACGGACTTGAGCATGCGGGCCCGCCGCCCGCGTGCGTGGATGGACCCAGGCGTGTATGGCGGTGGAGGTGTCATGACGGGCCGAGGCGGTGAGGACTCCGAGGGCATGCCGACGCCGCTCGGTGCGATGGACGACGCCGTCGAGTCGATCGGCACCACTTTGGACGAGCGGACCACGTGCAGCGAGCTCGCCGCTTTCGCGTGCCGGCACTTCAGCGACGCCGCGGCGGTGGATCTGCTGCCCGCGGACGTCCCGGCCGCCCAGCAGACGCCCGATCCGGACCTCTCCCGTGTCGCCATGGCGGGCAGCACCGACCTGCTGACCCCGTGGACCCCGCACGGCTCGCGGCCGCTGTCCGTCCGGGCGCTGGACGAGGGGCATCCGATCACCGCCTCGATCGATCTGTCCGGCCTGGTCCCGCGGCGGGTCATGACGGTGCCGCTGCTCGCGCACGGGCGCCTGTACGGGGTGCTGCTGGCCGTCCGGCAGGGGCCGGCGTTCACCGACGCGGAGACCACCGGCACGCACTACGCGGCACGTCTCGCCGCCGTCCATCTCGGCCATGCGCGCCAGCACAACGCCGTGCGCAGCACGGTCCTCAGCCTCCAGCGGGCACTGCTGGCGGAACCGGGCCGACCGCATCCCAACCTCGATCTGGCCACCCGCTATCTGCCGGCCGGGGGCAGCACTCTGGTGGGCGGCGACTGGTTCGAGACCGTACGGCTGCACTTCGGGCGCACCCTGCTGGTCGTGGGCGACGTCATGGGGCACGGTCTGGACGCGGCGGTGGACATGAACGCGTACCGCTCGATGCTGCGCTATGTCGCCTCCACGGATCTGCCGCCGCACCGGGTGCTGCGCCGCCTGGACGCCGCGGTCGCCGAGGACGGCATCCGGCGTCCGGCCACCTGTCTGCTCGTCCAGGTCGACCCGGCACGCGGCACGGCGGCGATCGCCGCGGCCGGGCACCTGCCTCCGGTGGTCTTCGCCGGGGACGGCACCGGTGAACTGCTGGACCTGCCGGTCGGTCCCCCGCTGGGCACCGGGATCGGCGGCTACGAGCCGGCCACCCGCGCGCTCGCGCCCGACGACACCCTGTTCATGTTCACCGACGGTCTGGTGGAGCGCCGCAGCGAGGACATCGACGAGTCGCTCGCCCGGCTGGCCGGGCTGCGGCTGCCGCCGGGGGCGGCCGTCGAAGCGCAGCTCGACGAGGTCCTCCTCAAGCTCGACGCCCGTCACGCGGAGGACGATGTGGCGGTGATGGCCGCCCGCATCCGCCGCCGGCACCCGACGTGACGCCGGTCAGCGGGCGCTCCGCCGGTGCTGCCCGGCGAGGACTTCGCCCAGTGTGGCCGCAGGGCAGAGCACGTCCCACGTGCCGTGCGCGCGAAGCAGCCGGTGGGCGCGGCGCGTACAGAGCAGGCCGAAGTCCATCTCGGTACACGTCACCCGCTCGCGGAAGCGCAGCACCATGCCCAGGCCAGTGCTGTCGATGAACGTCGTGGGGCGCAGGTCCACGATGTGCAGCCGGGCGGGCAGGGCCGCGACCGAGTCCAGCCACGGGTGCACGTGGAGGACGGCGGCCAGGTCGATGTCGCCGCGCAGTTCGACGAGCAGCAGACCGGCTCCCGCGTAGAGGTGGGCGTGGTCGCTGGGCAGTGGCCAGGAGACGCCGTTGATCCGCTCCAGGGCGTGCTCGCTCAAGCTGTCCGGTTCCGTTCTGTGGGCGGCGCGCGGGCACGTCTCGTGCCGTACGCGGCCTGGTCACGGTGCACCGGGAGGTGACTGCCTGCGCGTCCCGGCACGGGTCCGTGCGGTGGTGCTCCATCCCCGCACCGCACGAGCCCGCGCCGGAACTCCCCCCGGACGGCTCCCCCTTGAACCGTGGGCCGTTTCTGTTCTACCTTCGCCACATGGTCGGGGCATCAACGCCCGCTCACCAGCGAAACAACGTGGTGGCGGCGGCAGCTGGGCCGGGTGGTGCGGGATGCGTCCTCACCTCGCGCTGATAGAAGACGATCCGGATTTCGCACTGATGTGCCGTACCTATCTCGAGCGTGCGGGGTTCACCGTCAGCTGGGCGATCGACGCCCGGGCCGGCAAGGCCGCCATGTACGACGGCGGCATCGACCTGGTCGTCCTCGATCTGGGGCTGCCGGACGGCAGTGGCCTGGAACTGCTGCGCGCCCTGCGCTCCACCAGCCGCCTCCCGGTGATCGTCGTATCCGGGCGCGGCGGTGAGGCGGACCGAGTGGCGGGCCTGGAGATCGGCGCGGACGACTACCTGGTCAAACCCTTCTCTCAGCGCGAACTCGTCGCCAGAATCCGTGCGGTGCTGCGCCGTTCCCAGCCTCCCGACGTACCGGTCGTCCTGGAGGTCGGGGCGCTGCGCGTCGACACGGCGGCGCATCAGGCCACCGTCGCGGGCATCCCGCTGACGCTGCGGCCCAAGGAGTACGCCCTGTTGGAGCTGCTGGCCCGCTCCCCCGGCCGGGTCTTCTCCGCCGAGCAGCTGCTCGAGCAGATCTGGGGAGCGTCCTGGCAGCAGCCCGCGACCGTCGTCGAACACGTCTACCGGCTGCGCGGCAAGCTCTCCGGACTCCCCAGGCCCGCACCGCGGATCACCACGGTGCGCGGCTTCGGCTACCGACTCGATCCCTGAGGGCCGCCATGTCCGCGAGCATCCCGCTTCCCGCCCCGGACTTCCGGAGCCTGTTCGACGCGACGCTCTCCCCGCTGCTCGTCCTCGCGCCCGACTTCACGATCGTGGAGGTCAACCGCGCGTATCTGACGGCCACGCGCACCGAGCGGAGCATCGTCGGGCGCCCCATCTTCGACGTGTTCCCCGACAACCCGGACGACCCCTCGGCGGACGGGGTGGCGAACCTGCGCCGCTCGCTGCAGACCGTGGTGGACACCGGCCGTACGGACACGATGGCCTTGCAGCGCTACGACATACCCACGGGCGAGGCGGGCGCGTTCGTCGAGCGGTACTGGAGCCCGGTCAACACACCGGTGGTGGACGGCGACGGCCGGGTGACGCACATCATTCACCGGGTCGAGGACGTCACCGACTTCGTCCATCTTCGAAGGGTCGGGCGCGAGCAGGAGCGTGCCGTCGCCGAGGCGCAGATGCGTGCCGAGGGCATGGAGATCGATCTCTTCGTCCGTGCCCGGGAGATCCGCGAGGTCAATGAGCAGCTCAGCCGCGCCAACGCCGAACTCGACGCTGCGGGGCGGACGTTGAAGGAGGAGCAGCAGGCCAAGGACCGGTTCATCGCCACCCTCTCGCACGAGTTGCGCAATCCGCTCGCCGCGGCCACCGCGGCCACCGAACTGCTCGCGTTCGATCTGCCGGAGGGCCATCCGGCGCTGTCGGTCCTGGAACGGCAGCTGGGCACGCTGGTGCGGATGAGCAACGATCTGCTCGACGGGACACGGGCGGTGACCGGGCGGCTGGAGCTGGTGCGCGAGCGGACGGACCTGTGCTCCGTCGTGCACGGCGCCTGCACGGACATCCGCGGCCTCTTCGCGCACGAGGGCCGCACGCTCGACGTCGATCTGCCCGCCGGTCCGGTGCTTGTGCACGGGGACCGGCTGCGGCTGGCCCAGGTGCTGACCAACCTGCTGTCCAACGCGCTCAAGTACACGCTGCCGGGCGGCCGTACGCGGGTGTGGCTGTCGACGGAGAACGGACAGGCGCGCCTCTTCGTCGAGGACGACGGGATCGGTTTCGAACCGGGTCAGTCCGAGGAGCTGTTCGGGGTCTTCATGCGGGCGGCTCCGGCGGGCCCCAGCACCCCCGAGGGTCTCGGCCTGGGGCTCGCGGTGGCCCGGACGATCGTCGAACTCCACGGCGGCCGGATCACCGCGCACAGCGACGGACCGGGGACCGGCGCCTCGTTCACCGCGCTGCTTCCGCTCGCCCTGTCCGACACTCCGGAGCCGCGCCCCGCGAGGCCCGCCCGCCCCGCGCCACGGCAGCTGGCCATCCTGATCGTCGAGGACAACACCGACCTGGCCACGACCTACCGCACCCTGCTGGAGCGGCAGGGGCACCACGTCACGGCGGTGCACACCGGCACGGACGCCCTCACGGCCACCGCGTCCCACCTCTTCGACGTCGTCCTGTGCGACCTGGGGCTGCCGGATATCGACGGCTACACGGTCGCCCGCGAGGTGCGCTCCCGCCCGCACGGCGACAAGTTGCGCCTCATCGCCGTTTCCGGGTTCAGCCAGGGCTCCGACCACGGGCAGTCCCGGGCGGCCGGGTTCGACGCCCACCTGGCCAAGCCCCTGCCACTCGCGGACCTGCTGGAACTCTTGGCGGGCGGCTGCGAGCAGGAGTGAGCGTCGCCCCATGGCCGACGGATGTCTTCCCCCTTGTGCCCGGCTGTGCTTGCCTGGGGAACCCTTTCGGTGGGCGGGGCGGGAGTTGCGTCATGCGAAGGCCGTGGTTCGTGGGGGTGTTGCTGGCCGGGCTGCTGCTCGGCGGCTGCGGGGATCCGGCGTCGGGCCCTGAAGCGGCTCCGCCCGCGCCGGCGGAGCCCGGTGCCTCCCGGTCACCGTCCTCGACCACGCGTCAGCGGGCGGCCGCCTCCCCCCGTACTCCGGCGAGGACCCCCACCGTGCTGTATCTCGGGGACTCGCTCGCCATGGAGAACCAGAAGGTGCTCGGGCAGTCCCTGCGGGACGAGTTGCACGCGCACTACACGAGCGCCCCCTACTCCGGGACAACCCTGTGCGACTACCTGGAAGGCACCGGGGAGCGGTCGCTCGTGCCGACCGCGGACAAGGCGGCCGCGCTGGTGCGCTTGCTGCGGCCCGACTTCGTGGTGCTGCAGTTCTGGGGCAACTCGTGGGGCTACACGCCCTGCATGGACGGAATCACCTACGACGCGAACCGGGACACGTACTTCTCGCGCTACGCGGCGGACGCGGAACGGCTGACCGATCAGATCGCGCGGGCGGGAGGCGCTCGGCCCCCGAAGGTCGTGTGGGTGCTGCAGGGGCCGGACCCGATCACTCCCGACCGGGTCCGGCGGGTGAACGCGCTGTACGAGAAGCGTGCCGACACCTCCGGCGAGCTCGTCGCCGACGCCGGCCGGACCGTGAGCCCCGCGTCGGCCCGCTACACCTGGGCGCAGTACCTGCCGTGCACCTCGTACGAGCACGACCATGCCGGGTACTGCACCCAGCCGGGCCGCGACCGCACCGCCCTGCACCGCGACGACGACTATCTGCACTTCTGCCTGGCGCCCACCACGTCCACGCCGAAGCCGTGCCCGGTCCGCTCGCCCGGGATCGTGCGCATCACCCGGGAGATCACCCGGACGATCGCCGCGGAGGTGCACTAGGGTCTCCGCCCGAGTTCCGTCTCGATCAGCCGGTTGAGGTGGCGGCGGGCGTCCTCCGTGCTCAGCGGAGGTGCCTGGCGCAGCCGTTGCAGGGCGAGGCCGTCGGCGAGGGCGGCGAAGCGGACCGTGAAGCCGTCGAGGTCGGCACAGGTGAACTCGCCGTCGTCGACGCCTCGTTGGGCGAGTTCCCGGATCTGGGTGTGCCAGGCCTCGTACCGCTGTGCCTGGCCGCGGGCGAAGGCCTGGTCCGGGTCCTGGTCGCCCGCGTTCCAGTAGTCGAACCACATCCGCCAGTGCCGGTCGGTGTCCTCGGTGAACAGCGCGTCGACGAGCAGCCGCAGCGCCTCGGCGCCGCTGATGGCCTGTTCGGCGGCCTCGCTGAGCGCGGCGTAGGAGCGCTCGATGTGCAGCACCATCGCCTCGGACAGGATCTCCTGGACACTGCCGAAGTGGTACGTGACCGTGCCGACCGAGACGCCGGCCGCGGCGGCGACGTCGCGGACACCGACCGACGCCAGGGCGGCGGTCGCGCAGACCTCCTCGCGCAGCGGCAGCGGCGGGAACTGCCCGCACAGCACAGCACGTACGACTTCACCGGTGACCACCGCCAGGATGACCACCGCGAGCGGCGTAACTCCGGCGTCGACGGCGGGGCGTGCGCCGATCACGGTCACGACGGCCGGACCGATGGCGTCCGCCGTCATCAGCGACCGCTGTGGCAGGGTCCGGACTTCGGCCCTACGACCACGATCGGACCGGCCGAAACGACGACCTCGTCGCGGGTGTACTCAGGCCCACGGAGGGCAGAAAGCGCTTGCCCAATACTCGGCAACCAGGAGGACCATCGCCGATGGCGTCGTCCGAGAAACCGCTCGACCATCGCTATCGGGGCGAGCACCCGATACGCACCCTTGCCTATCTGTTCCGCGCCGACCGCGGACGGCTGGCCGCGGCGTTCCTCGTCTTCACCGTGAAGCACAGCCCGGTGTGGCTGCTGCCGCTGATCACCGCGTCCATCATCGACACCGTCGTCCAGCACCTGCCGGTCGGCCGGGTGTGGCTGAGCGCCGGGGTCATCCTGTTCATCCTGCTGGTCAACATCCCGCTGCATCTGCTGTACGTCCGGCTGCTGTACGGCAGCGTGCGCCGCATGGGCACCGATCTGCGCTCCGCGCTGTGCACCCGTATGCAGCAGCTCTCCATCGGCTATCACTCGCGGGTCAGCGCGGGCGTGCTGCAGGCCAAGGTGATCCGCGACGTGGAGACCGTGGAGCAGATGGTGCAGCAGACCGCCGAGACCGGGCTCGGCGCGCTCACCGTGCTCACGGGCGGACTGGTCGTCATCGCCGTCCGCACACCCGAGTTCGTGCCCGTCTTCCTGTGTGTCGTACCGGTCGCGGCCCTGCTCGTGGCCCGGCTTCGTACCCGGCTGCGCTCCCAGAACGAGCACTTCCGGCTCGAAGTGGAGCATCTGTCGTCGCGGGTGAGCGAGATGACCCGGCTCATCCCGGTCACCCGGGCACACGGCCTGGAGGGCAAGGCGCTGCGCCGCATGGACGGCACGCTGCGGCAGGTGCTCCGCTCCGGGCTGCGCCTCGACCTGCTCAACGGGCGGTTCGCGTCGCTGGCCTGGGTGTTCCTCAACGTCGTCGGCGTGCTGTTCCTGACCGGCGCGGCGCTGGTGTCGTACTACGGCTACTGGGGTGTGACACCCGGCGACGTCGTCATGCTCAGCGCCTTCCTGGCCACCCTCACCAACTCCACGACGACGCTCGCGGGTCTGGCCCCGGTCATCTCCAAGGGCCTGGAGTCGGTGCGGTCGGTCGGCGAGGTGCTCCAAGCGCCCGAACTGGAGGACAACGAGGGCAAGGCGGAGGTCGCCTCGGTGCGCGGTGCGGTCACCTTCGAGGGTGTCGGGCATACGTACGTCGAAGGTGACGGTCCGCCGTACGAGCAAAGCAGGCCCGCCGTACGGGACTTCACGCTGTCCGTCTCCCCCGGCGAGACCATCGCCCTCGTCGGCGCCTCGGGGGCGGGGAAGTCCACGGTGCTCAATCTCGTCATCGGCTTCATCCGTCCGACGTCGGGCCGGCTGCTGCTCGACGGGACCGACATGAACACCCTGGACCTGCGCACGTACCGGCGTTTCGTCTCCGTCGTGCCGCAGGAATCGATCCTCTTCGACGGCACGGTCAGGGAGAACGTCGCGTACGGCATGGACGACGCCGGCGACGCCGTGGTGCGGGAAGCACTGCGCGACGCCAACGCACTGGAGTTCGTGGACCGGCTGCCGCAGGGTCTCGACACCGTGGTCGGGGAGCACGGGGCGCGGCTCTCCGGGGGTCAGCGCCAGCGGCTCGCCATCGCGCGGGCGCTGATCCGCAACCCCCGGGTGCTCATCCTCGACGAGGCCACCTCCGCCCTGGACACGCACTCCGAGGCCCTCGTCCAGCAGGCGCTGGCCCGGCTGCTGCGCGGCCGCACCACGTTCGTCGTGGCGCACCGGCTGTCCACGATCCGGGGCGCGGACCGCATCGTCGTGATGCGGGACGGGGCCATTCAGGAGATCGGCTCGCACGAGGAACTGCTGCGGCGCGGCGCCGCGTACACGGCGCTGCACGGCGGCCAACTCGCCTGACCCGCACAAGGGCGGGCCGCAGACCACGTACGGCTCGTGGCGTGCGGCCCGTCCGGCCGACCCGCTACTCGCCCGCGTACACCTTCTCCAGTTCCGTGATGTCCAGCTTGGACATCTGGAGCATCGCCTGGGTCGTGCGGGCCGCCTTCTCCGGGTCCGGGTCGCTGATCAGGTCGATGAGCCTGCTCGGGACGACCTGCCAGGACAGGCCGAACTTGTCCTTGAGCCAGCCGCAGGGTCCTGCCTCGCCGCCGTCCTCGATGAACTTGTTCCAGTAGTGGTCCACCTCTTCCTGATCGTCGCAGTGGATCTGGAACGAGATGGCCTCGTCGAACGTGAACTGGGGTCCTCCGTTCAGGGCGACGAACTTCTGTCCGTTGGCCACGAACTCGGCGACCAGGACGGAGCCGGCGGGCCCGGGCCCGGCCTCCGTATAGCGGCCGATCCTGCCGAGCTTGGAGTTCTTGAAGATCGAGACGTAGTAGTGCGCGGCCTCTTCGGCCTGGCCGTCGAACCACAGACACGTGGTGAATCCGTCGGCGGGCATACGTACCTCCTCGGGCGGGAAACGTCGTCACCTCTGTCGACTGATCCTCGTCCGAAAACTCATCGGTGGCGCCCGCACCGTCCTGATACCACCGCAAGGGTGCAGTCCCCGTGGCTTCTACCAGCGGGTAACGTGCAGCTCACGGCTCCGGACGCGCCCGCCGGGCGCCCGAAATCCACTGCGGTCGCCGTCCCGTGCGGAGCTAGCATCCGCGTATATGACTTCCACGGACATCACCCCCGGCATCCATCCCTTCCGTATCGACTTCCCCCAGAGCGACCTGGACGACCTCCATCAGCGCCTCGACCGAACCCGCTGGCCCGACGAACTTCCGGGAGTGGGCTGGGCGTACGGGATTCCGCGGGATTATCTGCGGGAGCTCGTACGGTATTGGCGGCACGAGTACGACTGGCGTGCCGCGGAGGCGCGGCTCAACGAATGGCCACAGTTCACGACCGAGATCGACGGCGCGCGTATTCATTTCGCGCACATCCGGTCGCCGGAACCGGATGCGACTCCCCTGCTCATCACGCACGGCTGGCCCGGCTCGATCGTCGAATTCACCGACGTCGTGGGGCCATTGACCGATCCGCGTGCACACGGCGGCGACCCGTCGGACGCGTTTCATCTGGTCGTCCCGAGCATTCCCGGATTCGGGCTCTCCGGGCCGACACGGGACACCGGCTGGGAATTCACCCGGGTGGCCGCCGCGTTCGCCGCGCTGATGAAACGTCTCGGTTATCAGCGGTACGGGGTCCAGGGCGGGGACTGGGGCGCGGCCGTCTCGCGTGAGCTGGGCCGGGCCCATCCCGAGCGCGTCATCGGCGCCCATCTGAATCTGCTGCCCGGTTCCTACGCGACCACCGAACCGACCCCCGAAGAGCTGGCCGCGTTGAGCGCCGACGAGCGTGAGCGCACGCTGGCCTCGTGGCGGCGGGCCCAGGAGTGGAGCCGCGACGAACAGGGGTACGCCGATATCCAGTCGACCCGGCCGCAGACCCTCGCGTATGCCCTCACCGACTCGCCGGTCGGCCAACTCGCCTGGATCGCCGAGAAGTTCAAGCAGTGGACGGACTCACGAGACCGCCCCGAGGACGCCGTCGACCGTGATCTCCTGCTGACCAACGTGATGCTGTATTGGCTGACCGGCACGGCCGGTTCGTCCGGCCGCATCTACTACGAGCGAGCCCACGCGGACTATTGGGGCAAGCCGTCCGAGCTGTCGACCACCCCGACCGCCCTCGCCGTCTTTCCCCGAGAGAACTTCGTACTGCTCCGGCACATCGCCGAGCGCACCGACAACATCGTCCGGTGGACCGAATTCGACCGGGGCGGCCACTTCGCGGCGATGGAGGAGCCGGATCTGCTGATCGCGGATGTGCGGGCCTTCTTCCGGGAGCTTCGCGCTGCCGGCTGAGAGCACCGGCCGGGGGTGATCAACACCGCCCGCGAGGCGTCTCGTACGGTGATCATCCGCGCCGTCCGTGAGAACTCCGTACTCCGGCGAACGGCGCCCCGTTTGAGAGGACCCGCATCCCCGTGACCGGCGCCACGCCTCAGAGCCTTCGCACGACCGCGATCGGCGCCGCCGGTTCCCGGCCCTGCACCCTGGTCGTCTGCCGGGGCTGCTGCTGCGGCAACCCGCGCAAGCACCCCGGAACCGACCACACCTGGCAGTTGGAGCGGCTACGAGCCGGTGCCGACGCGTCCGGTGGTCGCTTCGTCGTGCGGACGACCGACTGTCTCGGCCCCTGCGACCAGGCGAACGTCCTCGTCGTGCAGCCGTCCGGTACGGGGCGCCGGGCCGGCGGCCGGGCCACCTGGATCGGCTTCGCCATGGACGACGACTGCTTGGACGAGGTGCTGCGCTGGGCGGAGGTCGGCGGACCGGGCATCGCCGAGCCTCCGGTCGCTCTGGAGCCGCAGTTCATCAGCCCGCCGCGCGGGGCCCGGTCAGGTAGGCGCCGATGAGCGCGCGGGGCCATGGCCCCGCGCGTGTGCTTCAGCTCTCGGTGCCGCCGTGACCGGGGAAGTCCGGGAACACGGTCACTTGAGGACGTGCCTCGGCCCAGGCACGGATTTCGGGTCCGACGGTGCCGTGGATCTCCGCGTACACCAGGTCCGCGAACTGCCCTGCCCGTTCCAGCAGTTCCGCCGAGCGCTCCTGGTGGACGGCGACCGCCTCGTCGTCGGTGTACTCCTCGATGACCAGATAGCTGCCGGCACCGGCGGAGAACCAGCGGTAGGTGAGAGTCCCCGGCTCCTCCTTCACCTGCTCCTGCAGGGCGAGTGCCAATTCCTCGAACTCCGCCCGCCGTTGGTCGTGGGCGTCGAATCGTGCGCGTACGAAGATACTCATACCGTATTCGAACAGATCGGTGGGTCGACCGGGGCGAGCCATGCGCATGCGTCCTCTGCCCTCGGCGAATCTGCCGCGGGCAGAGAAAACTGATCCACGGGCGCGTTCGGGCCGAGAGTGGAGAACGCGGCAACGGCAGCCGCGTCTCGACAAGGAGGAACGATGACTCCACTCATCACCGGCTGGGACCCGGCCCGCGCGCCGCGGGCCGAGGAGGGCGACACCCCTCCCTCACGCTTCGACGACCATCTGGCCGCGCAGCTCCTCGCGCAGCGGATCGTCTTCCTCGGCACGCAGGTCGACGAGGTCTCCGCGAACCGGGTCTGCGCACAACTGCTCCTGCTGTCTGCGGAGGACGCACGGACCGACATCAGCCTGTACATCAACAGCCCGGGCGGATCGGTGACCGCCGGCCTCGCGATCTACGACACGATGCGGCTGATCCCTAACGACGTCTCGACGCTCGCCATGGGATTCGCGGCGAGCATGGGCCAGTTCCTGCTCAGTGTGGGCACGCACGGGAAGCGTTTCGCGCTTCCCAACGCGCGGATCATGATGCACCAGCCGTCGGCCGGAATCGGCGGCACCACCGCGGACATCGAAATCCAGGCTCAGAACCTGGAGTTCACGAAGAAGGCCATCGAGCGGATCACCGCGGAGCACACCGGTCAGAGCGAGGAGACGATCTCCCGGGACGGCGACCGGGACCGCTGGTTCACGGCCGAACAGGCCAAGGAGTACGGCATGGTGGACCGGGTCGTCGAGTCGCTCGACGACGTCCGCCCGGCCGCGTCACGGCGACGGATGGGGCTCTGAAATGGGTACATACACGATTCCGAACGTCGTCGAGCGGACCCCGCAGGGCGAGCGGTCCTACGACGTCTTCAGCCGGCTGCTGTCCGAGCGGATCATCTTTCTCGGTACGGAGATCGACGACGGGGTCGCCAACGTCGTCATCGCGCAACTCCTCCATCTGGAGTCGTCGAGCCCGGAGAGCGAGATCGCGATCTACATCAACTCGCCGGGCGGCTCCTTCACTTCACTCATGGCGATCTACGACACGATGACCTTCGTCCAGGCGCCGATCTCGACGTTCTGCGTCGGGCAGGCGGCCTCGACGGCGGCGGTGCTGCTGGCCGGGGGCGATCCCGGGCGGCGGTTCGTGCTGGAGCACGCGCGCGTGCTGCTCGGCCAGCCGGCGAGCGGCGGACGGCAGGGCACCGTCTCGGACCTCACCCTGCAGGCCAAGGAGATGCTCCGCATCCGCTCCCAGGTCGAGGAGGTTCTCTCCCGGCACACGCACCACGACATCGCCACGCTGCGCGCGGACATGGACCGCGACAAGGTGTTCACCGCGCAGGAGGCCGTGGCGTACGGGCTCGCCGACGACGTGCTGAGTCGGCGGCTCGCGATGGTCTGACACCCGGGGCCGCGCGACGTGCGTTGGACCACCGCGCGACAGGCGTCGGACCATCGCGGGCCGGTCAGGCGGCCAGGCACATCCCGTCGTAGCGGGAGGTCGTTGTCGTCAGCCTCGTCGCGGTCGTCGAGGTCGCCGTCGTGGTGCGCCCTCGGCCCGCTCCGGCCCGGGTGAGCTCGTCCTGGGCCAGCGACAGCAGGTCGGTGAGGCCGAGGCCGAGGGCGCGAGCGGCGGCCGCGAGGACTTCGGAGGAAGCCTCCTTGCGGCCGCGCTCCAGCTCGGAGAGGTACGGCATGGAGATCCGCGCCGCGTCGGCCACATCCTTGAGCGTGCGCTCCTGGGCGAGCCGCTCGCGTCGCAGAACGTCGCCCACGAGGTCGCGCCACAGCGGCTCCTTGCCCGCGGGGGCCGGTGGCGTCTGCCTGGGCGCGAGAACCGGCCGGGGCCGCTGAGGTGCTCGTGCCGGGGCGTCCGCCCGGGCCGGGGCCGGACGCGGCGTGGCCGCCGGGCGCAGCGGGATGACACGGGCTTCGTTCGGCGCTTGGTTGCTCACCCCTTCAGCCTAGAAGCGCTGAGCTGCACGGGAAGGGATCGACGTTCCGCTCTCGGTGGAATCCGGGGGGCGGGGGAGGTACGACAGCTGGTCGGTCCCGAGCGAGATCGCGACGCTCCGTTGGCGCCCCTAGGGACGATCCGCCCCTACTGCCCCCACTCGGCCGTCGGTCCGTTCGCGCAGGAAGTCCGCGTGGCCGTGGTACCGGTGTTACTCACTGGACCGACGACTCCTCAGGGGCCTGGGAATTCTCGGGCGGTTCTTCCGGGGCGCTGTTGGGCGGGGCGGAGGAGGGCGCCGGCGCGGACTCCGTCTGCGCGGACGAGGACTCCGCCGTGCGATCGGCGGAAGCGGAGCCGGACGCCGGCTCCGACGTGGGCGTCGTCGGAGGCTCCGTGGACGGGGACTTGGTGGACGGGGACTCGGATGCCGACGGCTCAGACGGGGACTTCGAGGTCGACGAAGGTGACGAGGACTCGGACGACGGGGACTTCGAGGTCGACGAGGGCGACGAGGACTCGGACGACGGGGACTTCGACGTCGACGAAGGCGACGAGGATGCCGGAGACGGAGAGGTCGGAGGGCACTTGCTCGCGCCGCCCGGCGAAGAGGCGCACGGCGACGGGGACTTCGGCGACGGGGACTTCGGCGACGGCGAACTCGGCGTCGGGGAGGAGACACTCACCGACGGGAAGGGCGAGCGCGGCGGCCGATGCGTCTTCTGATCGTGGTGGACGTTGTCGCCCTTGCGCCGGGCGATCCACTCGTCGTGGTGGGGGTCGAAGATGATGAACACGTTGATGACCGTGACCGAGGGCGCGACGACCACGACGTTCTGTGGCCGGTACGACGGCCACGAGTCGCCGGTCGGCTTGGGCGTGGTCTTCTGCTGGACCGGCTCCGCCACCGGGTTGCCGCACGCGCACCGAACGCGGGGCACGCCTCGGGAGTCGACGAGGACGGAGGTGCCCGCCTGGAAGACCGACTGGTAGCTGGTGGAGGCGCCGTTGCGGTAGCCGTGATTGGTGACGCGGGTGTCCACCCGCAGCTGTACCGGGGTGAGCGAGCGCAGATACGCCGGGACCCCGGACGGCTGGATGCCCTGCACCGAGGCGAACGCCCTGTTCTTCGCCGGGTCCGCCTGCAAGGAGCTGATCTGCTTCTCCACGTTGCAGCTGGAGACGTTGCGGGTGCCGCTGTAGAGGCCGGGCGCGGAACCGTCCACGCCACGTGTCACGTTGGCGGCTTCCGACCCGGTCGACACCGTGGGGGTCTCGGGCGCGCCGGAACTGTCGTTCGCCGACGACTCGGTGTAGGGGTCGGGGCCGGACGTCCCCGCGGCCTGGAGGAAGACCTCGCCGGCGGTGTTCTTCCCGCCGCCGGAGTTGCTGTTGCTGAAGACGAGACCCAGGATCACCGCGGCCGCGACGGCACCGGATATCAGCGCGATGCGGGGCGCCGACTTCCACCAGTGCCGCTCCGGCCCCTTGCCCGACTCGTCCGGGCCGCCCGGACCACCGCCACCCGAGCCGCCGCCACCGCCCGCACCGCCAGGCGGTTCCGTGGGTGCGCGGCCGTCCGGCTGGGTCGGGGTCGGCTCGGAAGGACCCGACAGGGGGCCCGAAGGCGGTCCGGTGGGTCGGCCTGAGGGCGGCGGTTCGACGCTCACGAGCTCTTCTTCCCGGTGTAGGGATCCCGCGGCACTTCGCGCATTTTGTGCCGCTTTCTTCCATAACGAACCTATTGTGTGCTCCGATCAGGTACTGCCCGCAAGCTGACGCGGTCGGACCTCCCGAGGGGCGGACCGCCTCCGCGCTGCTTAGCGTGGCAGCGTGAGCCGGCGAACACCGTCCGACCAGGCAGTTGCCCGCAACGGTGCGCGGACTGCCGCCCGCCACGGCTGGGTCCAGGCCGTCGTGGCCGTGCTGGCCGGACTGATCGTCATGGGGGTGGTCGCCGCACTCGGATTGTGGGCGGCGGGTGCCACGGACCTTCCCGACAACGCGTTCCCGCGGGTCGTCGCGGCCACCGTCGTGACGGCGGTCGGCGGCACTGTCGAGTTCGCGGGTGCCGCCGGAGTCATCGCCGAGACCCAGGCGGGTCTGACGGTGATTCCACTGTCGGTCACGCTGGCCGGAGCCCTGGTGATCGCGGCCGGTTTCCTGCGGCCGTTGCGGCACCGGGCCGTCGCCGGCGCCGCCGAACTGGCCGGATGGGCCGCCCGGTTCGGCGTCCTGTGGGCGCTGGCCCTTGTCGGCATCGCGCTGTTCGCCCGCCAGAACTTCGAGATCTCCCTGGGGAACGGGACCATCGCCGACATTGGTGAACTCTTCGGCACCACGCCCAAGGTGGGCTTCACGACCGACGTGCCGCAGACCCTGGGCTTCGGGGTGCTGTGGCTGGCGGGCGTGTTCGTCCTCGCCCTGCTGGTCTCGCCCGGGGCACCGCTTCCCGCGCGGCTGCTGCGGTTCCAGGAGTCGGTGCGTCCGGCCGCCTTCGCCATGGTCGCGCTGCTGCTCACGTACGTCGCCCTGGGCGTGGTCATCGCGCTGGTGGTGGCGGCGACCCGCGGGCACGCCTCCGCGACGTTCGCCCTGATCCTCCTGGGGCTCCCGAACCTCGTCTGGCTCAGCCTCACGATCGGCTTGGGCGCCACCTGGAACGGCCGGGTGGACGGGCCCTTCGGGCTGCCGATGCCGCATCTGCTCGACGAGGTGCTGCGCACCCCGGACGTCTCCACGCTCAACCTCCACACGCTCGCCGAGCACGACGGCAGAGTGTGGTGGCTGGTGGTTGTCGACGCGGTGCTGCTCCTCGCGGCCGCGTTCCTGATGGCGGCGCGCTCACCGGCTCGGATGCGGGCCTGGCAGCACGCCGTGCACATGGCGGTCGCGCTCGTGCTCACGGTGCTGATGATCTGTCTCGTCGTCCGGATCTCGGCGCACTACGGCCTGTCGATCGTCGGCATCGGCGACATCGGCGGCGGCCTGCAGGGCGAACTCTTCCTGAAACCCCAGGTGTGGACCGCGCTCGGGTTCGCCGTGCTGTGGGGACTGGTCACCGGATTCCTGGGCGGCCTGCTGGCGAAACGCGTCCACCGGAAGGGCGAGGTCAAAGCAGCCGCCCCCGAAAGGAGTTGACGACGCGTCCGGCTAGCGTGGGAAGACCGGCCGGGCCCAGCTCGGCGGCTGCGGTGGCGGACCGGAATACCCCGGTGTTCCCGCGGCTACGGCTTCGGCCTGAGCCGGTTTCCTGCCCGCGCCCGAGGCGCCTCGCGCCGCTGCTCGCAGCGCGGCCATGAAGGCGAGGCACGAGTCGTACCGGTCCTCGGGGCTCTTCGCGAGCGACTTGGCGAGGACGGCGTCGACGTCGGCGGCGATGTCGGGGCGCTGAGCGGTCAGGGCCGGCGGCCGGTCGTACTGGTGGGCCCACAGCAGCGCCATGTCGTCCTCGCGCTCGAAGGGCGGATTCCCGGCCATCATCTCGTAGACGACGCAGGCGAGGCTGTAGACGTCGCACCGGCCGTCCACCGGCTTTCCCGAGATCTGCTCCGGTGCGACGTAGTCGAGCGTGCCGACGAACTCGCCGACGTTCGTGAACCCGGTCAACGACAGCGACTTCTTCGTCAGGCCGAAGTCCGTGAGGTAGACGTGCTCGGGGTGGTCGCTGTCGGTGCCCTGCGCCACCAGGATGTTGCCGGGTTTCACGTCCCGGTGCACCAGGCCGTGGTCGTGGGCCGCGTCCAGCGCCGAGGCGACCTGGACGCCGATCCGGGCGGCCACCACGACCGGGAGGGGCCCCTCGCGGTCGAGCAGCTGGCGCAGGTCGCGCCCGATGACGAACCGCATGGCGATGTACAGGACACCGTCCGCCTCGCCCGCCTCGAAGACCGGCACGATGTTCGGATGTTCGATGGCGGCGGCCACCCGCGACTCATGGGTGAAGCGGCCGCGGAAGGTGTCATTGCGGGCGAGCCCCGGCGCGAGCAGCTTGAGGGCGACGGTGCGGTCCAGACGCAGGTCCTTGGCACGGTAGACGACGGCCATCCCGCCTCGGCCGATCTCCTCCTCGATCCGGTAACCCGCGATGGTCCGTCCGATCAGATCGGACGGATTCCCCGCGAACAGACTGGTGTCGTGCCGGGAGCCGTCCATCAGCCGTCACCCCCGTCGTGTCGCGCACCGCCCATCAGCCGTCACCCCATTCGACCCGCGTGCCGTCCATCAGGCGTCACCCTGGTCGTCTCCGTCGTACGTCACGAGGCGGGTGGGTTCGCGGCCGTCGGGAGCCGGTTCCCGTACGCCCCTGGTCTGCCCCTGCGCCTTGGGCGCCTCCCCGGTCCGCTCGGGCGTAGCAGATGCCGGGTCCCCCTCGGCCGCGAAGGTGCTCAGCCGGGTCCCGTCGCAGTACACCCACCGCTCGTGCTCACCGTCGTACAGCCAGAGGGACTCGCCGTCGACGACCACCCCGATCCGCCGTCCCTGGGTGCGGTCGCGGAAGGACTCACCGTCGAGCCGCCCGGCCGCGAGTTCCTCGGTGGCGCTGCGGTAGCTCGTGAGCGCCTCCTCGACGCGGGCGAGCAGCGGGCGCGGGTCCGCGGTGCGGGTGAGCGGGCTGCTCGCGGCGGGCGGTGCCTGCGGTACGGCGATCAGGAGGCGGCCGTCGACCCAGGCCGACCAGCCGTTGGCGCATACGATCCGGCCCCAGTCCCCGAACCGGTCGACCAGCTGGACCGGCAGCAGCGCGTCGAGCGGAACGGTGGGCCGGGACGGGTCCGGGGTCTCCCAGGCGGGCAGGCCGTCCTTGGGGACGACATGCGTGGGACGGAAGTCGGGGGTCGTCATCGGCGCCTACTTCCGCATGACCGCGGGTTCGTACCGCCGCAACAGGCGGACCACCACGTATCCGAAGACGACGGAGAGCACGACCAGCATCCACACGTTCAGCAGCCAGACGCCGGACGAGTGCCGGAACAGCGAGTCGGCGGTCAGGGGCCCCGGGACGATCCGGGCCAGCCCGACGGTCCCCGCCATCGCGCCCAGGGCCCAGCGCGCGGGCACGAACCAGGCCAGTTGCTCCATGCCGGGCACCCCGTCCAACTTCAACAGCGCACCGCTGAAGACCACCTGGACGATGGCGAGCAGCACCAGCAGCGGCATGGTGACCTCCTCCTTGGTCACCGCGGCGGAGACGACGAGGCCGAGCATCATCGCGGCGAAGGCGAGCAGGGCCACGGCGACCGTGATCTCGAGGAGCGGCGGCATGAGGACCCCTTTGCCGCCGGGCGCGTTGAGGTCGACGCCGAACAGGGCGACGAGGCTCAGCACGACGGCCTGAACGACGGTGATCGTGCCGAGGACGACGATCTTCGACATCAGGTACGCCGATCGGGACAGGCCGACGGCGCGCTCCCGCTGGTAGATGACCCGCTCCTTCACCAGTTCGCGCACGGCGTTGGCCGCGCCCGTCAGGACTCCGCCGATGCAGAGGATGAGCAGCACGTTCATCGCCGTCTCCACCGTCAGTCTGCTGCCGGCCACGGCGTGGGCCATCGCGCCCATCACACACGGCAACCCGATCATGACGGCGAGGAAGGTCCGGTCGGCGCTGAGCACGGCCGCGTACCGGCGCACCAGGGTGCCGAGTTGCGCGCCCCAGCTCTGGGCCTTGGGCGGCGGTCCGACCACGGCGGCGGGGGCGGCCGGCGGCAGATGCGGCTGTGCGCTGGAGTTGTCGATGTACTCCTGGTGGAACGGCGAGTCCCGGTACTCCCCCGCCCAGTCTCTGCCCTCGTCCCGCTCGAAGGCCTCGAACGCCTCGGGCCAGTGCCGGTAGCCGAAGAAGGCGAGGGTGTCGTCGGGCGGGCCGTAGTAGGCGACCTTGCCGCCGGGCGCGAGCACCAGGAGCCGGTCGCAGACCTCGAGGCTGAGCACGCTGTGGGTGACCACGATGACCGTACGGCCGTCGTCGGCGAGGCCGCGCAGCATGTGCATCACCGAGCGGTCCATGCCGGGGTCGAGACCCGAGGTCGGCTCGTCGAGGAACAGCAGCGACGGCTTGGTCAGCAGTTCCAGGGCCACGCTGACCCGCTTGCGCTGGCCGCCGGACAGGCTGTGGATGGGCTGGCCGACGCGCTGCTCCAGGCCCAGCTCGCGGATCACCTCGTCGACCCGCGCGCGGCGCTCCGCCTTCGCGGTGTCCTGCGGGAAGCGCAGCTCGGCGGCGTACCCGAGGGCCCGGCGCACGGTCAGCTGTGTGTGCAGGATGTCGTCCTGCGGGACCAGGCCGATGCGCTGGCGCAGCTCGGCGTAGTCGCGGTAGAGGTCGCGGCCGTCGTAGAGGACGGTGCCACGGTCGGCGGGGCGCTGCCCGGTCAGGGCGTTGAGGAGCGTGGACTTTCCGGCGCCGCTCGGGCCCACGACGGCGAGCAGGCATTTCTCGCCGACGGGAAAGGACACCTTGTCGAGAAGCGTTTTGCGCCCCCGGTCGACCTCGACGGTGAGGTCCTGGACATCCAGGGAGACCTCGCCCGTGTCGACGTACTCCTGCAGCTGGTCGCCGACGAGGCAGAACGCGGAGTGGCCGATGCCGACGATGTCACCCGGAGTGACCGGAGCGCGCTCGACGGGCCGGCCGTTGAGGAACGTGCCGTTGTGACTGCCGAGGTCGACGATCTCGTACGTCCCGTCCGGGCGGGTGCGCAATTCCGCGTGCCGTCGGGAGACCACCAGCTCGTCGACGACCAGGTCGTTGTCGCCGCCGCGGCCGATGCGGACGGTGCGCTCCGGTAGCGGCCGTACGGTGGATGGCTGCCGGAAGGTGCCGGTGGCCGCGGGTGTGGAGACGGCGGAGGGGCGCTCCGTGGTGGCCGGCGGGCGGCTGACGAGGACGGCGCGCGGGCCGTCGGAGGGATTGGCGAAGTGGATGACGCTGCCCGGTCCCACGCCCCACTCGTGGACGCGCCGGCCGTCGGCGTAGGTGCCGTTCTTGCTGTTCTCGTCCTCGAGCGTCCAGTGATCGTCCTCGGGCCGCAGCACCGCGTGGTGCCACGAGACCCGGACGTCGTCGAGGACCACGTCACTCATGGGATCGCGCCCGACGTGATAGTCGCGGCCCGGGCTCATCACCGTGGAGCCCGTCTCGGTCTCGAGGACGAGTTCGGGCGCAGTCGAGGCGACCGGCCGCTCTCGCATGCCAGAATTCTAGCTATTCGTCCACATGTGCGCCTGATCAGTGGGCCGGGGTGAAAGGGCCGCCGAGGCGGTACGCCGGCGGGGCGAAGCCCGCTCGGCGGTCGCGCGATCAGGCGGCGGAAATGCCGAGCACGGCGGCGGTCCGCTGCATGCGCAGCGCGTCCACGGATTCGGCGAGCAATTCGTATTCGGTGGTGTCGTCACTGGTGGCGATCCGAACGAGCTTTCCCGCGGCCAATTCCTCCGCGACCAGTTCCTGCTGGACCGAGTCGCCGCACCAGGCGCGCAGCATGCTCGGCACGTCCGGAACGGTGTCCGCCACCGGCGCGATCGAGTTCGGCGGAAAGGTCGGGTCGTCGGGCTGCGGGTCGAGCCGCTCCGCCATCCACGCGGCACGGTCCCTCATCCACCACAGGGCCAGCGCCAGGGTCGGCGCGCGATACGTCCCCAGGGGTACGCCGACGCGCTGACCGCCGCATATTCCGTACGCGGTGACATGGCAAAGGAATTCGTCGTGCACGATCGCTCCCCCATTGGCGTCGCTCGCTGCCGGTCCGGCCTCGCTTTCCCCGCGGCTCTTTGCTGTGCACGATGCTGCTGTCCGGGCGTGGCTGAATTGCCCTAGGAATTGAGTATCGTCACTCCTGACGCTCTGTCACCATGCCATTCCAGCCAGTCTCTTGGCATATTCACGGCTTGGTTTGGCCGAAAGGGAGCGGGCAGCGCCGACGCCCCGCGCTCGGGTCATTACCCGCGAGGTAATCGACGCCCCCAGCGACGCCCGGCATGGTGGTCGTACCGGATCCGAGCAGCGCACGACACGCCGGGATTCGGCCCCTGACCAGCAGGTACGACCTCAATGGAGGCTGATTCACCATGTCCGCGAACAACGACCGTTACGAGACCGCTGTCGCCCGCTACTTCGAGGCCTGGAACGCGGGCGAGCAGGACGCGCTGGCGAAGGCGGTCGCCGCCGCCTGGGCCGCGGACGGCAGCTACACCGACCCGCTGGCCGACGTCCGCGGGCACCAGCAGATCGCGGCCGTGATCGCGGCGGCGCACGAGCAGTTCCCGGGGTTCGCGTTCCGGCCGCTGGGCCCGGTCGACGGCCACCACGACATCGCCCGCTTCGGCTGGGAGCTGGTCAATGAGGCGGACGGCTCGGCGCCCGTCGCCGGGTTCGACGTGATCACCCTGGACGGCGAGGGTCGCATCCGGAGCGTGCACGGGTTCCTGGACCGCGTTCCGGCCTAGGCCGGGGCGAGGGACCGCGATGAGTTCTCCCGCTCCGGATGGTCTCTTGAGCAGGAGGACCACCGGACCGGGAGGAGTGCTGCCCTACGCCATCGACCCCGAAGCGGCCGACCGGCTGTGGGAGCTCAGCGAGCGCCTCACCGCCTGACCAGTGGGCGTCACGGCTTGATGATCGCGTCGATCCGGGCGAGCTCGTCCGGATCGAACTCCAGGTTGCCGATGGCTGCGACACTGTCCTCCAGCTGCCGCGGGCTGCTCGCGCCGATCAGTGCCGAGGTCACCCGGCCGCCGCGCAGCACCCAGGCCAGCGCCAATTGGGCGAGGGACTGCCCACGCGACTTGGCGATCTCGTCGAGGGCACGCAGCTGCCGTACGAGATCCTCGGTGACCGTGTCGGCGCTGAGGAAGGGGCTGTCGCTCGCGGCGCGCGAACCCTCCGGGATGCCGTCGAGGTAGCGGCCGGTCAACAGGCCCTGCTCCAGCGGCGAGTAGGCGATGGAGCCCACCTGCAGCTCGTCCAGCGCGTCCAGGAGCCCTTCCTCGGGGCGGCGGTCGACCATCGAGTAGCGCGGCTGGTGGATGAGCAGCGGGGTGCCCAGCTCACCCAGGATGCGGGCGGCTTCGCGGGTCTGCTCCGGCGAGTAATTGGAGACGCCGACGTACAGCGCCTTGCCCTGCTGGACCGCCGAGTGCAGAGCGCCCATCGTCTCCTCCAGCGGAGTCTCCGGGTCGGGGCGGTGCGAGTAGAAGATGTCCACGTAGTCCAGGCCCATACGGCCCAGGCTCTGGTCGAGCGAGGACAGCAGGTACTTGCGCGAGCCCCATTCGCCGTACGGGCCCGGCCACATCAGGTATCCCGCCTTGGTGGAGATGACCAGCTCGTCGCGGTAGGGCGCGAAGTCCGCCGTCAGGGCGTCGCCGAGGGCCGACTCGGCGGCTCCGGGCGGCGGTCCGTAGTTGTTCGCCAGGTCGAAGTGCGTGACGCCGAGGTCGAAGGCGCGGCGCAGGATCGCGCGCTGGGTCTCCACCGGCCGGTCGGGGCCGAAGTTGTGCCACAGGCCGAGCGACAGCGCGGGGAGCTTCAGACCGCTGCGTCCGGTGCGTCGGTAGGGCATGTCCGCGTAACGGTCGGGGTGTGCGGTGTACAACGCGTACTCCTGAGAGGCCGGGAAACCAGGTCTCCTACTCTCGCGCGCGCCCGGGGCAGCGGTCCAACGGGAGAATCGGATGGGATTCAGCGATGACGCTTCTCAATGAGCGATTACGCTTGCCCCTCATGGAACTGCGCCACCTTCAGCACTTCGTCGCCGTCGCCGAGGACCAGCACTTCACCCGGGCGGCGGAGCGGCTCATGGTGTCGCAGTCCGGCCTGTCGTCGTCGATCCGCGCCCTGGAGCGGGAGCTGCAGGCTCCGCTCTTCGTCCGCACCACTCGTCGCGTCACCCTCACGGAGGCCGGTCGCGCGCTGCTTGGCGAGGCGGAGCGGATCCTCGCGCAGGTCCGCTCGGCGCACGACGCGGTCGCCGCCGTACAGGGCGTGCTGCGCGGCACCCTCTCCCTCGGCACCGAACAGTGCATCGCCGGAGTGCATGTGGCGAGGCTGCTCGCCGCGTTCCGACGGCGCCACCCCGATGTCGAGATCCGGCTGCGGCAGGCGGGTTCCGGAGCGCTGGCCGAGGAGGTCGCCGCGGGCCGTCTCGATCTGGCCTTCGCCGTCAAGACGCAGGCCGACACCGAGCAGCTGCGTTCGGTGCCGCTGACCAGCGAGTCCATGACCGTGCTCTGCCATCCCACGCACCACCTTGCGACCGCCGCCGTGCTCACGCCCGAGGAGCTGGGTGGCGAGGCCTTCGTCGACTTCCACCCCGACTGGGGGCCGCGCCGCACCACGGACGCGGCCTTCGCGGCGGCGGGCGTGCGACGGACCGTGACCCTTGAGGTCAACGACGTGCACAGCCTTCTGGAGCTCGTCCACGAGGGCCTCGGCATCGCCGTCGTACCACGGCACTTCGGCCTCAAGCGGGAGGCCGGCGATCTCACCGCCCTCCCCCTCAAGGGCGCCTCCGAGGCGTCGTACGAGACCGTCGCCATGCTGCCGCCGCCGGAGGCCACCAGTCCGGCGGCGCGGGCGCTGATGAGTCTTCTCGACACCTCGGAAGAGGGGGTCTGACACCACCCCCGAAAGGGCCCCAGCACTCCTGACCGGCCCGGCCCGCCGCCGCAGACTCGTGACCGTCCAGTACGAGAACTGCGAGGCGGGAGTACCCAGATGACGGATCACACACGACGGACGGTCCTGCGGGGCGCGGCGGTCGCGGCGGCGGGAGGGCTGGTCGGCGGCATCGGCGGCCGAGCGGGGGCGGCAGCCCCACCCCGCACACAGGACACCCGGCATTACCCCTTCCTCGAGGGGGCGTTCAAGCCCGTCACCGAGGAGCTGACGGCGTTCGATCTGCCGGTCACCGGACGGATCCCGCGCGAACTGAACGGCCGCTTCCTGCGAAACGGCCCCAACGTCCTGGGACTTGAGGACCCTCGTGCCCACCACTGGATGCTCGGCGAGGGCATGGTGCACGGCGTGCGGCTGCGCGACGGCCGCGCCGAGTGGTACCGCAACCGCTGGGTCCGCTCGTCGTCGGTGGCCAAGAAGCTCGGCGAGCCCTACCCCGGGCCCGTGCCGCCGGACGACTTCCCGTGCAACACCCATGTCATCGGCCTGGACGGGCGGATCCTGGCGCTCCAGGAGAGCGGGCCCCTGCCGTACGAACTCGACCACGAGCTCAACACCGTGGGTACCTACGACTTCCGGGGCACTCTCAAGGGGGCCTTCACCGCGCACACCAAGTTCGACGCGGCGGCCGGCGAACTGCACGCGATCGCCTATTACCCGACCTGGGACCATGTCCGGCACCACGTCATCGATCACACGGGCCGGGTCGTGCGGAGCACGAGGATCCCGGTGGCGGACGGGCCGATGATGCACGACTTCGCGCTCACCGAGAAATACGTCGTGATCTTCGATCTGCCCATCACCTTCGACCCCGCGGCCGCGGAGCGTGGCGACCTGGTTCCGTACATCTGGAACGAGAAGCACGCGACGCGCGTCGGCCTGCTGCCGCGCGCGGGCGGCGAGGTCCGCTGGTTCGAGGTCGAGCCGGTCTACTACTCCCACACACTGAACGCGTACGACGAGGGCTCGTCCGTGGTCGTCGACATGACGACCTACCCGGCACCCTTCTTTGTCGCGGGCCGCGGCTCCGACGGACCCTACGGAGCGGGCACCGCCTCGCTCGAACGCTGGACCGTCGACCTGGCCCACGGCCGCGTACGCACCAGGACGATCGACGACCGCCCGCAGGAATTCCCGCGCGTCCACGAGGCGTTGGTGACCCGGCGGCACCGGTACGCCTACACCGCGGCCGCCGCCGACATGACGCTGGCGTACATGACGGCCGACGGAAATCCGCCCGACCGTGCCTTCAGCAACGCGCTGATCAAGCACGACCTGTTCCGGGGGACCACGCAGGTACACCGCCTGCCGCGGGACGCCGCCGCGGGGGAAGCCGTCTTCGTGCCCGCGCAGGGGGCGAGGGCCGAGGACGACGGCTACGCGATCGCGTACGTGCACAACCCCGATCGCGGGGCGGCCGACCTGGTGATCCTGGCCGCCCAGGACTTCATGGGTGAGCCGGTCGCCCGGATCCATCTGCCGGGCCGGGTGCCGCTGGGCTTCCACGGGAGCTGGATTCCGGACGCGTGAGGCGCCGCTGTGCGCGATGGTGGACGCATGCATGCAAAGGACATCCTCATCGACGCGTACAGCCGCATCCAGGAAGAAGTCCATGCCGCCGTCGAGGGTCTGGCCCCGGACGACCTCAACGCCCGGCCCGCCGAGACCGCCAACTCCATCTCATGGCTCATCTGGCATCTCACCCGGGTCCAGGACGACCATGTCGCCGACGCCGCCGAGCTGGACCAGGTCTGGCTGGCGGGGGGCTGGGAGAAACGCTTCGGGCTCGATCTGCCCCGCCGGGACACCGGGTACGGTCACACCCCGGCGAAAGTGGCCAAGGTGCGGGTGGAGTCGGGCGATCTGCTGATCGGCTACTACGACGCCGTGCACGAGCAGAGCATGGAGTTCGTGCGCGGGCTGACCGCCAAGGACCTGGAGCGCGTCGTGGACGAGCGCTGGACCCCGCCGGTCACCCTCGGCGTACGGCTGGTCAGCGTCCTGGCCGACGATCTGCAACACGTCGGCCAGGCCGCGTACGTACGCGGGCTGCTGTAGGGCGCGGCCCCGAACGCGGGCTGCTTCAGGGCGCGGCCCGCACGCGGGATTCGCTGAAGCGTGGCCCGCACCCGGGTTTCCCTAGAGCGCGGCCTCGTACCCGGGCAGCACCACGTCGCGGATGAGGGCGTTGCGCTCGTCGAACGGGATGAACGCGCTCTTGATCGCGTTCACTGTGACCGTGCGCAGGTCCTCGACATCCCAGCCCGCCTCCTCGACCAGCAGCGACATCTCGCGGGTCATCGTCGTGCCCGACACCAGACGGTTGTCGGTGTTGAGGGTGACGCGGAAGCCCAGGTCGCGCAGGGCGGTGATGGGGTGCTCGGCGATGGAGGTGGCCGCGCCCGTCTGAAGGTTGGACGTCGGGCACATCTCCAGGGCGATACGGCGGTCGCGCACCCAGCCCGCCAGGCGGCCGAGCTTGCCGTCGACGATGTCCTCGGTGATGCGGACGCCGTGGCCGATGCGCTGGGCGCCGCAGACCTGGAGGGCCTGGTGGATGCTGGGCAGGCCGTGGGCCTCGCCGGCGTGGATGGTGAACGGGACGCTCTCGCCGCGCAGGTGCTCGAAGGCGGCCAGGTGGTCGGCGGGCGGGAAGCCGTCCTCGGCGCCCGCGATGTCGAAGCCGACGACGCCGCCGTCCCGGAACGCCACCGCCAGGTCGGCGATCTCGCGGGTGCGGTCGAACATGCGCATGCCGCACAGCAGGGTGCCGACGCGTACGGGGGTACCGGCGGCGGCCGCCTTGGCCATGCCCGCCGCCAGGCCTTCCTGCACGGTCTCGACGACTTCGGGCAGGGTGAGGCCGCCGTTCACCATCAGCTCGGGCGCATACCGGACCTCGCCGTAGACGACGCCGTCCTCGGCCAGGTCGAGGACGTACTCTTCTGCGGTGCGCAGCAGGCCCTCGCGGGACTGCATCACGGCGAGGGTGTGCTCGAAGGTGGCTATGTAGCGCACCAGGTCACCGGAGTTGGCGGCCTCGTAGTACCAGTCGGCCAGCGCCAGCGGGTCGGTGGTGGGCAGGGTGTGGCCGACCGTCTCCGCGAGCTCCACGAGGGTGGCGGGGCGCAGACCACCGTCGAGGTGGTCGTGCAGTACGGCCTTGGGGAGGCGGCGGATGGTGTCGACGTCGATGCGGGGCGCGGTCATGCGTGTCTTTCCTCGGCAGGTTCGGCAGGTGGTGTGCGGCGGGTTCTCGACCGGCTCAGGCGGTGGTGGCCGGCTGGAGCAGGTCCCAGCGGTTTCCGTACAGGTCCTGGAAGACGACGACGGAGCCGTACGGCTCGTGGCGCGGCTCTTCCAGGAAGGTCACGCCGGCGGCCCGCATCCGCGCGTAGTCGCGGGCGAAGTCGTCGGTGTGCAGGAAGAAGCCCACGCGCCCGCCGGTCTGGTCACCGATCCGGCCGCGCTGCGCCTCGTTCTTGGCCCGGGCCAGCAGCAGCCCGCTGCCGCCGCCCTCGGTGCCCGGTTCGACGACGACCCAGCGGGAGCCGTCGGGGCGCGGCGTGTCCTCGACGAGCCGGAATCCGAGGGCTTCGGTGTAGTGGCGGATCGCCTCGTCGTAGTCGTCGACGACGAGGGTGACCAGGGCGATGCGTCTCATCGGGACCCCTCCAGGGTTATACGTAACACGTAGCGTACGGCATCCGGTCGGGTGCTCCGGGAACGCTCCCCACCGCTTAATCGTCTACAGTTGCGTAGACCGTCTACAGGTTTGTAGTCAGCACGGGGTGTGGTCTCCTGCCGCGTCCGCCTGACCAGCATGGAAGGGGGCCGCACCGATGTCCGCAGCCCGGCGCATCGCGTCGTCGCGCGAGGATGCCACGGACCTCGCCGGTTCGACGGCGGTGGGCAGCGCCGTCGCGTTCGTACTCCTGACGCTGGTCCTGATCGGCCGGGACGGCGCGGCGCTGTTCGGCGACGAGAACCTCGCCTCCTGGTCGGTGGGACACCGCCCGGATGTGGCCCTCGCCCTGGCGCGCGGTGTGACGTACACCGGCACAGGGATCGTTCCGTACGCGCTGGTCGCCATCGCCGGCCTCGCCCTGGGCCGTACGGCGCGCCGGCGGATCCTCTCCGCCGTCGGCTGTCTCGTCTGTCTGGCCGCCGCGCAAGCCGTGCGGCACGGGGTGATGTCCCTGGTCGCCCGCCCCCGCCCCGCGACGGCGGACTGGGCCACGCACGCCTCCGGCTGGTCCTTCCCCTCGGGCCACACCACCACATCCGCCGTCACCGGCGGACTGCTCATTCTCGCGGTGCTCGCGCGGGCTTCGCGCGGAAGAAAGTCGCTCGTTCTGGTCATCGGCTGCTGGGCCGCGCTGGTCGGACTGTCGCGTGTCTACTTGGGAGTTCACTGGTTCTCCGACGTCCTGGGCGGCTGGCTGTTCAGCCTCTGCTGGCTGAGCCTGTGCACCTACGCTGTCGCACGGTTCGCTCCCCGTGCCTGCTCCGCGATATCGGCGCCCCGTCTCCGCCCAGGTCCCACGACGGAAGAGCGCCGCCATGAATCGCACGCCCCGAGCGATGTACCCCCTCGCGAAATCCCCCCTCACTCTGCTCCGTAGCCATCTCGGATGGGCCGTCGGCGCGGCCTATCTCGCCGCCACGACGATGCCGGCCTTGGGTCTGTGGCTGCGCGACACGCACACGATCGGCGCGGCCGGGGTCCTTGGACTGCCTGAACTCCCTTTCAGAATGCCCCATCTCCTGCTGTCCCTCGTCCTGTTCACCGCAGGTCTCCAAGTGCCCCTGCACGAGCTGCGGGCGTTACTCGGACGCCCCACCGCGCTGCTGACCGGGCTCGTCCTTCATCTGGTCGCGCCGCTGCTGATCATCCCAGGGGTCGCGTTCGCGCTGCGGCAGTCGCCCGACACCGACGGGGGCAGCGGCATGGTCGCTGCGATGATCCTGATCGTCGCCATGCCCGTGGCGGCCGGGGCCACCGTGTGGACCAGCAAGGGGGACGGCGATCAGCCGACGACGGTGGGCCTCGTGCTGGCGTCCACGATCGTCAGCCCCCTGACCGCACCGGTCACGATGACAGCGCTGTGCCCGCTGCTGAGCGGTGAGTACGCGGGCACGCTGGCCGGAGCAGCGCAGTCCGCGGGGAGCGGCTTCGCGCTCACGGGGGTCCTGCTGCCCTGCGGCGCCGGAATCCTGTGCCGGCTCGCCCTGACCCGCCGCCTCATGGACCGGCTCCTCGGCGCGGCGGTTCCCGCGGCGATACTCGGTTCGCTGCTGCTGACGTACATCAATGCCAGCGGCGTCCTCGGCCCCTTCCTCATCCACCCGGAACCGGTGTTGTTCGTGGCCGCGTTGGCCGTCGCCGCCACCGTCTGCGGGCTGTCGTTCACGCTGGGCCGGATCACCGCGCGCGCACTGCGCCTCGACCCGCCCGCCGGTGCCTCCGTCACTCTGGCCTGCGGGATGAACAACAGCAGCGCCGGCGCGGTCCTCATCACGACGACGCTGCCCGACCGGCCGCATGTGCTGCTGCCGGTTCTCGCGTACAGCCTGCTGCAGAAGGTGGCAGCGGGCCGTGTCGTGCGGGCCGGGCGAGGTCGCGGTGCGCGCGCATGACATCGTGGAGATCGACTCGGGGCCGGGCCCACCGCGCCCCCACCTGACGCTGCCCCCACAGGAGTTGACTGACATGTCCGAGCTGCCGAAGTCGACCGGAGCCCCCGCCCATCAGAACGTGACCTTCCCGAGCGCCGGAGGCACCGCGCACGGCTATCTGGCGCTGCCGCCTTCCGGGCAGGGCCCCGGCGTGATCGTCATCCAGGAGTGGTGGGGCCTGACCGACCACATCGCGAATGTCGCGGACCGGCTGGCGGCGGAGGGCTTCGTGGCCCTCGCGCCCGACCTGTACGGCGGCAATGTGGCGCACGACAGCGGCGAGGCCTTCCGGATGATGAAGGAGCTGCCGGTCTCGCGCGGCGTCGAGCTGCTCTCGGGCGCGGTCGACCATCTGCTGGGTCTGCCCGAGGTCACCTCGGACACGGTGGCGTCGGTCGGCTTCTGCATGGGCGGCGGCTTCGTCATCTACCAGGCGGCGGCCGACCCGCGGGTCAGCGCGGCGGTGCCGTTCTACGGCGTGATCCAGGGCGAGTTGCCGGACTTCTCCGGCCTCAAGGCGCAGATCCTTGGCCACTACGGGGAACTCGACACCAGCATTCCGAAGGAAAGTCTGGAGCAGCTGAGCGAGGCGATCCAGGAGCAGTCCGGGGTCACCCCCGACCTCCGCCTCTACCCCGCCCACCACGCCTTCTTCAACGACGGCCGCTCCGAGACGTACGCCCCGGAGTCGGCCGCACAGGCCTGGGAGAGCACGGTGTCCTTCCTGCACGAGCGGTTGGGCTGACCCCTTGGGCAGCCGCCCGCCCCACGACGATCCCTCACGGGCGGGCGGCGGCTACGCCGTCTCCTGGGCAGCCAAGCCGTTGATCTCCACGCTGGTGAGCACGCGCGGCCCTCGCCCTTGAAGTCGCGTCACCGCGAGCATCGCGCGGCCCACGGTGTCGGTCGTGGTCATGTGCCGCGGGAACAGGCGGCGCAGTACCGGGTAGAGCCAGGAGGTGGAGGCGTACAGCAGACGGTAGGGGCGAGTCGCGGGACGGGCGCCCCGCCGGGGCCGGATGTAGGACGGCCGGAAGACGTAGGCGCGGAACGGCAGGGCCAGCAGTGCCTCCTCGGCCCGGCCCTTCACTCTCGCCCACATCGTCGCGCTGGCGCTGTCCGCGCTGTGACCCGAGACGTACACGAAGGTCAGGTCCCCGTTCAGCGGCAGCAGCGCGCGGGCTGCCGCGAGGGCGTAGTCGTGGGTGACGCGGGTGTACTCGACCTCGGTCAGCCCCGCCGAAGAGGTGCCCAGGCAGAAGTAGCAGGCATCGGCGCCGTCGAGGGACGCGGCCACGTCGGTCAGATCCGTGAAGTCCGCATGGACCGCCTCACGAAGCTTGGGGTGCCGTACCCCGAGGGGGCGCCGGACGACGGCGGTGACGCTCTCCACGCCGTCGTCGTCCAGACACGCCCTGAGGACTCCGTGCCCGATCATGCCGCTCGCTCCGAAGAGGACGACCTTCACCTGTACCGCCTCCGAAGGGCAGGGTCGCCGAATCGGCGCACGCCACCTGCGTCGATGATGTGCTCTACTTGTCCGGAGGGGTCTCCGGATCACTGCCGACATTAACGGAGAGGTCTCCGGTAGGCAAGCGCCTCCTGGCAGAGTCACGCGGCCCACGGCGGAAGGACGGAGCGGCAGCATGGCCGAGCGGCACAACGAGCCCGTGCGGGCGGACGCGCGACAGAACCGCGCCCGCATCATCGAGGTCGCACGGGACGCGTTCACCGACTCCAGCGACGCCTCGCTGAACTCCATCGCCAAGAAGGCGGGCGTCGGGCCCGGGACGCTGTACCGGCACTTCCCCACCCGCGAGGCGCTGATCCTCGCGGTCTACCGCCACGAGGTCGACCAACTCGCGGCGTACGCGCCGGAACTGCTCAAGGAGCACCCCCCGCTGGAGGCGCTGCGGCTCTGGTTCGACCGCCTCGCGTACTACGGGCGGATCAAGCACGGCCTGTCGGACGTCCTGCACGCCCTCACCGACGACAGCCTCGCGGGCGAGATCTACGCCTCGGTCATCGGCGCCATCACTCTGCTGCTGCGCGCGTGCGAGGACGACGGCAGCATCCGGCCCGGCATCGACCCGGACGACGTGCTGCTGATGGTGGGATTCCTGTGGCGGATCGGCCCCGGCCAGGAGGGCGAGGCACGCGTCGCCCGGCTACTCGATCTGGTCATCGACGGCTTGCGCCTCGGAGCGCCGGGCGCGACGAGGGCGGTCTCCTGACGCACGTACTCGGGGACGCACTCCGGGCACACCCTTGGAAGCGCCTCTGGACGTACTCCTGGGAGACATCCTTTCCCTGCACGGGAGTTACCTGACAGTAATCCCCGGTGATTTGATGTGCGGCGCCACTCAACCCCCTTCACTCACAGGGAGATCCAGTGCCGCTCTCCTCACTGCGCCGCACCCAGGGCGCAGCCACCCTCGTCCTCACGCTCACCGCCGCGGGCCTCGTCGGGGCCGCGCCCGCGTCGGCCGACACCGCGACGACTCCTTCGATGAGGGTGCTGACGTACAACGTCTTCCTCATGAGCAAGAACCTGTACCCGAACTGGGGGCAGGACCACCGCGCCGCGGAGATACCGAAGACCTCGTTCTTCCGCGGGAACGACGTCGTCGTGCTGCAGGAGGCCTTCGACAACTCCTCGTCGGACGCCCTCAAGAGCGCGGCGGCGAGCGAGTACCCGTACCAGACGCCGGTAGTCGGGCGGAGCAAGAGCGGCTGGGACGCGACCGGCGGGGCGTACTCGTCGACCACGCCCGAGGACGGCGGCGTGACCGTGCTCAGCAAGTGGCCGATCCTGCACAAGGAGCAGTACGTCTACAAGGACGCGTGCGGCGCGGACTGGTGGTCCAACAAGGGGTTCGCCTATGTGGTGTTGAATGTGAACGGCACCAAGGTTCATATGGTGGGCACCCATGCGCAGTCAACAGACCCGGGATGCAGCGCGGGTGAGGCCGCCTCCATGCGCAGCCGGCAGTTCAAGGCGATCGACGCGTTCCTGGACGCCAAGAACATTCCGGCTGACGAACAGGTCCTGGTCGCCGGTGACTTCAACGTCGACTCCCGCAGCCCGGAGTACGCCTCGATGCTCGCGGACGCCGACCTGTTGGGAGCCGACGCACGCACCGGGCACCCGTACTCCTTCGACACACAGGAGAACTCCATCGCGCACGACCGCTACCCGACCGACCCCCGTGAGGACCTCGACTACGTCCTCCACCGCGCCGGTCACGCGCGTCCCGCGGTCTGGAAGAACGAGGTCGTCAAGGAACAGTCCGCGCCCTGGACGGTGTCCAGTTGGGGCACCGACTACACGTACACGAACCTCTCGGACCACTACCCGCTGAACGCGTACGCGGGCTGAGCCCGGCGGGCCCCTGCCGCGAGCCGTCAGGGGCCGGCCGGCTCACTGCGCCCGTGTATGGAGCGCGTCGAGGCGGGCCATCTCCTCGTCCGTGAGACGGAGCGCGCCCGCCGCCACGTTCTCCGCCAAGTGGTCCGGGTTGCCGGTGCCGGGAATGGCGAGCACGTGCGGGCCCTGCTGGAGGGTCCACGCCAGCCGGACCTGGGCGGGCGTCGCGTCGTGCGCCCGCGCGACGGCGAGCACCACGTCGTCGGTGGCACCGCTCGGGCCCAGCGCGCCGCCCTTGCCCGCGATCGCGAAGAACGGCACGAACGCGATGCCCTGTTCGCCGCAGGTCCGCAGAACGGCGTCGGCCACGGGGTCCGGGGAGTCGAGGCCGTACTTGTTCTGGACGCTCACCACCGGCGCGATGGCCAGTGCTTCGGCGAGGTGCCTGGATTCGACGTCGGAGACGGCGAGGTGCCGGATCAGCCCGGCATCGCGCAGCTCGGCCAGCGCGCCGAAGTGCTCGGCGATCGAGTCCTGTCGCATACGGCGGAGGTACACCATGTCGAGGTGATCGCGGCCGAGCTGGCGCAGGTTCTCCTCGACGTGGCCGCGCAGATCCTCGGGCCTGGCCGAAGTGCCCCACTCCCCCGAGTAGTCACGGAACGGCCCGACCTTCGTGGCGATCACCAGGTCGTCCGCGTACGGGGCGAGCGCGCTGTTGATCAGTTCGTTCGCGGAGCGCAATGAGGAGAAGTAGAAGGCCGCGGTGTCGATGTGGTTGACGCCCAGCTCGATCGCGCGCCGCAGCACGGCGATCGAGCGTTCGCGGTCGCTCGGTGTGCCGTAGTGGAAGGCCGCGCTGCCGGTCAACCGCATCGCGCCGAAGCCGATGCGGTTGACGGTGAGATCTCCGAGTTTCCAGGTGCCCGCGGCTGCCGCGGTGATCGTCTCTGAGGCCATCGCGGCAGTTTCGCACACGTTCAGCCGAGGAGCCTGCGCTTCTGCTCCTCGAACTCGGCCTCGGTGAGCACGCCTTGTGCCTTGAGTTCGCCGAGCTGCTTGAGTTGGTCGAGTGTGCTACCCATGTCGTCGGTCGGCGCTGCGGCCTGTTGCGGCTGCGCGGCGGGAACGGGCTGCGGCTGGGTTTCCTGGTAGCCCTGCTGGGCGGCCCATCGTCCCTGCTGGCGGCGCGACACGCGGTTGGAGACTGCGGTCGCCGTTCCCGCGACGACCGCCGTGCGGGCGACTCCGCGAAGAAGACCTGGCATGGCGATGTCCTTTCTCACGCGGAATCGCTGAATGACTCCTCGAGTCGGCGCGTCAATGTCGGCATACCGGGCAAGGCGATTATTTCACCGCTTGGATTCCACTGCACGTCGGGAAGCGCGGCCGAGGTGCATTCTCGCCGAACTGCTTGCGGACGGCACTCGTGGCAGCCTGGAAACGTGTGAGCCGTCGGCCGAATCCGTCTCGGCGATGGACCTAGGCAAGAGGAGTCCCACATGGCCACGCACACCACAGGTATGCAGCGGACCACCGCCGGTGGGGGAACGGCCGTGACCGGCTGGACGGTATTCGCCGCGATCATGATGATCTTCGGCGGCATCATGTCGATATTCGAGGGAATAGCCGCCATCGCCCAAGACGACGTGTTCGTCACGACCAGGAATTTCACCTTCCAGTGGAGCCTCACCGGCTGGGGCTGGCTGCACCTCGTCCTCGGCATCCTCGTGACGCTGGCGGGCCTCGCCGTGCTCAAGGGGGCGACGTGGGCCCGCGTCGTCGGCATCACGCTGGCGGGGCTGTCGATGCTCGCCAACTTCGCGTGGCTGCCCTGGTACCCGTTCTGGGCCATCACGCTGATCATCGTGGACGGCTTCGTCATCTGGGCCCTGAGCGCCCGCACGGGCAGCGACGCCGCAGCGTAGCCCGCGGAGCGGGCGGAGTCGCGCGGCGGCGCGTGGTTGCGCCGTTCGGCCCCCGCCATCACCCGCACGGGGCTGACAGGACCCGTGCCAGCGAGCTGGGGTGACCCACTGATGCTTTCGTGGTGGGGCGGATTCCCCCGGCAACGGGGTTGCACCCATAGGGAGTCATCAGTGGAGACCAGCGTCAGTGACGGCACTCGGCCGAGGCCGATTGCCTTTCCCCTCCTCAAAGGTCAGAAGGCGCTCGTCACCGGCGCGAATTCCGGCATTGGCAAGGCGACCGCGATCGCTCTCGGACGGGTGGGCGCCGATGTCGTGGTGAACTACGTCGCCGGAGGCGACGCGGCGGAAGAGGTGGTGCGCGAGATCGAGGGATTCGGTGTCCGCGCGTACGCACATGAGGCGGACGTCTCCCAGG
Organism: Streptomyces sp. R41; assembly: GCF_041053055.1. Lineage (NCBI taxonomy): Bacteria > Bacillati > Actinomycetota > Actinomycetes > Kitasatosporales > Streptomycetaceae > Streptomyces > Streptomyces sp. R41. Next base: position 504,919 of record NZ_CP163443.1, read on the forward strand.
AGGACCAGGTCGTCGAGATGGTCGCCCGTATGGTCAGGGAGTTCGGGACCATCGACATCATGGTGGCGAACGCGGGCCTTCAGCGGGACGCGCCCATCACCGACATGACGACGGAACAGTGGCACAAGGTGCTGGACGTCAACCTCACCGGCCAGTTCCTCTGCGCTCGCGAGGCGACCAAGGAATTCATGCGCCGGGGCGTCGTGCCGGAGGTGTCACAGTCGGCGGGGAAGATCATTTGCATGAGCTCGGTGCACCAGCTCATCCCCTGGTCCGGACACGCCAACTACGCCGCCTCCAAGGGCGGTGTGCTGATGCTCATGGCGACGCTCTCGCAGGAGCTCGCGCCGTATCGGATCCGGGTCAACGCAGTGGCCCCCGGGGCGATTCGCACACCCATTAACCGCAGCGCGTGGGACACCCCGGAAGCCGAGGCCGCCCTGCTGCGGCTCATTCCCTACCGCCGTGTCGGCGACCCGGACGACATCGCGAACACGGTGGCCGTGCTCGCCTCCGACCTGCTCGACTACGTCGTGGGCACCACGATCTACGTGGACGGCGGCATGACGCTGTTCCCCGGCTTCGCCACGGGTGGCTGAGAGGTTCCGTTCCCCCCGCCCGTCCCGATGATCAGCGAGGCCCCGCGTGACCAACGCGATCGACGTCCTGGCGGCCACCCCGCCCCAACTCCTCCCCGCACGCCAACTGATGGCCTTCACCCTGGCCACCCACATCCTGCTCGTACCCTTCGGCGTCGCTCTGCCGGCCCTCACCCTGCTCATGCACCACCGCGGGCTGCGCAAGGGCGACGAGGTCGCGCTGCGCATCGCGCGCCGGTGGTCGGCGGTGATGGCCGTCCAGTTCGCCATCGGCATCGTGACGGGCACCGTACTGTCCTTCGAATTCGGGCTCTTGTGGCCAGGCATGATGGGGCGTTGGGGCGACGTCTTCGGACTCGCCTTCGGTATCGAGGGGTGGGCCTTCTTCCTCGAGGCGATCCTCATCGCCATCTATCTGTACGGCTGGCGCACCCTCAAACCGTGGCCGCACTTCTGGGTCGGGATTCCGTTGTGCGCGTCCGCCCTGCTGGGGGCGTTCGGGATCATCGCCGCGAACTCGTGGATGAACACGCCCCAGGGCTTCACCCTCGACGCGTCCGGGAACCCGGCGAGCGTCGATGTACGGCAGGCGATCTTCACCCCGATCTTCGGCCCCGAATACTGGCACTTCCTGGGCGCTGCCTACATGACCGCGGCCTATGCCGTGGCGGGCGTCTACGCGGTCGGATGGCTGCGCGGCCGCAGGGACCGCTACCACCGGCTCGGCTTCACCCTGCCGTTCACGGTCGCGGCCATCCTCACGCCGATCCAGTTCATGCTCGGGGACTCACTGGCCCGCTCCGTGTTCCACAAGCAGCCGGTGAAGTTCGCCGCCATGGAGATCGTCTGGAAGACCGGCACCCACGTCCCGGAGTACATGTTCGGGCGGATGCACCCCGACGGGAGCATCTCCGGCGGCCTGAAGATCCCCCAACTCGACTCGATCCTGGCCGGCTTCAGCCCGGCCACCCAAGTGTCGGGACTCACGACGGTCCCCGCGAGCGACCGTCCGACGGCCACTCAGGCCACCATCGTCCACTGGGCGTTCGACATCATGGTGACCATCGGGAGCCTGCTCATCCTGCTCGCGCTCTGGTACGGCTGGTGCTGGCTGCGCCACCGTGACCTGCCCAAGTCGCTCTGGTTCTTCCGGAGCGCGGCCGTCGCTGGCGCGGCGTGCCTGATCACCGTCGAATGCGGCTGGATCACCACGGAGGTGGGCCGCCAGCCCTGGATCGTCTACCAGCACATGCGGGTGTCGGAGGCGGTCACCGGCACCCACGCCTACGGGCTGTGGACGATGCTCGGCATCGTGATCGTCGTCTACATCTGCGCCTTCGGCGCGTTCCTGACGGTCGTACGGAAAATGAGCGGCAGATGGCGGCAGGCGGACTCGGGCGCAGCCCCGGAAGCCGCGGCGGAAGGCCCGGAGAGCGAGATCCCCTACGGGCCGCGGGCGATGTCCGGCGCCGATGACGGCACCGGGCCCGGGAACGGAGACCGCGCATGACCATCGCGGACCTCGTGGCCTGGGTGCTGCTGATCCTGGTGGCCGCCTATGCCTGCGCCGGAGGCACGGATTACGGTGCCGGTTTCTGGGACCTCATGGCCGGTGGCGCCGAGCGGGGCAAACGTCCCCGATGGCTGGTCGACCATGCGATGGCGCCGGTCTGGGAGGCCAACAACGTCTGGCTCATCTTCATCCTGGTCGTCATGTGGACGGGCTTCCCGATCCTGTTCCAAACGCTCTTCTCGGCCATGTGGCTCCCGCTGGCCCTGGCGGCGGTGGGACTGGTCCTGCGCGGTGCGGGCTTCGCCCTGCGCAAACCCACGCGGCGGATCGCCGGACGCAGGGTCTACGGGGCGCTGTTCGCCGTCGCCTCGCTGCTGACGCCCTTCTTCCTCGGCGCGGCGGTCGGGGGCCTGGCCACCGGGCGGGTGGCTCCGGGGACGACGGCGTCGGCCGAGGCGTGGTCCAACGGGACGTCGGTCATCGCGGGCCTGCTCACGGTCGCGGCGACCGCGTTTCTCGGCGCGGTGTTCCTCACCGCCGACGCCCGCCGCTTCGGGGCGACCGACCTCGTCGGCTATTTCCGGCTGCGGGCCTGGGGCAGTCTCGGCGTCATCGCCGTCCTGGCGCTCATCGGTCTCGGCGTGACGCATGACGACGCTCGGTACGTGTACGACGGTCTCACCAGCGGAATCGGACTGGTCCTGGTGATCCTGGCAGCGGTCAGCGCACTGGCCACCGCGGGGCTGCTGTTCCGCTTTGCCACCGGGTGGGCACGGCTCACCGCGGCCGCCTCCGTGGCCCTCGTGGTCTTCGCGTGGGGGCTGGCCCAGCGTCCGTACCTCATTCCCACCTCGCTGACCGTCTCCCAGGCGGCGGGGGCGTCGACGACGCTGCGCTGGCTCGCCCTGGTCACGCTCATCGCGATCGTGCTGGTCGGGCCGGCCCTGGTCCTGCTCTACCGACTCGACACCCGCGGTGCTCTGCAGCCCCTCACCGACGCGGACCTGCGCCAGGCGGCGCCCGGATCCGGTCCCGAGGGACCCGAATGATCGTCGTGGTCATGGGCGTGTCGGGTTCCGGTAAGTCCACGGTCGGCACCGCGATCGCCGACGGGCTCGGCATGCCGTTCCTGGACGGCGACGCGGTCCATCCCAGTGCCAACATCGCCAAGATGCGCGCCGGGCATGCTCTGAACGACGCGGACCGCGAGCCGTGGCTGCGCATCCTGGCCGACCACATCCGCGGAGCCGCCGAATCCGGCCAGGGGTTGATCGTGGCCTGCTCTGCGCTCAAGCGCCGCTACCGTGACGAACTGCGGTCCGCCGCAAGCGAGGTCTGGTGCCTTTACCTGGCCCTGGACCGGGACACCGCCCAGGACCGCGTCGCCGCGCGCACCGGGCACTTCATGCCCGCCGGGCTGATCGACTCGCAGTTCGGCGACCTGGAGCCGCTGGAGCCGGCCGAGCCAGGCGCCACCGTCGACGCCACGGGGGACCTCCAGGTCACGCTCGCGCGGGCCCGTGCCGCCGTCACGCACTTCGGCGGACGTGCGGCGCACTGAGGCGCCGAGCCGCCTTCAGCCGAGCAGCACCGCCACGTCCCCGTCCTGGGGCGTCGGGCGGTCCGTCCGCGTCACGGGGAGCAGCCGGCCGTCGCCACGCACCAGGAAGAGCACCTCGGTGCCGTCGGGGAGAGGCCCCCTCACGCGGCGCGTCAGGACCCGGGCACCTCGGTCATGGCGGCGCGTCAGCTCGACTCCGGTCAGCGCCGCGCCGAAGAGCACCTCGCCACCCGAGTACGGGGCGACGACGCCCTCGCTGTCCACGGGCGGCCCCAGGCGGTAGACCGTACCGTCGACGCTGCCCGCCAGATTCGTGGCGGCCAGGGCGTTGAAGTCGTCCTCCTCGGTGAGCAGCAGGACCCCCGTGAGACCTTCCAGCTCCGCACCGGCGCCCGTGGCCGCCGCGAACAGTTCCCCGCGGGCGAGTTCGAGCCCGGCGGCGGCGATCCGTTCCCGTTCGTCCTCGCGCCCCGCCCACATGACGACCTCCAGCCCCACCGACCGCAGCGCCTTCCCCAGATCGACCACCCACGGGGCGCCGCCCACCAGCAGGGGCCGGGAGCGTGCCGAGCGCACCACGTGCAGCCGTCGCGCCATGGGCGCCGCGGTCAGCCCGTACAGCGTGACCGTCGCCACGATCACCACGAACGTGGCGGGCAGGATCTTCGAGGCGCCGCCGATCCCCTTGTCGACGAGCGACGCCGAGAAGGTCGAGGCGGTGGAAGCGGCCACGATGCCGCGTGGCGCCATCCACCCGATGAAGCCTCGCTCCCCGCGCGACAGGTCCGTACGCAGGGACGCCACCAGTGCCGCCACGGGTCTGGTCACCAGGACGAGGACGGCGACGATCCCGAGCGTCGGCAGCATGACGTGCCGCAGCGAGTGCGGGGTGACGGTGGCGGAGATGGAGATGAACAGCAGCCCGATGATCAGATGGACGAGGGTTTCGAAGAAGGGCTTGCGGGCGGGGACGTCGGCGCCGGGCAGGTTCGCCACGGCCAGACCCATCAGGACGGCGGCGATGAGCCCGGTGTCCTCGCGGACGATGTCGCAGGCGGCGGCGACCCCGACCACCGCCGCCAGCTGCACCGTCGTACCCAGTACCTCGCCCAGCTGAAGCCGGCGCAGCACCAACAGCACGGCCGCCCCGACGACACCCCCCAACACGCCGACCGCGGCGCTGGCGAGGAAGACCTCGAGCCGGCTGCCGAGGCCATGTTGTTCGCCGGCCACCACCGCGTGGAAGACCAGCGCGCCCAGGATGCCGCCCAGCGGGTCGATGAGGGACCCCTCCCACACGAGGATCCGCTGGACGCGGTCCGTGGGGCGTACGAAGTTGAGCAGCGGGCCGACCACCGTGGGCCCGGAGACGACCAGGATCGCACCCAGCATCCACGCCGCGCTGACGGACATCCCGAGCAGGGGGACGGCGAGCAGCGCCGCCGACAGCCACGTGACCAGCACACCGAACCACAGCAGCCGCACCACGACCCGCCGGGTGTGAGCGACGAACCGGCGCAGATCGAGTCCCAGCCCGGCGTCGTACAGGATCACCGCGACCGCCAGCGAGACCAGCGGCGAGAAGGTGCTGCCCAGCAGTCGCTCGGGGTTGACGGCGTCCGTCAGAGCGCCGGCGGTGAAACCGACCGGCAGCAGCACGATCAGCGCCGGAATCCGCAGCCGGCTTGCCAGCACCTGTGAGCCGACCGCCAGTACGACGATCAGGCCGAGGCCCGTGAGCACCTGGTCGGTCGTCACCGGGGTGTCTTCCGGAATTCATCCGACTGGTCGCGCATCAGATGACGCGGACCCGTGGTCACGGCAGCGTGGGCCACAGAGGCCCCAGGCTTCCCGCTGACTTCCCGCACAGACGAGGACTTGTCGCCATGATCTGTCGTCGCCAGGCCGGCCGCCGGGCCGGGGCCGTCGTTCTCATGCTCGCGGCCGCGGGCTGCACGCGCTCCGCCATGGGCACGATCGTCTACACGACGCCGGCCAAGCAGGAAGTGGTGATCCAGAGCCCGGCCGGCAAGACATGCCATCGCCTGCCGGGCGGCGCCTACCGCGTGGTCAACTACACGCTCTACGACATCCGGCTCTACACCAACGCGGACTGCGCGCTGACGCCGGCTGGTCAGGACCAGAGCGGCCAGACCGGCGGCGAGAGCTTCTACCTCGCGACGCAGTCGTCCATCGGCTACACGCCCGGCCAGTCCCCGTGGCTGAGCTACTACGTCGTCCCCGGTAGCGGCTGAGCTTGCGGCCGGCACCTCAGGACGCGGCCTCGGCCGCCTCGAGCGAGGCGAGGACGGCCTGTACGGGGAGCCGTCCGGAGGCGACCAGCTGCGCTCCGCCACGCCGCAGGGCGGCGGCGAAGGGCGCGGCCCACACGTTCTCGTAGACCAGCAGGCCGGCGGAGTTGCCGGGCTCCACGGCCGCGGCGGCCTCCTCGAGGTCGTCCTGGCCCAGCAGACCGGAGTGGACACCTTCGAAGACGGCGAGGTCGAGTTTGCCGTCACCGGTGAGATCGGCGATCTCCAGGGCGGCCACCGAACCGTCCTCGTCCTTCCTGATGAACACCAGGTCGAGGATCCGGATGAGGCCGCGGTCCACCAGATCGACCAGCAGCGGAAAGCCCTCGCCTGTCATGTGGCTGCCGGGGAACTCCACCACCACGTAGTCGATGGGTCCCATCTCGTCGAATTGCTCGCTCACGGCGTCACCTCTGGTGCTCGTGGGCCCCCTGAATGCCATTGCATCACCGGGCGCCGGTCGTCGCACCCGGTACGGATTTCACCCCGGCGGCCCCTCCCGCCTCGCTCAGTGGTCCTGACCGGGATCTGCTCGGAGGTATGACAAGCAGCGACACGCCCCCACCGGAACCGGATCGCCCCCGTGCGACTTCTTCCGACGATCGGCGCCCCTCGCAGCAGGGGGGCGGCGAACTGGACGAACTGCGTCGCCGGGTGAGCGAGTTGGAAGGTGCCCGGCGCGAGCCGAGGCACTGGCTGCGGTCCCTGGGCTCGGTCCTGCTGATCATCCTGGCGTCCGTGCTGGCACTGCTCGCCGTGGTCGCGGTCTGGGCGAACAGCATCATCCGGGACACCGACCGTTACGTCGCGACCGTGGCGCCGCTGGCCTCCAATCCCGACGTCCAGCAGGCGGTCACGACCCGGGTCACCAACGAAGTACTCAAGCAGATCGACGTGGACAGTCTGGTCGCGGAGCTGAGTCGGGCGGCGGCGCAGAAGGGCGTGCCACCCAGGGCCGCGAGCCTCATCGGTGACCTGAGCGGTCCCATCAACAGCGGCCTGAAGGAGCTGGTGAGCTCCACCGTGATGCGGGTGGTCTCCAGCAGCGCCTTCGAGACGGCCTGGACAGACGCCAACCGCCGGGCCCACACCGCCGTGGACAAGGCGCTGACGGGCTCGGCCGACGCCGCGGTGTCGCTGAAGAACAATCAGGTCGCCATCGACGTCGCGCCCATCGTGGCCCAGGTGAAGGACCGACTGGTCAGTTCGGGTTTCGGGGCGGCCGCGAAGATCCCGGACGTCCACACGGACTTCGTCGTGGTCGAGGGGAAGGACGTCGGCAAGATCAAGTCGTATCTGAGGGTGCTGCAGATCATCGGCAACTGGCTGCCCGTCATCGCGGTGCTGATCGCCGCCGCGGGCGTGTTCCTGGCGTCCCATCGCCGGCGGGCGCTGATCGGGGCCGCGCTCGGGGTGTTCGCCGCCATGGTGGTCTTGGGACTGTGCCTCACCGTCTTCCGCACGGTGTATCTGGACCATCTGCCGCCGGGGGCGAACCAGGCAGCGGCGGGCGCCGTCTACGACTCACTGGTGAAGTTCCTGCGCTCCAGTGTGCGGGCGGTCGGGGCACTGGCCCTGGTCACGGCCGTCGGCGCGTTCTTCATCGGCCCGTCCCGAGCCGCCGTGTTCACCCGTCACTTCTGCAGCAAGGGCATCGGCGCGGGGCGGGACGTGGCCGCCTCGGCGGGGCTGCGGCTGGGCGCGGTGGGGCGGTTCGTGCACCGCTACAAGCGGTGGATCGGGGCCGCGATCCTGGCGGTGGCCGCGATCGTCCTGTTCACCTGGAGCTACCCGACCATGGCGGTCGTGATCTGGACGGCGGTGATCGTGCTGGTGGCCTTCGCGATCCGCGAGTTCCTGGACACGGCGCCCGCGTGACACTCTGTCAGCCCGGCGGTGTCCGCTGTGCCGCGCGTGCGTCGCGGCGCTTGCGCACGCGGCGCCAGATCGCCCGTTGGCACTTCAGCGTGCCGGCGCCGACCACGATCAGGATGCCGATGTTGAGCAGCAGTTGCAGAAACGAGCCCCATGCCTCGTCCCAGCTGGCGAAAGCGCACGAGACCCCTATGTCGGCCCCGGCCGGAATGGTGGTGACCGAGATGAAGACACCGAGCAGAGCGCTGGTGCGGGCCTCCGCCAGGGACACGATGCCGACGATTCCGGCCAGCACCGCGACCACCACCGAGTAGAAGTCCGGCGTGTCGATCAGGTGCGATACGGGCCTGATCCCCAGGTCGAACGCCGGTGGCTGCAGGTCGTAACCCCGCACGAGCAGGCCGAACAGGAAGGCCCAGACGATCGCCAGCAGGAACCCGACGAGCAAGGCGGCGAGCCCCTGCCGGATCCTGGTCCCGGAGCGTCGGTCGACACCGAGCGCGACGCTGGTGATCGCCCCGTACTCCGGTCCGACGACCATGGCCGCCACGATGAGGATCTGGGAGTTGGTGATGATGCCGACCGCACCGATGATGCCGGCGATCACCAGGAACAGGTAGAAGCTCGGCGGATAGCGGCCCTCGGCCCGGATCCTGGCCTCCACCTGTTCCCACACCGGCGCCCGCAGCCGGGCCCCGAGCTCCTCCGCCCCGGCCGTGGCCGCGCGGTCGGAGAAGGCGAAGTCGACCGGCGCCAGGACGATGGATCCGCGGTGCTCCAGCTTCAGGTCGCGCAGGCCCCTGAGCACCTCGTTCGCCGCCCCGGTCAGCACGTCGCACTCGATGGCGTCGCCGTCGGGGTTGCGTACGCGGTCGCGGTGCAGGACGAGATTGAGGACACACGGCTCGGTGCTGAGCAGTGCCATCGCGCGTTCCGTGAGATCCGGCGGGGACACCGCCCGGACATGAAGCATGTCCATCGGAACCTCCGAGTCTCGGGGCGCTCATCCATTAACGCGGCGACGCCGGGGCCCGGCAAATCGGCCCCGGGCACCGCCGATGCCGAGCGGCTCCGCGCGCGGGAACCCGGGCCCTGCCCGATGGTGGGAGCATGTCGACGTCCCACGAGCTCAGCGAGGCCGACTTCCGTTCGCTGTACCAGCGTCTGCGGAGCACCGCTCCCGGTGCCGCGTCCCCGAGGGGTGCTCTGGACACCCTCACCTCCGAGCGGTTGCTGGCCGCCGTACGCGAGGTGCGTTCGGGCCGTACGATCTCGCTGGCCGCCCCGGTGAACACCCTCGCCGGCCCTGACGACCCGGAGCCCGCCGAGCACCGGCTCACCGCTCCTGCGGGCGGCGTTCCGGGACCGGGCGGGGGCCTGGACTTCGCCCGGGACCGCTTCGCCATGGACGTCCACAGCGATGTCAACAGCCACATCGACGCTCTGTGCCACGTCATCTACGACGGCACCCTGCACGGCGGCGTCCCGGCCGCCGACGCCCTTTCGCCCGACGGGGCGAGCGCCCTGTCTCTCGACCTGGTCCGGGACGGCATCGTGGGGCGTGGCGTGCTGCTGGACATCCCGGGACTGCACGGCCTCCCCTGGCTCGAACCCGGATCCCACGTCACCGCGGAGGACCTCGCCGCCGCCGAGGCCCGCCAAGGTGTGCGGGTCGGCCCCGGCGACATCCTGCTCGTACGAGTCGGACACCGGCGGCGTCGCGAGGAGCGGGGGCCGTGGGACTCCGCCGATGCACGGGCCGGGCTGCATCCGGCTGCCCTGGAGTTCCTGGCCGAGCGGGAAGTGGCGGTGCTCGGCAGCGACGGCAACAACGACACGGCGCCCAGCACCACCCAGGGCGTGGCCTTCCCTGTGCACGTGCTCGCCGTGCACGCCATGGGGCTGCACCTTCTCGACTTCCTGCGATTCGAGGATCTCGTACCGGTCTGCGTACGAGAAGGGCACTGGTCGTTCCTGTGTGTGATCGCGCCGCTGCGGTTGCCCTTCGCGACCGGCTCCCCGGTCAATCCGCTCGCCGTGCTGTGAGCCCCCGGCCCCCTCGCGCTCAGGACGTCAGCTCGTAGATGCTCCTGCCCACCAGATACAGCCCCAGGAACAGCGACAGGCCGACGAGCGCCTGGTCCTGGTGACTCTCCATCCAGGTGCGCAGCTTTCCGAGCCGTACGCGGGCGGAGTCGGGGGCGAACGTCGCGTAGATCTCCATCGCCAGCAGGCTGCTGGTGGCCAGGAGGCAGTAGCCGAACAGGACCACGAAGGAGGAGCCGTGGGACAGGTCGGCATGCACCACTGTCGCCGCGCCCGCCGCCACGAGCCCCCACGGCTGCAGGAGCGGCGCCAGCCCCGCCGCGGTCCACAGGGAGATCCGGTCGAGCCGCGACATCATCCCGCCGGAGGGCTTGGGCCGACGGGACGACCGGCGCCGGTGCTCGGCATACCAGAGCAGCCCCACGCCGATCGCGAGCCGGGCGGCGAGCGAGGCCGTGGAGGGCGGGGACTTGGGAGCAGGAGGCTCGCCGCCGGTGGTGAGCAGCACCGCGGCGAGAACGGCCACGAAGGAGGCAAGCCAGGCAAGGATGAAGACCAGGCCCTTCCAGATCCCGCGCCGCGCCGACAACACCAGGACGAACGCGGTCACCGGCAGCGGATCGACAGCGATCGCCAGGCCGATGAGCATCAGGTCAAGCACCATCGCAGCCCCCGAAGGTCCGCGCGGCCCCCGCCGCGTGGCCGGTCTCGCTCATGGCCTCATCGTCACCGCCCCGACATGAGCCCACAAATCCTCGGCGCCCGCGGGCGCCGGCCCGGCCGCGCTGTCACCCCTACGGCCCCCGCCACACCCGCGCCACGGGCTGCGCGGCCACTGCGACGGCACGCTGGCAGCATGCAGCCAGGCAAGGGACCCGGACAGGACGGCCCGCCCTCGCAGGCAGGTCAGGAGCGGCGGCGCCGGCGGGGCGCCTCGGTCCGGGCCCGGCTCCTCGGGCTGCGTGCCCGGACCGAGACACGGTTCCCGGTGATCACGCATCTCATGTCGCATCTGGTCTCGGTGAATGTGCTGGACTCCGCGACCCGCCTGGCCGCCCAGACGTTCCTCACGGCGGTACCGCTGCTCTTCGTCGTGGCCTCCGTCGCCCCGCAGGCGGTGCGCGACCAGTTCGTCACCTCGGTGCATGACGTCTTCGGACTGACCGGAAGCGCGGATGCCCAGTTGAAGAAGGTCTACCAAGGGGATGAGTCCGAACTGCGCCAGAGCACCGGCGTCGTCAGCGGGCTGATGGTGCTGATCTCGGCCACCGCGTGCAGCCGTGCCATGCAACGGCTCTGCGAGCGCGCCTGGAGGCTTCCGGGAGCGGGCGCGAGGGTCGCCGCGTGGCGATGGATCGCCTGGCTCGCCGCGTGGCTGGTCATGATCGGGCTGCAGGGGCCCCTGCGGGGCGGCTTCGGCCAGGGACTGTGGCTGGGCCTGCCGCTCCTGCTGGCCGCCGAGGTCGGCATGTGGTGGTGGACCCAGCACCTGCTGCTGACCGGTCGCGTGCCGTGGCTGCCGCTGCTGCCGGGTGCCCTCCTGACGGGAACGGCCCTGAGTGTCCTCACCTCGGCCGCGCACCTGTACGTGCCCAGGGCTCTCAACCACAGCCTTGACAAGTACGGATCGCTGGGCGCGGTGTTCACCATGCTGTCGTGGCTCATCGCGCTGTGCGTGGTCGTGACCCTCTGCATCACCGCCGGCGCGGTCATCGCACGCGAACCCGCGATGGCGCGGGCCCTGGGTTCGCCCAATTCGCCGGGAACACCTTCCGGCGATACGTTTGTAGCCGGATAACTGTCCACCAATTCACCCGGCAGGACCGGAGCGTGCTCCGAGGACGGCGGCCGGCATGAGCGACGCGCAGCACTATGACGTCATCATCATCGGAACCGGCGCGGGCGGTGGCACTCTCGCCCATCGACTGGCGCCCAGCGGGAAAAACATCCTCATTCTCGAACGGGGTGACTATCTCCCCCGCGAACGAGCCAACTGGGATTCCACAGCGGTCTTCGTCAAGGGAAAGTACCGAGCTCCGGAATTCTGGTACGACAAACACGGCAACCAGTTCCCGCCAGAGGTCAATTACTACGTGGGCGGAAACACCAAGTTCTACGGAGCCGCGCTGTTCCGGCTGCGCCCCGAGGATTTCGGTGAGCTCCGCCATCACGACGGCGTCTCGCCCGCCTGGCCACTGCGGTACGAGGACCTGGAGCCGTACTACACACAGGCCGAGCACCTCTACCTGGTGCATGGCCGGCACGGCGAGGACCCCACCGAGGGGCCCACGAGCGCGCAGTACGCCTACGAGCCGGTCCAGCACGAGCCGCGCATCCAGCAGTTGAGCGACGACCTGGAGAAGCGAGGGCTGCACCCGTTCCATCTCCCGATCGGGGTGAACCTCACCCAGGACGAACGGGGACGGGCGACCCACGACAGCGTATGCATCCGCTGCGACCGCGTCGACGGCTTCCCCTGTCTGGTGGGCGCGAAGTCCGACGCCCAGGTCATCTGTGTCGACCCCGCGCTGCGCCACGACAACGTCGAGTTGGTCACCGGCGCCGAGGTCCGGCGTCTCGTCACGGACCCGGCCGGCCGCAGCGTCACCTCGGTCGTCGCGGCTCTGCAGGACGGTTCGGCAGCGGAGTTCAGCGCCGACATCGTGGTCGTCGCCTGCGGTGCCGTCAACTCCGCGGTCCTCCTGCTGCGTTCGGCCGACGACCGGCACCCGGACGGCCTGGCCAACAGCTCGGGTGTAGTGGGCCGTTACTACATGCGGCACAACAACCTGGCGCTGATGGCCGTGTCAAAGGAGCCGAACGACACCAAGTTCCAGAAGACACTCGCCCTGCACGACTGGTATCTGGGTTCGGACGACTGGGACTACCCGCTCGGCGGCATCCAGATGCTCGGCAAGTCGGACGCCGATCAGATCCACGGGGAGGCGCCGCGCTGGGCAGGAACCGTTTCGCCGGACATGCCCTTCGAGGTGATCGCCCACCACGCGGTCGACTTCTGGCTGTGCGGTGAGGATCTGCCCATGGCCGACAACCGCGTCACTCTCGACCAGGACGGCGCGGTGCACCTTGCCCTGGACGAGAAGAACAACATCGCGGGGCTGACACGTCTGCGGCACAAGCTGCAGGGGATGCTCGGCCACCTGGGCATGCACGAGCACCATCTGCTGTCGCACAGCATCTACCTGCACAAGGGGATGCCCATCGGCGCCACGGCACACCAGGCGGGCACCGTCCGCTTCGGCAGCGACCCCGCAAGCTCCGCTCTCGACGTCAACTGCAAGGCCCACGACCTCGACAACCTCTATGTCGTCGACACGAGCTTCTTCCCGAGCATCGGAGCGGTCAATCCGTCGCTGACGGCCATCGCCAACGCTCTGCGTGTCGGTGACCACATCGCGGAGCGCCTGCAATGAGCGAGCACAGCCCCACCGGCCACGACCTGCGGCACCGCACCCCGAAGGAGCGGGCCGCGCTCGGCAAGGCCGCCCGGTCCGCCGCCCCCCGTTCCGCGCACGCCGAGTTCACACCCCCGCCGAAGCGCACCGATCCGGTGGACGTCATCGAGACGCAGTCGGCGAAGCGGGTGCCGGAACTCGTACCGATCCGCTACGGCAGGATGAGCGAATCACCGTTCCGCTTCTACCGCGGAGCCGCCGCCATCATGGCCGCGGACCTTGCCGACACCCCGCGCACCGGTATCAGGGCGCAGTTGTGCGGCGACGCACACATGCTGAACTTCCGGCTGCTGGCCTCTCCGGAACGCCGTCTGATGTTCGACATCAACGACTTCGACGAGACGCTGCCCGGCCCGTGGGAGTGGGACGTCAAGCGCCTGTCCGCCAGCCTGGTCATCGCGGGCCGGGCGAACGGCTTCAGCTCCACGGAGCGGGCGTCGGTGGTGCGGGCGGCCGTGCGGTCCTACCGCGAGCGGATGCGAAGCTTCGCGGGGCTGGGCAATCTCGACGTCTGGTACACCCGCTTCGAAGCGGACGAGATGCAGGAGCAGTTCGCCCCGGTGCTCGGCGCCAAGGACCGCGACCGCTGGGAGCGCGCCCGGGAGCGGGCCCGCGCGCACGACACGGTGCAGGTCTTCGACAAACTCACCCGCGTCGTCGACGGAAAGCGCCGGATCGCTCCCGACCCGCCGCTCCTGGTACGGCTGGAGGATCTGCTTCCGGAGGCCGAACGCGGCCAGCTGGAGAAGGAGATCAGCAGGCTGATCGAGCGGTACGGCCACTCTCTGCAGTCCGACCGCCGGTTCCTCCTGGAGAGCTACCGTGTCGCCGACATCGCGCGCAAGGTCGTCGGGGTGGGCAGCGTGGGAACCCGCTGCTGGATCGTGCTGTTGCTCGGCAAGGACGACGAGGACCCGCTGTTCCTGCAGGCCAAAGAGGCCGACGAGTCGGTGCTGGCGCCCTACGCCGGTGGCGCCGCCTTCCGCACCCAGGGCGAGCGCGTCGTCAACGGCCAGCGGCTGATGCAGGCCACCAGCGACATCTTCCTGGGCTGGGAACGCGCTCAGGGCATCGACGGCAGGCGCCGGGACTTCTACGTACGCCAGTTGCGGGACTGGAAGGGCATCGCCGTGGCCGAAACCATGTCGCCGCAGCAGATGGCCCTGTTCGGTGAGCTGTGCGGCGCCACGCTGGCCCGCGCCCACGCCAGGTCCGGCGACCGGATCGCGATCGCCGCGTACCTGGGCGGCAGTGACGTCTTCGACCGCGCGCTGGCGACGTTCGCCGAGCTGTACGCGGACCAGAACGAGAAGGACCACCAGGCCCTGGTCGATGCCATCGAGGCGGGACGGGTCCCCGCCGAAGCGGCCTGAAGGGAGACTGTCATGGACCGCTACCCGCCCATCGCCGACCACGGACTGATCGGGGACCTGCAGACCGCTGCCTTGGTGACCTCCGAGGGCGTGATCGACTGGTTCGCGGCACCACGCTTCGACTCACCCAGCATCTTCGCGTCCCTGCTGGACCACGACGGCGGCGGACACTTCCTGTTCGCACCCACCTCCCCCGAGGTGACGCGCCGACAGCTCTACTACCCCGACACTGCCGTCGTCGTGACCCGCTTCATGTCTCCCGACGGGGTCGGTGAGGTCATCGACCACATGCCGGCCATCCAGTCGCGGACACCGTCCGACCGGCACACCTTGGTGCGCGCCGTACGGACGGTGCGCGGTACCGTCCGTTTCGACCTGGAGTGCCGCCCGCGCTTCGACTACGCGCGGGCCGAGCACGAACTCGATCTGACCGACGGGGCCGCCACCTTCCGGGCTCCCGGTACGACCGCGTACCTGCAGACCAGCTTCCCGGTGGAGCGGGACGGCCGGGACGTCCGGGGCGCGGTCACGCTGGAGGCAGGTCAGGCGGCCGTCGCCGTGTTCACCGTGAGCGGCCCGGACGGCGAGACACCGCCACCGCCGACCGTCGACACGATCACCGAGGATCTGTGGGCCAACATCGACTTCTGGCAGCGCTGGGTGCGCACCTCCCGGTACCGCGGCCGCTGGCCGGACATGGTGAACCGCTCGGCCATCACCCTCAAACTGCTCACGTACGCTCCGAGCGGTGCCCCGGTGGCCGCCGCGACGATGGGTCTGCCCGAGCAGGTCGGCGGCGAGCGCAACTGGGACTACCGGTACACATGGGTGCGGGACGGCTCGCTGTCGGTCCGGGCGCTGCTCGACCTAGGATTCGTCGAGGAGGCCTCCCAGTTCACCAGCTGGCTCGGAGACCGGCTGCGGGCGGGCGAGGAAGCCGACGGGGAACCGCTGCAGATCATGTACCGGGTCGACGGGGACCCCCATCTGACGGAGGAGATCCTCGAGCACTTCGAGGGCTACCGCGGGTCCAGCCCGGTACGGGCCGGCAACGCCGCCGCCGATCAGCTGCAGCTCGACATCTACGGCGAGGCCCTGTATGCCATGTCCGAGGGCATGGAGGAGATCGGCCAGCAGGCGGGCTACCACGGCTGGAAGGGACTCGCGGGGCTGATGGACTGGCTCGCGGACAACTGGGACCGGCCCGACGAGGGCATCTGGGAGACCCGGGGCGGACGCAAGGACTTCACCTACAGCCGCGTGATGTGCTGGGCGGCCTTCGACAACTGCCTGAAGATCGCCGAGGAGTTCAGGCGGCCGGCCAACACACAGCGATGGACCCAGGCACGCGACACGATCCTCGAGCAGGTCATGGAACGCGGCTGGAGCCAGAAGGAACAGGCACTGGTCCAGCACTACGGCGGCGATGTCCTGGACGCCTCTCTCCTGCTCGCCCCTCGGGTGGGTTTCCTCGCCCCGAAGAGCCCCGGCTGGCTGTCCACCCTCGACGCCATCGACCACCGGCTCGTCTCCGACAGCCTGGTCTACCGCTACGATCCGGCGGCCTCTCCCGACGGACTGCGGGGCTCGGAGGGCACGTTCAGCCTCTGCACCTTCCTGTACGTCGACGCCCTCGCCCGGGCCGGCCGCCTCCCGCAGGCCCGCTACACCTTCGAGAAGATGCACACGTACGCGAACCATGTCGGGCTGTTCGCCGAGGAGATCGGCCCCAGCGGGGAGCAACTGGGCAATTTCCCGCAGGCCTTCACCCACCTGTCGCTCATCATGGCCGCGACGACGCTCGACGACGCGCTCGACCGCCTGGCGACTCGCTGAACGCGGGGATCCGCGGGCCCTGCGGCAACAGCTCGGTCAGGACGAAGGACACGACCGACGCCAGCACCACTACCGCGACCGTCTGCACGTTGCCCAGCAGGAGGACGACCAGCACCACGCTGCTGACGGGCAGCCGCAGGGCCGCCGTCACCGACGCCGCCATCCCGGCCGCCATGGCCGGCACCAGGCCGAAGCCGGGCAGCGGCGCCAGCAGGGCGCCGGCCGCTCCGCCCAGGAACAGCGCGGGGAAGACGGGACCGCCCCGCAGACTGCCCAGACACAGCGAGTACCCGATGGCCTTGAACACCATCATCGCGACGAGGGCGCCCACCGACCAGGCATGCGGATCCTTGGCCAGTTGACCCAGGGTGGTCTCCCCGGACAGGGCGACCTCGGACGGCGAACGGCCGGTGGCGACCGTGTAGAGCGCGATGCAGCCCGCCGCCCCGAGCGCGCAGAGGGTGGTGTTCCGTACCGTCCACGACGACACGAACCCGGCCGCGAAGCGCCCGCCGACGAAGACCCAGTGGATCAGGAATGCGACGGCCGGTGCCATCAGGAGCGACCACAGGATGTCTCCCGCGTCGAGCAGCGGCGCCTTGGGCAGGCCGATGTCCAGACTCCCGGTCTGCAGGCCGGTCCAGTGGACGAACCCGGTGAACACCAAGTCCCCGACTCCGCTGGACAGCAGGACCGGCAGCATCACCGCGAAGAGCTGCGGCCCGCCCACTCCGGCCACCTCCATCAGGAGCACCGCGCCCACCACCGGGTTCCCGAAGAGTGCGGAGATGGCCGCGGCGGCTCCGGCTGCGCCGAGCAACGCCGCGCTCGCCTCCGTCCGGGGCGCTCGAACAAAGCTGGCGAAGAGCAGAGCGAGACCGCTGCCCAGGGCGATCAGGGGCGCCTCGGGACCCAGCACGACGCCGAGCGGCAGGCCCAACAGGGCAGCGATGACGACACCGGGCAGCGCGTTCTTCGTCATCCCGCCCGAGTGCAGGCCGCCCGCCGGGATGTGACCGCCCCGCCCGGGAAGCCGGGCGACGATCAGGCCGACGACCACTCCGGC
Organism: Streptomyces sp. R41; assembly: GCF_041053055.1. Taxonomy (NCBI): domain Bacteria; kingdom Bacillati; phylum Actinomycetota; class Actinomycetes; order Kitasatosporales; family Streptomycetaceae; genus Streptomyces; species Streptomyces sp. R41. Next base: position 522,576 of record NZ_CP163443.1, read on the forward strand.
CACCAGCAGCAGAGGGAACGCCCACCACCAGGGAGCCTGTTTCCAGCCCAGATCCCTGGGCCAGTCCGTCCAGATCAGCTGCTCCAGTTGGTGGAGCGCCACGAGGAACCAGAACGCGATCAGCGACACTGGGATGCCGATCAGCCCGCAGAACACCAGCACCTGTCGGTACTCGGGCCGGCGCAGCATGTTCCTGAGCTCGTCGGCTTCTCGGGGCTGGCTCCCCGGCGCGGACACGGCGCCTTCCGACTTCGTCCCGGCGATGGGGCCCTCCTGGGCTCGGCGACTCGACAGGCGATTCATCCCATAACGGGACGAGGCTATCCGGCTTGTCATCCATTGCCCGTCGCCACGCCCGCCGACCTCGAGCCGTTGGCTCACACAGCGCGCAGGGATGCTCGCGAGCCCTCCCCCTGCGAGGCACGTGCGTCGCCCCACCCAGGTCCGCAGCGGTCCGCCAAGGCCGACGGAGACGGAGACGGAGAACGTCGAAGGGCCCCACCACAAACGGTGGGGCCCTTCGACAACGTGCCCGGCGAGGGGGTACGGATGCCGTCGGGGTCACAGACCACGAAGCGCCTGGTAGAGATCGCCGTGGTGATCGTCACGGCGGCCGTGGTGTGCGTCCGAGGATGGCCTCGTGGTGAATGACCCGTACGCGCAGGCGGAGGAGCGCAGTTGCCGGCGTCCGCCCTGCAGTCGGGACAGCATGGCTGCCTCGGTGTCCACGTCGGCGGGGCGGCGGGTTCAGGCGTCGACGACCGGAGCGGCCCCCGACGCGGCGTCGGTGAAGCGTGGCAGGGCGGCGGCACCGACCGCGAGCAGAGCGACGATGCCCATCTGCACGTACTCGACGTCGGTGAAGGCATGAGCGACGTCGTGCGGTGCCAGGGCCAGGTAGAACGTGCCGAGGGTGGCAACGCCAAGGGCCAGACCGCTTTGCTGCAGGGTGATCAGCACACCCGTCACCCTCCTCACCTCCGACCCGGAGGACGCGCTGCGCGACGGGCGCGTCACCGTCATACGCTCACCCATCCGGACCGTCCCACGCGCAGGGCAGTTCGACCAGCGACGTTGAACGGCAGGCTCAAACCTGGCCGCTGCGCGCCGACAGCCCGCGACGCAGGCACTCGGTGAGGCGGGCTGCGATGCTGCCGTCGGGATCGAGGCGGGGGTTGAAAATCGTCACGTCGAGGCCGAGGGCTCGCTCGTCAGCCACCGCCGTGCGCAGCACACACTCCAGCTCCGACCAGGTCAGCCCACCCGGCAGCCGGTAGTCGACGGCCGGCATGACCGCGTCGTCCAGAACGTCGACATCAAGGTGGACCCAGTATCCGGCGCTCTCACCGGCGCCGAGCCATTCGACGGCGCGGCGCGCTGCCGCGGCGGCGCCCAGAGCCCGTACGCCGTCGAGGTCGATCGCATGCAACTGAGGCGGCAGCGGCTGCATCCCGGCCTGCGCGGACTCGGCGGAGTCACGGAAGCCGAAGGCGACGACGTCCTCGTCACGCAGCAGCGGGCCGCGGCCTTCGAGGTCGGTGAGCTGCCGAGGGCCGCGGCCCGTCGCCAGGGCGAGTTCCATCGAGGCAACCTCGCCGTTCGGCTCCGCCGACGGCTGGTAGAAGTCGGTGTGGCCGTCGAGGAACAGCAGGCCGTAGTGTCCGCGGCGGCGCAGGGCGAGGAGGTTGCCGAGCAGGATGCTGCAGTCACCGCCGAGGACGACAGGGAACAGGCCACGGTCCAGGACGTCGCCGACAGCATCGGCCAGCCTGACGGAGTACTGCGCGATGCCGCCCGGGTTGAGGAGTCCTGTCTCCTCGTCGCGCCCGGGTTCGTACGCCGGATCTTCGAGCCGGTCCGACCTCGCCACCCCCAGGTGGTCCAGCAGCCCGGCCCGGAGCAGCGCCGACGGTAGCTCCTCGACGCCGGAGGGCCGCAGCCCGAGCACCGACGGCGCCTCGATGATCGCCAGGTCCCGCACGCCCGCCGCCTCCCTCATCGACAAGACGGTCGATTCTCCGCCAGACGGCTCCGCCGGCCGGGACGCCGACCCAGCACGCCCTGTGGCAGAGGGGCGCCCTCACCAGGATCCGCCGCAATCCGGAGTACCGCACAGTGGACATCGCGCCCGCCCCACTTCCCGCGCGCGCCGGCACCGCATCACGAAGGCGATGCGGAGCCGTTGCGCTCCAAGGGGCCCCGGTCTCGGCGGAACCTTCAGCGGTAGTGGTCGGCCCCGGCAGGGCGCCGGCTCCCACGCGGCGCCGCACTCGTACAGGCCACGGTCCAGGCCGGGTCAGCGGCGCGAACCAGACAACTACACGCCGCGTCGCCCATATGGCCTCTCCCCCTGGGGAGTCATGAGCAGGCCTCGCCGCTGCCGCCACCAGTGCCGGTGCGGGCGTCAGCAGTACAGGTTGCCGCCCGCCGTCGTACCGAGGATCTGCACGAACCTCTGGTAGGCGTCCACCCGGCTCTGCACCTGCGCCGGGTTCTTGCCGTCGCACTCCAGGGAGCCGTTGATGCTGCGGATCGTCTGGCCGAATCCGGCGCTGTTGACCATCGCGTTGTGGCCGGTCATCGTGCCGGGTCCGGTCTGCGTGTTCCAGTACCAAAGGCCGGTCTTCCAGGCCACGGAGGCGTCGTTCTGCACCAGGTAGGGGTTGTTGAGGAGGTCGATGCCGAGCGCGTCGCCCGCGGCCTTGTAGTTGAAGTTCCAGCTGAGCTGGATCGGGCCGCGGCCGTAGTACGCGGACTGGCCTGCCGGGCAGCCGTACGGCTGGCTCCAGTCGCAGTAGTGCGGGTAGTTGGCGGTGTTCTGCTCCACCACGTACACCAGGCCGCCGGTCTCGTGACTGACGTTGGCGAGGAAGGCCGCGGCCTCCTGCTTCTTGACCGTGTCGCTGCCCGTGTTGGCGAAGGCCGGATAGGCGCTCATCGCCGCCCGCAGCCCGCTGTAGGTGTAGAACGAATTCCTGTTCGGGAACATCTGGTTGAACTGCGCCTCGCTCACGACGAAGCCGTCGGAGGGGGTCGTGGAGCCGTCGCAGGCGTACGGCTCCCAGTACCAAGTGCTGATGGTGGGGTCGTAACCGGGGTTGTCGTGTTCGGCGATGTAGGCCTTGCCGTCGGTGTACCGGACGACGTTGCCGGTGACGTAGGACCTGCCGGCCACCCAGCTCGGGTAGCTCGAACAGGCCGCGGCGGAAGCGCTCGTGGCCGGCAACAGCGCCGGTACGGCGGTTCCGACGACGATCGCGGCCATGACTGCGGAGATGCGGCGCCTCGACACAGGATCAACTCCTTCGCGCAGCACGGCCGCTCCCGGTACAAGGGCAGAGCGAAGCAGAGCCTTGTGCGCACGGGCCGGCGAGACCGGCCACGGCGTCGGGGGCGGCCGCGGTGGGGGGTGTGGAGGCACACTCAACCGCTTTGGTATGTACCAGTCAAGGGTGTAGACCAGTCAGATCTGACAACGTTGGCAGACAAGTGCGGGACACCCCGCGGCGATTGGCCGGTACCTACACCAATGGCCCGGACCCGTCCGAAGACCGGCCCGGGCCACCGCCCGTCTCAGCTCGACCCGGATCAGCCGAGCGGCTTCGCCAGCACCGCCTTGCGGTGGCTGAACGTCTCGATGGAGTAGCGGCCGTGGTAGCTGCCCATGCCGCTCTCGCCGACCCCGCCGAACGGCAGGTCGGAGACGGTCAGATGGGCGAGCGGCAGCCCGAAGCCGAGGCCTCCGGACGAGGTCTCGGCGGCGATGCGCTCCCGGGTGGTGTCCGATTCGGTGAAGACGTACAGGGCCAGCGGCTTGTCGCGGTCGTTGATGAAGCCGATGGCCTCGTCGAGGTCCGCCACGGTGACGATCGGGAGGATCGGGCCGAAGATCTCCTCCTGCATGACGGGCGACGTGGGGTCGACGTCCGCGAGGACGGTCGGCGCGATGTATTTGGTGGCTCGGTGGCTGCCGCCGCCGGTGACGGTGCGGCCGGAGCCGAGGAGGGAGCTGAGCCGGTCGAAATGCCGCTCGTTGACGATCCGCCCGAACTCGGTGGACTGCTGCGGCTCGGCCCCGAAGAGCGCCTCGACGGCTTGGGCGAGCTCGGACTCAAGGGCACGGGCGGTCTCGGGGTCGGTGAGGACGTAGTCGGGCGCGACGCAGGTCTGCCCGGCGTTGAGGAACTTGCCGCGGGCGAGGCGGTCCGCGACGACGGCCAGGTCGGCGTCGCGGTCGACGAACGCCGGGGACTTGCCGCCCAGTTCGAGGGCGACGGGGGTGAGGTGCTCGGCGGCGGCGCGCATCACGATGCGGCCGACGGTGCCGTTGCCGGTGTAGAAGATGTGGTCGAAGCGCTCGGCCAGCAGGGCCGTGGTCTCCGGGATGCCACCCTCGAGGACCGCGACCGCGTCGGTGTCGAGGTACTGCGGCAGCAGTCGGGCCACGACGGCGGAGGTGGCGGGGGCCAGGTCGCTGGGCTTGGCGACCACCGCGTTGCCCGCGGCCAGCGCGCCGAGCATCGGGGTGAGCAGGAGCTGCAGCGGATAGTTCCAGGGGGCGATGACCAGGACGACGCCCAGAGGGTCGTACCGCGTCCAGGCCGTCGCGTCGTCGCCGAGGTGCGCCGGGACCGGGGCGGACTCGGGGCGCAGCCAGCCGTCGAGGTGCTCCAGGGTGTGGTCGATCTCGCGCACGGTGAAGTCGATCTCGGTGCGGAAGGCCTCGGTGGAGCTCTTGCCGAGGTCCGCGTGGAGGGCTGCGGCGAGGTCCTCGCCGTGGGAGGTGAGCATCTCGCGCAGGCGGCGCAGCTGGTTCGTACGCCACCCGACGGGCTTGGTGCGGCCGGAGCGGAAGGTGGCGCGCAGCCGGGAGACGACGTCGGCGGGCTGCTCGGGGGCGGAGTGGTTCACGGTGCCTCGCTGGTCGGGGCGCGGCCGGGCAGGTCGACCGCGCGAAGGTGCTCTGTGGTTGGTTGTACGAGCCAACCTATCTGGATGTATACGCCAACCTTTCATGCGCCCAAATAAATTCCGAACGCGAGAACTACTTTGCGTGAGCGACTCGTTTCAGACAGCGGACTCGGCGCTCGTCGCGTCGAGGGTGTCCACCAGGCGTTCCAGGAGGGCCCGCAGCAGCTCGTCGTCGCCGTCGCTCAGCACCGGCCACTGCGCGCGGACCTCGCGGTCAAGGCGTCGCCAGTACGTCTCGCCGCGCGGAGTCAGATACGCGAGGATGCGACGCCGGTCGAGCGGGTCGACGCGGCGGTGCACGAGGTTCTGGTCGACGAGGTGGTCGACGAGCTTCGTCAGCGTCGCGGGCGGCAGGAAGGCGGCCTCGGCGACCGCCGTCATGTGATGTCCCTGGCCGTCGGAGAGCAGCGCGAGCACCCGCCAGGCATCGAGCGAGCAGTCGTCCTCGTCGAGCACGGTCTGCAGCCGCCGCGCGGCCAGCCGCTCGGCCCGCGTCAAGAGATGCATCAGATCCTGGGGCTGACGCGGAGATGGGGTGGGCATCCTGCTCCTCGATCCAGGGGGATGTACATGCTATGAGACAGATTGGAGTTCACCCGGCGGACCCGAAATCATGACGTCATGTTCCGGCACGATCCGCCTCCGCCCGACTGGCTCACGGCAGACGACTCCGTGCTCCGCGTGGCGTTCGTCTTCCCCATGCAGGGGTCGGCGGGGATCTTCGGGCCCACCTGCGAGCTGTGTGCGCAGCTGGCCGCGGAGGAGGTCAACCGCGCGGGCGGAGTACTCGGCAAGGAGCTGCGGCTGCTGCCCGTCGACGGTGGCACCGCGCCGCGCGAAGTCGCCGACCATGTCGAGGCGTTGGTGGATCTCGGAGTCGTGCAGGGCGTCACGGGCTGGCACATCTCCTCGGTGCGGCAGGCGCTGGCGCCGAGAATCGCGCATCGGGTGCCGTACGTCTACACCGCCCTGTACGAGGGCGGGGAGCACACCGCGGGCGTGTTCCTCACCAGCGAGACGCCGCGCGATCAACTGCGGCCCGCGATGGGCCTGCTGGCCCACGAGCGCGGGGTGCGCCGCTGGTTCGTCGTGGGCAACGACTATGTGTGGCCGCGCCGCACGGCCCGGGCCGCGCACGCCTACGCGCGCGACTCGGGCGGGAGCGTGCAGGGGGAGGTCTATCTGCCGCTGGGCACGCACGACTTCGACGCGGTACTGCGCCGGATCGAGCGGTCGGACGCGGACGCCGTGATCATGCTGCTCGTCGGCAGTGACGCGGTGCGCTTCAACCGGGCGTTCGCCGCGGCCGGGCTCGACGCCCGCTGTCTCAGGCTGAGCACCCTGATGGACGAGAACATGCTGATGGCCAGCGGGCCGACGGCCACCGTGGACCTTTACAGCACCGCCGGGTTCTTCGCCTCGCTCGCGAACCAGGACACCCTCGACTTCCACGGCCAGTACGCCGGCCGGTACGGCGTCGAGGCGCCGGCCCTGGGCAGTCTCGGCGAATCCTGCTACGAGGGCGTGCTGTTGCTGGCCGCGCTCATCGGCCGCGCGAGGACCCTCGATGTGTCGGCGATCGGGGCGGCGGCCGAGACGGTGTCGTACGAGGGCCCGCGCGGACTGCTGCACCTGCGCGGCGGACACGTACGCCAACGGATCTATCTGGCGCGGGCGGACGGCGTCGACTTCGACGTCGTCGCCGAGCTCGATCTTCACGGATCCCGCCCTTGACATGACCGCGCCCCGCCAAGATACTTCCCACAGAAAGTAATTAGAATGCCTCGGGCGAATTGTGAATTCGGGTGACGAATTCCGCCCCGGGCATTTTTTGTTGCCCCGCGAATGCCCCATGAAGGCTTCATGAGAGCGGGAAGATACCGCCGGGAAAGTATCGCGAAACACCTTGGAAACAGGGTGACTTGAGGCTGTGGACCGCACTTCAGGAGGTTGTCTCCTCCACAGCCCGAGGGGGTTCTTTTGTCCAGCGGTTCCAGTATTCTCCGACGCCGTGTGATGGCCGGTGCCGCCGCGCTCGCGGCGGTCGTCGCGCTCTCCGCGTGCGGTGCCAAGACCGACGCGGGCGGTACGTCCGACAAGGCCGCGCAGGCGGACGTGAGCGGCGACACGGTCAAGGTCGGCCTGCTCAATTCGCTCTCCGGCACGATGGCGATCAGCGAGGTGACGGTACGCGACTCGCTGAAGCTGGCGATCGAGGAGATCAACGCCTCGGGCGGAGTGCTCGGCAAGAAGATCAAGCCGATCAGCGAGGACGGCGCCTCCGACTGGCCGACCTTCGCGGAGAAGGCGCAGAAGCTGATCAAGGAGGACCGGGTCGCGGCCACCTTCGGCTGCTGGACCTCCGCGAGCCGCAAGGCCGTCAAGCCGGTCTTCGAGAAGAACAAGTCGCTGCTCTTCTACCCCGTGCAGTACGAGGGCCTGGAGGAGTCCCCGTACATCTTCTACACGGGCGCGACCACCAACCAGCAGATCGTCCCGGCCCTCGACTACCTCAAGAGCCAGGGCAGGAAGAAGATCTACCTGGTCGGCAGCGACTACGTCTTCCCGCGCACCGCCAACAAGGAGATCAAGGCGTACGCGAAGGCCAACGGCATGACGGTCCTCGGCGAGGACTACGCGCCGCTGGGGTCGACGGAGTTCAGCACGATCGCCAACAAGGTGAAGGCGTCGAAGGCGGATGCGGTCTTCAACACCCTCAACGGCGACTCGAACGTGGCCTTCTTCAAGGAGTACAAGTCCGCGGGCCTGACCGCCAAGACCATGCCGGTCGTCTCGGTGTCGATCGCCGAGGAGGAGGTCAAGTCGATCGGATCGCAGTACCTGGCGGGCCAGTTGACGGCCTGGAACTACTACCAGACCACCCCGGGCGCGGCGAACACCAAGTTCGTGAAGGCGTACAAGGCCAAGTACGGCCAGGACAAGCCGACCAGTGACCCGATGGAGGCCGCGTACACCTCGGTCTACCTGTGGAAGGCGATGGTCGAGAAGGCGAAGTCCTTCGACCCGGAGAAGGTGAAGGCGGCCTCCGACGGCATCACCTTCGACGCCCCAGAAGGCAAGGTCACCGTCGACGGCGCCAGCCAGCACATCTACAAGACGGCCCGCATCGGCAAGATCGGCTCCGACGGTCTGATCAAGCAGGTCTGGGACTCCGGCAAGCCGATCAAGCCGGACCCCTACCTGAAGGGTTACGACTGGGCCTCCGGCCTCTCCTGATCACTCGTCACGCGGGGGCCTCGCACACCGGGGTCCCCGCGTCCCGCCTCCCCCGGAGCCGCCGCATGACCGTGATCCTCGGGCAGATGTTCACCGGTGTCAGCATCGGTGCCGTTCTGCTGCTCATCGCGCTCGGCCTGTCGCTCACCTTCGGCCAGATGAATGTCATCAACATGGCCCACGGCGAGTTCATCATGGCCGGCGCCTACACCACTTACGTACTGCAGAAGTCCATTGCCGGCGCAGGAATTTCACTGATCGTCGCGCTGCCCGTCGCTTTTCTCGTCTCGGGTGCCCTCGGCGCGCTGCTGGAATGGCTGCTGATTCGCCGCCTTTACCTCAGGCCGCTCGACACACTTCTCGTCACGTGGGGCGTCTCACTGATGCTCCAGCAGCTCGCGCGTGACATCTTCGGCGCGCCGAATGTGCAGACCCGCGCGCCCGATTTGCTCACCGGGAACATCACCGTCATCGGCGGCGACGATCCGCTCACCTTCGCCAACAGCCGACTGTTCATTCTGGGGCTGGCGATCGCGGCGGTCGTGGCGCTGTCGCTGACGCTCCGGCTGACGCCGCTCGGGCGGCGCATCCGTGCCGTCGTGCAGAACCGGGATCTGGCCGAGGTGTCCGGCATCTCCACCGGCCCGGTCGACCGCACCGCGTTCTTCATCGGGTCCGGGCTCGCCGGAGTCGCCGGGGTCGCGCTGACGCTGGTCGGTCCGATCGGGCCCACGATGGGCACCAACGTCATCATCGACGCCTTCCTGGTGATCGTGGTCGGCGGCATCGGGCAGCTCAAGGGCAGCGTGATCGTCGCCTTCGTGCTGGGCGTGCTGCAGTCCGTCCTGGAGTACTCCACCACCGTCAGCGTCGCGAAGGTACTGGTCCTCGTGGCCATCGTCGCGTTCCTCCAGTGGCGGCCCCAGGGGCTGTACACGCTGCGTACCAGGAGCCTCGTATGACCACCGCCACTCCTGACGCCGCCAAGTCGAAGCAACTCAGCGGTCTCCGGGGCCGGTTCGCCGCCGCGCGTCCCGCAGCCGGATTCGTCGCCGCGGCCCTCGTGCTCTTCGCCGTCGCCCCGCTCGCGCTCTCCGACTTCCGGCTGGGGCTGCTCGCCAAGTACCTGTGCACGGCCATGGTCGCGGTCGGCATCTGTCTGGCCTGGGGCCGCGGCGGGCTGTTGACGCTCGGGCAGGGTGTGTTCTTCGGGCTCGGCGGTTACGCCATGGCGATGCATCTGAAGATCGCGGACGCCGGGCCCGGCAACCTGCCCGACTTCATGCAGCTGTACGGGACGGCGACCGAACTGCCGTGGTGGTGGCGGCCGTTCGCGAACCCGGCCTTCGCGCTCGCGGCGACCGTGCTGCTGCCGATGGCCGTCGCGGCCGTCCTCGGATCGTTCGTCTTCCGGCGCCGGGTCAAGGGAGCCTACTTCGCGATCCTCAGCCAGGCGCTCGCCGCGGCCTTCGCGATCTGGCTGATCGGCCAGCAGGCCACGACCGGCGGCACCAACGGACTCACCGACATCCAGGGCTTCTTCGGCTACGACCTCGACGACCCGGTCAACCAGCGGATGGTGTACTTCGTCATCGCCGCGGTCCTGCTCCTCCTGATCGCCCTGGCCCGCCAGCTCATCCACAGCCGGTACGGCGAACTCCTCGTGGCCGTACGGGACTCAGAGGAGCGAGTGCGCTTCCTCGGGTACAACCCGGCGAACGTGAAGCTCGTCGCGTACGTCGTGGCGGCGGGCATGGCCGGGCTCGCCGGCGCCCTGTTCGTGCCCGCGGTCGGCATCATCTCCCCCGCGCTGATCGGCATCGTGCCGTCCATCGAGCTGGTGATCGGCGCCGCGGTCGGCGGCCGCGCGAGCCTGGTGGGCGCGGTACTCGGCGCGATCGGCGTCGCCTGGGCCAAGACGGCGCTGTCGGAGGAGTTCCCCGCGGCCTGGACGTACTTCCAGGGGCTGCTGTTCATCGTGGCCCTGGCCTTCCTGCCGGGCGGTCTCGCCTCGCTGGTGGGGATCGTGCGGCGGCGCAGGCCGAACCGAGCACTCGCTGGAGACGTGGCATGACTGAGTTTTCGGACAGCAGTGAGCTTTCAGGGCTCGAGATACGGGGACTTCGGGTGTCCTTCGACGGCTTCACCGCTGTCGACGGTGTGGACCTCGACGTACGGCCGGGCGATCTGCGCTTCCTCATCGGGCCGAACGGCGCGGGCAAGACGACCCTGGTCGACGCGGTCACCGGTCTGGTGAAGGCGGAGGGTTCGGTGCGCTTCGGCGGCGAGGACATCCTCGGCCGCAGTGTGCACAGGATCGCCCGCTCGGGGATCGGCCGGACCTTCCAGACGGCCACTGTCTTCGAGGAGTTGACGGTCCTTCAGAACCTGGACATCGCGGCGGGCGCGGGCCGGGGCGCGTTGACGATGCTGCGCCGCCGCAAGGGCGTGCCGGAGTCCGTCGCTCGCGCCCTGGAGACGGTGGGTCTCACAGACCTCGCCGACAGCCCGGCCGGGACGCTCGCGCACGGCCAGAAGCAGTGGCTGGAGATCGGCATGCTGCTCGTGCAGGACGTACGGCTGCTGCTGCTCGACGAGCCGGTCGCGGGCATGAGCCACGACGAACGACAGGCCACCGGCGAGCTGTTGGAGCTCATCAGCCGGGAGCGGACCGTGGTCGTCATCGAGCACGACATGGACTTCATGCGCTCCTTCGCGCGCAGCGTCAGTGTGCTGCACGCGGGCAAGGTGCTGAGCGAGGGGACGGTGGCCGAGGTGCAGGCGGATCCGAAGGTGCAGGAGGTGTACCTCGGGCACGCGGCCACCGAGGACGTACCCGACACGGCGGCCACCGAGGACGTACAGCACACGATGGCCTCCAAGGATGTACGCGACACCGCGGCCCCCGCGGCCGTACAGGAGGCGTGAGGCAGTCATGATGCTGGAGATCCAGAACGTCCGGGTCGGCTACCACCGCAGCACCGTCCTGCACGGAGTCACGGTCGAGGTGCCGAGGGACGGCGTCGCCGCCGTGCTCGGGCACAACGGCGCCGGCAAGAGCACCCTGCTCCGGGCGGCTGTCGGACTGCTCACTCCGCAGAGCGGTGCCGTCCGCCTCGACGGCGAGGACATCACCCGCCGCAAGCCCCACGAGCGGGTCGCGCGCGGCATGGCCTACGTCCCGCAGGGCCAGCAGGCCTTCCCGCATCTCACCACCGCCGAGAACCTCCAGCTGGTCGCGGACGGGCGGCGACGGGGCAAGGCGGCGGTCGCCGAGGCGCTGGATCTGTTCCCCGCGCTGCGCGCGCTGGCGAGCCGCCGCGCGGGCCTGCTCTCCGGCGGCCAGCGCCAGCAACTCGCCATCGCGCGCGCCCTGGTGACGGAGCCTCGGATCCTCCTCCTCGACGAGCCCACCGAGGGCATCCAGCCCTCCGTCGTCGCCGAGATCGAGGAGACGATCCTCGCTCTGGCCGCCCGCGGCGGGCTCTCGGTGCTCCTGGTCGAGCAGCACGTCGGCTTCGCGATGCGTGCGGCGCAGCGTTACTACGTCCTGGAGGCCGGCCGGGTCACCTCGTCCGGGGAGGGCGGGCAGGACGCCGAGCGGTCCGTACGGGAGGCACTGAGCGTGTGACTCAGTCGCGTACCAGCGCGACCCGCGTCCGTTCGAGGTAGGCGCGTTCCGCCGCGCTCTCGGTGAGCGCGATGGCCGTCCCGTACGCCTCCACGGCCTCCGTGCGACGGCCGAGCCGGCGCAGCAGGTCCGCTCGTACGGCGTGGAAGGCGTGGTAGCCGTCCAGGTCGAGCGTGTCGACGAGCGCGAGGGCCGGCTCCGGCCCCTCGACCTCGGCCACCGCGACGGCGCGGTTGAGGGCCACCACGGGACTGGGGGCGAGGGCCATGAGCTGGTCGTACAGCTGGAGGATCTGGCCCCAGTCCGTGGCGGCCGCGGTCGGGGCGTCGCTGTGAACGGCGTTGATCGCGGCCTGGATCTGGTAGGGGCCCGGGCGGTTCAGCCGCAGGCAGCGGCGTACGAGGGACTGGCCCTCGACGATCAGCGCTCGGTCCCACCGGGAGCGGTCCTGGTCGGCGAGGAGGACCAGGTCTCCGTCCGGTGTCGCGCGGGCGGGTCGGCGGGCCTCGATGAGGAGCATCAGAGCGAGCAGGCCGAGGGCCTCGGGCTCGTCCGGCATGAGTTCGGCCAGCAGGCGGCCGAGGCGGAGGGCCTCGGTGCAGAGGTCCTCGCGGCCGCCGTACCCCTCGTTGAAGATGAGGTAGACGACCGCCAGCACTCCTTCGACGCGGTCGGGGAGGTCGGCGTCGCGCGGGATGCGGTACGGGATGCGGGCGTCGCGGATCTTGACCTTGGCCCTGACCAGGCGTTGGGCCATGGTGGGCTCGGGCACGAGGAAGGCGCGCGCGATCTGTGGCGTGGTCAGGCCGCCGAGGAGTCTCAGGGTGAGGGCGACCTGGGCCTGGGTGGCGAGGGCGGGGTGGCAGCAGGTGAAGATCAGGCGGAGCCGGTCGTCGCGCACGGGGCCCTCCTCGGGCGGTTCGTCCGGTGCGTACAGCTGGGCCGCCTCGGCGTGCCGGGCATCTCGCGTGGACTCGCGGCGGAGCCGGTCGATGGCCCGGTTCCGGGCGGTGGTGATGATCCACCCGGCGGGGCTCGGCGGTATGCCCGTCTCCGGCCACTTCTGCACCGCCGTGGTGAAGGCGTCCTGCACCGCTTCCTCGGCGAGGTCGATGTCGCCGAGGAAGCGGATGAGGACGGCGACCGCACGGCCGTACTCCGCGCGGAAGACATCCTCGATGCCGGCAGTCATCAGGCTTCGCCCATGAAGGGCCGCACCTCGATGGGTAGCGTGGTCGCCACGGTCGCCTTGCGGCCCCATTCGAGCGCCGCGTCGAGGTCGGAGGCCTTGATCAGGCAGATACCGCCCAGGTACTCCTTGCTCTCGGTGTACGGGCCGTCGGTGACCAGGACATCTCCTTCCTTGGCCCGCAGCACGGTGGCCGTCTCCGGCCCGTGCAGTCCCCCGGCGAACACCCAGGCACCGGCCTCCCGCAGCTCCGCGTGGAAGACATCGAGGTTGTGCATGATCTCTTCCAGGACCTCCGGCGCGGGCGGCTCGCCCTGCGGCTGCATCACGCTCAAAAGGTAGTACTTCATGAGGTGTCCTCCTCGGTGGTCTCTCGCACTGGATGGTCTTCACTGACTACACGAACGGGAGACCGCCAGATCGACACACACCACGACAACAGCGGGAGATTCTTTCGATGACCACCCCACCGCATCCGCTCGTCACCCGGGCCCGGCAGCTGGCTGCCGAGGTGCTGGCGCCCCAGGCGGAGCGGGTGGACCAGGAGGGTGTGCCGGCCAGCAGCATCGAGGCGGTCAAGCGGTCGGGGCTGCTCGGGGTGAGCGCGCCCGTTGCGTACGGAGGCTCGGCGGCGCCCGCCGCGGTGGCCCGGGAGACCGCCGAGATCCTCGCCGGGGCGTGCTGCTCGACCTGGTTCGTACAGACCCAGCACCACACACCGGTGATGACGCCGGCCAGGAGTGAACTCCCGGTGCGGGAACGGCTGTTGGGACTCCTCGCGAAGGGGGAGCTGCTGTCCGGGGTCGCCTACGCCCAGCTGCGCGCGTATCCGCGCGTCCCGGTCCGGGTCACGCGAGAGCGTGGCGGCTGGCGCTTCGACGGGACAGTGCCCTGGTACACGGGCTGGGGCCTGAACGACGTGATGCTCCTCGCCGGTGTCACGGACGCCGACGAGGCGCTGTTCGCGTTCACCGAGGCGCGCGAGCAGCCGGGCCTGCGCCCCTCCCCCACGATGCGGCTCGCCGCGCTCACCGCCTCCCGGACGGTCTCGCTGGAGCTGGACGGCCTGTGGCTGCCGGACGACGCGGTGGCGCTGCGTACGCCGTACGAGACCTGGGCGGCCACCGATCGCCCGAAGAACACCAACGCCTCACCGGCCGTCTTCGGCATCACGGCGTCGGCGCTCGACCTGCTGGACTCGCCGGCCGGCGACGCTGCCGCGAAGGAGACCGCGCATGCGCTGCGTGCCCGCCTCGACGAGGTGCGGCGCCAGGCGTACGCGCTGGCCGACCACCCGGTGCCGACCGAGCGGATCGAGGAGCGGTTGGCGGCCAAGACCCGGGCGTACGACGTGATGCGCGCGGCCACGACCGCGGCGGTCGTGGCAGGGGGCGGGCGGTCCATGGACCTGCGCAGCCCGGCGCAGCGGCTGGCCCGGGAGGGGATGTTCCTGCTGGTGCAGGGGCAGACGGCCGAGGTGCGCGGGGCGCACCTCGGGTCGCTGTCCGTCGTGGACTAGCACTGCCCCCCCCGGTCACGGGCGGATGGCTTGCACGACGGCAGACGGTGCCGGGCCAGGCCAGGCCAGGCCAGGCCAGGCCAGGGGATGGTCCCGCCGATCGCCTGGTGGGCGGCGACCATCGGACTCGGGCACGAGGGTGGGGGACGGAAAAACATGTGCGGATCGGGTATCCGGTTGACAGGCTGAGATCATGACCGCTGAGCACGACCCCGTCCCCGGCTCCTCCACCACGCCCCGGGCAACGAACTGGAGCACCACGCCCGTCACCTCGGACCTCCTGCGCGGCGCGCTCGACGTGGAGCGCACCGAGCACGGAGTGCTGCCGCACCGGCTGCCCGCCCGGGCCCGCGCACAGTGCGCCGACGGACAGCTGGCCATGGCGGAGGCCCAGCCCTCCGGCGTACGGCTGGTGTTCCGCACCCGGGCCACCGCCGTCGAACTGGACACACTCCGCACCAAGATGGCGTACCAGGGCGCTCCGCCCCGTCCGGACGGCGTGTACGACCTGCTGGTCGACGGCCGGCTCATCGCCCAGGCCGGCACGACCGGCGGCAACGTCCTGATGGTGGACATGACCACCGGCTCCGCGGAAACCCGGCCCGGCCCGGTCGGCACCGTCCGGTTCACCGGTCTGCCCGAGGGGCTCAAGGACGTCGAGATCTGGCTGCCCCACAACGAGATCACCCAGCTGGTCGCCTTGCGCACCGACGCCCCCGTCGAGGCCGCGCCGGAACAGGGCCGCAGGGTGTGGCTGCACCACGGCAGTTCGATCAGCCAAGGCTCCGACGCGGCGAGCCCCACCACGACCTGGCCGGCGCTGGCCGCCTCCCGCGGCGGTGCGGAGCTGATCAACCTCGGTCTGGGCGGCAGCGCCCTGCTCGACCCGTTCACCGCCCGCGCCCTGCGGGACACTCCCGCGGACCTGATCAGCGTCAAGATCGGCATCAACGTGGTCAACACCGACCTGATGCGGCTGCGCGCCTTCACTCCGGCGGTGCACGGCTTCCTCGACACCATCCGCGAGGGGCATCCCACCACTCCGCTGCTGGTCGTCTCGCCCATCCTGTGCCCCATCCACGAGGACACCCCCGGCCCCAGCGTTCCGGACTTCAGCAACCTCAGCGAGGGGAAGCTCCAGTTCAAGGCCGCGGGCGACCCCGCGGAACGGGCCGGCGGGAAGCTGACGCTCAACGTCATCCGGGACGAACTGGCCCGCCTCGTGAAACAGCGGGCAGCCGAGGACCCGAACCTGCACTACCTCGACGGGCGCGACCTCTACGGCAAGGCCGACTTCGCCGAGCTGCCGCTGCCCGACCAGCTCCACCCCGACGCCGCCACACACCGCCGCATCGGCGAACGCTTCGCCGCCCTGGCCTTCGACACCGGCGGACCGTTCGCCGCCGAGAAGGTGTGAGACACCCCGCCTAGTTCGCGAACGGAACCTGGGCGGAGGGGGCGGCGGGCTGGGCGAACGGGTGCTGCCACAGCCCCTGGGCAGCGAGGCGCGGCAGGACGCCCTCGCCGAACCAGTACGCCTCCTCCAGGTGCGGGTAGCCGGAGAGCACGAAATCGTCGATGCCGAGGCGGTGGTACTCGGCGATGCGCTCGGCGACCTCGTCGTGGCTGCCGACGAGAGCGGTGCCCGCACCGCCGCGGACCAGGCCGATCCCGGCCCACAGGTTGGGGTGGATCTCGAGTCCGTCCCGGCTGCCGCCGTGCAGCGCGAGCATGCGCTGCTGCCCTTCCGACTCGCTGCGGGCGAGCCCGGCCTGCACGGACTTCACGGTCTGCGGGTCGAAGCCGTCGAGGAGCTTGTGCGCCTCGGCCCAGGCCTGCTCGGAGGTGTCGCGGGTGATGACGTGCAGCCGGATGCCGAACCGGAGGGTGCGCCCTTCCTTCGCCGCCAGCCCCTGGATCCAGGCGATCTTCTCGGCGACCTGGGCGGGCGGTTCGCCCCAGGTGAGGTAGACGTCGACGTGGCGGGCGGCGACCTCTCCGGCGATGGGCGAGGAGCCGCCGAAGTACACCTCGGGGACCGGGTCGGGGACCCGGGCGAGCTTGGCGTCCTCGACCTGGAGGTGCTCGCCGGACAGGTCGACGGTCTTGCCGTCCCACAAGTCCCGGACGATCTCCAGGAATTCGCCGGTACGGCGGTATCGGGCGTCCTTGTCGAGGAAGTCGCCGTAGGCGCGCTGCTCGTGGCTCTCGCCGCCGGTGACCACGTTGAGCAGGAGACGTCCGCCGGTCTGCCGCTGGAAGGTGGACGCCATCTGCGCGGCGAGCGTGGGCGAGACGAAGCCTGGGCGGAACGCGACCAGGAACTTCAGTCGCTCGGTGTTCTGGCTGACCATCGCGGTGGTCAGCCAGGCGTCCTCGCACCAGGCGCCCGTGGGGGTGAGCGCGCCGACGAAACCCAGGTCCTCGGCGGCTCGGGCGATCTGGCTCAGATAGGCGACGCTCGGCGGCCGGTCCCGGCCGGAGGCGGTGGCAGGTGTGCCGTGGCCGCCGCCGACTACATGCCGGCTGTCGCCGTTGGTGGGCAGGAACCAGTGGAAGGTGAGGGACACGGCGGAGTTCTCCGATCGTGGGGGTGTGTCGGTGAGGCGGTTACAGGAGGCCGTGGCGGGGCGGCTTCGTGCCGTTGAGGACGTAACGGCCGATGTGCTGGATCTTCCAGCGGGCTGGATCGTGCAGGGTGTGGGTGCGCGCATCCCGCCAATGGCGGTGCAGATTGAGGGAGTTGAGGGCCGAGCGGGTGCCGGACACCTCGAAGAGGGCGCCCGCCACCTCCACGGCGGTGGCGGCGGTGTGCGCCTTGGCCGCGGCCACGGCGATGGACGCCTCGGCCGCCGAGTCGTCGGTCAGCTCCTCACGGGCCGCGTCCACCGCGCGGGCCGCGACCCCGAGCAGCGCCTCGGACGCCCGTACCTGGAGGGCGAGTTCACCGAAGCGCTGGATGAGCAACGGGTCCTCGGCCGCTGTGTCGACGCCGCTCTCGAACCAGGGGCGGCTCTGGGTGCGGACGAACTCGGCCGCCTCGGCGAGTGCGCCCGCCGCGATCCCGGCATCGATGGCGGCGTGCAGCAACTGCGCCACGGCGCCGTGGAGTTGCGGCCCCTGGAAAGTGAGGTGGTGCGCAACCACGCGGTCGGCCGGGACGGCGACGGCGTCGAGGCGGACGGTGCCGCTGGCCGTCGTACGCTGTCCCATGCCGTCCCAGTCGTCGACGACCGTGACTCCGTCGGCGTCCCGTGGGACGTACGCGACGTGCAGGTTGTCGTCCTCGGCGCGGGCCAGGACGGGGATCCAGTCGGCGAAGAGCGCTCCGGTGGAGTAGTGCTTGACGCCGGTGAGCCGGTACGAGCCGTCGGGTCGCGGTTCCAGGCGGGTACGGACGTCCTGGACGTGTTTGGTGCCGGCCTCCGACTGGGCGTTGCCGAAGCGGCGCCCGGCCAGGACTTCGCGGAAGAAGAACTCCCGCTGCTCGGCAGTTCCCTGACGGCGTATCACGTTCACGTACACGAAGTGGTTCTGCGGGATCTGGGCGAGGCTGGCATCCGCCGAGGCCAGCAGCCGGAAGATCTCCGCGAGGGTTTCCTGGCGCACGTCCGCTCCGCCGTGCTCGGCGGGCACGGTCACGGCGAGCAGACCGGAGGCGGTCAGGCGCTCCAACTCCTCGTGCGGGAGCCTGCGTTCCGCGTCCCGCGCCGATGCCCCGGTGCGGAACTCGTCGGCGAGCGCGGCGGCGACGGCCAGGGCCTCCCCGTCGTCGACGATCACTTTGGCGGTCATGGTGTCAGCCCGCCGCCGCGAGCAGAGGCGTACGGACCAGAGCCGCGGAGAACTGGTCGACCACCTGGCTCAGGGCCTCGGCCGTCCCCGGTGCCACGGTGACACTGCCGTCTTCACGCGTGGTGATGTCCTTGTCCAGGGTGAACCAGCCCTGGACTATGTGCGCTGCCCCCATGGAGTTGAGGACCGGGCGCAGCGCGTAGTCGAGAGCGAGGACATGCGCGGTACTGCCTCCGGTGACCAGCGGCAGCACCGTCTTTCCGGTCAGGGCGTACTGCGGGAGCAGGTCGAGCAGGGCCTTGAGTACGCCGGAGTAGGCGGCCTTGTAGACAGGGGTGCCGATGACGACGCCGTCGGCGCGGGCGAAGAGTTCGGTCGCCTCGACGATGGCGGGGTGCTTGAAGTCGGCGCCGAGCAGGGCCTCGGCGGGGATCGTACGGACGTCGAGCGGGATCACCTCGTGGCCCTGCGCGATGAGCCGGGTGTCCAGATGGCGCAGGAGTCTGGCGGTGCGGGAGGTGACGGAGGGGCTGCCGGAGACGGACAGGACGGTGGCCATGGGCCCTCTTTCGTGAGTGATTCGCGGGGGCGAGTGTCAGGCGTGCGCGGGGACGGACCCGGGCTCGGTGTCCGGCAGTTGGGCCTCCAGCTCGCGTACGAGGGGCAGCACCCGGCGGCCGAAGTACTCGACCTCCTCGTGGTAGTGCAGGAAGCCGAGCAGGAAGAGGTCGACGCCGAGCCGCCTGTAGGCGACGATCCGCTCGGCGATCTGCTCCGGCGTGCCGATCAGCCCCGTACGGAAGCCGTCGTTGTACTGGACGAGATCCTCGAAGCTGCAGTCCTGCCACATGCCCCTGCCGTCGGCGGTGGACTGCCCGGCCTGCTTCACTGCGGCGCCGAAACCCTCGACGGCCTCCGTGTCGGCGTGGGCGACGATCTCACGGAGGGTCTCGCGGGCCTCGGCCTCGGTGTCACGGGCGATGAGGAAGCCGTTGAGGCCGAACTTCGGTGCCTTTCGCCCGGCTTCGGTGGCGGCTTTCTGCACATCCGCGATCTGTTCGACGACTCCGTCGAAGTCCTTGCCGTTGGAGAAGTACCAGTCGGAGACCCGGCCCGCCATGGCGCGGGCGGCGGTGGAGTTGCCGCCTTGGAAGATCTCCGGGTGCGGGCGCTCGGGGGTGTTGAGGGGCTTGGGCTTGAGGGAGAAGTCGCGCAACCGGTAGAAATCACCGGCCAGTTCGGTGTGGTCCTCGGTCCAGATCTGGCGCAGGGCGCGGATGAACTCCTCGGAACGGCGGTAGCGCTCGTCGTGCTCGAGCCAGGGTTCGCCGAGGGCGGTGAACTCGCCCTTGAACCATCCGCTGACGACGTTCACCGCGAAGCGGCCGCCCGACAGGTGGTCGGCGGTGGCGCCGAGTTTGGCGAGGACGCCGGGGTGCCACAGGCCCGGGTGGACGGCGGCGATCACCTTCAGACGCTGGGTGGCCAGGAGCAGGGCCAGGCTGAAACTGGTCGACTCGTGCTGGAACTCGGCGCCGTAGCTGGCCATGTAGCGGACCTGGCTGAGCGCGTAGTCGAAGCCGTTGTTCTCGGCGAGGACAGCCAGTTCACGGTTGTAGTCGTAACCCCAGTCGGTGCGCTGCTCGATCTTGCTGGTGACCAGGCCGCCGCTGACATTGGGCACCCAGTAGGCGAAGCGGACGGGTTCGGTGGCGGTGCCTGTTGCGGTGCCGGCTGCGGATTCTGTTGCGGACACGGAGAACTCCCGGTGTGCGGAACGAGGGCATGACGAATTGAGGCCCGGAAATTCACAGGGAATGCGGGCGGTGAAATGGGTGCGGCAGGCAGGGGAATGCGTCGAGGTGCGCCGTGCGGGAGGAAATCACCGGGGGCGGACCGGTCCGTGCGAAGGGGACCCTACCGTCGCGATCGTCAGGCTTCGCGACAACAGAAGGAGCTGGAGACACGCGCGAGGTCGACGTGGCGTCGCCGCGTGAGGTCCAGTCGCATCGTCATGTCGCCGATCGTCGCAGCCCCCGCTGAGGGCAGTCAAGGAATAGCCGACCGGTCTCGCATCCCGGACCGCCGAATTTCACGAAGGCGTAATAGGGCAACCCTTGAACACGGCGCGGTCGCGTCGGCAATCTGCAGCGGTGCGAATAGAGCAGCTGGAATACATCGCGGCCGTCACCCGGCTCGGCTCGCTGCGCCGGGCCGCCGAGGAACTTCACCTCTCCCAGCCCGCGCTGAGCGAGACCGTGCGGAATCTCGAGCGCGAGCTCGGCGTCGATCTGCTGGAGCGCAAGCGGTCCGGGGCGAAGATGAGCGCCGAGGGGCGGGAGCTGCTGCCGCACATCATCAATGTGCTGGACGCGGTCGACCGGCTGCGCGGAGCCGCGGGCGAACAGCACCGGATCAGCCGGATGGTCCGCGTCGGCACCGTGAACGCGGCGACCGTGCCGTTGCTCATCCCCACGGTTCGGGCATTTCGCGCGACGCATCCGCTGACGCAGGTCGAGGTGGTCGGCGCCCAGCAGTCGGAGATCCACCGGGCCCTGTCGGAGGGCGGCCTCGACCTGGGCCTGGTCAACCATCTCGACGGCGACGACCTGCCCGCCGACTTCGAGACCACCGAACTGCTGCGCGGGCGCCCGGTGTTGTGCGTACGCCCGGACAGTCCTCTCGCCGCACTGGAGACGGTGACGGGGTCCGACCTCCTCGACGAGCACGAGCCACTGATCGCCATGCGTTCCGGATATGTGATGCACCGCTATATCCACCGGCTCCTGGAGGGCCACTCCCCCGCCTTCTCGTACTCCACGGACGGAGCCGAGATGGGCAAGCTCATGGTCGCGGAGGGCTTGGGCGCCACGGTCCTGCCCGACTTCAGCGTCATCGGCGACCCTCTGGAGCGGCGCGGTGCGATCACCTACCGGCCGCTCGCCGGCGACACGACACAGGTCCTGCTGATGCTGCAGCGCCGCCGTGCGGTCTCGGTGCCTCGTGCGGCCCACGATCTGCATGAGGAGTTCGTACGCAGGGCCGGGGATCTCGGCGGGAGTCTGACCCGCCGGCCCTGACGCGGGTCGAGGGTCGCATCGGCGGGCGGTGCCAGGGATTTTACCCGGAGTAGAGATTTCTCCCGCGCGTACGGCCGTACTGGTGGGCGTCCGAATCACCCGTACCGGATCCACCCGCACCGGATCCACCACGTGGCCGACCGGAGCGTCCGGCTCTGGAGTGCCGCCCCGCCAGGAGGCTCAATGCGCATTGCACGGAACATGGGAACCCTCTTCGTGACCGGTGCGTTGACCATGACCCTCGCCGCGCTCGCCTACCCCGCCGTGCTCGGGCTGCAGAACACATCCAGCTCCCCGACGCGCGTGATCGCCCAAACATCGACGGGGCCGCTGACCGAGGCCGACCGCGACTTCGTCGTCAAGGTGCGGGCGGCCGGACTGTGGGAATACCCCTCCGGACAGCTGGCTCTGCAGAAGGGCACCACCCCGGCGGTCAGAACCGCCGGTCAACACCTCATCAAGGGCCATGCTTCACTGGACGACACCTGCCGCAAGGTCGCCACTCAGCTCGGCATCACGCTGCCGAACAAGCCGTCTCCCCAACAGCAGGGCTTCGTGGCCACCTTGAGCGCGGACAGCGGCAAGCAGTTCGACAGCGACCTCGCCAACATCCTGCGGGTGACCCACGGGCAGATCTTCCCGGTCATCGCGAAGATCCGGGCCTCGACCGAGAACTCCCTGGTGCGTCAACTCGCCGACCAGGCCAATGACACCGTGCTGGACCACATCACGGTGATGGAGAAGACCGGGCTGGTCAACTTCGATCAGGTGCTGTTCCAGGAGACCAAGAAGCCGAATCTGCCCGGGCAGGACGTCACGCCTCCGGCACCCCAGCCGGGCGAGCCGACCGTCGTGCTCACCCCGCCCGGGGACGGCGCCTCGGCTTCCGTGTCGCCCACACCGACGGTGAAGTGAGCTGCCGCCCACACCGACGGTGAAGTGAGCTGCCGCCCACACGTGACGGTGAGCTGAGCTGCCGCCCTCTTCCACCGCGCCGGCTACTCGCCCTCATGCGGCGTGGGGAGTTCGTCCTCACTCGGCTCCCGCACCCCTGGGTCCGCCCGTGTACCGCGCCAGTTCCCACGGGTCGTGCGCGCTGAAGACGTCGACCTGGCCGCCGTGCAGACGCACCAGTTCCCGCAAGCGGGCATGGTTGCCGAGCCGCAGCGGCCGGTCCACCTCGGTGATCTGCTGGAGAATGTCCATGCCGGGGTGGCCCTGGGGACGGTCGGGGTCGATCTCGCGGTGGAAGTAGTAGGCGTCGCCGCAGTGCAGGAGCTGGCGGCCGGAGTCCTGGACGGCTATGGCGCTGTGCCCGCGGGTGTGGCCGCCGAGCGGGACGAGCAGGATCTCCGCGTCCAGGCCCTCAAGTGGGCGGACCGCGTCGAATCCGAACCAGGGGTCGCCCTGCGGCTGCGCGTACGTCACCCAGTGCGGCCGGTGCGCCCATTGGGCGGGGCGGTAGCGGACGCGGTCCTCGGGATGGGCGCCGGGTGCCGCCATCGCCGCGCGGTGCTCGGCCTCGCTCAGATGGACCTTGGCCCAGGGGAAGTCGGCGAGACCTCCCGCGTGGTCGAGGTCGAGGTGGCTGAGCACGATGTGCCGGACGTCCTCGGGCCGGAATCCGAGTCCGATGACCTGGTGCAGTGCGGTCTCCCCCAGGTCGAGGACGGGCTGGGCCCGGCCGAGGAACTCCGCGCCGAGGCTCTCCTCGGGCCGCGCCACATCGGCCGTACCGAGGCCGCTCTCGACCAGGACGAGTCCGTCATGGTCGGTCTCGACGAGCAGGCAGTGACAGACCGCGGGCAGGCTCCCCTCCTCGGTGTCGATCGTCCGCATGGAACCGCAGTTCAGGTGGTGGATCTTCACGGTGGGTCCCTTCGCACACCTATGGATGCCGCCCCGGTCACCGGCACGGCACCGTGTTGAAGCCCGCCCTTAGATAACGAACGATCGTAAGCTAATAGCGAACGACCGTTAGGTTAAAGTGGTGTCATGAGCCCGCGCAAGTCCGTTGCCGAAACCGCCGCCACCCGCGACCGGATCATCGAGAGCGCCCTCGCACTGGCCTCCGCGGAGGGCCTCGAAGGGCTCACGATCGGCCGGCTCGCGACCGATCTGGAGATGAGCAAGGCCGGGGTGATCGGTCACTTCGGCACCAAGGAAGCGCTGCAACTCGCCGTTCTGGACGCCGCGGTCGAGCGGTTCCGACTGCGGGTGCCGGCCCGCGCCGTGGGCGCCAGACCCGGAACCGAGCGGCTGGCACGCGCCTTCGGCGAGTGGATCGATTACATGGCCGAGGACGAAGGGCACGGGGGCTGCTTCCGCACCTCGGTGGCGAGCGAGTTCGACGGGCGCCCCGGGCCGGTCCGCGACGCGGTGCTCGAAGCGCTCGCCGCGTGGTCGGCGTACGTGACGGCGGAACTGAACACCGCGGTCGACAACCGCGAGCTCCCGGAGCGCACCGACGTGGATCAGCTCGTCTTCGAACTCAACGGCGTTGCCCTGGCGGCCAATCAGTCCATCCAGCTGCACCGTGATCCGCTCGCGCCCACGCGGGCCCGACGCGCCATCGCCCGCCTGCTCATCGCGCCTTGAGGCGACCTCGTCACCCCGTGAGGTCGCCCCATTCGCCCCGCAGGGCGGCGGAGCCTGTCACTCCCGCCCCTGCGAGCCCGTCAGCCCTACACATAAAGAAGAAATAAGCGCAGAATGCATGTACGCGGCGCTTACCGCATACCGCACCAGACGCGGTCGGGCCGCGGGGCCGAAAGAGATCGAAGGAGACGAGTCATGGCCGACGTCTCGCACCCCAGGGGTGACATCACCAGCCACCCTGATGTATCCGAAATGCGCGCGCGGTACGACCGCGTGCTCGGTGGTCGCGATGTGGCACTCGTGGACGGGCCGGTGTTCCTGCTCGGCCTGTACTGCGCCGTGTCCCCGTGGATACTCCACTACACGACAAGCCAGCCCGACCTGGTGACCCACAACCTGATCATGGGCATCGCGATAGGCCTGCTGGCCCTCGGATTCACCGTCACGCCGGAGAGGATGTACGGCCTGAGCTGGGCCATCTGCGCGATGGGCACGTGGATGATCATCTCGCCGTGGATTGTCGGCACCAGCCCGGACACCGGAGTCGTGCTCAACAGCATCATCATCGGCGCACTGGCCGTGGTGCTGGGGGCGTTGTGCGCGATGACGGCGACGAAGAGCACCCCTCGGGCGTAGACCCGACAGCAGGAAGGAAGCGGAAACAAGCGGAAGCAGCGGGGACTCCGCGCCGCTGGCGGGCGGGGCCGGTCCGCCCCGGGCGAGCCGGCCCGTTCGCGCCCGCTCGTAGCCTCGAATCGCTCCCGTCCCTCAGCGGCTCGGCACCAGCCACGGCTCCTGCGGCAGCGGACTGCCGGTCTCGAGCACGGACTTCAGGTTGGACAGCACCGCCGGCCAGCCGGAGCTGACGTCACTCAGCGCGCTCTCGTCGGCCAGGTCCTCGTGAGTCACCGTCAGCCGGACGATGTCGGCGTGCGGCTGGATGTCGAAGGTGACACGGGAGTACTTGTCCTCCTGCCCCTCGTCCTCGGGAGCGGCCCACGTGGTGACGAGGCGGGTCGGCCGCTCACTCTCCACGACGGTGCCGACCACATCGGCGATGCCCGAACCGTCCGTGCGCCGATGTTCCCAACGGGAGCCCGGCTGCCAGTCCGAGACATTGCTGTGGCCCCAGTACGCGGCGGTCAGGTCGGCGTCGGTGAGCGCGTCCCAGACCTTCTCGGGTGTGCTCTGGATGTAGATGACGTACACGAAATTCGGCCTGTCGGTCATGGTTTCCTCGGCTCTTCGCTTCAGGGCACTCAACGCGCGCAGGCGCGGGCGCTCGAACTTGTCGATCCACCGCTCCTGGATCTCATGGAGCGGCACCGGATTCAGGTAGTGCAGCTTCTCCCGCCCCCGCCGCACGGTGCTGACGAGGTTGGCGGCCTCCAGGACTGCCAGGTGCTGTGTCACCGACTGGCGTGTCATGTCGATGTGCTCGCACAGCTCGCCGAGCGTCTGACCGTTGTGCTCGTGCAGCCGGTCGAGCAGCCGCCTTCGCGTCTCGTCGGCCAGTGCCTTGAAGACCTGGTTCATTCCGGAGTCGCCGTCTGATCGCACACTCAACGTTATGCAGGCAATCACTTGCATGTCAAGCGCACGACGGAGGATCCCCGGACGCTCGGAACGGCCTCCAGGTGGCGTCTTGAAGGCAGCTCGACGGGGGTTTCTCAGCATGCAGAGGGGACCCTGCGCCGCAAGGACCGCCTTGCCTACCGCCCGCGCAGAGCGGCCCCGGTCGCCTCCACACGCGCCGGAACGTGCTTGTGCCAGGGCGTTCCGGCCAGCCAGTCGCGGTGGTGCAGGGAGGTGAGGTCATTGGGGGCGACGCCAACGATCCCGTGGTCGGGGTGATCGACGCCGAGGCCGTTGGGCAGGGAGATGTGCCCCTCGCGCATCATGTCGGTCACCTCGACGACCACGTCGGCGCTGCCGCGTTCGGTGTGCAGGCGGGCCCTGGACCCGGTGGTCAGGCCGAGGCGGTCGGCGTCGGCCGGGCTGACGCGCAGGGCGCCTTCCGCGTCGCGGCGGCGCCAGGCCGGGTCACGGTAGATGGTGTTGGCGGTGAAGGAGCGACGCTCGCCGGCCGAGAGCACCAGCGGGTACTCGGCACTCGTGAGGGGTTTCCCGGGACCGCCCAACTCCCCAAGCTTCTCTATCAGTTCGGGGATCTCCACGGTGAAGCGGCGGTCGGGGCGACGCACGTAGTTCCATACGTCGTCCCAGTCGTCGACCGTGAAGGTGACCCCGGAGGGCGTCGTCACGATCGCGTCGAAGAGGGCGTCTCCGTCGGCGAACCCGGCGCGGCGCACGGCGTCCGGGTATGTCATCGCGCACAGCTGGGACAGTCCCCACACCGGCGCGGTAGCGCGCTGACCCTCCGGGAGTGCGGTGCCCAGCGTCTCGTACAGAAGGTACGGCGCGAGGCCGAGGAGCGCCGGATCCTCGCCGAGGGCGGCGAAGAAGGCCCGGCCGAAGGCGGTGCGGGAGGTGTGGGCCGCCTTGGTGAGAGCGGTCACGAGTTCCTCGTCGGCGGCGCCCAGGCGGCGCAGCAGCCGGGCGTAGATCTCGGGTTCGGGGAGAGTGCCGGGGAGCGGGTCGAGGACGGGCGGGCGGAGCTGGAAGGCGTTGTGCGGGAACTCGGTGTTGAAGAAGGTCGCCTCCCACTTCTCGAACTGGCTGGCCGCGGGCAGTACGTAATCGGCGCGCCGGGCGGTCTCGGTGAGCGCCACATCGACGACGACCACCAGGTCGAGCGCGTCCAGCGCCTCGGCGAAGGCACGTGAATCGGCCAGCGAGTGGGCGGGGTTGGCACTCTCGATCCACATCGCGCGGAAACGGTCGGGGTGATCGGTGAGGATCTCCTCGGCGATGGAGTTGCAGGGCACCAGACCCGAGATGATCTTCGCGCCGGTGACCGGAGTGCGGCGCCCACGACCGGACTTCCCACTGCCGCCGGCGAGTGCGGCGAAGGCGGAGTGCAGGAACATCGTGCCGGGTCGCCCGAAGTTCCCGGTCAGGATCCACACCAGCTTGTTCAAATACGACACCAGGGTGCTGTGCGGTGCCTGCTGCACACCCAGGTCCTCGTACGTCGTGACGCTCGCCGCCGTCCCGATGCGTCGCGCCGCGGCCCGCAGCAGTTCCTCGCCCACTCCGCAGCGGGCCGCGTACTCCGTCACGGGTACGTCGGCCAGCGCGTCGAGCACGGGGCGGGTCCCCGTCGTGTGCGCCTCGATGAACTCAGTGTCGTACAAGCCCTCTTGCACGATGACGGCGAGCAGGGCGGCCAGGCACCACGCGTCCGTGCCCGGCCGTACCTGGAGGTGATAATCGGCGAGCGCGGCGGTCTCGCTGCGCCTCGGGTCGAGGACGATCACCGAACGGTCGGGGTCCTTGGCGAGCGCGCGCAGGGTCGGCCGGGCCCGCGGGAAGCTGTGCGACTGCCAGGGGTTCTTGCCGAGGAAGACGACGACTTCGGAGTGCTCGAAGTCGCCCTTGGTGTGGCCGCCGTAGAGCTTCGCGTCGACCCACATCTCGCCGGTCTTCTCCTGGGCGAGCGCGTTGGAGAAGTAGGGGCTGCCGAGGGCCGCTTGGAGCGCCTTGGTGTGCAGGCCGCCGAGATGGTTGCCCTGTCCCCCGGCACCGTAGAAGAAGATCTTCTCGCCGCCGTGCTCGTCGCGCACGGCCGCGAGCCGCTCGGCGATCTCGTCGAGCGCGGTGTCCCAGTCGATCTGCTCGTACGTCCCGTCGGCGCGGCGGCGCAGCGGTGAGGTGAGCCGGTGGCGGCCGTTTTGGTAGTGGTCGAGGCGTAGAGCCTTCTCACAGGTGTAGCCGGCCGAGGAAGGGTGCTTCTTGTCGCCGCGGATGCGGGCCAACCGCCGCCCGTCCACCTGGACTTCGATTCCGCAGTTGCACTCACAGAGGATGCACGCGGAGGTCTGCCAGGTCTCTCGTCCGGTGTCGGCCACGCCCATCGGCTCCTCACGCCCAGCGGGTTCCAGTGAGTCCTGCGTCTGTGCCGTGTTGCCCGTGTCTGTGCCCTGTTGCCTGTGCCCTGCTGTCCAGTGGAACAACTTACTGGACGGTAGCGCCGTCAGTCCTATAGAGCAACCCACTCCGCCCGGGCCCGGATATTCGCTCGCCAGAGGCATCCGTCGCCGCTCACACTGGCGCCGTGAGTCGAACCGTGAGCGCGTGGGTGACCTCGGGCGAGGACTTCCTGGGTGTCGCCGGGCCCTTCCCCGTGGACGTCCCATGGTGGTCCGAGGTGGAGCCGGTCATCGAACGGCTGGAGGGGCTGCTCGGCGTACCGGTACTGGTCCTGCGTCTCGTGGACGTCGACGGTGGTGAGGGCGGACGGGACGGTCATGTGACGTACCACGTCGAGGCGTTGGAGCGTCCTGCGCCCGGAACGCTCGACCGACGGCCCGTCGATCGGGGCCTGTGGAACGGTCACGAGGTGTTCCGCTCGCCGTGGGCGCGGGCCGACGGTCTGCGCGAACTCCTCGGCTGGGCGACAGGCACGCTGGCGTCGGCGGGTCGCCCGGTGACCGGTCCGGTCGAGCAGCGCCGCACTTGGAACCTGGCCGGGCTCTTCCGCCTGCCCACCGAGCGGGGCATGGTCTGGCTCAAGACGACACCGCACTTCGCGGCCGACGAGGCCACGGTCGTCGGCGCGTTCGCGCGGGTCGAACCCGGTCTGGTCGCGACCCTCCTCGGCTCGGGCGAGCACCGCATGCTGATGGAGCACATCCCCGGCGAGGACTGCTGGGGCGCCTCGTCCGATACGGTCGCCGCCGTCGTGGAGCGCTTCGTGGCGGCGCAGGCGGCCCTCGCGGCGCGAGAGCCGGGGGCCCCGTCGGGCATCCGGGACTGGCGCGCGCCGGTGCTCACCGACCAGCTCCGCGAGCTGCTGGACGGACCGGTCGCACGGGAGCTGAACAGTCAAGAGCTCGCCACCGCGAGGGAGTTGATGAACCGCTGGGACATCCTCGCCGAGTGCGGGCTGCCCGACACGCTCGTGCACGGCGACTTCCATCCCGGCAACTGGCGCAGTGACGGCGGTCCGCCCGTGGTGGTGGACTTCGCCGACGCCCACTGGGGCAACCCGGTCCTGGACGGACTGCGCGTCCAGGGCTTCCTCCCCGAGTCGCGCCGGGCGCAGGCCGCCCGCGCCTGGATCGACGCGTGGAAGGTACGGGTCCCCGACGCCGATCCGGCGCGCGCCCTCGCCCTTGCCGAGCCGCTCGCCCATCTCACGTACGCGCTCCGCTATCAGGAGTTCCTCGACGGCATCGAGCCCTCGGAGCGGCCGTACCACCGGGGAGATCCGGCGGACGAGATCCGCGCGGCGGTGCGGTGCGCCGGGAAGCCGAGCCCTTACCTCGCGGGGCCCTCTTGGCTGCCGCCCGTTCCGGGCGCCAGGATCAACTGATGGACAGCCGACCGATGTTCGACTTCGCCAGGCCGCTGCACATCGAGGGGCTGGGACTGCAGCTGCGCGAGTGGTCCGCCGACGACGTGGCGGACCTCGTCGCGCTCTACGACGATCCCGAGATCGACCGCTGGACGCCGGTCCCCTCGCCGTTCGACGCCGAGGCGGCGCGGGCGTACCTCGCCGCCGCCGAGCAGAAGGCCGCCGAGGGGCATACGGTGCAGCTGGCCATCACCACGGACGGCGGGCGGCCGCAGGGTGAGATCCTGCTGTTCCGCAGCGCGACGGACGAGCGGGACCTCGAACTCGCTTACGGAGTGGGGGCGGCCTACCGGGGCCGGGGGCTCGCGACCCGCGCGGTGCGGCTCGCGGTGTACTTCGCGAAGCGTCGTGTCGGGGGGCGACGCGTGGTGCTGTGCATCGAGGACGGGAACGCGGCGAGCGAGGCGGTCGCCAAGGCGGCCGGGTTCGTACCGACCGACGACGAACCGGTCCTTCGGGTGGCGAAGGGCCGGGAGGTCATCCTGAGGACCTGGAGCCATCTCGACGGCGACGAAGCGCTGAGCGAACGGCACCGGCTGTGAAGCGGCGCTCCGCCACTCACGCGCAGGCACTTCTCATCGGCGGGCGCGCCGGTGTCGGCAAGTCCACGGTGGGCTGGGAGGTTTCGGCGCGGCTGCGGGCCGCGGAGGTCGCTCACGCGGTGATCGAGGGCGACTTCATGGGGCAGGTGCATCCGGCGCCGGAGGGCGACCCGCACCGCGCATCGGTCACCGAGCGCAACCTCCGGGCGGTCTGGGGGAACTACGTCGAACTGGGCTACCGGCGTCTCGTCTACACCAACACCGTGAGCGTACTGGCCGAGTCGGCGAGCCTCTTCGAGCGGGCGATGGGAGCGGACGTACGACTCGTACGCGTGCTGCTGACCGCCACCGACGAGACCACCGCCCGCAGACTCAAGGGACGGGAAATCGGCTCCGAGTTGGAGCACGAGCTGAAGAACAGCGCATACAAGGCAAGGCTGTTGGACGAGCGGGCGCCCGCGGACACCGTGCGGGTGGCGACCGACGACCGCGCGGTGATCGACATCGCGCGTGAGATCGTGGCCGCCACCGGCTGGCTGGCCGCCGAGCCCTGAACCGGGCCCTCAAGAGGGCGGACGCCCCTCCCTCACGCCCCCGCGGGTTCCGCGTCCGGCGTCGGCGTGGCCAGGTACTCCTCGGTGATCTCCCTCGGTCCGAAGGGCCACACCTTCTCCAGGCGCGCCCAGATGACGTAGGCGACACAGCCGAGGGCGAGCCAGGCCAGGGACCATTCGATGGGGTGGCGGCCCGGAGAGTTCTTGTCCGCGTATCCGTAGATGGTCAGCCAGCCCGCCAGGGCGACGAAGCTCGGCACGGGGTAGAGCCACATCTTGTACGGGCGGCGCAGCTCCGGTTGCCGCTTGCGCAGCACCGAGAGGGCCACGATCTGGGCCAGCGCCTGGACGATCACCATGACGGTGGTGAGCAGTTGGATGAGCGTGGCCAGGTCGGTGTGGCGGCCGATGAGGAAGCCGATCGCCGTGACGACGCCCATGGTGGCCAGGCCCAGCATCGGGAAGCGGTGCTTGGGGTGCAGCTTGGCGTACGGGCGGAAGAAGACCCGGTCGCGGGCGGCGTCGTACGGGACGCGCGAGCCGCCGAGCAGGCCGGTGAAGACCGAGGCGAACGCGGTGATGAGAATGAGGACCGTGACCGTGTCGGCGGCGCCCTTGCCCCAGGTCTTCTCCAGGACCGCGGAGGCCACGGACGTGGAGGCGATGTCGCCGGGGTCGGTCATCCGGTGCCAGTCGATGACACCGAGCGTGCCGATCTGCAACAGCAGGTAGATCGCCATGATGCCGAGGATCGAGAAGATGATGGAGCGGGGCAGCGCGCGGCCCGGGTCCTTGATCTCGGCGCCCATGTACGCGGTGGTGTTGTAGCCGAGGTAGTCGTAGATGCCGATGGTGAGGCCCGCGGCGAAGCCGATCCAGAAGTGGCTGCTGGTCAGCTCGAAGGCGTGCGCCGGGTAGGTGAAGGCCAGGTGCGCGCTGAAGTCGGTGGCCGCGGCGAGGATCACCAGGACGACCGAGGTGATCATGACTGCCCACATCACGGCGGTGATCCGCGCGATGTGCTCGATGCCGCGCCACAGGAGGATCACCACGAGGGCGACCATGCCCAGTCCGATGAGGTCCCCCGTGGTCCTGCCCATGTCGGGGGCCAGGTAGCCCAGGTACTGGACGAAGCCGACCACGCCGGTGGACATGATCAGCGGGATGAAGAGCATGGCCGTCCATACGAACAGGAACGGCATCAGCCGCCCGGTGCGGTACTGGAAGGCCTGACGCAGATAGACGTAACTGCCGCCGGAGCCGGGCATCGACGCGCCCAGCTCGGCCCAGACGAGCCCGTCCGCGAGGGCCAGCAGGGCGCCGGCGATGAAGCCGATGACGGCCTGCGGGCCGCCGAACGCGGCGACCATCAGCGGGATCGTCACGAACGGCCCGATGCCGCACATCTGGCTCATGTTGATGGCGGTGGCCTGGAACAGGCCGACGCGCCGGACGAAACCGCCGTTGGGTGGCGGACTACCGGACATGGCTCCTCCTGAAGCAAGACGCGGGGAGAGGTACGAGGTGACGGCCGACCCAAGTGGCGGCCGACGGAGGGGCGGCGGGTGACCGGCCGGCGCTAGGTCCTGTCGTCACATTCCCGCCTGCCTCTCGACGCCATGCACGCACTCTCGCCGCACCGGGCACAGACCCAAGTACATCCAGTACGAGGGTCTGCGCCCGGCACGCCGAGAGCACGCACCTGACGCCGCGAGGCCCGCCCTCCGGGCGGACGACGGGAATGTGACGACAGGACCTAGGCTCCCCTTGGCTCGCCCGGCGAGGCTGACTGGGCGATAAAGTTAAGGAACCTTACTAGATGCGTCAAGGGGGTGTCCCCCATGCGTGAGAATGGTGCGATGCCCGCCAGCGACGCCGCAGAGCAGCCGGAACAGCCCTGGAACCCTAGGCGGCTGCGCAGTACCAACGAGCGACTGCTCCTCGACCGGCTGCGCACCGCCGGTGCCGCCTCGCGCGCCCAACTCGCCCGCGAGACAGGGCTGTCCAAGCCGACGGTCTCCAGCGCGCTCGCGGCCCTGGAGGAGGCCGGCCTGGTCCACGAGGTCGGCACCCACGCCCCGGAGCGCGGCCGGGTCGCGGTCCTGTACGCCCCTGACCCCGCGGCAGGTTACGCCCTCGGCATCGACATCGGCCGCGGCTGGCTGCGCGTGGCGGTCGCCGATCTGGACGGCGCGGTCGTCGCGCGGGCCGACGTACGCAACCGGGCACGCAGCTCGGGCGCCATGGCCGACCTGGTGGTCTCCACGGCCCATCAGGTGATCGCCAACTCCGGCGTCAAGGCGGACGAGGTGGCCCACGCGGTGGTGGGCACGCCGGGCGTGTACGACGAGAAGCAGCGCCGGGTGCGGTACGCGATACATCTGCCGGGGTGGGGCCGCGCGGGCCTGTTCGACCGGATGCGCGAGGAGCTGGGCATCCCGCTGGAGGTGCACAACGACGCCAACCTCGCGGCGCTGGGCGAGTACACCTATGGAGTCGGCGCGGGCAGCCGCCTGTTCACGTACATCATGATCGGCACCGGTCTCGGCATGGGCGTCGTCAGCGAGGGGCGGCTGTTCACCGGGGCGCACGGCGGGGCCGGGGAGATCGGGTTCCTGCCGTGGCCGGGACAGCAGAAGCCGGAGACGCTGGAGGACGCGGTGTCGGGTGTGGCCGTCGTCGAGGCGGCGCGGCACTTCGGCATGACCGGGCAGCTCACCGCGAAGGCCGTCTTCGACGCGGCGCGCGAGGGACATCCCGCCGCGGTCCAGGCGGTTCAGCTGGAGGGCGAGCGGATCGCGCACACCGTGGCGGCCGCGGCCGCGGTGCTCGACCCCGATCTGGTCGTCCTGGGTGGCGGGGTGGGCCACAGCGTCGATCTGCTCCTGCGGCCCGTACGCGAGACCCTGCGCGCTCTCACGCCGCTGCGACCGAAGGTCGTACCCAGCCGACTGGGTGAGGACGCGGTGCTGCTCGGGGCGGTGGCGACGGCACTGGGGACGGCACGTGATGTGGTGTTCGAGCGTCGGTCTGCTTCCTGAGCGGCACCCGCCCGCCAAGCGGGGCGTGCTCCCTGCGGTGATTGACATGACTTGCTCAGCCACCTAGCTTGTGGGCCAAGTTAGTAAAGTTTCCTAACTTGTAGTGTCGAAGCTTGCAAGCCTGCAGTGTCGAAGCGCGGATGCTCCCCCACCCCCCAAGGAGACCACCGTGTTCCACCGCCCTGCCTCAAGACGGCGCCGCGCCACGGCCGCCGTCACCCTGGGCCTTCTGTGCACCCTGTCCACGAGCGCGTGGTCCGGTGTCCATGACACCGGACCCGCCACCGCGCAGCGGGCCCGCGTCACCACGGTGGCCTCCGCGCCGGGCAGCACCACCGCGCTCGCCGGGTACGCGATCCAGTCCACCGCCAAGGTCAGCGACCCGGCGGCGGACGTCTCGAGCCCCGGCTATCCGGCGAGCGGCTGGTATCCGGCGGGCTCGCGCTCCACGGTCCTCGCGGCGCTGCTCGCGAAGGGGAAGTACGCGGACCCGTTCTACTCGACCAACCGGCAGAAGATCCCGAAGGCCGACTTCGCCGTGCCCTGGTGGTACCGCTCGGATTTCACGGTCGCCGACACCTCCGAGCGCAGCTATCTGGACTTCAGCGGGGTCATCTCGGCGGCCGACGTCTACGTCAACGGCAAGCAGGTCGCCAAGGCCGCCAATGTGGCGGGCGCGTACACGCACCACGAACTCGACATCACCCCACTGGTGCGGGCCGGCACCAACACGGTCGCCTTCCGCATCCAGCCCAATGAGCCCAACAAGCACCTCACCATGGGCTGGATCGACTGGCTGCAGCCGCCGCCCGACGAGAACATGGGCATCGTCCGCGACGTCCTCGTCCGCCGTGGCGGCCCGGTCGCGCTGCGCGACGCGCACGTGGTGACCAAGCTCGACGTCCCCTCGCTCGCCTCGGCGGACCTGACGGTCAAGGCGAAGGCGCGCAACGAGACGGGCACCGCCGTCACGGCCACGGTCTCCGGCACGATCGGATCGACGTCCTTCACGAAGACCGTCGCCCTCGCCGCGCACGAGACGAAGACGGTCACCTTCGCCCCGGCCGACTCCCCCGGCCTGCACCTGACGTCGCCGATGGTGTGGTGGCCCGCGGGCATGGGCGGACAGCCCCTGTACGGCCTCGACCTGACCGCCTCCGTCGCCGGCACCCCCTCGGACACCGCGCACGAGGACTTCGGCATCCGCGACGTGAAGGCGCCGCTCAACTCCGACGGCGCCCGGCAGTACAGCATCAACGGCCGGCGGTTGCTGATCAAGGGCGGCGGCTGGTCACCGGACGAGTTCCTGCGCTGGGACCGGACGTACGTCGAGGACCGGCTGAAGTACGCGCTCGACCTGGGCCTCAACACCATCCGTCTGGAAGGGCACATCGAGCCGGACGAGTTCTTCGACCTCGCCGACCGGTACGGCATCCTCACCCTGCCCGGCTGGGAGTGCTGTGACAAGTGGGAGGGGAACGTCAACGGCAGCGAGCGGGGCGACAAGTGGACCGCCGCCGACTATCCCGTCGCCAAGGCATCGATGGCCGCCGAGGCCGCGCGCCTGCGCGACCACCCGAGTGTCATCTCATTCCTCATCGGCAGCGACTTCGCGCCCGACGCCACGATCGAGAAGAACTACCTCGACGCCCTGAAGGCGGCCGACTGGCCGACACCCGTGGTCGCCGCCGCCTCCGACAAGTCGTCTCCGCAATCCGGCAGTTCGGGCATGAAGATGACCGGGCCGTACGACTGGATCCCGCCGCACTACTGGTACGCCAAGCGCGAGGGCGGCGCCACCGGCTTCAACTCCGAGACCAGCGCGGGCCCCGACATCCCCACGCTCGACACCCTGCACCGGATGATGTCCCCCGCCGATCTGGACACCCTCTGGAAGAACCCGGGTGCCAAGCAGTACCACCGCTCGCCGTCGCCGACCTTCGACACCCTCAAGATCTACGACGCCGCCCTGAGCGGCCGCTACGGCGCACCGACCGGCCTCACCGACTACGTGCGCAAGGCGCAGCTCGCCCAGTACGAGAACGTGCGCGCGCAGTTCGAGGCGTACGGGCGCAACGCCACTGACTCCTCGAAACCGTCGACCGGCGTCGTCTACTGGATGTTCAACAGCGGATGGACGTCACTGCACTGGCAGTTGATGGACCGTTACCTCGACCAGGGCGGCGCCTACTTCGGCGCCAAGAAGGCCAATGAGCCGCTGCACATCCAGTACTCGTACGACAACCGCTCGGTCGTGGTGGTGAACAACCGGCACACGTCCGCGTCCGGTCTCACGGCCCGGGTCACGCTCTTCAACACCGACGGTGCGCAGAAGTACGACAAGTCGGCGACCGGCGTGAACGTGGGCGGGGACGGCGCCCGCAGCACCGCGCTCACGGTGCCGTCCTCGGTGAGCGGGCTGTCGACGACGTATCTCGCGCGCCTGACCCTCACCGACTCCAAGGGCGAGGAGGTCAGCCGCAACGTCTACTGGCTGTCCACCAAGCCCGACACGCTCGACTGGGCCAACACCGACTGGTACTACACGCCGACGACGAGCTACGCGGACCTCAAGGGGCTCAACTCGATGGCGCAGGCGCCGGTTTCGGCAACGGTGTCGAGCTCCTCCGGCCCGGACGGCACGTCCACGACTACGGTCACCGTACGGAACACCGGGACCGGGAAGACTCCGTCACTCCTCACCGATGTGCACCTCGTGGACGCGAAGGGCAAGCCGGTGCTGCCGGTGCGGTGGTCCGACAACCAGGTCAGCCTGTGGCCCGGCGAGTCGACGACTCTGACGGCCACGTACCGGACGGCCGATCTGCACGGATCCGCGCCTCGGGTGCGGGTGTCGGGGTGGAACACGCCGGAGAAGACGGTTCCGGCGACATAGGTCGGACAGGCGGAGGGGCGGGTCCGGATCCGGGCCCGCCCTTCCGCGCGCTCAGCTCACATTGAGCGCGGTGTCGTCGATGACGAACGACGTCTGGAGCGTGGAGCCCTCCGTGCCGGTGAACTTGATGGTGACCGTCTGCCCGGCATAGGTGGTGCCGAGGCTGAAGGTGCGCTGCGTGTACCCCGACGCGGCGTTCAGGTTCGAGTACGTGGCCAGGGTCGACAGGACCGTGCCGCTGCTGTTGAGGACCTGGGCCTTGAGGGTGTCGTACGCCGTGCTGGTGGTCGTCTCGGCCGTGTCCACGTGGAGGTAGAAGCTCAGGGTGGCCGAGCAGCCGGACGGGACGGTCACCGGCTGGGAGAGCGTGTCGGTGTGGGCGGAGCCGTATCCGTTCAGCCATGCCTTGTAGGAGCCGGTGCGGGCGGCCTCACCGGTGTCGGTGGTGATCACGCCGCTGCTCGCGGTCCAGGACGAACTGCCGGACTCGAAGCTGGGGTTGGCGAGCAGCTGCGCGGCCGTGCAGGTGCCGCCTCCGCCACCACCGCTGCCGCCGGCGCCGGCGAGCCATTCGGTGGCGTTGAGCGCGAGGGCCGCGTTGGTGGCGCCGGTGTCGTTCCAGCCGTCGTACAGCGTGTTGCCGGACTGGCCGGTGCCGTCGTCGATCGGCGAGCTGTCGCCCCAGAAGGCGACCTTGCCGCTGCCGAAGGTGCTGGTGGCGAAGAACGCTCCGGTGTTGCCCGAGTAACCGGTCCGGTAGAGCAGGCCCTTGACGGCCGAGTTGTCGGCGGGCTTGAGCGTGGCCGTCGTACCGCTGGCGATGAGGCTCTTGGTGACGGTGCCGAACGAGCCGTGCAGGACCGGGTTGGTGCTGTCGCTGATGGCGCTCGGGTAGTCGGAGCTGATGCTCAGCGAGTCGATGGAGAAGCCGAACGGGTCGGTGCTGTCGACGCTGTTGTTGGTCATCAGGTCGTTGAGGATCTCGACCGCGTCCTCGCCGTCGTTGTTGCGGTCGGCGCCGGTGTGGTCGGAGATCATGAACAGGCCGCCGCCGTTCTTCACGAACGTCATGATCGCGGTCTTCTCGGCGGTGGTGAAGAGCGTGTTGGGCTCGGGCAGCACCAGCTCGTCGAAGTTCGACAGGTCCGTCGCGGCGGAGCCGCCGTAGGTGAGGCTGGAGCCCGAGGGCAGCGTCTTGAGGCTGTAGTTGCCGGTCTTCTGCAGGGCCACGCCCCACGAGGACAGCGCGCCGGTCCAGTCGGTCTCGGCGGACGGGGAGGAGTCCTGGCCGAGCGGGTCGGGCTGGCTGGTGGAGATGATCCAGTCGGCGTTGCCCGCCGTCTCGGCATGGGCGTTGTCGAACAGGATGCGGTGCGTGGTCGCCGCGCGGGCGGGAGCGGCGCCGGCCGCCTGGACGGCGGCGCCCGTGACGAGCAGTCCGAACACGGCCAGCGCCGTGGTGAGTCTGTGGCGGGATCTTCTGAATCCGAGCATCCGGCGAACCTCCGTGAGGGGTGGGGAGAGGCGGTGCGGGCGCCAAGTCTGCGCGCGTAGAACGGGAGTTGGCCGTCTACCGCGCGACAGATTCTTGAACGGTACATGGCGAGACGGCGACTGAACAGGAGGGCTCCGGAGCCGCATCCCGGGGCGCCCGAAGCGGAGCGGACTGCCTCGGCGTACAGGGGGCACATACATAACTGCGGGGGACCGACAAAGAGGAGCGGAGATGGAGATCTCAGGCATCATCAGTGCCATCCTCATCGGCATCATCATCGGCGTACTGGGCCGGCTCGTCGTCCCTGGACGCCAGCGCATCGGCATCCTGTGGACGATCGCCGTCGGCATCGTGGCCGCGTTCATCGGCTCGGGGATCGCCGCCGCGTTCGGCGTCGCCGACACCAAGGGCGTTGACTGGATCCAGTGGCTCATCCAGATCGGCCTGGCGGCCCTGGGCGTCGCGGCACTCGACCGGGCGAAGGTGCGCCGCTGACGGGCGAGGTGGACGCGCCCGCGGAAGCGGGCAAGGGGGCGGGCCGGCGGGCCGCGCCGCGCGCTCAATTCCGTTGCGGGCGGCGCGTCGGTACGGCTACGTTCTGCGGGCTTCGCCCCCGCACACCCGACGCCACGGAGAGACCTTGCCGCCGCGCATCACGCCGCTGACCGACCCCGAGCCCACACCGTCGAGCCGCCGCCTGGCATGGCTGGCCTCCGGAACCGACGGAGCTCCCGCGGGCTCCGCCTTTCTGCGGTTGTTCACCAAGGAGGGGCAGGAGCATCTCGCCGAGCTGGAGCTCGCCGTCCACCCTGCCGAGCGGCGGCGGGGTGTGGGCGGCGCGCTCCTGGAGGCGGCCGTCTCCGCGGCGCGCGACGAGGGGCGGCGGTCGCTCGTCGCGCAGGCCGAGACCGGTTCCCCCGGCGACCTGTTCCTCGCGGCGCGCGGCTTCCGCCGGGTGCTGGCACTGACGTACGCGAGGCTGGTGCCGGCCGACGTGGATCACGCGCGGATCACCGAGATCGTCGAACGGCCGCATCAGGGCTACGAGTTGACGCACTGGGAGGGCACAGTGCCACCCGAGCTGGCTCGGACCTTCGCCGACTCGCGGCGGGCCATGGACGACATGCCGATGGAGGGGACCGACTACGGGACCGTCGTATGGGACGTGGAGCGGGTGATATCGGCTGCCGAAACCGTCGCGAAGCGCAGGGAGTTGCTCCGCACGGTCGCCGCGGTGGACTGCTCCGACGGCTCGATCGCCGGCTTCTGCGAACTCGTCGTGCCCGGCGACGGCCGGGGTGACGCCCAGCACTACGGCACCGGCGTGCTGCCCGAGCACCGCGGCCACGGCCTTGGCCTGTGGATGAAGGCGGAGTCGATCCGGCTGGCACGTCAGCAGCACCCCGAACTCGACGGCCTGCTCACGGACACCGCCGACAGCAACGCTCCCATGCGCGCCATCAACGACGCGCTCGGCTATCTGCCCACGCACAGGGCGGTGGAGTGCCAGCTGGATCTGTGAGCGAGCCGGATTCGCAGAGAGCTTGGTTCAGGCCCGCCGACGCGGCTCCCCTCGGCAGTCGGCGGGCCTGCCGCCTCGACCGAGCGCCTGGCGCGGGAGAGTCGAGCGCGACGGGAGGCAGTCCCCCGGGACGGCTGGCGTCCACACCTTCAGCATGCCGCCTCGCCCGCTCGCCCGCGTGGGCCGACCGGCCCCCAACTCCCTCCCGTTCGGCCCATGTTCGGGCGTCAGACGGCCGCCTCGAGCGCGGCCAGTCCGTCGAGGCTCGACGGATGGGCGGGGGTCCAGCCCAGTTCCCGCTCCGCCTTGGCCGCGGACACCCGCATGGTCGTCCGCATCATCACGTGCGCGTACGACATGGGCTTCATCAGCCACAGCGGTACGGCCATCGGCTTCGGCAGGCCGAACCGCTCGGCCACGGCGCGGACATGGGTGGCGAAGCCCAGCGGGGTGCGGTCGACGATGTTGTAGGCCTGGCCGGGACGGCCGTGCTCGACGGCGGCGACGACCGCGCTGGCGGAGTCGACGAGGTCGATCCACGGCAGGACCTGGCCCCGGTCGTCGGCCACGGGGAGCTGCCGCTTGCGCAGCATGGGCAGGATGGCGTCGGTACCGCCGGGGCCGTAGAAGAGGCCGAATCGCAGCGCGATTCCCTCCAACCCGCTTGCCTCGAGGGTGAGTTGCTCCTTGATACGCATGGCCGCGAGGTGCTGTTCCAGCTGGGGTGTGGCCCCCCGCGGGCCGAAGGTGTCGTCCTCCGTGAGGATGTGGTCGCCGTGATCGCCGTATCCGTACCCGAAGACCATCGACTCGGCGACGAGCCGCCGTGCGCCGGTGGCTCGTGCGGCCTCGACGAGGTGGGCGGTGCCGTCGATGCGCAGCGCGTTGGTCGCGCGCATGTCGCGGTGGCGCAGGGGCGCCTTGCGCAGAGCGGTGGCGGCGAGGACGACCGTGTCGAAGTGCTGCCCGTCGACGGCGCGCAGCAGTGCGTCGCGGTCCGTCAGATCGGCCTGGACCCCGTTGGCGGGGCCCCGGCCGAGACCGGTGACCTTGTGGCCCGCGTCGGTCAGGGCCCGGGTGATGTGCCGGCCGAGAACGCCACTGGCGCCGGCCAGGAGGATGCTCTGGTTCGTCGTCATGCAGGTGCGACGGAACGAGGGGGCCAGGATGTGACATCGGGTCCCGGAAGGCGCCCTCCTCGTCGACGCGACGCCGGCGGTACTACCCGTGTACGTACTACCCGCGCCCGCCTCGCGCCCGCGTACGTACTACCCGTATACGTACGG
This sequence comes from Streptomyces sp. R41, assembly GCF_041053055.1. Lineage (NCBI taxonomy): Bacteria > Bacillati > Actinomycetota > Actinomycetes > Kitasatosporales > Streptomycetaceae > Streptomyces > Streptomyces sp. R41. The sequence goes on from NZ_CP163443.1 coordinate 563,411, forward strand.
CCACCGTCTACGTACGGCCTACCCATATACGTACGGCGTCGTCGTGGTGAGTGGCTGGAAGCCGAGGCGGGCGAGGATGGGGCGGCTCTGGCTGGAGGCGTCGACCTGGACGTAGCGGTAGCCGCGCTCGGCGGCGACGCGGGCGCGGTGCGCGACGAGGGCGCGGTAGATGCCGCGGCCGCGCCAGGCCTCGACGGTGCCGCCGCCCCACAGACCGGCGAACCGGGTGCCGGGCAGGAGTTCCATACGGGCCGCGCTGACCGGTACGTCGCCGGCGAGGGCCACGACGGCGACGACCGTGTCCGCGTCGCCGGTGAGCTGGGCGAGCAGCTGGTGGCGCAGGCGCGTGCCGTCCGTACCGAAGGCCTGTTCGTGGACGTCGGCCACCAGGTCGACGCCCGCGCGGTCGGTGACGGGGAGCAGCCGTACGCCCTCGGGCGGCTCGGCGTCGAGTGCCAGGTCGCCGAGTTCGGCGACCATCAGCGTCTCCTCGGGCTCGGCGGTGAAACCGGCCGTCCGCAGTCGGTGCCCGAGATCCTCCGGTTTGTCGTGCCCGTACAGCTTCCACTCGAACTCTCGCCCGAGGTCGGAGAAGTACCGGACCTGGTCGGCGATCGCCGCGTCGGCGCCGGTCTCGTCCAGGTCAGACCAGATCACCCCGTTCCAGCCCCGCTCGGCGCCGACCTGGCGCACCACCTTGCCGACACGCTCGACCCGGGCATCCGGGGCGTCGGGCCGCGCCCCCTCGCGCATGTCGCGATCGAACAGGGCGAGTACCGCATCGTGATCCATGAGGTCACTCCAGCATCCTGGAGTGACTGGGGCAACGGATATTCAGTAACCCACGGTGAACCGGTCGGCTTGGACTCCTCGAAAACAGTCTCCGTGCGTGTTCAGGCGGCGGGTCCCGTGAAGCCGGCGGAGTTCGCCGATGCCGCTGATCCGGCTGACGAGTTCGTCGCCTTCCGTGGGATAGCGGGGTGGGGTGGCCCTGCTGCTGTCGGTCGTCGCCTGACGACTCCCGCACAAAGAGGATCGGCCGACTCCAGAGGCCCGGTACGCACACACGTCTGGGCCGGGCCCATCAGGCCCGGCCCAGACGCTGGTCCCCCGCCCCTCGGTCAGCCGGTTGCGGTCAGTTGCTGCCGCGTGCTGCTCTGGGGCGCGGCCGGCTGGACCCGGCGCAGGCCGGTCAGGCTGACGAATACCAGCGAGAACACGCCCGCTATGGCGAAGGCGGTGAAGCCCGCGGTGGTGGAGCCGGTGGCGAGCAGCCGACCGCCGAGCCACGGGCCGAAGACGGCGCCGAAGCGGCCCATGCCTGAAGTCCAGCCGACCGCGGTGGCGCGGTTGTCGTCGTGGGAGCGGGCGGCCACGGTGGCGTAGATCATCGCCTGGGCGCTGAAGAGGAACATGCCGGTGAGGAAGACGACGGTGTAGGTGAGGGCCAGCGGCATGCGGATGCTGAGGGAGTAGACGCCGATGGCGGTGGCACCGAACCAGATCGCGGAGATGCGCGAGCCGCCGAACTTGTCGGTGAGCCGGCCGCCGATCAGCATGCCGACGATGCCGCCGAGGTTGATGACGATGACGAAGCCGATCGAGGACCCGAGGTTGTAGCCGTTGGCCTTCATCAGCGACGGCAGCCACTGGGAGACGCCGTAGACCAGCAGCAGGCCGCCGAAGGAGGCCACCCAGAAGAGCAGGGTCTGGACCCACAGGCCTCCGCGGAACAGGGCGGCGAGCGCGCTGAAGCGGTCGGCGGCGGCCGGGCGCTCCTTGCCGCGGGCGGCCAACTCGACGCCATAGCGGTCGGCCAGCGCCAAGGCTTCCGTGTCCCGGCCCTTGGCCTGCAGGAAGGCCATCGACTCGGGCAGGAACTTGGCGGCCAGCGGGACGCCGATGAAGAGCGGGATCACGCAGATCCAGAAGGAGACCCGCCAGTCGCCGGTCCACAGCGCCACGAAGCCGGCAACGATACCGCCGGCCTGGTGGGCGGTCATCAACGAGCCGACGATCAGGGCGCCGCGGCCGCGCGGGGCGTACTCGGTGACCAGGGTGATCGCGCTCGGCAGCAGTCCGCCGAGGCCGAGGCCGGCCAGGAAGCGGCCGAAGCTGAAGACGCCGAGGCTGGAGGCGGAGGCGCAGACGGCGGAGGCCAGGGAGAAGACGGCGGTGGACACGATGATGGTCTTCCTGCGGCCGACCCAGTCGCTGACGGTGCCGGAGGAAAGGGCGCCGATCAGCATGCCGAAGGTGGCGTAGGAGCCGACGTCACCGGCCTTGCCCGGGTCGATGCCGAGCGCCTCCGTCTCCAGCATGTGCGGAAGCACGGAGCCGTAGATGAACATGTCGAGGCCGTCGAAGAGGACAACCAGCCAGCAGAGGCCGACGACGAGCGCGGCCAGTCTGCCGCCGCGAGCGGGCAGGGCGAGGGAGGAGGACATCGTTGTTTCCTCTCGTCCAGGAGGCATGGGCCCTGGAAGGGGGATCGGTGAGGTGGGTCGACGCGGCTCGTGCGGCGGACCCGATGGTGCCCCAGACGCTAAGGATTGACATCAAGACTGTCAACGCTTTTGTCAACAATCCTGGAAACCATCCGGCCACCGCAAGAAACGGTGCCACGGGGAGCTGAGAAGCACGTGAGAAGGGCGCGGGCGGCACATGATGAGGTGCCGCCCGCGCGCGTGATGTGGCTGGAAACAGCCGTCAGAACCTCGGCTGGGGACCGCCGGGCAAAGGGGATCAGCCGACCGGCGGCGTGCCGTGGGTGTGGAAGGACTCGATGGTCTTCAGACCCCAGGCCTGCCCCTTCTTCCGCTCGTCCTCGGTCCAGGTGACCAGCGGCCAGTCGGGTGCCAGGACCAGGCGGGTGAGCGGGTTGCACAGCTCGACGCGGTTGCCGCCCGGCTCGTAGACGTACAGGAAGAACGTCTGCTGGATGGCGTGCTTGTGCGGGCCGGTCTCGATGAACACACCGGTGTCGATGGCGAGATCGGCGGCGCGCAGGATGTCCTCGCGGGTGTCCGTGGCGAACGCGACGTGATGGAGGCGCCCGTTCGAGCCGGTCCAGTCCTCGGTGTAGACGATGTCGTACGACTTGTTGCTGAAGGTCAGCCACTGGGCGGCGATCTTCCCGCTGTTGAGCTGGATCTGCTCGGTCGGGCGGGCGCCGAGCGCGTCGCGGAGGAAGTCGCCGTTGGGCGAGACGTCCGCGGCTAGGTAGTTGACGTGGTCCAGGCGACGCACGCCCACCCCGTGGCCGGGCTTGGCCTGCGGCTGGTTCTTCAGGGCCGGCTTCAGCTCGTCCGGCGCCCGGTACCACTCGCTCTCCCAGTACAGGGCGAGTTCGTGGCCGTCGGGGTCACTGGTGACGTACAGCGGGCCGAGGCCCGGTTCGTCCTCGACCCAGCGGCCCCTGCGGCCGCTGTTCTCGATCTCCTTGACCCGTCGTTGGAGGGCTTCCTCGCTGGAGACCCGGAGGGCTGTGCGGCGGATGCCCGAGGTCGAGTGGGCGGTGAGGGTCAGGCTGTGGTGTTCGTAGTCGTCCCAGGTCCGCAGGTAGACGGAGTCCTGGGAGCGACCGTTCTCGGTCAGGCCGAGGTAGTCGGTGAAGAACCGGACACTGCCGTCCAGGTCCGGGGTGAGCAGTTCGACATGCCCGAGGTGGGCGATGTCTCCGAGGGGCGGCGCCATACGGGCCTCCTTAAAGGTGATGTGCGGCTCCGGCCGGCCGGGGGAAGACCGTGCCGTCGAAGATCTTGCGGGCGGTACGTACGACGGCGGTGCGTCGGGCCACCGGGGCGGCGCGCTCGGGGCCGTACTCGACACCGGCTTCGATGTCGAGGAATCCGGTGGGGTGCTCGATGCGCAGCCGGTCCCCCCTCTCGGGCAGGCGCGCCACGGCCTGCCCGACGCCGCCCTCCACGCGCAGCCCGGCAGCGACGCTCGCGGCGCCCAGGACTCCGATGGAGGTGTGGCAGCGCACCGGGATGAAAGTGCGGGTCATGACGGCGCCACCGTGCCGGGGCGGCGCCAGCAGGGTCAGCTTGGGCACGGTGGTGTTCTCGACGTCGCCGAGGCCCATCAGCTTCCCCGCCTCCAGGCGGATCTCCCTCAGCCGGTCGGCGAGGGTCAGATCCTCCTCCAGGTCCTTGGGGGCTTCGTAGCCGGTGACGTCGAGGGAGGAGGCGGCGATCAGGACGGTCGGCATCCCGTTGTCCACGCAGGTCACCGATGTGTCGGCTACGAGGTCGCGGGCCCGGCCGGTGGGCAGCAGTGGGCCGCTGCCCCGCGGAAACTCGATCACCACCGGCGCGGCGGTGCCCGGCACACCGGAGATCTCGGCGGAGCCGGTGTACGCGACGCGTCCGCCGGGGGTGGGGAAGCTCGCGACGGCGAGGTCGCCGGAGTTGCGCATGCGGATCCGTACGGAGGTCCGGTCCTCCCCCGGCACGACCAGGCCGCGTTCGACGGCGAAGGGACCCACCCCGGCCAGGATGTTGCCGCAGTTCTGCCGATCGGACACCTCTGGCCGGTCGACGGCGACCTGCAGGAACAGGTAGTCGACGTCCGCCTCGGAGTCGGCCGAGGCGGAGACCACGGCCACCTTGCTGGTCAGGGGGTGCGCCCCGCCCAGGCCGTCGATCTGGCGCGGGTCGGGGCTCCCCATGACGCGCAGCAGCAGGTCGTCGCGTGCGGCGACGTCGGAGGGCAGGTCCTCGGCCAGGAAGTAGGCGCCCTTGGAGGTGCCGCCGCGCATGAGCATGCAGCGCACCTCCTCGGGCCCGGTCAGGACTCCGCTCCGTCCCGCTCGTACGTCCCTCCCCGGACGTACTCCTCGTACGACTGGTAGGTGACGCCGAGTCGCACGAGCGTCTCGCGCAACCCGTAGCGGTCCAGGCCCAGTTGGCCCTCGATGAAGGCGGCGCGGGAGGCGGCCTCCTTGTTCTCGCGGGCCTCGGACGTCTCGGCGGCGCGGCGGGCGCTCTCGCGGGGCACGCACACCACACCGTCGTCATCGGCGAGGATCACGTCGCCGGGCCGCACGATCTGACCGCCGATCGCCACCGGTACGTTGACCGAGCCGCCGGTCGCCTTGACCGTGCCCTGCGGGCTGACCGCCGCGGACCAGGCCGGGAAACCCATGTCGCGCAGCTCGGCGGTGTCCCGGATGCCGGCGTTGATGATCAAGCCGCGCACACCGCGCCGCTGGAGCGCCGTGGCGAACAGCTCGCCGAACATGCCGTCGGTGGAGGACGAGGTGGTGGTGACGACCAGGATGTCGCCCTCGCCGCACTGCTCGACGGCGGCATGGATCATGAGGTTGTCGCCGGGCCAGGAGAGCACCGTGACCGCGGTGCCCGCGACGCGCGTGCCCTGCTGGTTCGGGCGCAGGTGCGTGCCGAGCAGGCCGGTGCGGCCCATCGCCTCGTGCACGGTGGCGACGCCGAAGGTGCCGACGGCCTCGACGTCCTTCGCGTCCGCCTTCGGCGGGTTGGTGACGATCACGCCGCTCATGCCAGCTCCTTCGCGATCTGCGGGTACGGACGCATGTACGCCTCGGCCATCGTCTTGTGGGCCAGGCCGAGGTTGGGGCCGGCGTTGCGCTTGAGCTGGACGCCGCGGCGGACGGCGAGGTCGGTGTAGTAGTCCCACAGGTGCTGCTGGGCGCCGAGGCATTCCATGGCCTTGCGCTTGGTCTCCCACACCTCGGTGATGTCGAGGAGGACCTCGGGCTTGAAGCCGCTCATCTCGGGCTGGTGCGGCTCGAAATAGAAGACCGGCGGGGCGCCGATGATCTCGCCCGGGCCGGGGTAGCCGATGGCCTGGGCGAGGACGCGGGCCTCCAGGGCCATGCGGTGGGCGGCCGGGTGATCGCCGTTGTACGGGTCCTCGGTCGGATGGGTGAGGACGACGTCGGGCTGGGTCTCGCGGTAGACGGCGACCAGTTGGTCCGTCAGCTCGGCGGTGGCGGTCAGCGGGTAGTCGCCGGCATCGAAGAAGCGGACCTCGCCGCCGAGGGTCGCGGCGGCGCGCTCGGCCTCGCCCCGGCGTATCGCCTTGATCTCTTCCAGCTTCTTGCCCTCGCGCCACGCCTTGGCGGACTCGCCGCGCTCGCCGAAGGTCAGGCACGCGATGGTGACCTTCTCGCCTCGGGAGGCGGCCAGGGCGATGGCTCCCCCGGCACGCCACACGAAGTCCCCGGCATGCGCGGTGACGACCAGCGTCGATCGTGGGGTGGCGGGCGCTTTGCCGTGCGTCATTGCGGAAATCTCCTTGGTGGACAGGTACACGCCCACCTCGGCCCGGTCTGTCGCACAGCGCGCCGGCCACGCGGTACGTCAGTCGCGCAGCGCGTCGATCACACTGCCGAGGTGGACGCGGACGGCCGCTTCGGCCGCCTGCGGGTCCCTGGCCTGGATCGCTTCGATCATGGCCAGGTGTTCACTCAGGGACTGCTGGGAACGCCCCGGTCTGAGCGCCAGCTGGAAGCGGTGGCGCACCAGTTGGGCGTTGAGGCGCTCCAGGAGCTCCACGGCCACCTGCTGACCGGAGAACTCCCTGATCCGGGCGTGCACTTCATGGTTGAGCTCGGAGTAGGTCACCGGCTCGCCGTCGGCGACCGCCTTGGACATCGCCGCGCCCAAGTCGCCCAGCTCGGCCAGCTGTTCATCGCTGGCCGCGATGGCCGCCTTGGCCGCGCACAGCCCTTCGAGGGCCATGCGGCACTCGGTGATGGCCACCGCTTCCTCGACCGTCACCACCCGCACCCGCGATCCGCGGTTGCGGATCCGCTCGACCAGTCCCTCCGATTCCAGCTCGATCAGCGCCGCCCGGACGCTGGCCCGAGTGACACCGAACTGCTCGGCGAGCTCGTTCTCCACCAGCCGCTGGGCCGGTGCCATCTCGCCGCGCAGAATCGCCTGCCGCAGCTGCACCAGTGCGTGCTGCTTGGCCTGCTCTCCGGTGCCTGGACGGGCTTCCTTCTGCATTGCGCCCTCCCTGAGTGAGTGCCTGTCGAACGTAAATCTAGTCCAACAAGATTGTCAACAATTTTGTTTTACATGTTGACGACAGAGGGCGTGCCGGACTTCGAGCACACGGCCACCGCACTCGTCCGCAGCTGCTCCCTTCACGACAAGCGAGAGCAACTATGTCTGCGTGAGTTGTGGACTGAACAATATCAACATGCAACTCTTCGACAACTGAGCGCAAAATTCAGACCCTCAGGCTCTCTCGCACCTGTTCCGTATCGACGCGACACCGCTCAAGGACAGGAGACGCATGTCCAGACATCGTTGGAGAGGCCGGTTGACGGCCGCTCTGCTGACCATCGCGCTGGCTCTCATCGGACTTCCGGCGCTGACCACGACCGCGACGGCGGCCGGTGGTCCCCATCTCGCCGCGGGCAAGGCCGCCACGGCGAGCAGCTCGAAACCGGAGTACGGCGCGGCCAACATCACGGACGGCAACTCCGGTACGTACTGGGAGAGTTCGGGAGCAAGCTTCCCTCAGTGGGTGCAGGTCGACCTCGGCTCGTCCAGCCGCGTGGACGAGGTGGTGCTGAAGCTCCCACCGTCGTGGGAAAGCCGTAACGAGACTCTCGCCGTGCAGGGCAGCGGCGACGGCACGAGCTTCGACACCCTCAAGTCCTCGGCGCCGTACGCCTTCACGCCGAGCGCGGGCAACACGGTGACGATCTCGTTCCCGGCCACTCAGACCCGCTCCATACGTATCAACGTCACGGCGAACACCGGTTGGGCGGCCGCGCAGCTCTCCGAGCTGGAGGTGCACGGCGCGACCGACTCCTCCGGAGACCTGGCCGCGGGCAAGCAGTTCACGGCGAGCAGCTACACCCAGACGTATGTCGCCGCGAATGCGGGCGACGGCAACCGGGCCAGCTACTGGGAGAGCAGGAACGACGCGCTCCCGCAGTGGGTCCAGGTCGACCTCGGGTCCTCTGTGCGTGTCGACCGGGCAGTGCTGCGCCTGCCGGCCGACTGGGGCGCGCGCACCCAGACCCTCAAGCTCCAGGGCAGCACGAACGGATCGGACTTCAGCGACATCACCGCTTCGAAGGCCTGCGACTTCAACGCGGCGAACGACCAGTCGCAGACGCTGACCTTCAACGCCACCACCACACGCTACGTACGGGTCCTCGTGACGGCCAACACCGGTCAGCCGGCGGGCCAGCTCTCCGAGTTGGAGGTGTACGGACCCACCACCGGCGACACCCAGGCGCCCGGCGCGCCCACCGAGCTGGCGTACACCGAACCCGCCACCGGGCAGATCAAGTTGACGTGGAAGGCCGCCATCGACAACGTCGGGGTCACCGCCTACGACATCTACGCCAACGGCGAGTTGAGGACCTCGGTCGGCGGCGACGTCACGTCGTACACCGACACCCAGCCCGCGTCGGCGACCGTCGCCTACTACGTGCGCGCCAAGGACGCGGCGGGCAACCAGTCCGCCAACAGCAACACGGTGACCCGCAAGGGCGATTCGGGCGACACCCAGGCTCCGACGGCACCCGGCAACCTGGCCTTCACCGAGGCCACGAGCGGTCAGGTCAAGCTCACCTGGCAGGCGTCCACCGACAATGTGAAGGTCACCGGTTACGACGTCTACGCCAACGGCACCCTGCGCCAGAGCGTCGCCGGTGACGTCACGACGTACACGGACACTCAGCCCGTCTCGGCGACCGTGACGTACTACGTGCGAGCCAAGGACGCGGCGGGCAACGTGTCCGCGAACAGCAACTCCGTGACGCGCACCGGCTCCACCAGCGACGACGCGAACCTCGCCGTCGGAAAGCCGATCACGGCGTCGTCCAGCGTCTACACCTTCGTCGCGGAGAACGCCGACGACGACAAGACCAGCACCTACTGGGAGGGCGGCCCGGGCTCCTATCCGAACAGCCTGACGGTGAAGCTGGGGGCCAACGCCGACGTCAACACCGTGGTCCTGAAGCTCAGTCCGGACGCCGCCTGGGCGGCCCGTACGCAGAAGATCCAGGTCCTCGGCCGGGAGCAGAAGGCCGGCTCGTTCACGAGTCTGGTGGACGCCAAGGAGTACACGTTCGACCCGGCGAGCGGGAACACGGTGCGTATCGGCGTCTCGGGCCGGGTCGCGGACGTCCAGCTGGTGTTCACCGCCAACTCGGGGGCGCCCGCCGGGCAGGTCGCCGAGTTCCAGGTGCTGGGCAAGCCCGCGCCGAACCCGGACCTCCAGGTCACCGGCATCACTTCGGCCCCGGACAACCCGGTCGAGTCCGACGCCGTGAAGCTGACCGCGACGGTGCGCAACACGGGCACGGAGGCCTCGGACGCCACCGACGTCCAATTCCAGCTGGGCGGCACCAAGGTGGGCACCGCCTCCGTCGGCGTCCTGGCGGCCGGTGCCTCGGCAACGGTCACCGCGGACATCGGCGCCCGCGACGCCGGGACCTACCAGGTCGGCGCCGTCGTCGACCCGGACAACAAGGTCATCGAGCAGAACGAGGGCAACAACTCCTACACCAGCCCCACGTCCCTCGTCGTCAAGCCCGTGTCCAGCTCCGACCTCATTGCCTCACCTGTCGGCTGGTCGCCGAGCGCGCCCGCGGAGGGAGACACGGTCACCTTCTCCGTCACGCTGAAGAACCAGGGCACGATCGCCGCCGCGAGCGGCAGCCACGGCATCACGCTCACCGTGCTCGACTCCTCGGGCGCGACGGTGAAGACGCTCACCGGCTCCTACGACGGCGCCATCGCCGCGGGCGGCACCACCTCCCCCGTGAACCTCGGCACTTGGACCGCCGGCAAGGGCAAGTTCACCGTGAAGACGGTGATCGCGGCCGACACGAACGAACTGCCGGTCAAGCGCGACAACAACACCAGCAGCCAGCCGCTGTTCGTCGGACGCGGCGCCAACATGCCGTACGACATGTACGAGGCCGAGGACGGCACCGTGGGCGGCGGCGCGCAGACAGTCGGACCGAACCGCACCGTCGGCGACATCGCGGGCGAGGCCTCGGGCCGCAAGGCCGTCACGCTCAACAGCACCGGCAACTACGTGGAGTGGACCACCAAGGCCGGCGCCAACACCCTGGTGACCCGCTTCTCCATCCCGGACTCCGCGGGCGGCGGCACGAACTCCACGCTCGACGTCTACGTCGACGGCAAGTTCCTCAAGGCCATCGACCTGACGTCCAAGTACGCCTGGCTGTACGGGGCGGAGACCGGTCCGGGCAACTCGCCGGGCTCGGGCTCACCGCGGCACATCTACGACGAGGCGAACCTGATGCTCGGCCAGACCGTCCCGGCCGGCAGCAGGATCCGTCTCCAGAAGGACGCCGCCAACGACTCCACGTACGCGATCGACTTCGTGAGCCTGGAGCAGGTGTCGGCGATCGCCAACCCGGACCCGGCGACGTACGCAGTCCCGGTCGGGTTCACGCAACAGGACGTGCAGAACGCGCTCGACAAGGTGCGCATGGACACGACGGGCAAGCTCGTCGGTGTCTACCTGCCGGCCGGTGACTACGAGACGTCGAGCAAGTTCCAGGTGTACGGCAAGGCGGTCAAGGTCGTCGGTGCCGGGCCTTGGTACACGCGCTTCCACGCGCCGTCGGCGCAGGAGAACACGGACATCGGATTCCGGGCGGACGCCACGGCCAAGGGGTCGTCGTTCTCGAACTTCGCGTACTTCGGCAACTACACCTCCCGCATCGACGGTCCGGGCAAGGTGTTCGACTTCTCCAACGTCTCCGACATCACCATCGACAACATCTGGAACGAGCACATGGTGTGCCTCTACTGGGGCGCCAACACCGACAGCATCACCATCAAGAACTCCCGGATCCGCGACATGTTCGCCGACGGCGTCAACATGACCAACGGCAGCACGGACAACCACGTCGTCAACAACGAGGCGCGGGCCACCGGCGACGACAGCTTCGCGCTGTTCTCCGCGATCGACGCGGGCGGGGCCGACGAGAAGAACAACGTCTACGAGAACCTCACGTCGATCCTGACGTGGCGCGCGGCGGGCATCGCCGTCTACGGCGGCTACAACAACACCTTCCGCAACATCCACATCGCCGACACCCTGGTCTACTCCGGCATCACCGTCAGCTCGCTGGACTTCGGCTACCCGATGAACGGCTTCGGCACGGATCCGACGACCTTGGAGAACATCTCGATCGTCCGCTCGGGCGGTCATTTCTGGGGAGGGCAGACCTTCCCCGGCATCTGGATGTTCTCCGCCTCGAAGGTCTTCCAGGGGATCCGCGTCAACAACGTCGACATCGTCGATCCGACGTACAGCGGCATCATGTTCCAGACCAACTACGTGGGAGGACAGCCACAGTTCCCGATCAAGGACACCGTCCTCACGGACGTGACAATCTCCGGGGCGCACAAGAGCGGCGACGCGTACGAGGCGAAGTCCGGCTTCGGCCTGTGGGCCAACGAGATGCCCGAGGCCGGACAGGGGCCCGCCGTCGGTGAAGTCACCTTCCACAACCTGAAGTTGAGCGACAACGCACAGGACGTGAAGAACACGACGTCCACGTTCAAGATCAACCTGTTGCCCTAGCGGCAGGCAGCGGTACGGCCGGGTGACGGGGCCTCCGGCGCCCCGTCACCCGGGCCGGCAAGGCGTCAGGAGCCCATCATCTCGCGTACCAGCGGTGCCACTTCGGTGCCGAACAGCTCGATGTTGGTCATGAGCGCGGGGTGAGGCATGCCGTTCATCCCGTACTTCAGGTCGAAACGGGTCGCGTTGAGGTCCTTGAGCGTGGCCGTGATCTTGCGGGCCACGGTTTCGGGCGAACCGACGTGCAGCGCGCCGCCGGGGCCGACATCGCGCATGAGGCTCTCGCGGGTGGGCGTGCGGAAGCCGCGCTGCTTGGAGACGCTGCGGATCACGGCTTCGAAGGCGGGCAGGAACTCCTCCTGCGCCTGTTCGTCGGTGGCGGCGACGTGGCCGGGGGCATGGACGCCGACGGGTCGCCGAGGTTGCCCGAACTTCTCCAGCGCCTGCTGGAACAGCTGTGAGAACGGCGCGAAGCGGGCCGTTTCGCCCCCGATGATCGCGAGCATCAGCGAGAACCCGTACCGGGCGGTCCGGACGACCGACTGCGGGCTGCCGCCGACGCCGACCCAGGTCGGGATCGACCCCGACTCGCTGTGCGGATAGACGGAGAGGCCGTCGAGGGAGGGGCGGGTGTTCCCGGACCAGGTGACGGGCTTCTCCCGGAGGAGCTCGGCGAAGAGACCGAGCTTCTCCTCGAACAGTTCCTCGTAGTCGCTCAGGTCATAGCCGAAGAGCGGGAAGGACTCGGTGCTCGATCCCCTGCCGAGGATCACCTCGGCGCGACCGCCGGACACGCCGTCGAGGGTGGCGTAGCGCTGGAAGACACGGACGGGATCGTCGGAACTGATCACCGTCACCGCCGAACCGAGGCGGATGCGCGACGTGCGCGCCGCGATGGCCGCGAGTACGACGTCGGCGGCCGAGAGCGGCATCGTGTCGGTGTGGTGCTCGCCGATGCCGAAGTGGTCCAGGCCGACCTGGTCGGCGAGGACACCCTCCTCGACGAGACGGCGGATGGTCTGGCCGTGGGACAGCGGCCTGCCCTCGGGGTCGTTCGGCACGTCACCGAACGTGTCGAGCCCCAGGGTGATACCTCCCCCGCCGGTCGGGTCGGTCGAAGGGTTGGTCATCTCGTACTCCTCGGTTCTTCGCCAGGTGTCTCAGGTCGCGATGCGCCGCAGCGCCTGGACAAGCTGAGTCAGGTCGGTGCCTTCGAGGTGGTCGAAGACGTGGCGCCGGGCACTGGCCAGGTGGGCGGGCCATGCCTCCTCCAGCCGGGCGAGGCCCGCGTCGGTGAGAACGGCGTTCCACCCGCGGGCGTCCTCGTCGCACCTGGTCCGTTCGATCAGGCCCTGTTTCTCCAGGCGGGTGACGACGCGGGTCATTCCGCTCAGCGAGAGATTGGCGGTGGCGGCGAGCTCGCTCATGCGCATCCGCCGGCCGGGAGCCTCGGAGAGATGCATCAGCGTCGTGTACTCGGAGAGCGGCAGACGCTGCTCACGCATCATGTCCGCGTCGATCACACGGGGCAGGACGATCATCACGCGGCCGAGCTGGCGCAACAGCGCCTCCTCGTCCGCACTCAGGGGTTGCAGTGGCTGCTCGGCGGTAGGCATGCACCCATCCTACTTGCTTGACGAAGCAAGCAAAAAATGGATTACTTGACGGAGCAAGGATTTTTCACTGATGGATCAGCTGGATCAGACACATCAGATCGAGATCACCAGAGAGTCTTTGAGGGACAGCCATGACCAAGATCGGGATCATCCTCGGCAGCACCCGCCCCGGACGTAACGGGGAGGCCGTCGCCCGCTGGGTGCACGAGGTCGCCGCGCAGCGCACCGACGCGGAGTTCGAGCTGGTCGACCTGCTCGACTACAAGCTCCCCCACCTCGACGAGGCGTACCCGCCGTCACTGGGCCAGTACACGCAGCCGCACACTCTGAACTGGGCCGACAAGATCGCCTCGTTCGACGGCTTCGTGATGGTGACGCCGGAGTACAACCACTCCACCTCCGGCGCGCTGAAGAACGCCATCGACTTCCTGTACGCCGAGTGGAACAACAAGGCCGTGGGGTTCGTCAGTTACGGCTCGGCCGGCGGCACCCGCGCCGTGGAACACCTGCGCCTGATCGCCGGCGAACTCCAGATGGCCGACGTGCGCGCCCAGGTCGCGCTGTCCCTGTTCACCGACTTCGAGAACTTCAGCGTCTTCAAGCCCAGCGACTTCCAGCGCGAGGCCCTCGGCACCACGCTGGACCAGGTCGTGGCGTGGAGCCGGGCCCTGGCCCCGCTGCGCGCCGCCTGAGGACCGGGCTCACCGCGCCGATGCCCGCGGCAGGACGCGGGCATCGGCGAGTCTGTGCACGTCCTCGACGCACTCGCGAGCGTCCTGCAGCTCGACACCGATACGACGGCCCACCTGATCGGCCTCACTCAGGCCCGGTCGCACAGGACTCCCCCGCCCGAAGGCCGAGAAGGTGCCGACGGGCATCCTGCACGCGGTTGCGTCGCCGGTCAGGCCGCGGAAGCGAAGCCGGGAATCCGGGCCTTGACGCGTTCCAGTTCGGCGTCGTCGGAGAATGCCCTGGAAGTCGTGGCGCGGAGTGCAGGGGCGCCGGAGCCGGGTGAGTTGGTCGTCGGTGAGGTGGATGTCGAGGAGCCCACTGCCGGCGGCAAGGGCGGCGGTGACACCCGCGGGGGCGCCCGCGGTGACGGCGTGCGGCGTCGTCGGTCTGGGATGTAGTGCGAGATGTAGACGACGGCGACGCCCTCGTCGCGCAGGGTCCGCACCAAGTCCCTGATCTGGTGGGCGGCTTCGGCGCTCAGGCAGGCGGTCGGCTCGTCGAGGATCAGGACCCGGCCACCGCGGCGGACTTCCCGCGCCACCTCCACCATGGTCTGTTCGGCGACAGTGAGCCAGGCAGCGATCCGCTCCACGTCGATGCCGATACCCAGGCTCGAAAGTGCCTGGCGCGCCTCGGACTTGAGCGCCCTCCAGTGCACGGCGCCGCGCCGGGTGGGCAGATCGCCCAGCATGACGTTCTCGGCCACGGTGAGCCCCATCGCCAGTTCACGACGCTGGGGAACCGACGCGATGCCGAGCCGGCGGGCCTTGCGCACGGTCAGGCCGTGCTGCATGTGTCCGTTGACCTCGATGGTGCCGCCGTCGGCCTGGTGGACGCCGGAGAGGACCTGCACCAGCGTCGACTTGCCTGCTCCGTTCATGCCCATCAGCGCGTGGATCTCCCCGGGATACAGGTCGAGATCCACGCCTTTGAGGGCGGCCGCCCCGCCGAAGCTCTTGGTGATCCCTCGCAGGCGGACCACGGCCTCGGGTGTCACGGCTGCAGCCGGTTGCCGTCGGGGACGACCCGCTCGTAGCCGCGGATGTCCGGGAAGGGGGGCTCGCGGTCGGCCTGGAGGTCCACCTGGAACGTGTTCAGGCACATACCGAGCATGGTGAAGTTGCCGAGCGCACCGATGGTGTCGACCAGGCCCTTGGAGCCGAAGTGTTCGAGCGCGGGGGCGAAGGTCTCGTCGCGGACGAAGTGCTCTTCGAGGACCTCCCGGCAGAACTGGTAGAAGTCCTGGTCCGTTTCGCTGTCGAAGACCGCCTCGCGCTTCTCGGCGATCGCCTTGACGGCGGCCTCCGGAATGCCGGCCTCGATCGCCTGGTGCACATGCGCGTTCCAGGAGTACTGCGCGTCCCAATTCCGGGCGGCCATCAGCAGCGTGAGCTCGCGCAGGTGCTTGGGGAGGCTGCAGTCGAAGCGGGCGAAGGCGCCGAGCGACTCGGCGCACTCCCCCATCTGCGGGCTGTGCAGCCAGACGCGGAACGGGCCGCGGACGGCACCGCGCCGGCCGGCGATACGGGCGGCCAACTCCTGCTGGCGCGGATCCATTTCCTCATCGGTGAGAACGGGGAGCCTCATGTGGCCGATACCTGCCTTTTCTTTCCGGCGCGTTTCCGGCACGGACCGAGAAGCCGTGCGATGCCAGCCGACCGTACAGCCGGGTTCAAGTAGCTCACCCTTCTCGGATTGCAAGGTAAAACTGCACGCCGGAGGGCACCCATTCGCGCCATCGCGACCTACCGTCGTTCGTCGCATCGCCACGAAATGGAGAGGAACTCCGGATGACCACGATCATCAAGGCCGCGTCCGTGCCCCTGCTCGACCGGGGCGGCGCCGTCGTGACGACGCCGCTGATCACCACGCCGTCGGCCGGTGGGGAGAACCGGATCACCAGCGGGATGAGCGTGTATCCGGTCGGCTCCGGGGCGCCATTGCACTCGCACAACTGCGACGAGCACGTGACGATCCTCGAAGGCGAGGCGGAGGTGGTGCTCGACGGCGAGGTGACGAAGCTGGAGCGGTTCGACACCACGTATGTCCCCTCCCCCATCCCCCATCTCTTCCGGAACATCGGTGACACGCCATTGCGGATTCTGTGGGTCTATACGTCGGGGACGGTGACCCGCACGTTCACCGGGACCGGAGTGACGGTGGAACACCTTTCGGCGCGGGACCAGATGGGCTGAGGCACCGCCTCCCGTCGCCCGGTCAGCCGGTGCGATAGAGCGATGTCAGGAGTTCCATCACCGCCTGTGCGGCCGGATGCGGGTCGTCCCGCCACCAGGCGAGCCGCACGGCGATCGGCTCCGCGTCGCGCACCGGCAGGTAGACGACACCGGGACGCGGGTACTGGTTGGCCGTTGAATCCGCGGTCATGCCGACACAACGGCCGGTGGAGATCACGGTGAGCCAGTCGTCGACGTCGTACGTCTCCTCGGTGGCCGGACGCGCGTCGGGCGGCCACAGTTCCGTGGTCGTGGTGCCGGTGCGCCGGTCGACGAGGAGCGTGCGTCCGCTGAAGTCGGCGAGCCGGATCGAGCGGCGCCTGGCCAGCGGGTCGTCGGCGGCCAGGGCACACAGACGGCGTTCGAGCCCCACGATGGCCGAGTCGAAACGCCGTTCGTCCAGCGGCCTGCGCACCACCGCGAGGTCGCAGGCTCCCTCCGCCAGCCCGGCCGTGGGCGAGTTGACCCGCACCAGGTGCAGGTCCGTCTCCGGATGCCTTTCGCGCCAACGCCGCTGAAAGGGGAGCGTGTGGCGGCCGAGTGCCGCCCAGGCGTATCCGATGCGGAGATGGGAGTGACCCGACGTGGCCTCCCGGACCAGCTCGTCCGCCTCGGCGAGCACCCGGCGGGCGTGCGCGACGACCCGCAGGCCGGTCCCGGTCGGCGTCACCTCACGGGAGGTCCGCCTGAGCAGCCGTACCCCGAGGGCGCGTTCGAGCGAGGCCAGCGTGCGGGATACGGCCGCCTGGGAGACGCCCAGCACGATGGCGGCGTCGGTGAACGTGCCCTCGTCGACGATCGCGACGAGACAGCGCAACTGCCGCAGCTCCACATCCATGACTCAAGCGTATAGATGGACCGGCGGATGCATTTTGCGCAAGAGGTGGCTCGTCGCACGATCGGGGCATGGACGCAGCGCCCACCCCCGCAGCAGCACCCGCTCAGCGGACGGTCCCCGTGCCGTCCGCTCCGCAGCCTGGTGGAAAACGCCTGGCTGTGGCCACGATGTTCGCCAGCGGCCTGTCCAACCAGACCGGGGCCGCGATCGGTTCCCTCGCCTTCCCCACCCTCGGACCTGTCGGTGTCGTCGCCGTACGCCAGTACGTCGCCGCCATCGCCCTCGTAGCCGTCGGGCGTCCCCGGCTGCGGACCTTCACCTGGCGGCAGTGGTGGCCGGTGCTGCTGCTGGCGCTGGTGTTCGCGGCGATGAACCTGTCCCTGTACAGCGCCATCGGCCGCATCGGCCTCGGGCTCGGGGTGACCCTGGAGTTCCTGGGCCCGCTCAGCATCGCCCTGGCCGCGTCCCGTCGCCGTGTGGACGCGTGCTGCGCGGTGATCGCCGCGGTCGGCGTCGTCACCCTCATGCGCCCGAAGCCCTCGACCGACTACTTCGGGATGGCCCTCGGGCTCCTCGCGGCCGTGTGCTGGGCGTCGTACATCCTGCTCAACCGCACCGTGGGCCGCCGCATCCCCGGAGCGCAGGGCTCGGCCGCCGCCGCCTGCCTCTCCGCCCTGGTCTTCCTGCCGGTCGGTCTCGTCCTCGCCGTCCGGAACCCGCCGACCGCGGGGGCCGTCGCCTGCGCCGTCACCGCCGGCGTCCTCTCCTCCGCGGTGCCCTACCTGGCGGACCTGCTCACCCTGCGCCGTGTACCCGCGCAGACCTTCGGCCTGTTCATGAGCGTCAACCCGGTCCTCGCCGCCGTGGTCGGGTGGATCGTCCTGAGCCAGCGCCTCGGATGGGTCGAGTGGACCGCCGTCGCGACCGTGGTGTGCGCCAATGCGCTCAGCATCCTCACGTCGAGGGAAGGACGCTGAACCCGCCCGGTCGGACGGGTTCAGCCCCCGCTCAGTTACGGCTCCACTGCTGGTTCGATCCTCCGTTGCACGACCACAGGTCGATCAACGTGCCGTTCGCCGTGCCGTTGTTGACCGCGTCGAGGCACAGGCCCGAGACGTTGTTGGTGATGGTGCCGTTGGAGTTGACGGTCCACTTCTGGTTGGTGCCGCCGTTGCAGTCCCACAGGACGACGCGGGTGCCGTTGGCGGTGCCGCTGTTGTATGCGTCGAGGCACTTGTTGCCGTAGACGACGAGTTCGCTGCGCGAGGTGTAGGTGAACGTCTGGTTCTGGCCTCCGCCGCAGTCCCAGAGTTCGGCCTGGCTGTTGTTGGTGATGGTGTTCTGGAAGAAGTCCAGGCAGCGGCCGGACCCCGTGCCGACGATCGCCGTGCCGTTGGTGCCGGGGATGGCGCGGACGGCCACGGCGTCGATGTCGGGGACGGTGCCGGACGGAGCGAAGGTGAGCGTGTTCGAGCCCTTCGCCAGATGGGCGAGGACGGAGACGGTGCGGTAGGTGCTCGACGACCCGGTGGGCGGGAAGGCGAGCGTCTGCGTGTACTGGCCGTTGACCTGCAGGGTCGCCCTGCGGGCCGTGGAGCCGCCGTTGGCGTAGCTGATGTC
This sequence comes from Streptomyces sp. R41, assembly GCF_041053055.1. NCBI lineage: Bacteria > Bacillati > Actinomycetota > Actinomycetes > Kitasatosporales > Streptomycetaceae > Streptomyces > Streptomyces sp. R41. Next base: position 582,031 of record NZ_CP163443.1, read on the forward strand.
GATCAGCTTCGTGCCCGCGCCGGCCGTCGTGACGCCGGTGAACGTCGGCGTCGTGGCCGCGGTCGTGTCCTCGTAGGTGGTCCCGGAGCCCTCCGTGCCGGAGACGGTGAGCAGGACGGCCTCCCCGGCGGGCACGCTGGTGGTGTAACTCGTCGCGTACGAGCCGATGTTGGATGCCGACCACACGTTGCGCACGGCGGCGGACGCGGTGGTCAGGCCCATGTCCTGCCAGCGGGCGGTGATGTCGGCCGCGGCGGACGTACGGTTCAGCAGCAGGACCGCGCGCTTGCCGGTGCCGGAGAGGACCTTGCTGTAGACCTGCAGGCCTGTGCTGTCCTCGGCGACCTTCACGCCTTGCAGGCCGCGCGTGTCCTGGTCGATGGCGATGACCTCGGAGTTGGTGAGGATCGAGGCGGTCGACGAGCTCATGGTGGCAAGGTTGTTGCCCGCGAGCAGGGGTGCGCCGGAGATCGCCCACAGGCCCATGTGGGTGCGGTTCTGGGCGGCGCTCAGACCGCTCATGCCGACCGTCAGCATGTCCGGGTCGTTGTAGTAGCCGGTGTGCTGGGCGGCGGGGTGCAGGGACTTGTCGAAGTTGGCCAGGATGTTGGACATCGTGGGGTTGTTCGGCCAATAGACGATATCCGTGCTCGTCCGCCAGATGGCCCCCACGCCGGCGGCCCAGTTCCAGGGCTTGCCGGTACCCCACTCGCACAGCGACAAGACGAGCGGGCGTCCCGTGACGGCGGTCGCGGCGGTGTTGGCGTCACGGATCGCCTTGTAGGTCGTCTCCTGGTTCAGGCCCTCGGCGTCACCGCCGCACCAGTCGATCTTGACGTAGTCGAAGCCCCAGTTCTGGAAGGTCTCCAGGTCCTGCTGGTTGTGGCCCTCCATCCCGGTGTTGGGGGCGGCGGGCGTTCCTTCGGGAGTCGGGTAGTAGTAGCCGCAGCCGTTCTTCCCGGCGTCGGTGTAGATCCCGGCCTTGAGGCCCTTGCTGTGGATGTAGTCGGCGATGGCCTTCATGCCGCCGGGCCACTGGGCGGTGTCGACGCTGATGTTGCCGCCGCTGTCGCGGGCGCCCTGCCACCAGCCCTCGTCGATGTTGACGTACTTGTAGCCGGCGGCTGCCATGCCGGACGAGACGAGGGCGTCGGCCTGGGCCTTGATGGTGTCGTAGTCGATGGCGCTGGCGAAGCTGTTCCAGGATGCCCAGCCCATCGGCGCGGGGGTGACGCCGATCTGGTTGGTGCTGACGGCTGTCGGCTCGGCGGTGAGGGGCGCGGCCGAGTGCCCGAGTCCGGCCAGTCCGGCGACAGCGAGCAACAGGACGGCGCATTGGATGCCTGCGCGTCTCAGGAGGCGCGTGAGACACGACGTGTTCGAAATAGGGGACATGCGGCTCTCCCTTGAGCGGTTTGTTCGCAGACTCGAACAAAAGTCAACGAGACTCGCCATATGGGAGCGGTGTTGTCCGTGCCGCGTCAAGTCCCTTGCCGGAACGGGCCGTTCACCTTCGGCCACCGAAGGCCCCGTGTCCGTGAGGGCGGCGGGGGCACGCCCGGGCGCTCGCGATACCTTCGCCCTGACGCGGCCCCCTTCGGCCGTGAACAGATCTCAAGCGTCGGGATGGTCATGCGCGAGGATGCGATCGTTGAGGCGGCCGCCGGAGTTCATCTGGTCCACGGCAGCAACACCAACTGGGTCGTCCTGACCGACGGCGACGCCGTCACCCTGATCGACACGGGGTACCCCGGCGACCGCCAGGAACTCCTCGCGTCGCTGCACGCGCTCGGCCACGCGCCCGAGGCCGTCAGCGCCGTGCTCATCACCCACGCGCACAACGACCACCTCGGCTCCGCCGAGTACCTCAGCGCCACGTACGGCATCCCGGTCCATCTGCACGAGGCGGAACTGCCGCACGCGCGCCGCGAGTTCCTCCAGCAGGTGAGCGTGGGGCAGGTGATGCGCCAGGCGTGGCGTCCCGGTGTGCTGCCGTGGGCGGTGCACGCCATCCGGTCGGGCGGGACCGCGGACGTCCACATGACCCGGCCCGAGGCGTTTGCGAAGGAGGGGCCGCTCGACCTGCCCGGCCGTCCGGTTCCGGTGCACACGCCGGGCCACACCGCGGGGCACTGCGTCTACCATCTGCCGGACGCCGGAATCCTGATCTCCGGTGACGCCCTGGTCAGCGGTCACCCGACCTCACGTGTACGTGGTCCGCAGCTGCTGCCCACGATGTTCGACGCGGATCGCGACGGCGCCCTCGCGTCACTCGGGCGCATCGAAGCCCTCGGGGCAGATGTCCTGCTCCCCGGCCACGGTCCCGTGTACCGCGGCCCGGTGCGCGAGGCCGCGGAACACGCGCGGGAGCTGGCTAGCTGACGCGGTCCGGCTGAACCGCCGCCAGATAGGCCCGCAACGCGTCCCGGTTGCGGGCCAGACAGTCGATGCGGGCCTGGATGCGGTCGATCTCGCCGCGCAGCAGCGCGGCGGTCTCCGGGGTCAGGCACTCGGGGTGGAGATGGATCTCCCCCGGGTCGGACAGGAACGGCAGGATGGCGCCGATGATCTCGGTGGTGAGTCCGGAGTCGAGCAGCCCCCGGATCTGCCGGACACACTGGACGGCAGAATCGCCGTACGCGCGATAGCCGTTGTCGGCCCGCTCGGGGTGGAGCAGACCCTGCTCCTCGTAATAGCGGAGCATCCGGGCCGGGACGCCGGTGCGGCGCGACAGTTCACCGATCTTCATGGCTCTCCTCGGAGGGCGGGCGGGCTGGGCGGCCCACGCCGCCACTGTGCGGACGCGCTTGCCTTCACACTGATGTGAAGGTTTCAGCATGGTCGCATGTCCGTCGCATCGCCTGCCCACAGCACCGCTCTGCCCGCCGCCACGTTCCCGCTGTCGGGGCTGCTCGCCCTGTCCACGGCCGCCTTCACCGCCGTCATGACCGAGCTGCTGCCCGCGGGCCTGCTGCCGCGGATGGCTTCGGACCTGGGCGTCTCCGAGGGGCGCGTCGGGTTCCTGGTGACCGGTTACGCGCTCGCCTCCTTTCTCGCCGCCGTCCCGCTCACGACGGCGCTGCGCGGTCTGCCGCGTCGCCAGGTACTGATCGGCACCCTCGTGGGCTTCGCCTGCGGCAACGCCGTCACCGCCGTGTCGTCCGCGTACGCGCTGACCTTCGTGGCCCGACTCGCGGCCGGGGGCATGGGCGGCACTCTGTGGGCGATGCTCGTCGGGTACGCGGCCCGGATGGTGCCGGCCGAGCGGCGCGGTCGCGCCATCGCGATCGTGCTGGCGGGGATCACCCTCGCGCTGTCGCTGGGCGTGCCCGCGGGCACCGCGCTGGCCGAAGCCCTGGGCTGGCGTGCGGCCTTCACCGCACTGACCGTGCTCGCCGTCCTGCTCGTGGGCTGGGTGCGGTGGCGGGTGCCGGGCTTCCCCGGTGAGGCGGCGGGCACCCGCGCGCCGCTGCACCGGGTCGCCGCGCTGCCGGGGATCGCGACCATCCTGTCCGTCACCTTGCTGCTGCTCCTGGGGCATCAGGTGATGTACACCTACGTCGCCCCGTTCGCGAACCATGTGGGGTTCGGCCACACCGGACTGGTCCTTCTGGTGTTTGGAATCGCCACCGTCGTCGGCATCTGGATCACCGGCGTACTCGTCGACGCGCACCTGCGCCGAACGCTGCTGACCGCGCTCGCCCTGATCGCCTGCGCCCTGCTCACGCTGGGGCTGTACGCCGCCGCGCCCGCCGTACTCCTCGTCTCCGTCGCCATGTGGGGCGCCGCGTTCGGCGGAGCGCCCACCCTCATCCAGACCGCGCTGGTCGACGCGTCCGGCCCGGCCGACGCGGACGTGGCCACATCGCTCCAGACGACCGTGTACAACGCGGGCATCGCGGCCGGTTCCCTCACCGGCGGGCTGGTCCTGGAGAGTTCGGGCGCGGGAGCACTCCCCTGGACGTCGCTCCCGCTGATCGCGGCCGCGCTGACCGTGGTGGCCGTGGGGCGCCGACGTGCCTTCCCCGCACGGCGCGCGGCCGAAGAGTCGTCCCGTCAGCGCCCCGGATCAGGCTCGACCGGCTAGCCGAGCTCCAGCGTCGTGACGCCGTAGACGCGCTCCTGGGCGAACGGCCTGACCGGGCCCGTGTACATACGGGCCGTTTCGAAGGAGGGGGCGAGTCCGAGTTCCTCGACGAGAGCGATGCCCTCCGCGTTCGTCTCGGGGACGTCGATGGCGAGCTCGCTTCCGGCGGCGTCGGCGGACAGCGCCGAGAACAGCGCCCTGGCATCCGCGGCGGTGTCGGCGAACAGCGGCCCGATGCGCAGGGAGTCGCGGGCCGGGCGGATCACGGCGTAGCCGGTGAGGCGGCCACCCGCGAGACGGACGAAGGTGCGGTGGCCCGGCCCGGTCAGCCACCGCTCCAGGAAGCGCGGGCGATCGGCGGGACAACAGGCGCTGTCGTACGCCGTGATCGCAGCGAGGTCCGCCTCCTCGGCGGGCCGGACTCCCGACGGCGCCTGCCCCACGGGGGCGACTCCGCTGAAACGGACGGTGCGGTGGGCGAGTTCGAAGCCGGACTGGCGGTAGTTGTCCTGTTGCGCGACCACCCCGTCGAGGCCGACGGTGCGGCCGCCGGCACGGGCGAGGCCCGTCTTCCAGGTGGTGAGGCCATATCCGCGGCCACGCAGGTCGGGGCGTACGAGGTAGAAGCCCAGGAAGGCGTAGTCGGCGTCATAGTTGACCACCGAGACGGCCGAGACGGGTTCCCCGCCGATCCAGCCGATGAAGAAGCCCTCGGGGTCCTGGGCGAAGAAGCTCACGCTGTCCGACAGCCCGGGATTCCATCCCTCGTCCGCCGCCCATCCGCCGACCACCTTCCAGTCGTCGAGCGAAGCTCGCGAGACGACAAGGTCTTCAGGTCCCGGAGAGGTCATGTGGGCGCTCCATTCCATACGGGGTCGCTTCGGTGCGGTGGTCGGTCGCACCCGCAGCATCCTTCCCGATCTCCACACCGTTCGCAGCGGCAATCACCGGGCGTGGGAGGGGATTTGGCCAGGACCTCCCGTACCTCTGGGCGGGTACCGGCTCCGGCAGCGCCGACCGCTCGTCCGGCCTAAGGTTGCCCTTCATGAGCGTCGAACGCGTGACCTTGCGCCCCGTGGCCGAAGACGACCTGCCCGTCATGGAGCGGTTCCTGATGGAGCCGCAGACGGCCGAACCCTTCCAGTGGTTCGGCTGGTGGGACATCCGGCGCTGGCGGCGTCAGTGGGCGGAGACCGGCCTGATCACCGAGGAGTCGGGTCAGCTGATGGTCGTGCGGGACGACGAGCGACTGGGATTCGTCGCCTGGCGGAAGATCGTCTCCAGCCGGACCACGCACTACTGGAACATGGGGATCTGTCTGCTCCCGGAGGCGCGCGGCAAGGGCGTGGGGACCGAAGCCCAGCGGCAACTGGTCCGATACCTCTTCGCCCACACCCTCGTGATGCGCATCGAGGCCGACACCGAGTCGGACAACATCGCCGAGCAACGCGCCCTGGAGAAGGCCGGATTCACCCGCGAGGGCGTGCTGCGCAGCGTCGTGTTCCGCGACGGTCGGTGGCGCGACGGCGTGCGGTACAGCGTCCTGCGCCACGAGATTGACGCGGACGCGTCACGCGGTTAATTTCCGAGAGCGCTCTCACTTTCCCTCTCGATCAGAGGTCGACCCGACGATGACAACGTTGTCTCACTCGCGCTGTCTGCGAAGAGCCCTACCCCTCGTCCTCGCCGTCTCGGCGGGGTTCGCTCTCCCCCAGCCGTCCGCGGCCGCACCCACGGCGACCGTCTGCAACAAATACTGCGAAGCCCGCGACCCCGCCCTCTCCCCGCAGGACCGCACCCCGGTCTCCACCACCCTCTTCTCGCGCTCGCTCACGCTCCACTTCGACGACACGGACGCGATGGGCTGGGCGTCGCTGGACAACGGCGGCCCCGGGGACGAGGTGTGGCTCGACCGTTCCTTCGACGGCGGCCGCACCTGGAGTTCGGGCAGCCGCCTCGGTGACACCACCGTGCCTGCGGGGCAACGGGGTTGGCGCACCCTCATGTACAACGTCGACGACTGGAACAACCACGGCGTCGGCGCCCTGCGCGCCTGCGGCAAGGCCGGCGACCGCAGCGACATCGCGTGCACCGCCTGGGCGCGTACGACATGGAACGCGGGCGAGCGGCGTACGGCCGCCGCGACGGCCCAGATGATGTTCTACGACAACTCCACCGGCCTCTTCGCCACGACCGGCTGGTGGAACTCGGCGAACGCGCTCACCGCCCTGATCGACAACATCCGGGTCACCGGCATGGGCAGTTACCGGTACGCCGTCGCCGCCACCTACGATCGCCAACTGGGCGCGCAGGGAGGCCAGTTCCGCAACGACTACATCGACGACACCGGCTGGTGGGGACTCGCCTGGGTGGCGGCGTACGACCTGACCGGCGACAGCCGCTATCTCGACACCGCGCGGGCCGACGCCGACCACATGGCCGCGTACTGGGACACGACGTGCGGCGGCGGGGTGTGGTGGAGCACCGCGAAGACGTACAAGAACGCGATCGCCAACTCGCTCTACATCCAGCTCAACGCGGCCCTTCACAACCGCATCCCCGGCGACAGCGGCTACCTCGCGCGTGCCCGGGCCGGCTGGTCCTGGTTCCAGTCGACGGGCATGGTGAACTCCGCGCACCTGGTGAACGACGGCATCAGCCTGTCGACGTGTCGCAACAACGGCGGCACCGTGTGGTCGTACAACCAGGGCGTACTCCTCGGAGCGCTCACCGAGCTGAACCGCGCGACCGGCGACGACACGCCGCTCACCACGGCGCGCCAGATCGCCGACGCGGCCACCACCTCGTCGGCGCTCAACACCGCCGACGGCATTCTGCGGGACCCCTGCGAGAACGGGGACTGCGGGGCGGACGGCCCGTCCTTCAAGGGCGCCCATGTGCGCGGCCTGGGCAAGCTCAACTCCGCTCTGCCCGACCATCCGTACACCGCGTATCTGAGGAGGCAGGCCGACGCGGCGTACGGCGGGGACCGCAACGCTCTCGATCAGTACGGTCTGCGCTGGTCAGGCCCCCTGGACCGGATCGACGCGGCCCGACAGCAGAGCGCTCTCGATCTGCTGAACGCCGCCGGGTGAGGGAGCCGAGGAGGCCCCACCGGCCATGGGCCCGGTGGGGCCTTCCGTCCTCGGTGGGCCGTGGGTCAGCGCACCGCGGCGGGCCGGAACCGCCGGTACAGGGCCACCCCGCCCAGGACGAGGGCCGCGCTCCCCGCGATCGCCGGGAGCGTCTGGTCCGCGCCGGTGTGCGCGAGCGAGGCCACCGTCTGCTGCGGGGCGTGCCGGGGCGCCTGGGGACGCGGGTACGCCTTGGTCGGGGCGGACGGCGTGGGGGCGGGCCCGACCGGGTGCTGAGGCACGCCGGAGGTGTTCGTGGACTCGTTGCCGATGGCCGCGTTGCCGAGACCGACCACGGTCACGGAGTTGCCGCTGACGTTCACCGGCGCATGCACCGGGAGCTGTACGTCGTTGCCCGAGAGCACGCCCGGCGAATCCTTTCCGCTGCCGTGCGCGACGGCACCGCCGCGCGTCCCGCCGGGCTCCCCGGCCGCGCCGCTCTTGTTGGCGCAGCTGTTGCCCGCGGCCGGGTTGAGCAGCCCGGCCACGTTCACGGTGTTGCCGCACACGTTCACGGGAACGTGCACCGGGAGCTGGATGGTGTTGCCGGAGATCAGCCCGGGCGAACCTGCCGCGGTGCCGTCAGCCCCGGAGTCGGCGTGCGCCGGCATGGTCACGGCCAGCGCGCCCGAGGCGGCGGCAGCGGCGATCAAACCATTTCGGGTAACCCGATTCATAGGTTCCCTGCCTTCCAGACATGGTCGCGGGCACTCGCCCGCATGGCGTAAAACGCAGAAGAACCATCCGAGTTATGGCTTATCGGCCTTTCACTCCATCGAGCGTCACGGCTTTCGAACTGGCGCGCGAGGCCTGAGAGCGGGAGGCGGCCGGCGTGCGGGCGCGCAGGGTAAGGCACGACGGCCCGCTCCGCTCGCCCAGAGGCGTGGCCCCGGACCCGCGCTTATCGTGAGCGAGGGGGTATCGCCGGTCCACCGCCGGGGGTCCCTGGAGGCATGCATGCTGTCCGTGCACCAACGCTGCGCGTTCGCCGGAGCCGCGACCGTGACCCTGGCCCTGCTGGCGGCCGGGCTGCCCGCGGTGGCGACGGCCGCCGACAGCCCGGATCTGTCCCGTTTCTACAGCCAGAAGATCACGTGGTCGGCGTGCAAGGGCGACGGGATGCCCAAGGATCTGCAGTGCGGGAAGGTGACCGTCCCGCTGGACTACGCGCACCCCGGTGCCGGGACGCTCGACGTGGCGCTGGCCCGCTATCGGGCCACGGGCAAGTCGAGGGGTTCCGTGCTGCTGAACTTCGGCGGCCCCGGAGTCGCGGGGATCAGCCAGCTCGCCCTTTCGGGCAAGGACTTCATGAGCCTGACGAACGGCTACGACGTGGTGACCTTCGACCCCCGCGGCGTCGGGCAGTCGTCACCCGTCAGCTGCGGCGAGGGCGCCGACGAGGCCTCCGCCGCGATCGACACCACCGCCGACAGCAGTGATCCGCAGGCCGCCCTCAAGGTCGTGAAGAAGGCCGCCGAGCTGTGCGCCAAGCACTCCGGTCCCGTACTGCCGCACATCGGCACGGTCAACGCCTCCCGGGACATGGACGTGATGCGCCAGGCGCTCGGCGACAAGAAGCTCAACTACCTCGGTTTCTCGTACGGGACCCGGCTGGGCGCGGTGTACGCGTCCCAGTTCCCCAAGAAGACCGGCCGGCTGGTGTTCGACGGGGTGGACACGCTCACCGAACCGCTGTCCGAACAGGGACTGGTGAGCGCCGAGGCGCAGCAGACCGCCCTTGAGGACTTCCTCACCTGGTGCACGAAGGACATGGGCTGTCCGTTCGGGCAGGATCCGCGCAGCGCGCGACAGCAGGTCGTCCAGCTCGTCCACTCGCTCGACCAGGACCCGGTCCCGGCGGACCTCGGCCAGCAGTTCTCCGGCCAGGATCTCGTGGGTGCGATGAGCCAAGCGATGTACAGCAAGGAGTACTGGCCCACCCTCGAGCAGGCCCTCAAGCAACTCGTCCAGGACGGCGACACCCGCGGACTCACGCAGCTGTCCGGAGGCATCGCCTTCCCGGGCGCCTCCGCGGCGGCCCGACGGGACGGCGGCCTCGTCGACGAGCAGGACATACCCATCGACAACCTTCCCGCCGCTCTGATGGCGATCAACTGCGCGGACGACCCCGACCGGCCCACCGCCGACCAGGTCACCAAGGACATCGACAAGCTGCGCGCCTCGTACGAGGAGGCGTCCCCCGTCTTCGGCCAGTTCCGGCTCACCCAGGTGCTGCTGTGCTACGGGCGCCCCAAGGGCACCGACTACATCCGCGACAAGGTGCGCGACGTCCACACCCCGAAGATGCTGCTCGTCGGAACGCGCGGCGACCCCGCGACCCCGTACCGCTGGACCATGGAGACCGCCAAACGGCTCGGCTCGTCGGCCGTCGTGCTCGACAACAAGGGCGAGGGGCACACCGGGTACACGTCCTCCAAGTGCGTGCATCAGAAGGTCGACGACTTCTTGCTGTACGGGTCCCTGCCGCACAGCGGCAGCTCGTGCGGGACGGAATCCGACCACTGAACCCGGGTGCCGCGTGCGGGCCGGGAGGGCCACAACCGCGTAACACGGACAACTCGGCTACAACCCCTTGTGCACCCCGGCCGTCACACTGAGCAGGCGTCGCCGCGACCGGGCACGCCGTACCCGCATGTGACCACACCAGGGGGAACTCCACCGATGCGCATCCGAACCGTTCTCGGCCTTTCGACCGCCGCCACCGCACTCCTGCTCACCGTGCCGCAGAGCGGCTCGGCGGCACCCCAGCCCACGAACGCCGCCACCCGGCCCACGCAGGCCGCTCTGCCCGCGAAGTGCGCGGAGAAGGCGCTCAAGCTGCGGGCCGAGCAGTCCGCGGACCCCGCCGTCGTGCACATCAGCGTCACCAACCGCTCCACTCGCGCCTGCACGGTCGACCGCATCCCCACCGTCACCTTCGGCGACCTCGACGGCGCCGCCCTGCCGACACCCGCGGGGGACAGCGGACCGTACCGGATCGGCGCGGGCAGGACGGCGTACGCGGCCGTCCGGACGATCGCCGACCCGGCCGACCCGGAGGCCCGCCGGGTGGGCTCCATCGGGGTCTCCGCGAACCCGGCGTACGCCGGACGGTCCTTCACCGCGAAGGAGCTGGGCGCCGGTGACGCCGTCCTCGTGTGGGAGCCGGTGACGACATGGTGGAAGTCGTCCGTGGCCGCCGCGGACAGGGCGCTCGGGCTCAGCTGAGCGACACCTCCGGCGCGTACATCTCCATCCAGAGCGCCAGGTCGAGGGTCCGTTCGAGGCCGCGCCGCGACGCCTGCGTGATCTGCGGGGTGTCGCGGTCGGCGGCCCGGCGGACCCTTTCGCGGTCGACGAGGTCGAAGACCGGGTGCGAGGGGCGGGTCAGCAGGTCTTTGACATGCTCCTGGAGGGCGATCGCGTACTTGGGGTCCTGGGTGGACGGATAGGGGCTCTTGACCCTGTCGTACACGGACTTCGGGATCAGGTCCGCGGTCGCCTCCCGCAGCAGGCTCTTCTCCCGGCCGTCGAAGGACTTCAGGGACCAGGGCGTGTTGTAGACGTACTCGACGAGCCGGTGGTCGCAGAACGGCACCCGGACCTCCAGGCCGACGGCCATGCTCGCGCGGTCCTTGCGGTCGAGCAGGATGCGCACGAAGCGGGTCAGGTGGAGGTGGCAGATGCGACGCATGCGGTATTCGAAGTCGCTCTCGCCGTCGAGGCGCTGGATGCCGGCGACGGCCGTGCGGTAGCCCTCGGCGATGTACGACTCCAGGTCCAGCGTCTTGGCGACGTCCGATCGCAGTACGTCGGAGTCGTCGCCGAAGTGCTGTCCGAACCGCACGAGCCAGGGGAAGGTGTCGGCGCGGCGGGCCTCCTCGTCGAAGAACTGCAGGTAGCCGCCGAAGACCTCGTCCGCCGACTCCCCGGAGAGCGCGACCGTGGAGTGCTCGCGGATGGCCTGGAACAGCAGGTACAGCGAGGCGTCCATGTCGCCGAAGCCCATGGGGAGGTCGCGGGCGCGGATCATCTTCGCCCGTACGTCCGGATCGGCGAGGGCGTGCGAGTCGAGGACGATGTCCTGGTGGTCGGTGCGGGAGGCGCGGGCCACGTCGTGCACGAAGGGCGCGTCGGGCGTGCCGCGCAGTTCGTCGGCGACGAAGTGGTCGGTCCGGCCGACGAAGTCCACGGCGAAGCTGCGGACCTTCTCGCCGTGCTCGGCGAGCTGCCGGGCCGCCAGCGCGGTCATGGCGGAGGAGTCGAGGCCTCCGGAGAGCAGGGTGCAGCGCGGCACATCGGCGATGAGCTGGCGGCGCACGATGTCGTCGAGGAGCGAGCGGACGGTGGCGATGGAGTAGTCGCGGTCGTCGGTGTGCGGCCGGGTCTCCAGCTGCCAGTAGACATGGCGGCGCAGGCCGCTGCGGTCGACGGTGACGACGGTGCCGGGCTCGACCTCGTGCATGCCGTCCCACACGGCGTGCCGGGGTGTCTTGACCAGGGCGAACAGCTCTCGCAGGCCGTCGAGGCGGACCCGGGCTCCGGCCTGCGGGTTGGCCAGGATCGCCTTGGGCTCGGAGCCGAACAGGATGCCGTCGGGGGTCGGGTAGTAGTAGAAGGGCTTGATGCCCATGCGGTCGCGGATCATCACCAGCTTGTCGTGGCGGCCGTCCCAGACGGCGAACGCGTACATGCCGTTGAGCCGCTCGGGGAGCTGCTCGCCCCATTCGAGGTATCCGCGCAGGACGACCTCGGTGTCGGAGTCGGTGGAGAAGCGGTGCCCGCGGTCGGACAGCTCGCGGCGCAGCTGGGTGAAGTTGTAGGTCTCCCCCGAGTAGACGAGCGCGACCGTGCCGTCCGGCGTCTCGGCGGTCATCGGCTGACGCCCGCCGGGCAGGTCGATGATGGCGAGCCTGCGGTGTCCAAGGGCCGCGGGACCGTCGACCCAGGTGCCCCGGTCGTCGGGTCCCCGGCAGGACATCGTCTCGGTCATTGCATCCAATGTCCCGGTCTCGGTGCGCAGGTCGCGGTCGAAGGAGACCCAGCCGGTGATGCCGCACATGCGTTACCTCCCGCGTCCGGTTCGCCTGGAGCGCGGCGCCGACCTGCGGTTTTCAGGGGCGCGCGATCGCTTCCGCAAAACCAGTTGTATCTAGCAGCTATACGACAAGGCTGTTTCATGCGCGGAGGGCCGTCAACACGTACGTAATCTGCCCGGCCCAGCCACCCCCACCGTTTCGGGCGCGCTTTGCCCGCGCCGGACCCGCGGATTCCGCTGGTGCCCGGCCTCCGTCAGCAGGAATCGGCCATGGGCAAAGACTTGCTCAACATCCGGCTACGTCCCTGGGCCGTCCGGGGCCACTCGAGCGGCGCGCCCGCGATCGCCCATCTCCTCGCCGTGGGTTTGACTCATGGTGTGCGCCGGATGCTCTTGCTGCTGCTCGTCGCCCTCGGCGCGGCCGGGGCGCTGGTCCTGGTGTGCGCCGTCTCGCCGTGGTGGTGGTTCGCGGCGGGTCTCCTGCTGACGCTGACCATGCTCGGCGTATGGGACCTGGTGCAGCGCCGCCACTCGGTGCTGCGGAACTATCCGCTGCTCGGCCACCTCCGCTTCCTCATGGAGGCGCTGCGCCCGGAGCTGCAGCAGTACTTCGTCGAGCGGAACTACGACGGACGCCCGTACGACCGCGAGGTGCGCAGCATCGTGTACGAGCGTGCCAAGGGTGTCGAGGCAGAGGAGCCGTTCGGCACCGAGCGGGACGTGTACCAGGACGGGTACGAGTTCCTGCAGCCGTCGATGCTCCCGGTCGAGGTGCCTCGGGAGCCGCCCGTGGTCCGCGTCGGAGGTCCCGACTGCACCCAGCCGTACGACATGGCCCTGCTCAACGTCTCCGCGATGAGCTTCGGGTCGCTGTCGTCGAACGCGATCCTGGCGCTCAACAGGGGTGCGGCGCTGGGCGGTTTCGCGCAGGACACCGGCGAGGGCGGCCTGTCGGAGTACCACTTGCGGGGCGGCGGCGACCTGATCTGGGAGATCGGCACGGGGTACTTCGGCTGCCGCACTCCCGAAGGGGGCTTCGACGCACGGGAGTTCGCGGACAAGGCCGCGCTGCCGGAGGTCAAGTGCGTGTCGCTGAAGCTCTCCCAGGGAGCGAAGGCCGGCTTCGGCGGAGTCCTGCCCGGCGCCAAGGTGAACGCCGAGATCGCCCGGGCGCGCGACGTCCCGGAGGGCAGGACGGTGATCTCACCGCCGTACCACCGCGAATTCTCGACCCCGCGGGACATGGTGCGATTCCTCGCCCGTATGCGGGAGTTGGCAGACGGCAAGCCGACCGGTTTCAAGCTCTGCGTCGGCTCGCGCCGCCAGTTCCTCGCGGTCTGCAAGGCGATGCTCGCCGAGGGCGTCACGCCCGATTTCATCGTGGTCGACGGCTCGGAGGGCGGTACCGGGGCCGCGCCGCTGGAGTTCGCCGACAATCTCGGTACGCCACTCACCGAGGGGCTGATCACGGTGCACAACGCGCTGGTCGGTACGGGGCTGCGGGACCGGGTGCGGATCGGCGCGAGCGGCAAGGTCGCCATCGGTTCGGACATCGTCAAGCGGCTGGTGCAGGGCGCGGACTACACGAACGCGGCCCGCGCGATGATGTTCGCCGTGGGCTGTCTCCAGGCCCAGCGCTGCCACACGAACCGATGCCCGGTGGGCGTCACGACACAGGACCCGCGCCGGGTCCGCGCCCTGGACGTGGCCGACAAGTCCGAGCGCGTGCACCGCTACCAGCGGGCGACGGTACGCAGCGCGAGCCAGATCATGGCCGCCATGGGGGTACGGGATCCGGGCGAGCTCGGGCCTCACCAGTTGCTCCGGCGTACGGACCCGACGACCGTCCGGCCGTACGCGGAACTCTACGAGTGGCTCGCGCCCGGCATCCTCCTCCAGGAGCCGCCCGCCTCCTGGGACGCGGACTGGGCCGCCGCCGATCCGGACGCCTTCTGAGGGTCAGAAGCCGACGGGGTCGCGCACGATGGGGCAGGTCATGCAGTGACCGCCGCCCCTGCCTCGCCCGAGTTCGGCGCCGACGATGGTGATGACCTCGATCCCGGCCTTCAGCAGCAGGGTGTTGGTCTGGGTGTTGCGGTCGTAGGTGAACACCACACCCGGTTCCAGGGCGACGGCGTTGTTGCCGCTGTCCCACTGCTGCCGCTCGGAGGCGTACACGTCGCCGCCCGTCTCGACGACCCGCAGTTCGGGGAGGCCGAGCGCCTTGGCGACGACGTCGGTGAAGGGGCGCGAACCCTCGTCGGTGAGTTCGATGCCGGGCGCCTTGTCGCTCGGCCGGAGGGAGAAGGTGTGCACCGCGTTCATGATGGTCGGGTAGAGGGTGACCAGGTCGCGGTCGGCGAAGGTGAAGACGGTGTCGAGATGCATCGCGGAGCGCAGCTTCGGCATGCCCGCGACGACGACGTGCTCGGCCGCCCCGTCGCGGAACAGCGCGGCCGCGACCTGTGTGATGGCCTGGCGTGAGGTGCGCTCGCTCATGCCCATGAGCACGATCCCGTTGCCCACCGGCATGATGTCGCCGCCCTCGAACGTGGCCTGGCCCCAGTCCAGTTCGGGGTCGCCCCACCACACGGTGGAGCCCGCGAAGTCCGGATGGAAGGTGTAGATCGCCTTCATCAGCAGCGTCTCGTCGTGCCGGGCGGGCCAGTAGAGCGGGTTGAGCGTGAGGCCGCCGTACAGCCAGCACGTCGTGTCGCGGGTGTAGAGGGTGTTGGGCAGCGGCGGCATCAGGTATTCGCGTACGCCGGTCGACTCGCGGGCCAGCGCGAGATAGCCGGAGCGGAACTCCTCCGGCAGGTCGGCGGTGGCCAGACCGCCGATCAAGTACTCGGCGAGCCGGGAGGGTTCGAGGGACTCCAGAAAGGCCCGGGTGTCGTCGATGAGTCCGAGTCCGACCTCGTTCGCGATGATCTTCCGGTCCAGGAGCCAGTCCCTGGCCGCCGGGAGCGCCATCGTCTGGGCGAGCAGGTCGTGCAGTTCCACCACCTCCACGCCCCGCTCGCGCAGCTTGTTGACGAAGTCGGCGTGGTCGCGCTGCGCGTTCTCCACCCACATGACGTCGTCGAAGAGCAGGTCGTCGGAGTTGGTGGGGGTGAGCCGGCGGTGCGCGAGGCCGGGTGCGCAGACCAGCACCTTGCGCAGCCTGCCGACCTCGGAGTGGACGCCGTACGCCGGACGGCTCGTGGTGTCTTGGCTGGTCACGGTGTGCCTTTCTCCGGGGCAGACAGATCGGACGGATCAGAGGCTGATCCAGCCCAGCGCCAGGGCGACGATCCCCAGGACCGCGCCCGCGATCGAGACGACGAGGATGACGTGTTCACGGGGCGAGAACAGCCGTCTGTCCTGCTCGCGCCGGGCCATCACGAACAGGACCGTGGCAGGCGCGTAGATGATGAAGGAGACGAGGATGTACTTCAGCCCTGCGGCGTAGATGAGGAACGCGGTGTAGACGGTGGCGAGTACGGCGATGACGAGGTCTTTGCCGAGGCTCCCCCGCGCGATCTTCACGGCGAAGGCCGCCGCCAGCAGGAACGGGATCAGCGTCAGCGCACTGGTCAGATCCAGCGCGAAGTTGAACGCGTCGTCCGAGAACAGCGTGACGACCAGTACGACTTGGCTGAGCAGCGTCGTCATCACCAGCGCGGGCACGGGCACGTCCGCCGCCGTGGAGCGGCCGAGGAAGCGGGGCATGTCCTCGTCCTTGGCGGCGACGAACAGCACTTCGGCCGCCATCAACGTCCAGGCGAGATAGGCGCCGAGGACCGAGATGATCAGCCCGACGCTGACGAAGACCTTGCCCCAGGTGCCTACAGCGCTTTCCAGTACTCCGGCCATGGAAGGTTGCCGCAGCTCGGCGATCTCGCTCATCGGCATCAGTCCGTACGACACGATCGTGACCGAGGCGAAGATGGCGAAGACGCTCAGGAAGCCGAGCAGGGTCGCCCGGCCCACGTCCTCGCGGCGCCTGGCGTGCCGCGAGTAGACGCTCGCGCCCTCGACTCCGAGGAACACGAAGACCGTGGCCAGCATGGTGCCCTTGACCTGTTGGAAGAGGGATCCGGCGTAGTCGGCGCCGCCGAAGTTGTCGGCGAAGACCTGCGGTTTCAGATAGAAGAGCGCCAGGATCACGAAGACGAGGATCGGCACGATCTTGGCCACGGTGACGATCCGGTTGATGGCCGCGGCCTCCTTCACCCCTCTGCGGATGAGGAAGAAGAACGCCCACAGGCCGACCGAGGAGAGCACCACCGCGAGGACGGTGTCCCCGTCGCCGAGCGCGGGTGCGATCGCCCCGATGGTCGACATGATGAGCACCCAGTACGTCACGTTGCCGACACAGGCGCTGGCCCAGTAGCCGAACGCCGAGAAGAAGCCCAGGTACTCCCCGAAGCCCGCCTTCGCGTACGCGTAGACGCCCGCGTCGAGGTCGGGTCTGGCAATCGCCAGCCGCTGGAAGACGAAGGCGAGCATCAGCATGCCGGTACCGGCGACGGCCCAGGCGATCAGAGCGCCGGCCACACCCGTCTCCTGGGCGAAGCGCCGCGGCAGGGAGAAGACCCCGGCCCCGACCATCGAGCCGACGACCATCATGGTGAGCGTCAGCAGCGTCAGCTTGGCGGCCGGCGGCGCCTGAGTTTCCGTGTCGGCCTGCGTCATGGGCGTCCTACGGAGACGGGCATCGTCGTACGACGACCACGATGCGGGGGAAAGCCATCTGGCGACCCGAGTGACACTAACAATCACTTGCCCCAAATGCCCGATAGGCGAATCGGTCCTATGGTGCTGGTATGGAGCACGCACTCAGCCCCGCGACCCTCACCGAGCTGCGCAGGCCGCGGCCCTATCCGGCGGTGTCCGTGCTGACGCCGACACACCGCCGCGAACCCGACAACGCACAGGATCCGGTCCGGCTCCGCAATGTCGTGGCCGAGGCCAAGAAGCAGCTGGAGGCCGACCCCTCGGTGACCCGCGAACGGCGTACTGATGTCGTCGAGCAGCTCGAGCGGGCCCTGGCCGAGGTCGATCTGGCGCACGCAGAGGACGGCCTCGCGATCTTCGCGGCGCCCGGCGAGCACCAGGTCTGGTCACTGGCCCGCACCGTGCCCGAGCGCGTGGTGCTCTCGGACACCTTCCTGACCCGCAACCTCGTCGCCGCACAGGCCTCGGAGCGCCCCTTCTGGGTCCTCGCGGTCTCGGCCGACCGGGTGACGCTGTGGAACGGTGGCGCCGGTCATGTCGTCGAGGACCACTCCGGTGGCTTCCCGCTGATCAGGGACCGCGAGAATTTCGACGCGGAGCGCCAGGAGCAGATCGGCGACATGCCGAGCACCTTCCGGGACGAGGGCACCCGCCACTTTCTGCGCGACGCGGACACCGCCCTGACCGCGGTCCTGCGCGAGCAACCGCGGCCGCTGTACATCACGGGCGAGCAGGCCGCGCTCTCGACGCTCGACGAGGTCGGCACCGTCACCAAGGACGCCGTCCACATGCCGCACGGCGGTCTCGCGCACGGCACCCCCAACGCCGTGTGGCAGGCGGTCCAACCGATCATCGCCGCCGAGGAGCGCAAGAGCATCGACACGGTGAGCCGTGAGCTGGAGGCGGCCCGCGGCCGCAAGGCGTTCGCCGCCGGTGTCGACGAGGTCTGGCAGAACGCCTCCGACGGTCGCATCGGGCTCCTCGCGGTCGAGGAGAACTACCGCGTGACGGTCCGCGACGACGGAGGCGACCATCTGGTCCCGGCCGAGAGCGGTGATCTGGACGCCCGCGAGGACATCGTGGACGAGATCGTCGAGCGCTGCCTGGACACGGGCGCCGAGGTCCGATTCGTCCCCGACGGCAGCCTCGGGGACGCGAAAGGCATCGCCGGGGTACTGCGTTACTGATCTTTCCGGCCGACAATCGGACCACGGGGACCGATCTGTCGGCGGAAAGGTGCGGAGCGCGTGAGCGAGCTGTTGGGTGTGGCGGTCCTGGGTGCCGGACACATGGGTGCCGACCACATACGGCGAATCGACCAAGTGGTGAGCGGCGCCAGGGTCGCCACGGTGGCGGATCCCGACACCGGCCGGGCGAAGGACGCCGTGGCCGGCATCGACGGTGCCTCGGTCCACACGGAGGTGTCGGCCGCACTCGACGCGCCCGGCGTCCAGGCGGTGTTGATCGCCTCCCCCGGGCCCGCGCACGAGGAGGCGCTGCTCGCGGCGTTCGAGCGCGGTCTGCCCGTGCTGTGCGAGAAGCCTCTGGTGCCGGAGTCGGCCGGGGCGCTGCGCGTGGTGGAGGCCGAGGCACGGCTCGGGCGGCGGCTGACGCAGGTCGGCTTCATGCGCCGGTACGACGCCGAGTATCAGCGTCTCAAGTCGCTGCTGGACAGCGGGCGGTTGGGCCGTCCGCTGATGCTGCACTGCACGCACCGCAATGTGTCGTCCCCGCCCGGCTTCACCTCGGCGATGCTCGTCAACAGTTCCGTCTCGCACGAGATCGACGCGGCGCGCTGGCTGCTGGGCCAGGAGCTCACGGCGGTGACCGTGCTCCGTCCGCAGCCGACCTCGCATGCCCCGGAGGGCCTGCTCGATCCCCAATTCGTGCTGTTCGAGACCGCGGACGGGACTCTGGTCGACGTCGAGGTCTTCGTCAACTCCGGCTTCGGCTACCAGGTGCGGTGCGAGGCGGTCTGCGAATCGGGGACCGCGCGGATCGGGGACGAGCACGCGATGGTGGTGACGACGGCGGACGGTGCGTTCGAGGACGTGGCCCAGGACTACCTCGTACGGTTCGCGGATGCCTACGACCGCGAGGTGCAGGCATGGGTGGACGCCACCCGGGCGGGCCGCGTCACCGGGCCCAGCGTCTGGGACGGGTATGCGGCGTCCGCCGTCGCCGAGGCGGGGGTCCGGGCGCTGGAGAACGGCGGCCGGGTGACCGTCGAACTCGCGCCGCGCCCGGACCTGTACGCGTGAACCGCGACGGCGGGTGCTCGGACCCGCCGTCGTACTGGGTCAGCCGCTGACGCTCGCCGCGCCCGTCTCGATGTGCCCGGTGAACCGACGCGACCAGCTCGCGTCGGAGTCGACGGTGATCGTGAAGTCGTACCAACCGTCCTGGTACGCCACCGCGTTGAAGAAGTCCTCGGTCGAACCGCCCGCGGCGACGGTGTAGGTCCAGGGACCGTCAGTGCGGTAGTGGCTGGAGGTGATGGTGAACTTCACCGAGGAAGTCGAGGAGTTGGCCATCTTGAAGTAGATGGCCGTCTTCCCGGTACCGGGCTCGGTCGCGTAGCGGGTGCTCACCTCCGCCGATTTGCCCGCCTTCGTCGCGTCGCCCTTGAAACGGCGCAGGAAGCGGTTGGGGCCGACCATCGAGATGTCGTACTTCCCGTCGCCGTACCCCGAGCCGATGTTGAAGGAGTCGGAGGCGGTGGCGCCCGCGTCGACCGTGTACTGCCAGGGCGTGGTGTCGCGGTAAGCGCTCGGGTGGATGGAGAAGTGCGCGGCGCTCTTGGCGGGCGTGCCCTGGTTGACCATGGTGAACCAGGCGAGGATCTTGCCGTTCGCGCCGAACTCCAGGTGGTCCAGGTAGCCGCCGGGCTGGTACGGCAGCGCGCGGGCGGGCCGGGTGCCGGGCTCCTGGGCGGGCAGCGCGTTGGTGGTGGGCACCGGGTTGGGCAGGGGGCCGCAGGTGTCGTATCCGATGACGCTGGTCGCGGGCAGGGAGGCCGCACCGTAGACCGGATGCGCGAAGTCGAAGACGCCGGTCAGATCGCCGGTCACCTTGCGGCGCCAGGCGCTGATGTTGGGGCAGGCGGCGGGCTTGCCGAGGGCGCTGGTCCAGGTCTCCAGGAAGCGCAGCACGGAGGTGTGATCGAAGACCTCCGAGGAGACCCAACCGCCACGCGTCCAGGGCGAGATGACGAGCATGGGCACGCGGAAGCCGAGACCGTACGGAACGCCGCCCAGGAACTCCCCCGCCGTACCCGCGGGCGGCGCCGGGGGCGGGACGTGGTCGAAGAAGCCGTCGTTCTCGTCATAGTTGAGGAACAGAACGGTCGAGTTGAAGACGCTCGAGTCGGCGGCGAGCGCCTTGTACACCAGGTCGACGAAGTGGGCGCCGTCGCCGGGCGGAGCGTACGGGTGCTCCGAGAAGGCCTGGTTGGCGACCACCCAGGAAACCTGGGGCAGGGTGCCCGCGAGGACGTCGGCCTTGATGGCGGCGGCGATGTCGTCGGGGGTGGAGCCGGTGACCTTCGGCACGGAGGCCATGCCGCGGTCGTACAGCGGGTCGCCCGCCTTGGCGGCGGCGAACTTCTTGAAGTAGGCGCAGCCGTTGTCGCCGTAGTTGTCCTGCGCGTTCTGGTAGACCTTCCAGCTGACGCCGGCCGTCTGGAGGGCCTCGGCGTAGTTCTGCCATGTCAGTCCGGACTCGTCGCCGCCGTCGTAGCTGGTGCTGTCGACCTTGCCGCTCCACAGGTACGTACGATTGGGGCCGGTGGCGCTGAGGCTGGAGCAGAAGTAGGCGTCGCAGATGGTGTAGTTGTCGGCGAGTGCGTAGTGGAACGGGATGTCGGAGCGGTCGAGGTAGCCCATCGTGCGGATGCTGCCGACGCCCGAGACCCAGTTGTCGAGCCGTCCCTTGTTCCACGCGGAGTGCTGCGAGGACCAGGAGTGCGGGAGGTCGCCGTTGCACTGCGCGAGGGTCTCGCCGTCCTTGCCGCCCGCGGCGGGCGTGGAGCTGAGCTTCCACGGGTACTGCCTGCCACCGCCGTTGGGCTGGTTGAAGACGGAAGTGCCGCCGGAGAGCGTGATGCCGCTGCGGTCGTCGAAGCCGCGGACGCCCTTGAGACGGCCGAAGTAGTGGTCGAAGCTGCGGTTCTCCTGCATGAGGATCACGACGTGCCGTACGTCCGAGATGGTGCCCGTCGCCGTCGCAGCGGTGCCGGCGGCCGCTGCCGGACGCGAGCCGACGCCCATCGCCGCGCCTGCCGCCACGGATGCGCCGAGCCCCACAAAGCCTCTTCGGCTGATCGGTGTCATTCGTCCGCCCTCGTCACTGGCATGCCCCTGCGGCACACCGCGCGCAAGCGTGCACGCGGTGATCGTCAAGGTCCATACCGGTGCGGTGAGGCGTGGGTGAACAGCGGTCGAACCTCGCCGGATTCACCGTCCGCGCGGTCGGCGGCGAACACCACCGCCGACCGCGTCCGGTTCCTCGATGCGTGTCCCGTCAGAACCCGGGCAGTTCGCGCATCCTGAGCTGCTGCACCAGCAACAGAGTGTCCGCGTTCGCCCAGTACTCGGCCAACTGGCCGTCCTCACCCGGAGAGTGTCGGTACTCGTGAACGCCACCTTGTTGCCGATCGCCTCCTCGGGAGCGCCCGGAAACCCGCCGCGGTAGGTGCCCCGCGCCTGCCGGCGGACCACCACATACTCGTCGGTGGCGATCGGCCCGACCTGGATACCTGTTTTCAGTGGGCGTCGGGCGCGTCCGGGGCCGAGTCGGGAACGAGGATGACCTTGCCGGTGACGGTGCCGGACTCGGCCAGCCGCATGGCTTCCGCGGCCTGACTGAGCGGGATGCGGGCCGCGACCTGCGCGGTGATGGAGCCGTCGGCGAGCAGGGCGAAGACGTGACCGAGGTCGGTGCGCAGGCGGTCGTGGAAGGCCGCCGCACGACGCTTGCCGGCCCAGATGTTGTAGAAGTGCGTACGCCGGCCGTTGGGCAGGAGCTTCCAGAGGAACAGCCGTCCAACGAGCTTGAGGACGGGCAGCTTGGAGGATCCGGCGACGTCACGGGTGGCCGCGGTGCCGTACGAGACGAGCGTGCCGCCCCGGGCCAGCAGCCTGAAGGAGTCGATGATGCCGTCGCCTCCGATGTGGTCGAAGACGGCGTCGACACCGCCCGGTGCCAACTCCCGCACCTTGGCGGGCAGATCGGCCGCGCGGTAGTCGAGCGGAGTCGCGCCGAGCGCGCGCACCGCGTCGTGATGCCGGGGCGAGGCGGTGCCGATCACGCGGATGCCGGCGTGCGTGGCCAGCTGGACCAGGGTGGAGCCCACGCCGCCGTTCGCCCCGTGCACCAGCACGGTCCCTCCGGCGCGGACCTCGGCGATGCGGTGCAGCATCTGCCAGGCCGTGATGCCGTTGACGACCACTGTTTCGGCGTCCGCGGGGTCCAGCGCGGCGGGGACCTCGACGAGATCGGCGACGGGCAGGACGACCCGGCTCGCCCAGCCGCCCACCTTGGTCAGAGCGGCGAAGCGCCGGCCCACCAGTGACGCGTCCACCCCGGCGCCGGTCCGGACCACGACGCCGACGAGGTCGTAGCCGGGCACGAAGGGGAACGGCGGCTGGTCGTAGTACTTGCCGCGGCGCATCTGCTGTTCGGCGAACGACACCCCGGAGGCCTCCAGGGCCAGGACGACCTCACCGGCCGCCGGTTCCGGCGCGGGGCGCACGCGGATCTCGAGGCCGGAAGGCTCCACGACACCCGGGAGGACGACTTCGGTCGTCACATCGGCCACGGTCTCGGTGTCCATGACGGTCAGAGCTCCTTCGTTATAGCTTCTCGTGTTCGTGATAAGTTCTAACGAGAGCTTGCTCCTCTATATTCCGTGAGTCAAGGGCCACCCACAGAAGACGAAGAGGCGATGGCATGGCGGCAGAGAGCCGGACGGAGCCCGGCCTGCGCGATCGGTTCCGCGCACAGGTACGGCAGGAGGTCAAGGCCGCGGCACTGCGGCAACTGGCCGAGGGCGGGCCGGAGGCGCTGTCGCTCAACGCCATCGCCAAACAGGTGGGCATGACCGGCCCCGCGCTGTACCGCTACTTCACCAACCGGGACAGCCTCCTGACCGACCTGGTCATCGACGCCTACGGGGACCTGGCGTCCGCCCTCTCCCGCGCGGCCGACGCCGGCACGACGGACCCCGTCGCCCGCCTGACCGCGGTCGTCCACGCCTACCGCGCCTGGGCAGTGGCCGAGCCGCACCGCTACCGGCTCCTGTTCCGGGCACCGCTCCAGGGCTACGACGCACAGTCCACGAGCCTGGTCGAGGCCTCTCAGCCCGCCATGAACGTCGTACTGGAGGTGGTGGCCGCCCTCGCGAAGCCGAGTACGCCGGTCCCGGAGGGCCCGGCGGCCCATTTCCGGGAGTGGATGAAGCGCCACGGAATCGAGGACGTGCCGGCGGCGGTCGCCGCGCGGACCACGATGCTGTGGGCCCATCTGCACGGCCTGGTCGGCCTGGAGATCGAGGGCAACTTCACCTCGATGGGCATCGACCCGGCCGCTCTCTACGAGACCGAGGTGAAAGACTTCGTGCGCTCACTGTCAACTTGACCCGGTCCTGAAAGGACCGGGCTTGGAGGTAGGGCACCACTGGCTGCGGTGTGGCCTCCTCCGTCCAGACACCCTTATGGGGTGGCAGGGACGCGTGACTCACGCCCCGCAGTCCACGCAGCCTCGCCCTTGCGGGCGATGTTGTGGGAAGCGTTCTGGTCTGCGTGGGCAACGACCCCGCAGTTCCGGCAGGTGAACAGGGCCTGGCTTGCCCGGTTCTTCTTGTCGAGGTGGCCGCACTCGCAGCACTGCTGCGAGGTGTAGGCGGGATCGACGAAGACCACGGGCACGCCGGCCCTGCGGGCCTTGTAGACGATGAAGTCTGCGAGCTGGGCGAAGGCCCAGGAGTGCAGTGCGACCCGTTGGGGCTTGCGGAGCCGTACCCTCTGCCGGATTCCCTTGAGTTCTTCCAGGGAGATTCCGGCCGAGGTGCGTTCAGCCTCGGTCACGATCGTCTTGGCGATGATGTGGTTGGTGTTGGCGGCGTGGCGCTGCTCGCGCCGGTTGCGCTTCTTCAACAGCCGCTTGGCGGACTTGGTGCCCTTGGCCTGCAACTTGCGGCGCAGGTCGAGTTGCCGCTTGCGGTGCCGGTTCAGGCCGCGCCCGGCGGCCTTGCGGCCGGTGGAGGTGGTGGCGATGTTGACGATGCCGAGGTCCACACCGATGAAGCCGTCCGGCTCGTAGGGATCGGCCTCGGGAACGTCGCAGGTCGCGATCAGGTAGAACACACCGTCGCGTTCGATCAGGTCGGACTCGCCCTGCCGGTGCTCCCGGAGCGTCTTGAGTGCGTCGGCGGAGCAGGCGAAGCGAACGTCCTTGATGCGCCCGGAGGTTGTCCAGATCGACACGGTCTGCACGTCGTACTGCCAGCTCAAACACCGGTCGTCATACGGCTGCGCGGCCTCACGCCGGAAGGCGATCGGCTTGGACTCGGCCTTGACGCGACGCTTCGATCCCGGCCTGCCGAGGTTCCCGGCCTTGATGTTGGCCTTGAGCGTCGTGTAGGCGTCGCGAGTCTTCTTGATGACGTGCTGGGCGGCCTGCGCCCCCAGCCCACGGGCCCGAAGTTCGCCGTAGGTGTGCTTGCGCAGCTCGTACTCACGCGGAACACCGCGCTCGAACGCCACCGCCGACACCCAGTTCGCGGCCTCGTTGACCGTGCGCAGCGTCACCGACAGCGCGGCGGCCTGGTCGGCCTCCGGTGTCAGCTTCACCTGCACGACGACCTTCACGACCGTGATCATATCGTTGCTCTATGTCACCACGCGAGCCAAACCCCAATATCCGCAGGGGCCGTAGGGTCGCCCACACCCTCCACGCTCACTTGGTCTTCACACCCAAGTACCGGCGCGGGCCGTTCACAGACGAGATCCTGCGACGCTGCGAGGAAGTCATGCGCGCCGTCTGCGCCGACTTCGAAACCGAACTGGTGGAGTTCAACGGCGAGACCGATCACGTGCACCTCCTAGTGCACTACCCGCCGAAGGTCTCCCTGTCCCGGCTGGTCAGCTCCCTCAAGGGCGTCTCCGCCCGCAGGCTCCGCCAAGAGTTCCCCGCCCACATCCGCACATACCTGTGGGGCGATCACTTCTGGTCCCCTTCCTACTTCGCCGCGTCCTGCGGCGGCGCACCCCTCAGCATCATCAAGGAGTACATCGACAACCAGAAGCGCCCCGACTGAGGTCAACAGTGCAGACCCATGGGAACCTCCGGGCTATGCCACGATCAATCATCACTGTCAGAGCAGTCCAAAGAAGCGCTTCCTCCCGGCTCTGAAGAGCCGGGGTTCCGCGCTAAATCAAGCTGAACCCGAGCGAGTTTGCCGGATCCGGTAATCGAGAAGGCTTCGCACAAACACCCCTCGAACAGGAGGATGAACAGCGGGCACGCGTACCCCGACGGAACATCAAGTCACGTAGGCCGTCTACGACTTGACCACGCCGGACGCGTACCGAATCGGTACCGCACACCCGGTCCGAGAGGACTGCGGCATATGCCAGAAGCACCACCGTATCGTGTGTTGCCAAATCCCTTACAGCGCGTCGCAGGCTGTGCAACAGTCGTAACGGTCCTTCCTTCAGCCTTGGTCGTACCGTCCCCGCATCGGAGTACGTCATGCCCTCCCATCTCTCTGCGGACCGCTCAGCCGCTCAGCCGCCCCAGCGCGGCACGGTCGACGCGCTGATCTCGCAGACGCGGCTGCTGCGCGGCGAGGTGGACGCCGTACGGCGTGACGCTCCCGTCGACGGCGAGGACCCGCAGGGACGCTGGCAGCGCGCGCTGTGCAATCTGGCGATGCATCAACTCAACGACCTCGATGAGCACTTGGCCCAGCTGCGGGACGGACCGCCGCCCGTGCCCGTCCAACCCGCAGCCGTCCCCGCCGCACGAGCCGTGCCGGCCGCATCCCGGCGCGGCTCGCTGCTGAGCCGGGTCGGCAGCGCCGAGTGGAACCTGCTGACGGACGAGGCCAGTTGGTCCGGTGAGCTCTATCAGATCCTGGGCCGCGACCCCGCCGCTCCCCCGCTCACGCTCGACGAACTGCCGTCGGTGGTGCTCGACGAGGACCGGCAGATGCTCACGGCGATGGTCACGGACTGCCTGGTCGACGCCAAGCCCATCGACGGGGAGTTCCGCATAGCGCGTCCCGACGGCGGGGTGCGGACCGTGCACATGATGGGCGAGCCCGTGCTCGACGCCGACGGCAGCACCGCCTCGATGTGGGCCGTGCTGCGCGACGTCAGCGAACTGCGCCGCAGCCAGCGGACGGTGAGCGAGACCCGTGACTCGCTGCAACGCGAGCGGCACATCGCGCAGACCGAGCACCGGCTCGCGGTCGAGCTGCAGGAGGCCGTGCTGCCGCCGTGGCGTGGCTCCCTGCGGTTCCCGCAGCGGGGCGCGCAGACCCTGGACCTCGCCGCCCGCTATCTGCCCTCGTCGACCAGCGCACTGATCGGCGGCGACTGGTACGACGCTCTCGAACTGCCCGACGGCGACACCTTGTTGAGTGTGGGTGACCTCACCGGCCACGGAGTCGCCGTGACCTCGGGCATGGCGATGCTGCTCGGCGCCCTGCGCGGCATGGCGGTGACGGGCACCCAGCCGGGCCAACTCCTTTCCTGGCTCAACCAGTTACTCGACGCCTCCGTCCAACCTGCCCTCGGCAGCGCCGTCTGCTGCCGCTATCGGCCCCAGACCCACACCCTCAGCTGGGCGCAGGCGGGACACCCCGCCCCGCTGCTGTTCCGCAACGGGACGGGGCGCGCACTGGCAGCACCCGATGGCGTGCTGCTCGGAGCGACATCGGGTGCCGTCTACGGGCAGGCCGAGGTGCCCCTCGAAGAGGGCGACCTGCTGCTCCTGCACACCGACGGACTGGTGCCGTGGCGATGGGGGTCCCCCCGCTCGAGCCAAGCCGAGGGTGGGGGAGGAACGGCGGCCGTCCAGAGGCTGCTCGACCTGGGCCCGCGCTTCGACGCGGCCCGCTCTGCCCAGGAATGTGTACGGATGGTTGTGGAGGAATTCGGCGAGACCGAGCGCGAGGACGATGCCTGCGTGCTCATCGCCCGGGTCGGCTCCTGACGACGCTGTCCATCGGGGTCATGCCGCGACCCGGGCCTGGAAACCAACCCGTGTTGCCGACACGGGCCCCCCTTACGCCCGCGCGCTGTTGCCGCCCCTGGGCTTCAAGGAGCCGTTGGGAAGGGCGAGTTTGATCTCCTCACGCAGGTCGTGGATCTTCGGATAGCTGGAGTACTGCCCGGTGAGCCGGTACATCTCGCGCAGCCGGTCCCAGGTGCGGTGGGAGGAGTTGGCCCCCATCGACGTCAGGGCCAGTCGCGCGTACCGGTCGGCCTGTTCGGGGTCGTCGGCGATGAAGCAGGCCGACGCGAGAGAGATGTGGTCGAAGATCTTCGACCGCTCCCGGCCCGACTCGCGCAGCTTCAGTGCCTCCTTCGCGTGGCGCTGCGCGGTGGCCGCCGCGGCCGGCTCGTGTTCGGCGAGGGTGCGATAGGCGAGGGCCTGCATGCCGTGCATGTCGGCCTCGTCGAACAACTGCATCCAGCTCGGCGGAGGTACGTCGCCCCGGTCGGAGACGAACAGGTCCTCCGCCTGACCGAGGGTGCGCCGCATGGCCTGACCCTTGCCCATGGACGCCTGTGCCCAGGCCTCGATGGTGTAGAGCATGGCCCTGGTGCGGGGCAGCACCTCGTCGCCGGAACCGGACTTGGCGAGCTTCATGAGATCGAGTGCGTCGTCGGGCCGACCCAGGTGCACCATCTGGCGAGCCGCTCGGGAGAGCGCCTCCCCGGCGCGGGGCCGGTCACCGCCCTCTCGGGCCGCGTGGGCGGCGATGACGAAGTACTTCTGGGCCGTGGGCTCCAGGCCGACGTCGTGCGACATCCAGCCCGCGAGGACGGCGAGGTTGGCGGCGACGCCCCACAGGCGCCGCTGCAGATGGTCGGGGTGTCGGTAGGAGAGCATGCCTCCCACTTCGTTGAGCTGGCCCACCACAGCCTTGCGCTGCAGCCCGCCTCCGCGGGCCGCGTCCCAGGCCCGGAACACCTCGACCGAGCGCTCCAGTTCCTCGATCTCCTGCGACCCGATGGGGGCGGCCTCGTAGCGGTCGAACCCAGCGGGGTCGGCGTGCAGGGGATCGTCGAATTGGGGAGCGTCGGCCGAAAGGGCCGGATCGGTGTGGAGCCAGTCGTGCATGGCCGTACTGAGTGCGGATCCTGCGGCGAGCGCGGCACCCGCGCCCACCAAGCCGCGTCGGTTGAGCATGAGGTCCATTCCCGTGAATTCGGTGAGGACCGCGGCGGTTCGCTCGGGCGCCCACGGCACACCGTCGGGATGTTCCGCATTCCCGCCGCCCTGCCGTTTCCCCACGCGCCCGTGCCGGACCAGACCGAGGTCCTCGATGGTCACGACACGGCCGAGACGCTCGGTGAACAGAGCCGCCAGCACCCTCGGCACCGGATCGCGCGGGATCTCTCCCATGTCGATCCAACGCCGCACCCGCGAGGTGTCGGTCGCCAGTTGGGGGTGGCCCATGGCCGCCGCCTGCCGGTTGACCATCCTCGCGAGTTCGCCCTTGGACCAGCCGGCGAGGCCGAACAGGTCCGCCAGGCGGGTGTTGGGTTGTCCGTTCACGTCAAGCCCCCAGGTTCTCGGCTGATTTGACAGTAACCGCCTGTCAGTTGCTGAGCGACTATTCGCCAGGGTTCGCCAGGGTGCGCCAGATGGTGTGCCACTCGGCATCGGGTGTCAGGTAGGAACGCGCCACCCCGACCCGGTTGCCCCACGGACATTCCCCAGGGTGCACCAGGGCGGCCGGGGCGGGTAGCGCGGCAACTTGCAGGCACACGAAGGGATCTGTATCGCCCATGTACACAGCATCGTCCTCCGTGTCCGCTCCGCCCCGGTCGCTGCACCCCCGCCCGGTCGGCGGCGGCCCCTACCTCGACCCCGCGCGCCCGGCGGCGGCTCCCGTGCTCGGCGCCGGCAGGACGCGGCGCGTTCCGGGGCTCGGCACCCAACCGCTCAGCGGGAGACTCGACTTGTCCGGCCCTCAGGGCGCGCAGCTGCGCACGGCGATCGCGTCGGTGCACCGGATCTGCCCGGAGTTCGCTCCGGTCCAGGTGCTGCGCCGCAGCGGACGCTCCGTGCTCCTCGTCGGCACGACGGGGCGCAGCACGGCCGTCGCCAAGTGTTTACTGGACCACTCCCCCATCTGGACCGAGCGGATCCGGCATGAAATAGCGGCCTACCGCTCGTTCGTGCGGCACCGGCCGCCGGTGCGGGTGCCCCGGCTGATCGCGGCGGATCCGGACAACTGCACGCTGGTGATCGAGCGGATGCCGGGCCGGGTGGCTGCTCTGCAGCGGCATCCGGCGGAGGCCCCGCCCCGCGCGGACATCCGGGCGGCGCTGGGCGCGATCTGCCGGCTGAACGCGTGGCGGCCGCCGGCGGGGACGTTCGACGCCCCGCTGGACTACGCGGAGCGGATCTCCCGTTTCCATGAGCTGGGTCTGCTCACGGACCGGGACATGGGCGATCTGCAGAAGCTGGTGCACGGCATCGCCCACTCGGCGGGCCGGCAGGGCATGGGCCAGTTCTGTCACGGCGACGCACTCCTGTCGAACATCCTTCTCTCACCGGCCGGTCCAGTGCTGGTGGATTGGGAGCACGCGGGCTGGTATCTGCCGGGATACGACCTGGCGACGCTGTGGGCGGTCCTCGGGGACGCTCCCGTGGCCCGGCGGCAGATCAGCCAGCTCGCGCAGTCGGCGGGGCCCGCGGCGCGCGACGCCTTCCTGGTGAACCTGATGCTCGTCCTCACCAGGGAGATCCGTACGTACGAGACGGCCCTGCAGCGTTCGATGCACGACACGACCCCGGCGGCACCGGGACCGGCCCACCCGGGTGCTGCGCCGTCCGGCGAGGAGCAGCGGCTGCTGCTGAGGCGGCTGCACGACGACTGCCAGTTGGCCCGTCGGGCCGTTCGAGCGGCGGTCGGCACTCGCTGACGGGGACGGAGGTCCGCGGTTGCGCCAGGGACAGCGGCGCACCGCGGACCTTCGTCGTGTCCGGCAACGCCCGGCTCGCGAGGCCGTGCTCAGGTGTCCCCCGTTCGGATTATTGGTCCACTCCACTGACGCCCCGCAGGCCGGGTGACCACCGCCACGAAAACCCCTTCATCCAGCGCTGACGTGGGAAATCGCCTGTCTCTGGGCATGATTGACGGATCGTCGGAGAGCGGGTACCACTGACGCACGATCGGCCCCCGCACGCCCCACCGCGCTCGACCGTCCCAGGAGGCTGCATTGCGAGGATCCGCCACCGACCCCAAGGCCACCGCCGGGCACAGACGCGCACGCAGGACCGCGGGAGCCGTCGCCTCCGCGGCGCTGCTGCTACCCCTGCTCGGCGCGGCCCCGTCCGGCACCGCTCCGCAGGCCTCTTCCGCACAGTTGCAGCGGGCCTTCGCGACCGCGGCCGCCGACTACCACGTGCCGCAGAGCGTCCTTCTCGCCGTCTCCTATCTGCAGTCCCGCTGGGACGCGCACGCCGGTGCCCCGAGCGTCAGCGGCGGCTACGGCCCGATGCACCTCACCGACGCCCGTACGGCCATCGCCGAGGCACCGCACCACAGCGAGGGCACGGAGGACGCCCGGGGCGACAGCTCGCGTGCGGCCCTCCTTCCCGTCGCGCTGGTGCCGGAGAACTCCGAACTCCCGGCCCGGCTCAAAACATTGACCAAGGCGGCCGAGCTCACCGGCCTCTCGGCGGAGCAGCTGCGTACGGACGCGGCCGCGAACGTCGAGGGCGGCGCCGCGCTCCTCGCCGCCGCGCAGCAGGGCCTCGGCGAGCCGCTGAGCGACGACGCGGCCGACTGGTACGGGGCAGTGGCGCGCTTCTCGGGCGCGGACGACAGCGCGACTGCGGCGACGTACGCCAATGACGTGTACGACGTGATCCACGAGGGCGAGGAACGCTTCACCGACGCCGGACAGCAGGTGGCGCTCGCCGCCCAGCCGGAGGTGAGCCCCGACACGGCACAGCTCCGGCGGGCGGGGCTGCGGACGGCCTCGGCCGATGACACGGAGTGTCCCGAGAGCGTGGCCTGCGAGTGGGTTCCGGCTCCGTACGAGGAGTTCGGCGAGGGCGACTACGGGAACCACGACCTCGGCGACCGGCCCGCCTCGCAGAGCATCAAGTACATCGTCATCCATGACACGGAAGGCACCTGGGACGGCGTCCTGAAGCTGGTCCAGGACCCGACCTATGTGTCGTGGAACTACACCCTGCGCTCGACCGACGGTCACATCGCCCAGCATGTGAAGGCCAAGGACGTCGCCTGGCACGCGGGCAACTGGTACATCAACGCCAAGTCGATCGGCCTGGAGCACGAGGGCTTCCTCGCCTCGCCGGACGCCTGGTACACGGAGGAGATGTACCAGGCCTCGGCGCGGCTGGTGAAGTACCTCTCGATGAAGTACGCCATCCCGCTGGACCGGCAGCACATCATCGGACACGACAACGTGCCCGGTCCGACGACGTCGACCATCCCCGGCATGCACACGGACCCAGGCCCGTACTGGGACTGGCAGCACTACTTCACGCTGCTGGGGCACCCCTTCCACCGCACCACGAAGCCGGCCGGCGGGCTGGTGACCGTGCTGCCCGACTTCGACAAGAACCAGCCGGTGTACACGGGCTGCGTCACCAAGGACGAGCCCTGCGCGGCGCACGGCTCCAGCGAGGTGCGGCTCTACTCCCAGCCGGACGAGACCTCGCCCCTCATCAAGGACATCGGTCTGTACCCCAAGGGCGACGCCTCGACGATCGGCGTGAACGACGTCGCCTCGCGCGTCTCCACGGGGCAGCGGTACGCGGTCGCCGGCCACGACGGTGACTGGACGGCGATCTGGTACCTGGGCCAGAAGGCCTGGTTCAAGAACCCGAAGAAGCAGCCGACGGCGGTGAACGCGTCGGGCTTGGTCGTCACGCCCAAGGACGGTCTCAAGGAGATCCCCGTCTACGGGCGCGCCTACCCCGAGAAGGAGGCGTACCCGACGGGTGTGCCCGTCCAGTCGGTCTCGCCCCTGCCCTACAAGCTGCTCGAAGGCCAGCGGTACGCGGTGGGTGACAAGGTGCCGGGCGAGTACTTCTACGCACCGACCTTCGACACCGCACCGCACAAGGTCGTGATCGGCACGGACATGTACTACGAGATCCAGTTCGGCCACCGAGTGGCGTTCGTGCGGGCCGCGGACGTGAAGGTGCTTCCGTCGCACTCGTGATGGCGGGTCCGGGTCCGCGTGCGTGCGGCGGGCCCGGGTTCAAGGGCCCCGGCCTGCGAACCCGGGCCCGATGTCACCCAGTCCGACGACAGCCTGCCATCCGGCGGGGCACGCTGGTCCCGTAGTCCCGACCGAACGGGCGCCTCGCCCGACCACCGGACCCCAGGAGCAGGCCATGGCCTCCGCCGGAGAGACGTCCCACACCCGGACTGTCGTCGCCAACATCTCGCTGTCCCTCGACGGGCGGATCGCCGGCTCCGCCGGTGAGTACGACATGAGCTGGATCGTGCCGCACGCCGTCAGCGACGGCGCCCGCTCGCACATGGTGCACATCACGGGTACGGCCACCACGGCGCTGCTCGGCCGCAAGAACTACCAGGGCTTCTCGGGCTACTGGCCCGCGGTGGCCGACGACGACCACGCCGACCCGCGCGACCGCACGTTCGCGCGCTGGCTCAACGAGGTGGAGAAGGTCGTCTTCTCCAGGACACTGGAGCAGGTGGACTGGCACAACGCGCGCCTCGCCACCGCGGACCCGGCCGCCACCGTCAAGCAGCTGCGGCAGCTGGAGGGAGGCGACATCATCGTGCTGGCCAGCGTCAGCGTCATCCGGCAACTGCTCGACGCCGGGGAGCTGGACCGCCTCAGCATCACCCTGTGCCCGGAGCTCGTCGGCGGCGGCGAACGCCTGTTCACCGACGGGGCGACCATGTCCTCCTCCTGGTCGCTGGCCTCCACGAGCGCCACGGACACGGGCGCGATCCGCCTCCTGTACGACCGGATCCGCACGGGCGGGTGACATTCGGCGACGGCTGGGACGCCTGCGGCCGCCACACGAACGAAGGGCGGCTCAGCCCTGCTGGAAGAGCTCCGCGGGCAGAGGCTTCAGCAGCGTGTACAGGTCGTCGGTGATGGGACGGTCCCAGGCGGCGATGGTCACCAGGACATTGTCACTGCGGTCGAACTGCACGCAGGAGATGCGGGTCTCGGAGAGCTTGAGGCGGCGCACGATGAGGAGGTTGTCGCCCTGCATCACGGGCATGTCCTCGGTCCCGGTGACGGTGACCTCCTCGTCGTTCTCCAGCGCGAGCAGCAGCTGGGCCACCTCGAAGGGGATCTCGCCCTCGGCGACGTCACGGGCCTGGGAGCCCTCCGGCAGATTGCCGATGATCATCGCGGGGCCCCGGCCGCCGAACAGGTCGTAGCGCAGGAAGACGCCCTGGCAGCTGCCGTCGGGGGCGGGCAGCAGGCCCGCACCGAGATTGCCCGGCCAGTCGCCCGGATCCATGGCCAGAACATCGAAGTCGGGCCCGGCGGGCGTGGCGCTGCGGCGGCGGAGGAAGGACATGCCGCAATGGTACGTGCACGGGCGTGCACCGGGCCCCGGGGGCGCCCCGTGTGAGCGGCCAGGGAGATGGCTGCACCCTCGTGTTGGGGACAGCCGTACGGCGCCTATGGCGCCGCTCGTTCCCCCAGCGCGGAGCCGAGTCCTGTGCGGTCCGTGCCCACCTTCCGGTAGACCGCCGACAGCAGGCGCACGACGGTCGGCTCGTCGGTGTGGAGCTCGTCGGCGATCTCGGCCGTGCCGCGGCCCCGGACGGTGAGCGCGGCGGCGGCGCGTTCGCGGGCCGTCAGCGTGTCCGTCTCGGTGCTGTGCAGGCGACGCGGCCGCAGCCCGGCGGCGGCCAGCTCGTCACGGGCCTCTTCGACGAGCCCGTCGGCTCCGCACTGGACGGCCGCGTCGAGCCCTCGGTAAAGGTGTTCGGCAGCTTCCTTGGGGCGTCCGGCACGGCGCAGTTCGGTGCCGAGCGCGACCAGGGCGCAGGCGAGCTCGTACGCGGCCGGAGAGCGCTCCAGATGGCCGACGGACTCCTCGAGGAACTTGACGCGGGCCGAGCCGGAGGAGACATCGGCGGCCGCGCGCAGTGCCTGGCCGATCGCGGAGGGCGTGCCGTACTGGCGGGCGCGGTTCACCGCTTCGAGTGCCGTGGCGACGGCGCGCTCCGGAGCGTCGTGGCTCTCGGCCCGGGCGAGGTGGAGCTGCCAGGGGCACCAGGCGGGGTTGCGCATGCCGCGCGGGTCGAGCCGGCGCCCGGCCGCGGCCAGCTCGGCGGCGGCGTCCTTGGTGAGGCCGCGGGCGAGCAGCAGCTCGCCGTGCACGGTCTGGGCGTCGGGGAAGGTCACGGCGGCCGGGAAGGGCGCACAGAACGCGTAGTCCTCGCCGGTCCGCGCGGCCTCGGCGACCCGACCGCGGGCGAGCAGGATCTGGATGAGCGTGGCGACGGCGTACCAGTGGACGGGGGTGCCGGGTCCGACGCGTTCGGCGAGCCGGAGGCCCGCGCGGACGAAGTCCTCGGCCTCGGCGAGCCGACCGCGGCGGTAGCGGACGTACCCGAGGATCGTGTAGCCGAAGGAGAGGTGCGCGCCGTGCCAGCCCTGCGCCTCGAAGTCGGCGATCCCGGTGGCGAACAGCTCCTCCGTGCGCCCCGGCCGGTCCGCGTACATGAACGTGAGTGCGACCAGGACGGGCACCTCGAAGCCACGGTCGGCCTCGGCCCAGCCGAAGCCTCCGGCGAGGGCGCGTTCGGCGTGGTGGAGGGCGATGTGGGCGGGTTCGCCGCGCAGGGTGGCGTCCCAGGCACGCAGGCCGATGACATAGCGCTCGGTGAGGTCGCGGCCGGTGAGCCGGTCGGCGAGGCGGGCGAGGCGGCGGGAGCGGGCGGGCGAGTCGGGTTCGTCGGCGCGGAACGCGTCCCACATGAACTGCTCGGACTGCATGCGCAGCCGCACCCGGGCGTCGCCGGTCACGCGGATCTCGCGGGCTAGCGTCTCCGAGGCCTCGGCCAGGCGGTCGCTGTGGGCGAGGACCTGGGAGAGGCGGTAGACGATGTTGTGGCGCAGTTCCGGCTCGGCGATGGGCTCTTCGAGGGCGGCGCGCAGATGGTTGACCGTGGTCGCCGGTTCGGTGAGCAGGGAGGCGCAGCCCAGTTCGTACAGGACGGCCGCCCGGTCCTCGAAGGGCGGCGGTTCG
The DNA here is from genome assembly GCF_041053055.1 of Streptomyces sp. R41. NCBI lineage: Bacteria > Bacillati > Actinomycetota > Actinomycetes > Kitasatosporales > Streptomycetaceae > Streptomyces > Streptomyces sp. R41. The sequence goes on from NZ_CP163443.1 coordinate 617,483, forward strand.
CGCAGGGCGCGGGCGAGATAGCGGCGGGCGGCGTCGGGGGCTCCGGCGCGGAGCGTCTCGCGGGCGGCGGCGCGCAGCTGCTGGACGATCCAGGCGTCGCCGTCGGGGTGCGTCTCCAGGAGGTGGCGTGCGGCGGCGGACGGGCCGAGGCCTTCGTCGATGACACACCAGGCGGCCTGACCGTGCAGCGCGACGCGGACGCCGCCGGGTATGGCGCGGTAGACCGCGGTGGCGATGAGGGGGTGGACGAACTCGAGGATGTCGGCGCCGGTGAGGATACGGGCGCCGCGCAGGGCGTCCGCCGCGTCGGCGGCCTCCTCGGAGCCGAGGCCCGCGACGGCGGCGGCGAGCGTCGGATGGATCTCGGTGCCGAGCACCGCGCAGGCCCAGGCGAAGCGGACCGTCGACGGGCCGAGGCGTTCGAGACGGGCGATCAGGCCACTGCCCTTGACGGCGGCCGCCAGGTCGCGCAGCAGGTGCGCTCCGGCCTCCGTCGGGGTCAGTCCGCGGTCGCGTACCTTCGCGGTCAGTTCGACGGCCTCGAAGGGGTTGCCCGCGGTGACCGCCCAGCACTCACGGCAGAACGCGTCGTCGGCCTGGGTGCCGAGGTCCTCCCGTACCAGCCGGGCGACTGCCGCCGCGCTGAGCGGTTCGAGGTCGATGGGGCGCTGGCCCGCGCGCCCCGGCAGACCCCTGAACGCCTCGGCGTGGTCGGGGAGTTCGTCGGGCCGGTAGGCGACGACGAGCAGCAGCGGAAGGTCCTCGGCGCGCGGCGCGAACGCGGCGAGCCAGCTCAGCGACTCCGGGTCGGCCCAGTGCGCGTCGTCGAGGACGAGCACCATCGGGGCGCGCTGTACCGCGAGATGTGTGAGCACCCAGTCGAGGCCGTCGCGCAGTCCCTGCTGGTCGGGCGGGGCGCCCTCGGCCGGCGCGCACAGGCCGAGCGCGGGGCCGACGATCGCGTACCAACTCCCGAGCCGGTCACGGAGTTCGGGCTCCGGTGCCCCGGCGAGCTGTGGCTGCAGGAGCTGGCGGGCGACGTGGAAGGCGACGCGCTGCTCCTGGTCGCCGCCGCGCGCGGACAGCACGGTGCAGCCTTTGGCGGCGGCGCGGCGGCGCACTTCGGCGAGGAGGGTGGTCTTGCCGATTCCGGCACGGCCGGCGAAGGCGAGGAGTGCGCCGCGGGGGCGGTCCGGTGGCTCGCCACCGTCCCTGTGCACGCCGGTGAGCTCGCTCAACGCCTCTTCGGCAGCGGTGAGTTCACTCTCGCGCTCGAAGAGCGTCCGTCGACTCCGTAGGCTGCGCTGTCCCATGATGCACCCCCTGCCACGGTGGTGCAGCCGACGCGGGGAGCAGGTGCGCACCGTGACCTACAGGCACCTCAGCGTACGCCCGGAGCGAGCCCACGGTGCCCGCTCGACCACTTCTGACCGGAACAGTCGGACAACGATCCGCGGTCTACGCGGACTTCTTGTGCCGCTCGTGGTGCCGGGCGACCCTGGCACGGTTTCCGCACGACGGTTTGCACCATTCCTGGCGCGGGTGTTCCTTGATGAAGTACCGCACGCAGCGCGGCGCGTGGCAGGCACGCAGACGTTGCCGGTCGGGGCTCGCGAGGAAGGTCGTCGCGGCGCGGGCGAGGACTGCCGCGAGCGGGATGTCCCGGCTCGGGGCCTCCTCGTGTACGACGGGGTCGGCGTCCTCGGCCCAGACGAGGACGGGAACGGTCGCGGCGAGCGCCGCCGCCGCGTTGAGGCGCTCCACGGCCTGCGGTACGGGCAGCAGCCGGGCGGCGTCGGCCGGGCTCGGCTCGCCCGGCCGTACGGCGCGGGCGAAGAGGGCACGGACGGCGGCGCGGAGCTCGCGGACGGCGGTGAGCGTCGTCGGATCGGCGACGAAACGGTCGGCTCCCGGCAGTGCGTCGCGGTGCGCGTGGACCCAGGCGGTCAGCCCCGCGGGGTCGGCGAGATCGTCGGCGACACCGCCGTGTCCGTCGTGCCGGATGGTCAGGGCGAGGTCCAGGGCGAGCCGGGCGTCTTCGCTGATCGAGTCCTCCATGATGCTAATGATAGGTTCACCGACTTCCATTAACCTTCGAGGAGGGCACTCACTCCTCCAGCGCATGAGGAGGGCACTCATTCCTCTGTGGCCGTCGGCGGCACCACCGCGACCGGGCTCGCCGCGTGCAGGAGTACGGCCTGGGTGACCGAGCCGATCATGCGGGCCGGTGCGAGGAGGCGGCGGCGGTGACGGCCCACGACGAGTAGTTCGGCGTCCTTCGAGGCCGCGACGAGGTGGCCGGCCGCGTGTCCGGGTGGCACGTGGAGATCGACCTGGAGATCGGGGTGTCGTTCGCGGTGCGGGGCGACGAAGCCGTCGGCCAGATTCCGGGTCTCGCCTTCCACCGCATCCTGGTCGAGGGTGGCGGGCGCGAAGTCACCGGGCACGGCCCACGTCGGGTCGGGCCAGGTGTACGCGGCGACCACCTGGACGCGGGCGGCGCGCAGGGCCGCCTCCTCGAACGCGAAGGCGACCGTGGCATCGTCGGGGCTGTCGACGTGGAGGCCGACGACGACACGCGGCCCCGGTTCGACCGGGGGTGCGTCGGGCACCTGGCGGCCGGGGCGCGGCACCACGACCACAGGGCAATCGGCGTCTCGCGCCGCCGCCATCCCGTTGGAGCCGAGCAGCAGGCCGACAAAGCCGCCGCGGCCCCGGGAGCCGAGCACCAACAGCTGGGCGGTTGAGCCGAGTTCGGGCAGCACGGCGCCCGGGGCGCCCTCCAGAGCGACATACTCCGTCGTCGGCAGGTCGGCCCGGCCCGCCAGGTGGGTGCGTACCTGCTCGAGCACATGATCGTCGGTCGGATCCGGTGGTCCGGCGACCAGGACGTCCGGCTGCCCCCAGGGCGCGTACTGCCGTACATGGACCACACGCAGCGGCGCCTGGCGCCTCCGGGCAGCCGCGAGCGCCCACTCCAGGGCGCGCTGGCCGTCGTCCGATCCGTCGACCGCCGCGATGACCGGCAGGGTGCTCATGAAATCCTCGCCTTCGGCACACGCCCTTGATCTTCCTGGGGCCAGCCTGACTCAGGGATGGCCACAGGGCGGGGTGGCGGGGCGTGTGTCCGGAAATCCGGAGGATCTCGTCGCGGTTTCGGGCGGCGGGGGCGCCGGGTGCGGACGGCCCGCGCGGCGGCCGGTTCATCGCAGCGGCCGACCATCGCGGTCGCCATGGCCGAGCGACTGACCGCCGCGGGAAGGCGTGGCCGCGGCACTGCCGGAGGTCGAGGCCGCCGCCCCTCCCCCATACACAGGAGGCGGGGCGGCCCGACCGCCGTCGGCTCAGGTCAGATCGAACTCGCCCTCTCGGGCCCCCGATACGAACGCGCCCCACTCCGCGGGTGTGAAGATCAAGGAAGGGCTCTCGGGCCGGCCACTGTTGCGCATCGCGATGAAGCCCTCGACAAAAGCGATCTGGACGTCTCCCCGCCCTCGGCTGCTGGACTGCCACTCGGCATTGCTGAGGTCCAGCTCCGGCTTGTCCCAGCCCGCGAGCGGGTGCTGCTCGATGGTGCTTTCGGCCACGTCCGTGCTCCTCCCGGTTCGTCGTCCGCGGCCAGCCTAGCGACCGGTTCGGGCGGCGGACAGGCCACGTGAGGGGGACGGTTTCAGGAGGCGGGCGGCGCGGACCCGACCAGCCACATGGAGAAGAACTGCGATCCGCCGCCATAGGCGTGCCCGAGCACCCTGCGAGCCCCGTCCACCTGGTGTTCTCCGGCCTGCCCCCGCACCTGAAGTGCCGCTTCGGCGAAGCGGATCATGCCGGAGGCGCCGATCGGATTGGTGGAGAGGACCCCGCCCGACATGTTGACGGGCAGGTCCCCGTCCAGCTCCGTCACCCCGGATTCGGTGAGCTTCCAGCCCTCGCCCTCCTCGGCGAAACCGAGGTTCTCCAGCCACATCGGCTCGTACCAGGAGAACGGCACGTACATCTCGACGGCGTCGATGTCACGGCGCGGGTCCGCGATGCCGGCCTGCCGGTACACGTCGGCCGCGCAGTCCTTGCCCGCCTGCGGCGACACGAAGTCCTTGCCCGCGAAGAGGGTGGGTTCACTGCGCATCGCGCCGCCGTGCATCCAGGCGGGTGGCCGGGGCGAACGGGCCGCTCCCGCACGGTCGGTGAGGATCATCGCGCACGCCCCGTCCGAGGACGGGCAGGTCTCCGAGTAGCGGATCGGGTCCCACAGCATGGGCGAGGCCTGGACCTTCTCCAGCGTGATGTCGTGCTCGTGGAGATGCGCGTACGGGTTCTTCAGCGCGTTGCGGCGGTCCTTGTACGCGACGAGCGAGCCGACCGTGTCGGGGGCGCCGGTGCGCCGCATGTACGCGCGCACGTGCGGCGCGAAGAAGCCGCCGGCCCCGGCCAGCAGCGGCTGCTGGAAGGGGATCGGCAGCGAAAGGCCCCACATGGCGTTCGACTCGGACTGCTTCTCGTAGGCCAGGGTCAGGACGGTGCCGTGGACGCGTCCGGCGATGAGGTTCGTGGCGACCAGGGCGGTCGATCCGCCGACGGAGCCCGCCGTGTGCACCCGCAGCATCGGCTTGCCGACCGCGCCGAGCGCGTCCGCGAGATACAGCTCCGGCATCATGACGCCCTCGAAGAAGTCGGGCGCCTTGCCGATCACGACGGCGTCGATGTCGGCCCAGGTCAACTCGGCGTCCTGCAATGCGCGTTGGGCCGCCTCGCGGACCAGTCCCGCGATGGACACGTCCCGCCGGGCCGCCACGTGCTTGGTCTGGCCGATGCCTACGACGGCCACGGGCTCCTTGCTCATCGGGCATCCCCTTCGAGTACGGCGACCAGGTTCTGTTGGAGGCAGGGCCCTGAAGTGGCGTGCGCGAGCGCCCGGTCGGACGCGCCCCGATGGATGCGCGCGGCGGCCTCACCGATGCGGATCAGCCCGGCCGCCATCACCGGATTGGCGGCGAGCGCACCCCCGGAGGGGTTGACTGTCACACTCTCGTCGAGCCGCAGCGCCGTGCGCAGGACCACCTCCTGGGAGGTGAAGGGGGCGTGCAACTCGGCGGTGTCGACGGGCCGTTCGAAGGCGCCCGCCCTCTCGGCGGCCAGGCGTGTGGACGGCGAGTCGGTCAGGTCGCGTACGCCGAGGCCGTGCGCCTCGATGCGGTGGTCGATGCCCCGGATCCAGGCGGGCCGTTCGCACAGCTCTCGGGCCCGCTCCCCCGCCGCGAGGATCACGGCGGCGGCACCGTCGCCGACGGGCGGACAGTCGCCGGTACGCAGCGGACGTACGAGGTAATCGCCTTGAGCCACCGAACCACGCAGCTGCGCGTGGGAGTTGGCGGCCGCCGAGGCACGGCTGCGGGCCGCGACGGAGGCGAGGACGGGCTCGTCGGTCTCGCCTGCGTCGATGAGCGCCTGCGCCTGAAGCGCCGCGAGCGCGACGGAATCCGGCCACAGGGGTGCCACGTAGTACGGGTCGAGCTGCCGGGTCAGGACGTCCCGTACGGAGCCGGGCGAGGACTTGCCGTACGCGTACACGAGCGCGGTGTCGACCTCCCCGGTGAGCAGCTTCGTCCACGCCTCGTACAGCGCCCACGCGCCGTCCATCTCCACGTGCGACTCGGAGATCGGCGGCCAGGCGCCCACACCGTCGAGAGCCATCGTGAAGGAGAAGGCACGGCCCGCGAGATAGTCCGTGGAGCCGGAGCACGTGAAGCCGATGTCGCTGGTCTTCAGACCCGTCCGGTCGAGGACGTCGTGCAGGACCGGGATGAGCATCTCCACCTCGGAGACCTCGTCACTGGTGCGCCGGTGGTCGGTCTGCGCGAAGGCGACGACGGCGATGTCCCTGATGGGCGGCATCTACAACAGCTCCTTGTACGTCTCGTAGTCCGCGTCCGGCTCGCCGGTGGGCCGGTAGTGATCGGGATGGCGGCCGCCCTCCGTCCACACCGGCTCGACGCGCAGGCCCATGCGCACCTCGTCGTAGGGGATGCCGCCGATCCGGCCGTGCAGCGCGAGGTCGGCGCCGTCGAGGGCGATGTGCGCGTAGACGTACGGCACTTCGATGTCGAGGTTCTTCGCCTTGATGTTGACGATGCAGTACGTGGTGACTGTCCCTCGCGGGCCCACCTCGACCTGCTCCGAGGTGGCGACTCCACAGGTGGGGCAGGCTCCCCTCGGCGGGACGTACACCTTGCGGCAGGAGGGGCAGCGTTCGCCGACCGTGCGCTGATCGGAGAGGGCGTTGATGTAGCCGCTCTGGGCGCGCCCGGGCGAGTAGACGTAGTCGAGGCGGGCGGGGGCGACGATGCCGGTCACCATGTCCTCGAACCGGCCGCTGTGGCCCGTGAGTTCCGCGACGCCCTCGTACGGTTCGAAGCAGGCGATGTCCGTGATGGCACCGGAGCGCTCCGCGGCCCAGCGGATGCGGATGCGCATACCCGTGCGTACGGCGTCGGGGCCCGGGGCGTCGAGGGCGTGCAGGAGGGCGGTGTCGGCGCCGTCGAGTTTCACCAGGACCCAGGCGAAGGGGGTGTCGAGGGGCTGGCCCCGGCGTGGTTCGTGGTTCCAGGCCCAGGTGGTGACGGTGCCCGTGGGGGCGACTTCGACGAGGTCCCGTATCTCATCGGCGGTGACCGGGTCGTACTCGACGGGCGGGACCAGTGTGCGGCCGTCCGTGGTCTTCACACCGAGGACGACGCGCTCGCGCAGGCCGGTGAGAAAGGCGCTCTGGACGGGGCCGAGCGAGCGGGTGAAGGGGAATTCGACGATGAGCGGGGCTTTGAGGACTTCGGGCATCCCGGGTGTCTCCTTCGGAGGGTCGGACACGCCATTCCCCGTAAGAGGTCGGGCGCGCCCGGGCGCGGGCTTCGGGTCAGGCGCGCCGGTAGACGGGCGGGCGCTTCTCGGCGAAGGCTCGGGAGCCCTCCTTGGCGTCGGCGGTGTCGAAGATCGGCCAGCCGCGCTTGAGTTCGGCGGCGAGCCCGTCGGTCTCGGTCATCTCGGCGGTCTCGTACACCGAGGCCTTCACGGCCTCGACGGCCAGCGGGCCGCAGACGTTGATCTGTTCAGCGATGGCGAGGGCCTTGTCCAGCGCGGTGCCGTCGGGGACGACGTGGCCGATCAGGCCGATGTCGGCGGCCTCCCGGGCAGCGTACGGGCGTCCCGTGAGCAGCATTTCGAGGGCGTGGGTGCGCGGGATCTGGCGTTGCAGCCGGACCGTCGAGCCGCCGATCGGGAACAGGCCGCGCTTGACCTCGAAGAGCCCGAAGGTCGCGGACTCACCGGCGACCCGGATGTCGGTGCCCTGGAGGATCTCCGTGCCGCCCGCGACGCAGTGCCCTTCGACGGCGGCGATCACCGGCTTGCGGGGGCGGTGATGGCGCAGCATCGCCTTCCAGTGCAGATCGGGGTCGGCCTTGAGCCGGTCCCGGTACTGCTCGCCCTCCATCCCCTTTCCGGCCAGCGCCTTGAGGTCCATTCCGGCGCAGAAGGCACCCCCCGCTCCGGTGAGCACGATCGAGCGGATCGCGTCGTCCTCGTCGGCCTCGACCCAGCCGTCGTACAGGCCGACCAGCATCGGCAGCGAGAGCGCGTTCTTGGCCTCGGGCCTGTTGAGCGTGAGTACCAGTGTGGCGCCTTCGCGCTGCACGGTGAGGTGTTCGGTCCCACCCATTGCCGTCCTCCCGTCTCGGATGCGAGAACAGGTTGCAGGAGGCGCGGATTCAGTACAAGGGTTTTCTGACAGACAGTCAGATTTCTTCTGCCGGGACCCTTCACAGTTGCGTGCGGCTTTGCTCTGATGACCGTCGAGCCGAGTACAGCCACGGACGTTCGGGGTCAGGAGGAGCGGTGGAGTACAACCTTGCCGACCTGTTCGAGTCGGTCGTCGACGTGGTCCCGGGCCGCGAGGCGCTCGTGTACATCGACCACCCCGGCACCGGTGCGGAGCGCCGGCTGACGTACGCACAGCTGGACGCCGCCGCGAACCGTGTCGCGCACCACCTGATCGACAGCGGCATACGCCCCGGCGAACACCTCGGACTCCACCTCTACAACGGCGTCGAATATCTGCAGACCGTGCTGGGCTGTCTGAAGGCACGGGTCGTGCCGGTCAACGTGAACTACCGATATGTGGAAGAGGAGTTGGTCTACCTCTACCGGGACGCGGACCTGGTGGCCCTGGTATTCGACGCGGAGTTC